>JBLHSG010000001.1:0-238719 GCA_047626725.1 Ascidiaceihabitans sp.
TCTCGCCAGGGCTTTTGCGTGTTCCATTTGTCTGTCTCATCTTCCACTCCTCAGTGGTTACGATGAGCCAAGAACACTCTCTTATCAAATAACGCTATTTGGACCCATAGGCGCTGACGTCAGACAGGGCCCGCTGGGCGTTGTTTTATTCATCTGTGCGATTTGCATCGTGCTGGGCATGGTGTTCGAGGCCGTCGGTCTATTGTTGCTGATCGTCCCGGTGTTTTTGCCAACATTGCAATTGATGGGTGTCGACATGATCTGGTTCGGGATCATCATGGTTGTGGTGGTCGAAATGGGCCTGATCACGCCGCCCATTGGCATGAACGTTTTTACCGTGCGCGCGGTGATGCCTGACATTAAACTTGGCCACATCTTTAAGGGCGTGATCCCGTTTGTCTTTGCGGATGTGATTGCCTTGATCTTGATCCTGGCCTTTCCCGTGATCGCGATCGGGTTGGTCGGGCTTTTGCGGTAGGATTTTAAATGCTGAAAGCAATTCAAGACTGGGATGACGCATTCGCGAACATGGCGCATGTCGAAGGGTCCGACACGTTGCCGCAAACTTGGACAGATGCGGCAGCGGCCTACCGTGCGAGCGGTGTAACGGTTGATATCGACGTTCCGTACGGCGATCACCCGCGTGAAATGTTTGATATCGTTTGGCCGGACTCTACCCCAAAGGGATTGGTTGTTTTTATTCATGGCGGGTTCTGGATACGGCTCAATAAATCCTTTTGGACCCACCTTGCCGAAGGTGCGCGTGCCAATGGTTGGGCAGTTTGCATGCCGAACTATTCGCTGGCTCCAGACGTACGGATTTCGCAGATGACACAGCAGATTGGTCGCGCAATTGAAGGTGCCGCGGCCCGTGTTGCAGGGCCGATCCGTATCACGGGACACTCGGCAGGCGGCCACCTCGCGACGCGGATGATTTGCGATGATACGCCTTTGATCACGGACACTGTGGACCGGATCGAACGGGTTCTTTCCATCAGCGGATTGCACGATTTACGCCCCTTGATGCATACGGCGATGAACGCTGCACTGTGCTTGGACGAGGATGAAGCAATGCTGGAAAGCGCAGTGTTGCATCGCCCCGCACGCCCTGTTCCCTATTGCTGTTGGGTTGGCGGCGGTGAACGGCCCGAATTCATCCGTCAGTCCAAATTAATGGCGCATATGTGGGGCGGCCTCGACATGCCCGCGTCATGCGTTGTGGACGGTGATTTAAATCACTTCACGGTGCTGGATGGGCTTTGCGACCCAAGGTCAAAAATAACCGAGGCGTTACTTGGGTCAAAAAGCGTTTAGCGCAACAGCACGTTTGCATGTGTGACTTTTAACGTCGTTTTAAAATTCTGTCGTTGGGCACGCCTTACGTTATCGCTCACTGTTGAAATCTGTCATGCAGAAACGTTCGAAATGGTTTGGTAGCAGGCATTTGGTCAACTCGATTTTTCACCCATCCGTAGCCTGCTGTTTCTGATGGTCATGCGGAAAGTTGGATGTATCAAAAAATCATTTGCCAAGATGCCAACCAAGTAGTAGGTAGATTACAATCAAACCCAACACTTGGAGAGTTACCCATGAAAATTTATGACGTCGAAGGCTTCCCGAACCCGGCTCGGATCCGCATTGCGCTTGCTGAAAAGGGCGCGATGGACAAAATAGAATTCGTCTCTGTTGACGTCATGGGGGGCGAACATCGCACTGACGCTTTCAAGGCCAAAAACCCCGACGCATCGGTACCCTGTCTAGAACTAGATGACGGCAGCCATATTTCTCATTGCAATGCGATCACGGAATACATCGATGGTCATTTTGAAGGCGCGTCGCTAACCGGCACAACACCAAAAGAACGTGCGCAGGTTTCGATGATGAACATGCGTGCTGAAAACGGCCTGCTAAATGCTGTCAGCACGTATTTTCACCATGCGACCCCCGGCCTTGGCCCTGATTTGGAAACATATCAGTGTGCAGAATGGGGCAGCAAACAAAAGGACGTCGCAGGCCAGACAATGGCGTATCTAGATGGCGTTTTGGCGCAAAATGATTACCTTGCAGGTGATACATTTTCGATCGCGGATATCACGGCGTTTGCGGGTCTGGCCTTTGCTGACTTTGCCAAGGTAGATATTCCGGCAAGCCTCTCAAATCTAAGCGCGTGGCGCGCAAAAGTGGCCGCACGTCCTAGTATCGCTGCCTAAAAACTGCGTCCACTTGGCTCGAAAGGATAAAGAACATGGAACTGAACGCAGACTTTAAAAAACGTGTGGTTGTACACTCGGATCAGGTCGAGTGGAGCGCATCGCCCATGCCCGGCGTGGACCGTCGTATGTTGGACCGGATTGGCGGCGAAGTGGCGCGTGCGACAACGATTGTGCGCTATGCACCTGATAGTAAATTTTCCGCGCATACGCACACAGGCGGTGAGGAATTCATCGTTTTAGACGGCGTGTTTCAAGACGAACATGGCGATTACCCAACGGGGACATATGTGCGAAACCCGCCTACAACCGGCCACACGCCTGGGTCTGAACCGGGGTGCACAATCTTTGTAAAACTGTGGCAATTCGACATGGAGGATCGCAACCAGTTTCGCAAATCAATGGCGGATGAGTTAGGCGCATTTGTGGGTGGGGTCGCGACGGCGCAATTGCACAAAGATGACCAAGAGGTCGTGACCTACAGCCATGTGAATGCGGGCGGGACGCTGACGAACAATGCTGCTGGCGGAATCGAAATGCTGGTCATTGCAGGCACCTTGACAGAAGGCGGTGAAACGCTGGGCAAGGGGGCGTGGTTGCGTCTGCCAGAGGGGCAAGAATTGTCTGCAAAGGCTGGCGTTGATGGTGCAAAGGTCTGGATGAAAACTGGGCACTTGCCACACGCTAAACCGCCTGCTGTTTGATGGGTTTGGACGTATGAAAACACTCATCGTGGGCGGCGGTCTATCTGGCCTCGCTATCGCAAATTCGCTTGAGACACAGGGCCTTGACTACATGCTAGTCGAGGCCCGATCACGTTTTGGCGGGCGGATCAAAACGGAACACGTAGATGCCGGATACTTCGATATGGGGCCTGCATGGTTCTGGCCAAATCAGCCGCGCATTGCCGCGTTGATTGACCGTTTGGGACTAGAAAAATTCGACCAATTTTCGGGCGGAATCCTAACAGTTGAGGACGAAAAAGGACAGGTTCAGCGGGGCCGCGGCTATGCATCCATGGAAGGGTCTTGGCGGTTAACGGGCGGATTGGGCGCTTTGACAGATGCTCTGGCGTCCAAAATTCCAGCCACCCGCAAACGTCTAAATGCGCCTATCAATTCCCTGAAAAAGACAAAAGAAAGGGTCACTGCCACGCTCGATAACGGTGAAGAAATATTGGCAGATCAGGTTATTCTAGCCTTGCCGCCACGGGTCGCGGACAAGATCGAATTCAACCCTCCACTTCCGACAAATGCGACCAAAGCGATGCAGGGCATTCCGACATGGATGGCAGGCCAAGCCAAGGCCGTTGCCGTGTATGACACACCGTTTTGGCGCGACGCGGGTTTGTCCGGTGACGCGATGAGTAGGCATGGCCCGATGGTCGAAATCCACGACGCGTCCCCAGCGACTGGCGGTTCTTATGCGCTGTTCGGTTTTATCGGCGTACCCGCGCAAAACCGGTCTGATGAACAGGCTTTGCGGCATCACATTTTAGCGCAACTTGGTCGTCTGTTTGGCGATCAAGCCGCTGCTCCAACGTCACTTTTCCTCAAGGATTGGGCGTTCGATCCGTTCACGTCGACGCAGACAGACCTCGCGCCGCTTTACGCGCACCCGACCTATGGAATGCCGCAGGCGTTGCGGGGTCTTTGGGATGACACGTTGCATTTCGCGGGCACCGAAGTTGCGCCTGAATTCGGAGGGTTTATCGAGGGGGCTTTGGAAGCTGCTGAAAACGTTCTAAAGACAATGCAGAACTGAGGGATAAAACCGCAATGGCGAATGACACGAAAACCGAACTGCTTAATTCTGCCGAACGCGCGGCGCGCACCCGTGGGTTTGACGGGTTCAGCTACGCAGATTTGTCGGCAGATGTTGGTATTCGCAAGGCCAGTATTCACCACCATTTCCCGACCAAAGCAGCCCTTTCCGTCGCCTTAATGCAGCGTTATCACGCCAATCTTAAACAAGCTTGCGATGACATGGATGATCAGGAACCGACCGGCGGTGGGCGATTGGGCGCGCTAATCGACCGATACCGCACGGCGTTAGATGGCGGTAAAAGCCTGTGTTTGTGCGTGTCTTTTTCGACCAGCCGGGACAGCCTGCCAGCAGAGGTCATCGTTCAAATCAGGAACTTTCGCGCGATGATGGTCGAATGGATTACGCAGGTTTTTACGCTTGGCGTAACGGACGGCAGCATCCTAGATGTTCGGGACCCAATGGCCGAAGCCGCTGCCATGCTTTCGTTGATTGAAGGGGCGCAATTGGCGGCCAGAGCCGAGGAAAACCCCGATCTTTTCGAAAGTGCGGTGGCTTTGATGCAGCAGCGTTTGCAGTGAATTATTTCTAGACGTACAACTGCGATCTTGACAAATACTTGCCATGTTAATTACTTTTGAAGCAGTAGGTCGCTTCCGTGATCTGCTACCCTGAGGAGGATTGCGCATGACTGCATTGGCCGAAAACATCAAAAAGCTGCAAGGCCATCTTGCGCGGTTCCAAGACACAGGTATCCAAAACCGGATCGGCGGGCAGGATCACGCAGGGTCCGGCATCCCGTTTACGACGATTTCTCCGGTCGATAAAAGCGTGATTTGCAAGGTCGCGCGCGGCACTGCCGACGACATTGATATGGCTGCCAAAGCGGCGCGTGATGCATTTGCGATGTGGCGCGATATGCCTGCGCTTGAACGTAAGAAAACCCTGATCCGCGTGGCAGAAGGCATTGAGGCACGCGCGACAGAAATTGCGCTGTGCGAGTGTTGGGACACCGGTCAAGCGTGGCGTTTCATGTCAAAATCAGCCCTGCGCGGTGCCGAAAATTTCCGCTACTTTGCCGATCAAGTGACCTCAGCGAGGGATGGTCAAAGCCTGCCGTCACCCACATTGATGAACATCACGACGCGCAAACCAATCGGTCCTGTTGGCGTGATTACGCCGTGGAACACGCCGTTTATGTTGTCCACTTGGAAAATCGCACCAGCCTTGGCAGCGGGTTGCACTGTCGTTCACAAACCGGCCGAAGCATCACCGTTGACGGCGCGCCTATTGGTCGAAATTGCCGAAGACGCTGGCCTGCCACCAGGCGTTTTGAACACCGTTAATGGCTACGGCGAAGAAGCAGGCAAGGCGCTGACAGAACACCCATTAATCCGCGCGATTGCGTTTGTTGGTGAAAGCCGCACAGGATCGATGATTACCAAACAAGGGGCAGATACGCTCAAGCGGATGCACCTTGAATTGGGTGGTAAAAACCCCGTGATTGTCTTTGATGATGCCGATCTGGACCGCGCGTTGGATGCGGTCATATTTATGATCTATTCGATCAATGGCGAACGCTGCACGTCATCGTCGCGCCTGCTGATCCACGACACGATCCGCGAAGAATTTGAGGCCAAACTGATCGAACGGGTGAACAATATTAACGTGGGCCATCCGCTTGATCCTGCGACCGAAATTGGGCCTTTAATCAGCGACGAACATTTTACCAAAGTCACTTCGTATTTTGACATCGCTAAAGCCGATGGCGCGACTGTTGCTGCGGGCGGTGTGACGGTCGGCGATACCGGATATTTTGTGCGACCGACCCTGTTCACCAACGCCAATAATGACATGCGGATCGCTCGCGAGGAAATCTTTGGACCCGTCCTGACATCTATTCCGTTCACGTCCGAAGCCGAGGCATTGGCCATTGCGAATGACACTGAATATGGTCTTACGGGGTATGTTTGGACCAATGATTTGACGCGCGCGATGCGTTTCACCGACCAGCTAGAGGCCGGGATGATTTGGGTCAATTCAGAAAACGTGCGCCATTTGCCAACACCCTTTGGTGGTGTAAAATCCAGTGGGATCGGGCGCGATGGTGGCGACTGGAGTTTTGAATTTTACATGGAACAAAAACACATCGGTTTCGCGACGGGCCAGCACAAAATTGCCCGCCTTGGCGCGTTGGATTAGGAGAAAAACATGCCTGTACCTGCACCAAATTTGTATCCGGATTTTAACGTTATCCGTCTTAGTCACGCATGTTTGAATGTGTCTGATTTGGTCGAGTCAAAGAAATTCTACACCGAAATTCTGGGCCTTCAGATCACCGATGAAACCGACACGCATGTGTACTTGCGCGCAATGGAGGAACGCGGGCATCACTGTGTGATCCTGCAAAAATCCGACCAACCGGGCACGGTTGAAGTGATGGGTTTCAAGACCTACGACGAAGACGATCTGGATAAAGCCGCGCGCTTTTTCAAAGCAAAAGGCCGCCCGACATCTTGGGTAGATCGCCCGTTTCAGGGACGCACATTATTGACGACGGACAACATCGGTATTCCATTGGAATTCTATCACAAGATGGATCGGTTAGAGCCTATTCACCAGAAATTCGCCCTATATCGTGGTGTGAAACCGCTGCGCATCGATCACTTTAACTGCTTTTCACCGGACGTTGATGCGTCTGTTGAATTCTACAACGACTTTGGTTTCAGAGTGAGCGAATACACCGAAGACGAGGACAGCAAACGCCTGTGGGCAGCTTGGATGCACCGCAAAGGTGGCGTGCATGACATGGCGTTTACCAACGGCCGCGGCCCGCGTATGCACCACATCGCGTTTTGGGTGCCAACGCCGCTGAACATCATTGATTTGCTCGATTTGATGTCGACGACGGGCTATGTTTCAAACATCGAACGCGGGCCCGGGCGGCACGGCATTTCGAATGCGTTTTTCTTGTATATCCTTGATCCTGACGGGCACCGGATTGAAATCTATTGCTCCGATTATCAAACGCTTGATCCCGATCATGAACCGATCAAATGGGATCTTAAGGATCCACAACGCCAAACGCTTTGGGGGGCCGCTGCGCCCAAAAGCTGGTTTGAACACGGTACGAATTTTGTGGGGTCTGAACCGATTAATTCGACCCTCGCTGCATCCCCCATCATTGCCCCTTGAGGAGCGAAAACATGACTGCGAAATTTGCAACCTACACGGCTGACGGGCAAACATTTTATGGGGCGGTCACAGACGCTGGCATGATCGCGTTGTCTACGGATTTTCCACAATGGCCGACGTTGCGTGATGTGATTATTGCGGGTGCCTTGGGTCAACTCGAGGTCGCCGCAAAGAACCGTGATGTGACGCACACTGATGTTATTTATCGAATGCCATTGCCGAATACGGATCGGATTTTATGCGTTGGTGTGAATTTTCCTGATCGCAATGCAGAATACAAAGACGGTTCCGAATTGCCAAAACACATGTCGCTGTTTCCACGTTTTGCCAGTGGATTTACCGGCCACAATCGCCCTCTGATCCGGCCACCTGAAAACCATACATTGGATTACGAAGGCGAGGTGGCGATTGTCATCGGCAAATCGGGCCGGCGCATAAAATCAGAGGACGCGTATGACCATATCGCCGCGTTAACCATTTGCAACGAAGGTACCATTCGCGACTGGGTGCGACACGCAAAATTCAACGTGACCCAAGGCAAAAACTGGGACAATTCGGCTGCTATGGGTCCTTGGATCGTGCCGTTCAAAGACGCGGCGCAACTGGATGATGCTCGTATAATTACCCGCGTGAATGGCGAGGTGCGGCAAGACGATGTGCTCGCGCGCATGATTTTTCCGATCCGCGAAGAGATCGCTTACATCTCGACTTTCATGACGCTAAAGGCCGGCGATATTATCGTGACGGGCACGCCCACTGGTGCTGGTGCGCGTTTTGATCCGCCGCGATATTTGAAACCGGGTGACGTGGTTGAGGTCGAAGTGAACGGTATTGGTACTTTGCGCAACGGGGTGGAGGACGAGGTATGACGCCTGCCGATCACGCCCAAGCCGCGGACGATTTGTTAGCTGCTGAACAGTCGGGCACGCAAATTGGCCTGCTGTCTGTACGCCATCCCGACATCACGATGGATGACGCCTATGCCGTCCAAAACGCGATTTGCGAGGCCAAGTTAAAGGCAGGGCAAAAGGTGATCGGCTGGAAGATCGGCCTGACGTCAAAAGCGATGCAGAATGCGCTGAATATCGACATTCCAGACAGCGGTATTCTGTTCGATGATATGCAGTTTGAAACCGGTGCCACGGTTCCTAAGGGGCGTTTTATCCAGCCTCGGATTGAGACAGAAATCGCGTTTGTTATGAAGTCTTCTGTTGGGGGTGAAAACGTCACGCGCGCGGATGTTATTGCTGCGACAGACTATGTTTCGCCGGCTATCGAAATTCTAGACACGCGCATTTTGCGGGCCGATCCTGTGACTGGAAAAACCCGCGTCGTTTTTGACACGATCAGCGACAACGCAGCAAACGCAGGTATCGTGATGGGCGCAGAACGGCACGCTATCGACGCGTTTGATTTGCGTTGGGTGGGGGCAATGGCATTGCGAAATGGCGAGGTCGAAGAAACCGGCCTTGGCGCTGGTGTCTTGAATGACCCGGTTCAAAGCGTCGTTTGGTTGGCCCGCAGAATGGCACAATACGGTCAGAAAATCGAAGCAGGGCAGGTGATCTTGTCCGGCAGTTTTATACGCCCAGTCGAATGCCCGTCGGGCACAAAAATTGACGCAGATTTTGGCTCCTTTGGATCAGCCAAAATCACGTTTGCGTAGGTTGCCGATGCTGACACTTTGGTGAATAGTCGGGCTTATGACCTTTCGCATTTTTTCCGACGCCAACCGCCCTGTCCACATGGGCGGGTATCCTTGTGAACTGCTAGCACGGCAGGCTGATATGCCCGACCTTTCAAGCGTTCCACCCATGCAGCAATTGTTGTTTGAACGACCCGATGCGCCGCAGTCGATCATTAATGCGATGCGCGAACATCAGGCGATGCTTGACGCGATCCGTGATGGTCTGGTCAACAAGGCCCGCGCAGAAACGCCCGATGATCTAAACGACCGCGCGCACCATCTAAAAGGGTTCGCGCATTTTTCGGATGCTGCTGTTGTCGGCATTTGTAAGCTGCCTCAGACCGCTGTTCTGGATGCGCCGTTTTTGAACCCAGACATTGATCGTCTGGCGCATGATTTGAAAACCCGCCAAACCAAAACGCTCGCCTCTGGGATCGATATGATCATGGCGGACCTCAAGGAATCAATGGAGGCACCGGCCACCACAATTGACGATCACACGCATGCATTGGTGTTGTTATACGAGAACCCGCGCGATCCGGAATTGGATGAAGTCGGCTGTGACTGGATCCAAAATGCGCAGGACCATCGCGCGTGTTTAATGGCGTCCGAGGCGGCGATTGTTTTGGCAAACTATCTACGGCTTTTGGGCTACGATTCCCGGGGGCATACGGGGGCCACATCGGACGTTGATTTGGGGCAACTGGCCGTTGCGGCGGGCCTTGCCACAGTCGAGGACGGCGTGCTGGTGCACCCCTATATTGGCACGCGTTTTGGCATTGCTGCGATCACAACGACCTTTGATATGGCGATAGACCTGCCGCTGGTTCCCCTACGCGATCAGCCCAAATCGACTCATGGAATTGCATGGAAATTGGGCAAGGGGTTTGCGAAAAACGCATTCAACGCGGTGCCATTTGCCAAGCGTCGGTTTGTCGATGGCGCGCACCCGTTCGAAGACCTCAAGCGCGTCGATGACCCGACAACTTACATCGATGAACCACGTGTTGTGCGTGTGCCAAAGCGTGCTGATTTGTTCGCGCGTGCGCAATTCGGGGACATGGGCAAGACACTGCAAAACGGTGCCAGAGGTGGGCATTATGTGCGCAAAGCGGCCCCTTCATCTGCACAACGCCGGGCCTTGGGTGCGTTTGTTTTGTTACAAGACGGGGAGGCGGGCGCGTCGCAAACGAAGCTTGATCCGACTGATGCTGCGAACCTGATCAAAGCCACCAGTTACTTCCTTGGGGCCGACGCTGTGGGCATTTCGCGCTGCCCCGATTGGGCGTGGTATTCACACGACGCCACCGGCACCCCGATCGATCCGCCGCATGATCAGGCGATCTCGCTTATTATCGATCAAGGCTATGAAACCATGGAAGGATCGTCGGGGGATGACTGGATCGGCGTTGCCCAATCCATGCGCGCCTATTTGCGGTTTTCCTTGGTGGGCGGTGTCATTGCCAAACAAATTCGCAACCTTGGTTACAAGGCCAAAGCGCACACCGTGATGGACGGCGAGGTCCTGCAGCCGCCGCTGCTTTTGCTAAGTGGTTTGGGCGAGGTGTCGCGTATTGGCGAAGTCATTTTGAACCCCTATTTAGGTCCGCGCCTAAAATCTGGTGCGGTCACAACAGACCTGCCGATGACCCACGACAAGCCGATCGATTTCGGACTGCAAAGCTTTTGTGAGTCCTGCAATAAATGCGCGCGCGAATGTCCATCTGGTGCGATTACGGCAGGTCCCAAACTGATGTTCAATGGCTATGAAATTTGGAAATCTGACAGCCAGAAATGTGCCACTTACCGGATCACGACGCCGGGTGGTGCGATGTGCGGTCGGTGCATGAAAACCTGCCCGTGGAACCTTGAGGGGATATTCAAAGAAAAGCCGTTTCGTTGGGCTGCGATGAATTTTCCCAAGGCCGCACCGATCCTTGCAAAACTGGATGACGCGGTTGGAAACGGGTCGCTTAATCCGGTCAAAAAATGGTGGTGGGATCTAGAGCTGGAAGACGACGGCGGCTATCGCCCCACAAAGGTTCCGGTCAACGCGCGGTCGCTGCAAACTGATCTGGATGTGCGGTACGAAGATCAGACATTGGCCGTTTACCCCGCCCCCTTGGCACCGCATCCCTACCCCTATCCTGACCCGATGGATCGCGAGGCCGGGATCGAAGCGTATCAAGCATTGATCACCGCAGAGGAATACAAATCGCGTCTTGCGTCGGGCGATTTGGGGGATGCGTTGCACACGTATTCCGCCGACACGGACAGCCCCGTAATTCATGTCGAAATCACCCTGGCCGAGGTCATGGGAACCGGTCTGACAAAGTATGAATTCCGTCCCGTCGGTGGCGGTGATCTGCCGGAATGGCAGGCTGGTGCACATTTGGATATTGTCGTTGCGCCAGAGTTTTTGCGCCAATATTCGATGTCGGGCGACCCTGCTGATCGGTCAAAATATCAGATCGGCGTTCTTCTCGAGGACGAAGGTCGCGGTGGTTCAAAGCTGCTGCACCGTATCTTTAATGAGGGGCGCAAGATCTTTATTTCCAAGCCCATCAACCATTTTCCGCTGGACGCACACGCGCCGTTTTCCTTGCTTATGGGGGGCGGTATCGGGATCACGCCAATGATCGCGATGGCGCATGAATTGCACAAAGCGGGCCGTGATTTTGCGCTGCACTATTCGGGGCGTTCACGCAGCATGATGGGGTACCTTGGTGACCTTGTCGCGGTGCCTTGGGCGGACAAAATCCATCTGCACATAACGGACGAAGACACGCGCGCGCCATTGGATCACATCATGGCAGGGGCCAAACCAGATTGGCACGTCTACACCTGTGGTGCGGATCGCTATATGTCGTCGGTGATGGACGCAGCAGAGGCCGCAGGCGTGCCCGAACATGCACGGCACTTGGAATATTTTTCAGTTCCAGAAGTTCCTGATTACGTGAACCATGACTTTACGTTGAAGCTGGTCAAATCCGGCAAAATCCTACACGTGCCAGCAGATAAATCCGCGACAGATGTGCTGACAGAAAACGGGATCAAGGTAGACGTGAAATGTTCAGATGGGATTTGCGGCGTGTGCAAATGTGGTCTGGTTTCCGGCGATGTTGAACATCGTGATTTTGTGCTGTCCAAGGCGCAACGTACTGACGCAGTTATCCTTTGTCAGTCGCGCGCAGCGCAAAAAGACGGCGTGATCGAGGTTGATCTTTAATCGGCAGGATAGGCTGTCTTGAACGCATCCAGCGCGGCGCATGATTTTTCGACGTGGTTTATGCGCGATAAATCCGAGTAATCAACACCCCAGCGATTGGCGTTATACAGTTGCGGGATCAGGCAAATATCGGCAAGGGTCGGGGCGTTTCCACAGGCAAACGGGGCTTGGCCATAACTGGTGATTAATGCCTCGAAGGCTTGCAAACCGGGGCGAATGAAATGACGCATCCATTCGGTTCGTGCAGGTTCTTGACCACCCGTTGCATGCCCGGCAACAGACAGATTGCACACCGGATGTAGATCAACAGCAATGGCATGTGCGGCAGCTTGAACATGCGCGCGCGCCACTGGATCGTTGGGCAAAAAGTTCAATTTGCGGGTGGTATCAAGGTAGTCCAAAATCGCCAACGATTGCGTGAACCTGTGCCCATCGATATCCAAAACTGGTACAAAACCTTGCGGATTGCGTGCCAGATGTTCCGCCGAACGATGCGCCTTTTCCAGCAAGTTCACCGTTTCAATTCGATACGCAATGCCCGCCAAATTCAGGGCAATCCGCACACGATAACTGGCCGACGATTTCGGGTAATCCCATAAAACAGTCTCGTTCATTTTGCGGCCTCCAGTGCGGCGCGCAAGATGTCGCGGTCGCCAATTTGGTTGCATAGAACCAGAATAAGCCGCGCATTGAATGCCTCGCTTTGACCCTTGGTTAGGCCGTAATGTGCGTTCAGTAACTCGTCATAAAACCCGTCGGGATCAGTGATGTTCGGGTCAAGGTTCAAAGACATCATAGTCCCTTTCCGATAGCTGTTTGGATCGCCGCAGCAACGGCATCTGGATCGTAATCAGCCCAACGCGCAACGACATGTTGGTCCGGTCGGATCAGGTAAATCGCGTGTGGTGCATCGCCCAAATAGCGCGCGCTGATGTGGGCGTTTGGTTTTGAAATATGCACGACTTTTGTTTGGATGCCGTCAAATGTGACAGGTTTGGGTATGTCGCCGCCTAATGCTAAAAGGGTGAATTCACCGCCCAATTGATCCAGTAGAAATTCGTCCTGATCGGGTGCATCAGTACATGGTTTTCCGGGGCGTGAAGTGGCGGGGCCATCCAATGCGTCTTGGCCAAATAACGCGAATCCATCATAGCTGCAGGGCACGGACAGGCGACCAGAATTGACCAGGGGTCGGGCAAAGGCATGTGTGCTGGCCAATGCCAAAACAGCATCGCGAAACGTTCTGCTGACATCAGTTTTTGGTGTCATAAAATCCGTGGCGCGTGACGAATTCAGAATGTTTTCGTCGGCCCCGTGTTCGCGTTCAATGGCATAGGAATCCAGCAGCGTTTCGGGTGCCAACCCTTTTAGAACGAGGTCAAGCTTCCAGCCCAAGTTGTCGGCGTCTTGCACGCCGGAATTGGCCCCACGTGCACCAAAAGGCGAGACTTGATGCGCGCTGTCACCGGCGAATAAAACAGGTCCGTGACGAAATTTTTCCATGCGGCGGCATTGGAATGTGTAGATGGATGTCCATTCCAATTCATAGTCGGGAATGTATCCGGATTGGCTGGATAACATTGCATCAACGCGGGTGCGAATGCGGTCTGGGTCCAGTTCTTTGGCGCGGTCAATGTCCCAGCCCAATTGGAAATCGATGCGCCAAATGTCGTCAGGTTGTTTGTGCAGCAAAGCAGATTGACCGGCCCCTTCGAAGGGGGGCTCAAACCAAAACCAGCGTTCTGTCGGGAAATCGGCCTTCATTTTGACGTCAGCGATCAGGAAATTATCCTCGAATACGCGCCCGTCAAACGACAGGCCCATCATATCGCGCAAGGGCGATCGGGCACCGTCGCAGGCAATCAAATATTCCGCTTCGATCTGGTAGGGGCCGTCCGGTGTATCGACGTCTAAAACTGAATAGGTGTCGTGAACCTCTAGCCCCGAAACCTGATTGCGGCCGCGTATTTCGATAGGTGCGCCTGCGGATTGTGCCAGACGGATCGCATCCACAAGATAGCGTTCGAAATAGGGCTGCTGCAGGTTGATGAAGGCAGGATTCCGGTGCCCGTCTTCGGGGCTTAGGTTGAAATCAAACAGCTTGCCGTTACCATGAAAAACACGCCCCACGTTCCAAACAACGCCTTTTTCGATCATCGGGGCACTGGCCCCAAGGCGGTTGGCGATATCAAGGGTGCGTTTGGCAAAACAGATCGCGCGGCTACCACTGCCCGCCCCATCGTGGTCATCGAGCACTAAAACCTGCGTACCCTTTTGGCCAAGATCAAGCGCGAGCGCGAGGCCCACCGGCCCACCGCCCACAATCACAACCGGATGGCGGGCAGGGGGTAAATCCTGCGCCGCTACCTTTTCATAAGGGTAGAGTTTGAATGCGGTTTCGTAGCGGATTGCGACCATTTTTGGCCCTCTCTAATTCGTGTCTTTATCCCTGCAATTCAGCCCACATTTCCAGATCGCGTTTGTCGGTCCAAATGCGTGGGTGGTCGATGCCGCGGGCCTCGTCGTAGGCGCGTGATACGTTGAAGGGCAGGCAGTGTTCGTAGATTGCGTAGTCCTTGAACTTGGGATCACAGCTGGCGCGCACGGCGTCCCACGCGTCTTTTAGCGATCCGTTTCGTGCCGCGACGCGGGCGGCTGGCGCGTAGGTGCTGTCGACAAAATCACGGGTGGATTCGATGGCGCGTTCGACCGCATCTTTGCCGACCAATGCGTCGCCGCGACCGGGCGCGATGGCGTCCACATCAAAGGATGCGATGTTGTCTAACGTGTGGCCCCACTCGTTGAAATACCCGTCGCCGCAATAGCAGGCCGAGTGGTCCTCGACGATGTCGCCCGTGAACATGACGTTTTCGTCTGGTACATGAATGACGATGTCGCCTGCCGTGTGCGCGCGCCCGACGTGCATTAAATCAATGCGGCGGTTGCCCAAATAGACGGTCATGGCGTCGTTAAATGTTTGCGTCGGATAGGTCAGGCCGGGGATGCTTTCGTAACCTTCGAACAGGCGTGGAAAACGTTGGAATTCGCTGTCCCAGTCTTCTTGTCCGCGTTCCATCACCATGCCGCGCGCCGCCTCGCCCATGATGATTTGTTCGGCCCCATAGGCAGATGCCCCCAACACGCGCACGGCGTGATAGTGGGTCAGAACCACGTGGCTGATCGGCTTGTCGGTGATTGTGCGCACCTTTTCGATGACCTTGTTGGCCAATCGCGGTGTCGCCTGTGCCTCGACAATCATGACGCTGTCGTCGCCAATAATGACGCCGGAATTCGGGTCACCTTCGGCTGTGAATGCCCATAGGTCTTTGCCGATTTCGTCGAACGTGATTTTCTTTTCGGTCATGTCGCCTTGGGATGCGAATGCTTTGGCCATTTTGATTTCCTTTGTGCACGGGGGTCAGGTTGGACCCTCCGGAGAGTGTTTTTTGATCAGAACAAATTAGGGGTGTTTCACAGCGGGAAGGATTTTACCGGTGCAGTCGCCAAATCCGATCTGGAAACCGTCGCCAATCGCCGCGCCGCGCAACGTCAACGTATCGCCGTCTTCGATGAACGTGCGGGTTTCACCGGTGTCGAGGGTGAAGGGTTCGCGCCCCGCCCAGCTGACTTCCATAAGTGACCCGTATTCGGATTTGTCCGGTCCGGAAATGGTGCCCGATCCCAACAAATCGCCCGCGTTCATCGCGCAACCACCGATGGCGTGGTGGCACAGCTGTTCGGCAGCGGAATAGTACATGCGGTTGTAGTTGGTTTTTGTCAGGGCAGTTGCGCGGTCGGCCCCTTCGGGCTGCATCAGAACCTCGAGTTCGATGTTGTAGAGCCCGTCCATAGTTCCGTTAAGGTATGGCAGCAGTTCCTTTTCACGTGGTGGTGTCGGGGCGCGAAAGGGGTCCAAGGCGGCAGAGGTTACGATCCATGGGGAAATGGATGTGCCAAATGCCTTGCCCTGAAAAGGGCCCAACGGTTGGTATTCCCACCCTTGGATATCACGCGCAGACCAGTCGTTTAGCAGCACGTATCCAAAAATCATTTCGTCGGCTTCATCGACGGTAATTGGCTGACCCAATTTAGACGGCGTGCCGACAATTGCGCCCATTTCCAATTCGATATCCAGACGTTTGGACGGACCAAAACTGGGCATATCCGCGTCGGGTGCTTTGGTTTGTCCGTTGGGGCGGTGCAAGTCTGTGCCGGACACCACAACCGATGATGCGCGCCCGTTGTATCCGATCGGAATGTGCAACCAGTTGGCCGGCAAATCCGGTGATCCACGCAGGATCGCGCCCATGTTTGCAGCGTGTTGGCGGCCCGCATAAAAGTCGGTGTATTCCGAGACAAGCAGCGGCATGTGCAATTGCGCATCGTCCAGTTTCACAAGGTGCGGTTCGACCAGTTTTTGATCGGCGGCACCCTCGGATAACAGTTCGATCAGGCGGGCGCGCAAGTTGGCCCAAACCTCTGGGCCCAGTTCCATAACATCGTTCCAGAATGGCAAATCAAACGCGCCATCTTCGTCGATGTCGATCAATCCTGCATCCTCAGCGGCGGCCATATCCAGGATCATATTCCCGATCGCAACACCGCAACGCGGATCAGTGCCGGACGTCGAAAACACCCCATACGGCAGGTTGTTCAGCGGAAAGGGCGTTTGGTCGGAATTTGCTGAAGTGATCCAGCTTTTCATCAGTGGCATATGGTGTCCTAATTTGTGATGCGCGTAAGGTGGATCTTGATCCACCGTTGGCTATTTTTTACCGGGCGTCCCGTCGAATTTCTTTTCAATTGATGCCCAGCAATCGATGTAATCGTCCTGCAACGGGGCCTCGTTTGCCGCAAAGCCCGTTAAGTGCTGTGGGAACCGTGTTTCGAACATAAACGACATGGTATTGTCTAGTTTTTCGGCTTTTAGGTCAGCATTCGATGCGCCTTCAAATGCGTTTTTGTCCGGTCCGTGCGGCAGCATCATGTTGTGCAGGCTCATGCCGCCGGGGATGAAACCCTTGGGCTTGGCATCATAGATACCATAAATGTTGCCCATCAATTCGGACATCACGTTTTTATGGTACCACGGCGGCCGGAATGTATTTTCGGCGACCATCCAGCGTTCGCGAAACAGAACAAAGTCAATATTCGCCGTACCCTCAACACCCGATGGCGCGGTAAGTACGGTAAATATTGACGGATCCGGGTGGTCAAACAAAACAGACCCGACAGGGCAATACGTGCGCAGGTCGTATTTTACTGGCGCGTAGTTTCCGTGCCACGCGACGACGTCCAGCGGCGAATGCCCGATGTGGGTTTCGTGAAACTGACCTGCCCATTTAACGGTGACAGTTGATGGCACTTCGCGATCTTCGAACGCGGCAACGGGGGTTTTGAAATCACGGCGATTGGCCATGCAGTTTGCGCCAATCGGACCACGCCCGGGCAGTTCAAATTTCTGGCCATAGTTTTCGCAGACAAACCCGCGACATGGCCCCTCTAGCACCTCGACCCGGTAAACCAGTCCGCGCGGCAGAATTGCGATTTCTTGAGGGTCCAGATCGATCACGCCCAATTCGGTTACAAAGCGCAGTCGCCCTTCTTGGGGAACCACCAACAGTTCGGAATCAGCGGAATAGAAATAGGCGTCTTCCATCGATTGAGTGACAAGGTAAATGTGGCTCGCCATGCCGATTTGAGTGTTCACATCGCCAGCCGTGGTCATGGTGCGCATGCCAGTCAGCCACGTCAGCGGCTCCTTGGCGTGAGGCACCGGATCCCACCGATATTGACCAAGGGAAATGACATCAGGGTCAATATGCGGGGCGGATTTCCAGTACGGCTGGTCGATTTTTGCGAACCGGTGCGTGTGCTTGACGGATGGACGAATTCGGTAACACCACGTGCGTTCGTTCTGATGGCTGGGCGCGGTAAACGCGGTGCCCGACAGCTGTTCGCCGTACAATCCGTAGTTCACCTTTTGTGGCGAATTCATGCCTTGGGGCAGGGTACCCGGCAGGGCTTCGGTTTCGAAATCATTGCCAAAACCGGGCATGTAACCTGCGTGCGTGCCCACGGGCGTCGCGGCAGTTTGCATTCGGTTTGGGGCGGCGTCCTTGACCATGACGTATCCTTTCAGAACTTAAATTATACATATTAGTTGTTTTTGTAACTAACAAGCCTTAGAGGTAAGGAATGTCAGAAACCACAGACTTCGATATCAAGGATTTCCTACCGTATTTGTTGGCCCAAGCGGCCGAGCAAGCCAGTGTGGAATTCCAGCATTTCTACAAAACCAAATACGGCATGCTGCGCACTGAATGGCGGGTGTTGTTTCACCTTGGCCGTTATGGTGACATGACGGCAAAAGACATTTGTGACCGCGCACGTTTGCATAAAACCAAGGTCAGCAGGGCCGTATCTGCCTTGCAAAACAAACGGTTTTTGACCCGCGAACAGCAGGAAAAAGATCGCCGTCATGAAACACTGTGTCTTACTCGGGCTGGCCTGCGCGCCTACGCCGATCTGTCGGCTGAAGCACAAAAATTCGATCGCAAAATGACCGATGGGTTCACTGCAAAAGAAGCCGAAGTTTTACGCCGCTGTCTCACGCGCATCGCAGTTTTGTAAGTGATAATTTACATCCGCACCACGATGACCCACTTTGCGATCAGGAGGATACGTACATGAAAACACAGGTCGCAATCATTGGCGGCGGGCCTTCCGGCCTTCTCCTTAGCCAGCTTTTGCACCTGCAGGGCATCGATACAGTCGTGCTGGAACGCAAATCCAAAGACTATGTTTTGGGTCGTATCCGCGCCGGAGTACTAGAGATCGGGCTGGTCAATCAAATGCGCGCCGCGGGCGTGTCTGACCGGATGGACGCCGAAGGTCTTATTCATCACGGCACAGTCATTTCGTACGGCGACGAACAAATCGGCATCAACTTTAGCGATCATACAGACGCGACCGTGATGGTCTATGGCCAGACCGAAGTGACCCGCGATTTATACGCAGCGCGCGCCGCGATGGACGGCAAAATCATCTTTGGTGTCGAAGGTGTGCAGATCAATGATGCAGACACTGACGCCCCATTTGTCACGTATAATCTGGATGGAACCGAGCATCGCCTTGACTGTGAAAACGTTGCAGGGTGCGACGGGTTTCACGGTGTCAGCCGCCAGACAATTCCTGCCCAGACCCGCCGCGAGTACGAAAAAGTATACCCGTTTGGCTGGCTCGGGATTCTGTCCGAAACGCCACCTGTGCATGACGAATTGATCTACGCCAGTTCCGACATCGGCTTTGCCCTGTGTTCGATGCGCAATGAAAACCTAAGCCGCTATTACGTGCAATGCGACCTGTCAGACAAACCCGAAGACTGGAGCGACGCCGCATTTTGGGAAGCTCTGAAACGGCGTATCCCCGAAGAACACGCAGACAATTTAATCACCGGTCCGTCGATCGATAAATCGGTCGCGCCATTGCGGTCTTTTGTGTGCGAACCAATGCGCTGGGGCCGATTGTTTCTATGCGGCGACGCGGCCCACATCGTGCCACCCACAGGTGCAAAAGGTCTGAACACAGCCGCAAGCGACGTGCACTATTTATCCCAAGCGTTGATCCAATTCTACGACAGCGGCGCGATGGACGGGATCAATGACTATTCGTCAAAAGCCCTCGCTAGGGTGTGGAAAGCAGAACGTTTCAGTTGGTGGATGACCAGCCTTTTACACCGCTTTCCGGGGCAATCTGATTTTGACTATAAAATGCAACAAGCCGAAGTTGCGTTCCTAAAAGAAAACGATCACGCGCAGGCAGTTTTGGCGCAAAATTACGTAGGCTTGCCCTATTAAACGGGCGCAGGAGGCGACGATGACGGACCGCTATGACCAAGGGATGAAGACGCGCCGCGCAGTGTTGGGGGATGCCCATGTTGATGCGGCGGACGCCAAAAAATCCGACTTTGACGAACCGTTTCAATCCCTGATTACCGAAGGGGCGTGGGGCACTGTTTGGGCAAGCGATGGCATCGGTACTCGAGAACGTTCCATGCTGACACTCGCGTTGTTGGCAGCCCTTGGTAATTTTGATGAAATCCCGATGCATATTCGGGCCACTGCGCGCACAGGTGCAAGCAAACAAGACGTGCTCGAGGCGTTCCAGCATGTCGCGATTTACGCCGGTGTGCCACGTGCCAATCACGCGCTGAAACTGGCAAAACAAACCTACGCGGAAATGGAGCAAGCGGATGAAATCTAGTCCTGCAGAATATTATCAACGCGACCGCGAATGGCATCCACCGGCCCTGACACCTGATTATAAAACCAGCGTTACGAGGTCGCCAAAATTTGCGCTTATCTCGCTTGAAAATACCGTTAGTGAAATCACCGGACCACGGTTTGGGCATAGTGATATTGACGCGGCCGACAACGATCTATTGCACAATTATGCCGCTGATGGTCATAGCGCGATTGGCGAGCGGATCATTGTTCATGGTCGGGTTCTGGACGAAAATGCACGCCCCGTGCCGAACACGTTGGTCGAGGCATGGCAGGCCAATGCCGGTGGTCGCTATCGGCACAAAAAAGACATGTATCTGGCCCCGATTGATCCCAACTTTGGTGGGTGCGGGCGCACGATCACGGACGCTGATGGCTACTATTATTTTCGCACGGTCAAACCCGGTGCCTATCCTTGGCGCAATTGGGTCAACAGCTGGCGCCCCGCGCACATCCACCTGTCGGTTTTTGGCGCGGCATTTGCACAGCGGCTTATTACTCAACTGTATTTCGAAGGTGATCCGCTGATCCCGAAGTGCCCGATTATCAAGACGTTGTCAGATCCTAGGGCCGTTGATCAACTGACTGCCAAGCTGGACATGAACGCGACAATTCCGCTGGATACGATGGCCTACAAATTCGACATTGTGTTGCGTGGTCGCAGATCCACCCTGTTTGAAAACCGACTGGAGGGGAATTGATGACCGACTATTTAAAAGAAACCCCGTCGCAAACAGCGGGCCCATTTGTGCATATCGGTCTTGCACCGGGGGCCGCTGGGTTTGACATTTATGCGCATGAACTGGGCGGTGACATCGCGGGTCCAAATGCCGCTGGTGAACGTATTCGTGTCGAAGGTTTGGTGGTCGATGCCACCGGATCACCGGTCAAAGACGTGCTGTTGGAAACGTGGCAAGCCAACGCCGCAGGCGTTTATGCGCATCCAGAAAGCACCGGTGACGTCGAGGATGGGTTTCGCGGATTTGGTCGCGTCATTACCAATTTCGACAGTGGCGAGTGGGCGTTTGATACGATTAAACCAGGTCCCGTTGCCGGACGATCAGGCAGCGTTCAGGCCCCTCACATCAACCTGTGGATCGTGGCCCGTGGCATCAATGTCGGGCTGAATACGCGCATCTATTTTGAGGACGAAGCCGCGGCAAACGCCGTCGATCCTGTGCTGAATGTGATTGAATGGGAAAACCGGCGCGCAACGCTTTTGGCCAAAAGGTCAGAGCGGGATGGCCAGATTATCTACCGTTTTGATATCTGCCTTCAGGGCGACAATGAAACGGTGTTTTTCGATATCTAGAAACGCGTGGTTGGTGTGAGCGTCAATTCGCGTTGATGCTCACACCTGATTTTCAAGCCAGTAAAGCGTTACAGGCTGGCATCCAAAGCGGCCAAGATCGCGTCGCCCATGCCTGTTGTTGACACTGGTGTGCCGCCATCCGGACCCATCAAATCTGCAGTGCGCACACCGTCGGCCAGAACCTTTTCGATGGCGTCCTCAAGGCGCGTGGCCTCGTCGCCTTGGTCATAGGAATAGCGCAGCGCCATGGCAAAGCTGAGGGTACAGGCGATCGGGTTTGCGAGACCTTGACCCGTGATGTCAGGCGCGGATCCGTGTACCGGTTCGTACATCGCTTTGGGGCGGCCATTGGCCATCGGAAAACCCAATGACGCGGACGGCAACATGCCCAATGATCCGGTCAACATCGCGGCGCAATCAGACAGGATATCGCCGAACAAGTTGTCTGTATAGATGACGTCAAATTGCTTTGGCGCGCGCACCAATTGCATCGCGCCGTTGTCCGCGTACATGTGCGAAAGTTCGACTTCGGGGTAGTCCGCGTGCACTTCGGTCACGACGTCGCGCCACAAAATTCCGCTTTCCATGACGTTGGCTTTTTCCATCGAACACAGCTTTTTGCCGCGCTTCATTGACATGTCGAATGCGGCGCGTGCACCACGTTCAATTTCGGCTTCGGTGTAGCGCTGGGTGTTCACGCCGACACGCATGTTGTCTTCGATGTGAATGCCGCGCGGTTCGCCAAAATACACACCCGAGGTCAGCTCGCGGACGATCAAAATGTCCAAACCGGCGATCAGTTCTTTTTTCAGAGACGAGAAATCGGCAAGCGCGTCAAAACATTGGGCGGGACGCAAGTTTGCGAACAAATCCATTTCTTTGCGCAGGCGGAGCAGGCCGCGTTCCGGTTTGACCGAAAAATCCAGATCGTCGTATTTCGGGCCGCCAACAGCGCCTAGCAAAACTGCGTCCACGTCTTGTGCGCGGGCCATCGTGTCATCGTGCAATGGCGTGCCATGCTTGTCGTATGCCGCGCCGCCAACCAAGTCTTCGGAGACGTCGATGTGCAAATCGCGCTTGTCGCCAAACCACGTGATGATGCGTTTGACTTGGTCCATGACCTCGGGGCCGATGCCGTCGCCGGCCAGAATGAGCAAGGATGGGTTGGACATGATGTAGGCTCCGATTAAAATAGGTTCGGATGGGGCGTAGCCTGTGGGGTGCGCAGGGTCAAGATTGCAGGGCCTAATCAGCGCGCGATATCGACCCAGACCAAGCGATGGCGCGAGGCAGTCATGACGGTTTCCAACGCCGGGTCATCGGGTGATGGCCAATAAACACCGCTGTCCGTTATGTTCAGGCTGGCACTGGGCAACAGATAATCGACCCGTAAATCGCCGGGCACAGGGTCTGTCCAATCGACGGTATCGGGGTTGTCGGGTGTCGGGTCTTGTATGCGGGGATGATCCAGTAATGTGCGGATTGCGCTCTTGATACCGTCGCCATCGACGGGGTCCAAATTGGCGTCACCAGCGATCACGAAATCCTCGCTTAAGGTGCCAAGTGCGCCATTCAGCACTTGCACCCAAAGCATGATTTCGTCGTGGTTGCGCTTGCCGTTCCTGTCTTCTGGTCCGTCAAAAACGGGTGGCGTCGCGTGAAAAGTCGCGATGTTGAACACGCCATTTGGCGTTGCAATCGGAACGATCCAATGACCGGTGTTCGATAGGCGCTGGGCGGCCAACGCCTCAGCGCTCGGGAATGGTTTGCCATCAACATGCGGCAGTAATGCGCCCGCAAAATTCTGCCACAACAGCGCGGAAAAATCCTGAACCTGATCTGTGATCACTGGATAGCGCGATAGGATCGCCATGCCATCTGCGCCGGAAAATTTACCGTACCCTTGGGCATCGCGCGCGCCGCCCAAACGCTGGTCGCCGTCCATATCCAGCCCCGTCGCCATACCGCTGTTGGGCAATATCGCAAAGTGGTGTGGGTAGTTCAAAGAGTTCGCAAAGGCCGACAACGCAGCACCCGTCAGGTCGTAGTCAAACCCTTGGAGGATCAGAATATCGGGGTCTTTTAGGCGGATCACGTCTTGGACTGCTGCGATTTGATCGTCTTTGCCGCGCAAAATATCACGCAACAGCAATCCTGGCCCCTTGCGCGAAAGTTCGGTGTTGTAGGTGGCGATGCGCAGCGTGTCAGCCCACGCAGGGCCGCCAACGCAGATCAGCCAAACAAGGATTAAGCGACTTGTAATGTGCCGTCTTCGGATGCGGTCGCGTAGGTGCGGCGGCGTTTTCTTCGATCATGTCTGCGATTTTGCCCATCGCAATGCCCCGCATCAAAATGCTGGCAGGAAGGAAGGCCCATGCGCTCATTGTCCAGATCAGGGTTTGCGGGTTGTCCAATGTGATCGGGTTTAGCAGATCAGACGCTGCCTTGACCACCGCAGGGATGGCGAAGGGCAACAAGAAACCGATTGCGATGTTGACGCGCGCATCACGACGCAAACGGTGCAGGACATCGCCGCCTGCTGTTGGGTCGAACAATGGCAGGTTGATCCAGACGTTAAACGCGCCTTTGCGTGCGGGCCAATCCATCACCCGAACAAGAAACAAAAACGCGGTCATTGCGACCAATGATACCAAATAACTTAGGCCAGCCGCCGTGCGCACGGCAGAAATCAGAGCGTCGCTTGAATCCGCAGGCAACATCAGAACGACCATCCGAACCGGAGAAAACGGAAAGTCGATGGCGTTGCCGATAATCTGGCCGATGGATGTCAGCGCGCTGGTGACTGCTGTGGGGTCTGTGCGGCCTTTGCAAATCAGGCTGAGCATAAATACGCAGCTGAACAGGGCCACAAACCGCAAGCGGTTGAACGGTGGTGCGTCCCGAAATTCGACGATGCTGGGTGATTTTGCGTTGTATTCAGCAAAGGTCAGAAAGGCCGCAAGCATGGCCATGACCAGCACGATTTGCGAGCTGTCGTCTGCCACATCTGGCAGCGTCAATGCAGGCGTTGCCAACAGCAAAGCCACTAATAGTCCACGCGCCGCAGCGCCTGATATACGTGTCATCAATTCTCGATCCCTTCAAACTGGCCAGATGCGATACGTGCCGCAAACTTGTCCCAACTTGATGCCCGCCGAAAAACGGGGGCTGCCTCATTCTCGCCCTATTTGTGCCTTGTTTCAGCTGGGCGCTCAAGTTGAGATTAACTTATCTCAATGGTTTGGGCGGTTTGAGGGCAGGGTTGGTGCCTTCTTGCATCATTTCCAAGGCGAGATCATGGCAGGTAGGCACATCTTGTAGAGGCGGCAAAATCAAACACAAGATGCAACTTATAGGTGTGGACTTGTTGTGTGTTGTCTGATCCAGAAATTACTTTGTTCATTGTTCCCCATGGCATAAGATTTGCGCGTAGGGGTTTTTCTTACGAGTTTTTTGAGGATTTTTTTATGAAAACGACGCTTCTTGTCGCAGCTTTTGCCACATTTTCGACAGCCGCATTTGCGGACGGAAACAGCAGCACCTTTCCATCAACATGTTCAAACTTTGGCTTTGCCTATGCCGGAACAGAGGCAACGATTGCTGCAACCTGTTTAAAAAGCGATGGCACGCCGAACAAAACCAGCATCGCCATAGCCGGTATCAGCAACGAAAATGGCGTGCTGACCAGAGGCACGGGACGCAGTTCTTTTCATCGTAGTTGTGGATCGATTGAAATTTCGCCCGAAGGACCAAACGCGGTGATTTTGTCAGCGACTTGCCGGATGATAGATGGTCAAAGCCGCGGCACCTCGATCGAGCTTCCGGGCATTCACAATAAGAACGGTAATCTGGTTCAGAACTAAGCCAACAAAAAAGAGGGCCGCGTGATGCAGCCCTCTTTTACAATGTCTAAAGGTCGATGGCCGTTTAGACCCAAGGGCGCTGGGCCCCGACTGTGGCTTCGAATGTGTCGATGGATTTGACCTTTTCCATAGTCAAACCGATGTCGTCCAAACCCTGCATCAAGCAATGCTTTTTGAATGCGTCGACTTCAAAGTTGAACACTTCGCCGTCTGATGTTGTGACGGTTTGTGCCTCGAGATCGATGGTCATGCGCGCGTTGGCGCCTTTTTCCGCGTCTTTTAACAGCACGTCGATTTGTTCTTGGGGCAAGGCAATCGGCAGGATGCCGTTCTTGAAACAGTTGTTGTAAAAGATGTCGGCAAAGCTGGGCGCGATGACGCAGGTAATGCCAAAATCTTTGATCGCCCATGGGGCGTGTTCGCGTGATGATCCGCAGCCAAAGTTATCGCCGGCCACAATGATCTGCGCGTCGCGATAGGCGTCCTGGTTCAACACAAATGTCGGAATTTCGGCGCGGTCATCATCATAGCGCATTTCGTCAAATAGGTTCACGCCAAGGCCGGACCGTTTGATCGTTTTCAAGAACTGCTTGGGGATGATCATATCGGTGTCGATATTGATCAATGGCATTGGTGCGGCGATGCCCGTGAGTGTTTCGAACTTGTCCATGGTCGTTTCCTTGTTCTGGCCTTTGCTTTGGATGGTGATGCCAAAGAAGGCCCAAATACAGCAAGATTCCGTTTGAACAGGAATTCCCATTATTCTGGTGTTTTTGCAAGGGTTCGGGGCATTTTATCGCCTGCAATGTACGAAACAGATTCGCGAAATTTGCATGAGCGCGCTATTTTGAGGCGAGTCATTCGTTAGAATTCTATTCAAAATAGCGACAAGAACAGCCTGAAGTTGAAAATCACGCTGAACCCTATCAGCCCGTTAAAACATACCATATCTGATGGGATGCGCCTTGGGGGGTGCATGGTTGAGGGAACTGTATTCAATGAAGAAATTTTGTTTAGCGTTTATTTTAATGGCGTCAGCAAGCGGTGTTCATGCCGCCGGAAATTCACCGACAATTATGGACACTTGTTCCAATATTGCTGTTTCCTTTGCTGGTACGCAGGTTGGAATCACCGCAATTTGCCAGCGCAGTGATGGCGCACCAAACGAGACAAGCGTCATCCTGTCGGACATCAGCAATCTCGACGGTGTTTTGACGCGCAGCCGTGGGCCTAGCACGTTCCAGCGCAGTTGCGGATCAATCCGGGTGTCCATGCAGGGCGACGCGCTGATTTTGCACGCACGCTGCAAATCTTTGGCGGGGTATTACCAACCGACGTCCATCGAGATTGATCGACTGTCCAACCAAAACGGCGAACTTATCAACTGATCTGTTTGGGTGATGCGATACGAAAAAGGGGCTGCGCATGTGCACAACCCCTTTTGAATTTTTGTAGCTAGAACCTGACTTACATCAGATCGCGCACATCGGTTAATTTACCGGTGATCGCGGCCGCTGCTGCCATGCCCGGTGACATCAAGTGTGTGCGTCCACCGCGGCCCTGACGGCCTTCAAAGTTGCGGTTTGATGTGGCCGCGCAGCGTTCGCCCGGTGCCAACTGATCGGGGTTCATCGCGAGGCACATGGAACAGCCCGCAAGGCGCCATTCAAAACCGGCATCGAGGAAAATTTGCGCCAGCCCTTCTTCTTCGGCTTGGGCACGGACAAGGCCGGATCCGGGCACGACCATCGCGCGCAGGCCGTCCTTGATCTTTTTGCCCTTGAGGATTTCAGCGGCAGCACGCAGGTCTTCGATACGACCGTTGGTGCAGGATCCGATGAACACCGTGTCGATTTCAACGTCGGACAATGGCTGGCCAGCGGTCAGGCCCATGTAGTCTAGCGCACGTTGGGCTGCACCGACTTTACCACCGGTAAAGCTGTCGGCGGCAGGGACCAATGCGGTGATCGGCAGCACGTCTTCGGGCGATGTGCCCCAGGTGACCAATGGCGCGATGTCTTCGGCTTTGATCGTGATGATCTCGTCCCAATGCGCGTCTTCGTCTGTGAACAAAGTTTTCCACCACGTCAGGGCGGTTTCCCACTGCGCGCCTTTTGGTGCGTGCGGGCGGCCCATGCAGTAGTCATAGGTTTTCTGGTCTGGTGCGATCAGGCCTGCGCGTGCGCCGCCTTCGATTGCCATGTTGCAGACGGTCATGCGGCCTTCCATCGACAAATCGCGGATCGCTTCGCCGCAATATTCGATGACAAAACCAGTACCACCTGCCGTGCCGGTGCGACCGATCACTGCCATGGTGATGTCTTTGGCCGTGACACCGGGCGTCAGTTTGCCGGTGATTTCGACCTTCATGTTTTTGGATTTTTTCTGGATCAGCGTTTGGGTCGCCAGAACATGTTCAACTTCGGATGTGCCGATACCGTGCGCGAGGGCACCAAATGCGCCGTGAGTCGCTGTGTGGCTGTCGCCGCAAACCACGGTCATGCCCGGCAATGTCCAACCCTGTTCAGGGCCCACGATGTGCACGATACCTTGGCGCACGTCAGACACAGGGTAATAGTGAATGCCGAAATCCTTGGCGTTCTTATCCAGCGCGTCGACCTGAATGCGGCTGTCTTCGGTCATGGTTGTCGCATCGGCGCGGTCCAGCGTGGTCGGCACGTTGTGATCCGGCACGGCAATGGTTTTATCCGGCGCGCGCACAGTGCGGCCTGTCATGCGCAAGCCTTCGAATGCTTGTGGGCTGGTTACTTCGTGCACCAAATGGCGATCGATATACAGCAGGCAGGTGCCGTCGTCGGCCTCGTGAGCGAGGTGAGCATCCCAGATTTTATCATAAAGCGTTTTGGGGGACATGAGGTCCTCTCCCTTACAGTGTGTTGTGTGGATCGTGATGTGCGGATCGAAAACGTTGGCGTCAGGCAGGCTGTGCGCCGGATAGGTGGGCCAATACCGAATGGGTCGCTCCGAAAAAGCGTTCGCGCAGGCGGGCGCGGTCATCCATATCAAATAGGCGTTTCATGGCTGCCTGATTATAGCGCAACCCCCCGTATCGCAAGGGGTTGCGTCGTGACAACATCGTTTCAACACAGGGATGTTGCTTGTCACTCACTGCGGCGGCGTGCAAAGTTTCGGGGTTAAAGAGTTTCGGGTTAAAAGAGGTGTAGATGGAACAGGAACAGCAATCCGGCATGAACATGCTCCAAAGCTTTGAAGGGCTTTGGTCATCAGCGATGAATTTTGTGGTGTCCCTGACAGTGCCGGGCTGGCGTTTGTATCAGGTTCTTATCATCATCGGGCTGATTGCTGCGGCCTATTGCCTGCATCATGTGTCGGGCAAAATGTTGCAAAACTGGGTGCGTGGGCACGAAGGTTGGAAAACGTGGCAACTGCGTATGATCGTGGCTGTGCGCAAGCGGCTGGGGCTGATCTGGTTTGTGATTTTGTCGTCTGGAACGTGGGCCGTCATGCAAGGCATCACGTGGCCGTCGCGATCCTATTTGATCGGATTGGCGAGCACGCTCGCGATTTCGTGGCTGATGATCAGCTTTGCGACCCGATTTGTGCGCAACAAATTCTTGCGCCGTTTGGTCAGCTGGGGGTTGTGGATTTACGTCACGCTTTACTACCTGAATGTCTCGGACGAGGTCGCGTCGTTCCTTGATGGCCTTAGCATCGAACTGGGCGAATTCCGCATTTCGATCCTGACGCTCATTTCTGCCGTGGTGCTGATTGGCGTGCTGTTCACACTGGCGCGATTGGTGTCGACAACCACGGCCACGACCATCCGCAGAAACGAAGAAATGAGCCCCTCAATGCAGGTGCTGGCCGTCAAAGCGGTGCAAATTTCCCTGTACGGCATCGCGTTTTTTGTCGGCATTAATTCGGTCGGAATTGACCTGTCCGGCCTCGCGATCCTGACTGGTGCGATTGGTGTTGGCCTGGGTTTTGGTCTGCAAAAGGTCATCTCGAATCTTGTGTCCGGCGTGATCATTTTGCTGGATAAATCGATTAAACCCGGTGACGTGATCAGCCTGGGCGAAACGTTTGGTTGGATCCAAACACTGGGCGCGCGCTATGCATCCGTGGTGACGCGGGACGGCAAAGAATACCTGATCCCGAACGAAGACTTGATTACCAATCAGGTGGTGAACTGGTCGCATTCCAACGACTATGTGCGCCTCGATATCTTTTTCGGCACAGCTTACGGCGATGACCCGCATCAGGTGCGCGAACTGGCGATAAACGCGGCTATCACGGTAGAACGCGTGCTGGATTATCCCAAGCGTCCCGTTTGTCACATCGTTGGTTTCGGGGACAGTTCGGTCGACTACATTCTGCGGTTCTGGATCAAAGATCCGACAGGCGGCCTGACCAACATTCGCGGCGGTGTGTACCTCGCGCTTTGGGATGCGTTCAAAGAAAGCAACATCTCGATCCCGTTCCCGCAACGCGAAGTTAAGATGCTGGATGACACCCCCGAAATTTTAGATTGAACACGCGCATCTTTGACTTACCTTCAAATCGTTGGTGGCGGTCAGAGGTGTCGCAATGTCGGGTTTTCAGAATGACGTGGTCACGATTGTTGGCAGTGGTCCAAACGCGCCGCAATGCGTCGATTGGGCCAAGCCGGATTTGGGGCGAATCGTTGCAATCAACAACGCGTGGCGGGTGCGCCCCGATTGGGATGACCTGATTTTTCCCGAAGATTTCGCCCAAGACCGCATGCCTGTGTCACTGCTGCCACGGCAACGGCTGATCGCGGCGGACCAATTTGTGCCGGCCCAAAACGCCTACGGGGGGTTTGTTTTTGGTGGGGCGACGATGGCATTTACGGCCGCCTATTGGGCGCTTTATGCGCTGCGTCCACGGGTTTTGGCGTTTATCGGATGCGACATGATCTATGCAAAAACCGGGGCAACTCATTTCTATGGAACCGGCGCGCCAGACCCGTTGCGCGCTGATATCAGCCTTCAGGATTTGACCGCTAGTTCTATGCGGATCGCCCTTTTGGCGGCACAACAGGGCTGCGCCTGCGTCAATCTATCGAATGATCCCAGTGTGTTAGCCTTTGAACGGGGCAACGCATCTGACCTGCGTAATATTGCGGTGCCATCAATCAACGCCTCGGGCCGCATTGATGATGCATTAGGGGTCGAGGCCGCCTTGGACTACATGGTTCCCAGCGGGCGAATATGGGAACATGCAGATCGTTTTGATGCAGGCAAAGTCCGCGATGTTCTGGACATGTGGCGCGCGGCCTACGCCGATCAAAGCCCGCTGGTACGCGCGGCCTGAAACCACGGTGATGTGCGCAAAAGCGCGCACAAGAAATATCATCTGCGTTTGGCACTGGCATCCTGTCATTGAAATGTCGTATGCGCGTTGCTAATTTGGTAACATAAAATACCTATATCCCAGTGTCGGGGACCAGTCGGCGCAATTCTTTAGGAGGACAATGTCCTGTCAATCCAATCAGATGTGGCTGCGGCCACTGATTCACATGCAGTCGCTAACATGAGCGGTGCATTTGCCGAGGCCAACAGCGATTCCATTTTGGCCGCTATCCTTTCCTCGCTTGCCGACGATAAAGCCGAAGATGTTGTGCAGATCGACCTGCGCGGCAAAACGGCGATCGGCGACTATATGGTTGTTTGCTCTGGCCGTTCATCACGTCAGGTTGCTGCGATCTCTGAAAAGCTGATCGAACGCCTTAAGACGACGTTTGGCCGCAATTCGCGCCTCGAAGGCAAGAACACAGGCGACTGGGTTTTGGTCGACACTGGCGATGTGATCGTGCACGTGTTCCGTCCAGAGGTTCGCGAATTCTATCAGCTTGAAAAAATGTGGACGCCGGGCGTTGTTGACACCGTCATCGAGACCACAACGACCAACTAGTTGTGCGTGTCCATATCTGTGCTGTGGGCCGGCTGCGTGCTGGCCCCGAAGCAGACCTAATCACTGATTATCTGACCCGATTTGATCGCACGGGCCGAGGCATGGGCCTTGGGCCTGTAAACGTGATCGAAGTCGAGGATCGTAAGAACGCAGGCATGGGGGCCGAGGCAGATTTACTGCGCCGCGCCTTGCCCAAAGGATCATTGATTTGCTGTTTGGATGAACGGGGCAAGGTCGAAACCTCGCCTGCGTTTGCCAATCGTCTTGGGGGCTGGCGCGATGCGGGCCGCTCTGATGTGGCGTTTATCATTGGTGGCGCAGACGGGATCGACCCGTCGTTGCGCGCCGACGCAGATTACAAACTATCGTTTGGTGCGATGGTCTGGCCGCACATGTTGGTGCGCGTGATGCTGGCCGAACAGCTGTATCGCGCCGCATCCATTTTGGGCGGCGCGCCGTATCACCGAACTTAATCCAGCGTTACAATTGTCGTGTCTTTGTTCCAGCCGCCGGGCAAATCACGTGCTTGGATTTGAACCTGCGTAGTGCCTTTTGGAATAGCGACGCCAGACAATGACCGCGTAAACGGTTGTTCGTTTTCGTGTGGGTGGGCCAAGACGCGCATGCCCAATTCACGGCCTTGCATGTCCAGAACGCGCCAGCCGTCAGCGTAGTGATCCCAACCCGTTTCAGGGTGCAAGATCGAGACGTCAAACCGCCACGTGCCGCCCAATTCGATCGCGGTCACTTTGGTGATTTGTGGCGGGTCGGCCTGTGCGGCGGTGCCAAGCATAAGAAGTGCGATTAAATGTTTCATTAGAACAGATTACAGCGTGTGGCGGCGGGATGCAAAGTCACGCTTGTGTGTCCATCAAAATACGACGCGATACAGATGCAAATTCGCGCCGATAAATGACGCCAAGCGTGAAAACCGTAGCGCACAACAGCGGCACAGGACCGGCCAGCCACGCGGCTGTCGTCAGGGCAAAATAGACAGATCGCAGGCCACGATTGAACCCGCGCGCGGCGGTAATGCTGACTTCGGCCGCTTGTTGACTGCGTGGCAGGGCACGCGGATCGCTGACATCATTGGGCACGGATGCGACCAGAACCGCAGTGTAGCCAAACAGCCGATTGCTCCACACAAATTTCAGGAATGCGTTGGTCAAAAACAGCGCGATCATGATCAGCTTCATCTCCCAAACAAAGGCAGGGTCGCTGGCCAGAATTAGATCATTCGCGATGCCGCTGATTTTGTCGCCATTGCCGATCATCGCCAGCGTGCCCCCAATCGCAATCATCGAGGTCGAGGCGAAAAACGCGGTGCCCTGTCGCAGGCTCGCCAGAATTTGCGCATCAAAAATACGCGGATCCCGGGTGACCATTTGCGTCATCCATTCGCGCCGATACCCCGCCATCAGGTTGGACACAGAGGGGTTCTTCTGCGAGGGTCGTTCGATCCACCAACTGATCAACAGCCAGCCCAGAATCAAAAGGGTAACAGCGGCGAAATCCAGCGGGGCAAAAAAGGCGATGCGATCAGTCCAAGTCATGCTGCGGTCATAACGTGTGGGCAAGGAACTTGCCAATCGTCAAAATTGGTAATATTATTTTACCAAATCAAAACGTCGAAGGATTCTTCTATGGAAATGCCTGTCCCGTCACAAACCGTTATCGCCCGTAAATCGCGGGTGGTCGAACGACTGATGGATGTGCTGCCAAAGGACGCGGTCATTCACGACCCCTCCGAAACTCGGGCGTATGAATGTGACGCGCTGACTGCTTATCGCTGCCCGCCGATGGTTGCGGTTTTGCCAGAAACGACGCAGCAAGTGTCTGATATCTTGCGCATTTGTCACCAAGAGGGCGTGCCGGTTGTTCCGCGTGGATCAGGCACATCGCTTGCCGGTGGTGCATTGCCGACTGCGGATTGCGTAATTCTGGGCGTGGCCCGCATGAACGATGTTTTGGAAACCAGCTATCCTGACCGCTACGTGCGCGTTCAAACTGGCCGCACCAATCTAAGCGTGACCGGCGCGGTTGAAGAGGACGGATTTTTCTACGCACCCGATCCATCCAGCCAGCTTGCCTGTGCGATCGCGGGCAACATCGCGATGAATTCTGGTGGTGCGCACTGCCTGAAATACGGGGTGACCACCAACAATTTGATGGGCGTCACGATGGTCCAAATGGACGGCACGATTGTTGAAATTGGCGGCGCACATCTGGACTCATGCGGCTTGGATTTATTGGGCCTGATCTGCGGGTCCGAAGGGCAATTGGGCGTCGTGACCGAAGCTACCCTGCGGATTTTGCACAAACCCGAAGGTGCGCGTCCGGTACTGGTCGGATTTGACGACAACGAAGTCGCGGGTGCCTGCGTGTCGGACATCATCAAGGCCGGTGTTTTGCCCGTTGCCATCGAATTCATGGACCGCCTTTGCATTGAAACCACAGAAAATTTCGCCAAGGCAGGATACCCGGATTGCAACGCGCTGTTGATCATCGAAGTCGAAGGATCTGACGCCGAAATCGATGACCAACTTAGCCGGATTGTTGAAATCGCCAAACGCCATGATCCCGTTGAAATCCGCGAAAGCAAATCCGCTGAGGAAAGCGCGAAAATCTGGCTTGGCCGGAAATCTGCCTTTGGTGCGATTGGTCAGATCAGCGATTACATGTGTCTGGACGGGACAATTCCTGTGTCGTCTTTGCCGCTGGTCTTGCGTCGTATCGGCGAACTTTCAGAGCAGTTTGGCCTTCAGGTCGGCAACGTGTTTCATGCTGGTGACGGCAACATGCACCCGCTGATTTTGTTTGACGCAAACAAGGAAGGCGACCTGGAATTGTGCGAAGACATGGGGGCCGAAATCCTTAAGTTATGTGTCGATGTCGGTGGGTGCCTGACCGGCGAACATGGGGTTGGTATCGAAAAACGCGACCTGATGGGCTATCAATACGCCCCCGCCGATCTTGAGGCGCAGATGGCTGTCAAAGACGTGTTTGACCCACAGTGGTTGCTGAATGCCGCCAAAGTTTTCCCATTGGATTCGTCGCAAGACCGTCGCGCAATCGCCGCAGAATAATCCGTAAATATGCCATTGATGACGACTGGATCGAACAAGATGATGACACCCAAAACCGAAGCGGAACTGGCGCACATCGTGGCCGAAGCAAAGACGCCGTTGGCCATACAAGGCGGTGGAACGCGCGGCGTTGGGCTGACGGGTGACGCCCTAAGCACTGCGGGGCTAACAGGGATTGAACTGTATGAACCGGGCGCTTTGACCATCGTTGTTAAGGCGGGGACACCCGTGGCTGACGTCGACGTCGCCTTGGCCGCAGAACGCCAGCGTCTTGCGTTTGAACCGATGGATCATCGCGGTTTGTTGGGCACGACAGGCACGCCGACAATGGGTGGTTTGATCGCCGCAAATATCAGTGGGCCACGCCGTATTCAGGCCGGTGCCGCGCGTGATTTTGCGCTTGGCGTGCGGTTTGTGGACGGGCGAGGCGAGATCATAAAAAACGGTGGTCGCGTGATGAAAAACGTGACGGGCTACGATCTGGTCAAATTGATGTCGGGCAGCTGGGGCACCTTGGGCGTGTTGAGCGAGGTGTCACTAAAGGTACTGCCGATGCCCGAAACCGAAGCCACGTTGATGGTGCACGGCCTTAGCAATGATGACGCGGTGCAGGCGATGGCCGCGGCCCTTGGCTCCCCGTTTGACGTGACCGGTGCTGCGCATATTCCGAGCGGTGATGCGGCCGTGACCCTGATCCGTGTCGAAGGGTTCGAAGCATCAGTGGCGTATCGCATCGACCAATTGCGCACAGCGTTGGCCCGGTTTGGTGGCGAAATGTCTGTCTCCGAAGACTCCTCCGCAGTGTGGCAAGACGTGCGTGACGTCACCGCGTTTCACGGCAAATCCGGCGATGTGTGGCGTGTATCCGTCAAGCCGTCGGATGGGCCAGGAATTGTCGAAGCATCAGGCGCAGATGCGGCTGTATTCGACTGGGCCGGTGGCTTGGTTTGGCTGCTTACCGAACCCGGATCAGACCTGCGCGCGCGCCTTGGGCCGTTCGCGGGGCACGCCACATTGGTGCGCGGATCAGGGCAGCCACGCTTTCAACCCGAAGACGCAGGTGTCGCGACATTGACCGCTGGATTGCGTAAACGATTTGATCCACGCGGCATTTTGAATGCTGGATTGATGGGATCATGATCCCTTTGGTTGCGATCTTTTTTCTGGTGTTTGTTGTCGGTCCGTTGGTGTTTTTTGCGTTTATCAGGCCGGTACCAACGCGGCGGCAATTTCGCGGCTTGATCGCGATCACCGCAGGGTGCTTGGGCCTTGGCCTTGCCTTGCGGTTTGGATCAAACGCATGGGGGCGCGACCCTGTCCAGACCTTTGCCAGCATGTCGATGATGTGGGCGGCTTGGATCGCAATCTTGGCGCTGGTCGTACAGCGGTTTCGCGCGGCTGATTCTGGTGCAGTGATGCGTCGGTGGACGGCAATTATGGGTGCTATTTGCACAACAATACCTTGGTTCGGGTTGGCTTCAGCCCGATTTATGACAGTTTAAGGACCCTCGCTTTATGCAAACGATGTTCACTCCGGACCAGTTAAAAGACCCTGCCATCGAACGCTCGAATGAAATTTTGCGCACCTGTGTGCATTGCGGATTTTGCACAGCGACGTGTCCGACCTACCAAATTTTAGGCGACGAATTGGACAGCCCGCGTGGCCGTATTTACCTGATCAAGGACATGCTTGAAAACGAACGTGTGCCGGACGAAAAAACCGTGAAACACATTGATCGCTGCCTAAGCTGTTTGGCCTGCATGACGACCTGCCCATCGGGTGTGCACTATATGCATTTGGTCGATCACGCGCGCGATTACATCGAACAAAATTACAAACGCCCGCTAAGCGATCGTGCATTGCGTTGGGTGCTGGCGCGTATTTTGCCCTATCCGATGCGGTTTCGTATTGCGTTGTTAGGGGCCAAAATTGGGCGTCCATTTGCGCGTTTCATTCCCGATGTGCGGGTTCGCGCGATGTTGGAAATGGCACCAAAACAAATCCCGCCCGTCAGCCGCAATGACGATCCGCAAAGCTTTGCGCCAACTGCCCCGCGTAAAAAACGTGTAGCGCTGATGACAGGCTGTGCGCAAAAGGCGCTGAACACAGATATTAACGATGCGACGATCCGGCTGCTTACGCGCCTTGGTTGCGAAGTCGTCGTGGCCAAAGGTGCTGGCTGCTGCGGCGCGCTGACCCACCACATGGGCAAGGCGAACGAAAGCCACGCAACTGCGGCAAAAAATATCAACGCGTGGGTCGCCGAAATGGACGGCGACGGACTGGACGCGATCGTGATTAACACATCGGGTTGCGGCACCACGATCAAGGATTATGGTCATATGTTCCGCAATGATGCGCTGGCCGCGTCGGCCGTACGCGTGTCTGATATCGCGATGGACGTAAGCGAAGTTTTGATGCAACTGGACCTGCCTGACGGGGCCGACAAAAGCCTGACAATTGCCTACCACGCAGCCTGTTCTTTGCAGCATGGTCAGCAGATCAAAACCTATCCAAAGGACCTGTTGAAAAAGGCAGGCTTTACCGTGGTTGAACCCAAAGATTCCCACCTGTGCTGCGGGTCTGCGGGCACCTATAATTTGATGCAGCCCGAGATTTCAAAACAGCTTAAGGATCGCAAGGTGCGCACGCTTGAGGCAAAGAATCCGGACATCATCGCCGCGGGTAACATCGGCTGCATGATGCAGATCGGATCGGCCATTAACGTCCCCGTTGTGCATACGGTTGAATTGCTGGATTGGGCGACAGGCGGGCCGCGACCACCCGCATTGGATCGTACAGAAAATCCTGCACCTCAGGTGCCGATCTTGCGCTGAAACCTGCCGGTTCGGATCGACGTTTCGCGTTTGCCCTAATTTTGCCTTAAGTTGACACTATCGCGGTCAGGCAAGGTAATGAGGATCGGTTTGTGCGCCGTTGGATGTCTCTTTCTATTATGGTCATTGTGGTCACGTCTGCGGCTTTTGCGCAGGATGCACGATTGCGCCGACTGGACACTGGCGATGATGGTCGCGCGTGGGAAGCCGTCGGGCGCCTGGACATTGGTGGCACGGGATTTTGCACAGGCGCGTTGATCGCCCCCAATCTGGTGCTGACGGCCGGACACTGCCTGTTCGACAAACAAACCAACGAACGCATTGATCCTGCAAGCATCGAATTTCTAGCTGGCTGGCGCAATGGTCGCGCGTCTGCGTACCGCAATGTGCGCCGCGCAGTTGTGCACCCCGACTATGTTTTTGACGGCGAGGTTTCCTCGGAACGGGTGCGCAATGATTTGGCTCTGCTTGAACTTGAGCGGCCGATCAGGAACACTACAATTACCCCTTTTGGAACTGCAGCGCGCCCTCGCAAAGGCGACAGCGTGGGCGTTGTCAGCTACGCAAAAGACCGTGCTGACGCACCATCTTTACAAGAAGTCTGCACCGTTTTAGCCCGTCAGGATGGGGTCTTGATCACCTCGTGTTCGGTTGATTTTGGATCATCCGGGGCCCCGATCTTTACGATGGAAAACGGCGAGGCACACATTGTTTCAGTGGTGTCCGCAAAGGCCGAAGTCGACGGCGATAAGGTGTCGCTTGGCACCGCATTGGGCGCGCCGTTGGCCCGTTTGCAGGCCGAAATGATCGCAGGAAAAGGTGTGTTTCCAAAGGTGGCCAAGGCCCCGCGCGTTCGTGTTGGCGGCGTGCGAAATGACACTGGCGCAAAGTTTGTCAAACCATGACACGGCTTTTTGCAGTGCTTTTTCTATGCTTGCTGGGTGTGACAGCGCAGGCGCAAACCGCAAACCTCAAACGATTGGGCACCGACAATGAAGCCCGCAGTTGGCAGGCTGTTGGTCGTTTGGAATTGGCAGGTCGTGGGTTTTGCACTGCGACATTGATCGCGCCGGATACGGTTCTGACAGCGGCGCATTGCGTGTACGATAGCGCCACGGGAAAGGCACACGAGGCTGGTAATTTGATCTTTCGTGCTGGTCTACGCGATGGCAATTCAGCGGCGATCCGACGGGTTTCCAAGCTGGCCGCGCATCCGGGATTTGACCCGCTTGGCCCGATGAATATGGAAAATGTCTCGCATGACGTTGCCCTTTTGCGCCTTGAAAAACCGATCCCGTCATCCGAATTGAACTGGTTTGCGTTGCACAGTGATCGGGTTTCGCCCGGCCCTGTCAGCGTTGTTTCATATGGCAAAGGACGCGCGGATGTTCAGTCGCGCCAACGCGAATGCCGGATGATCGAGCGCCAAGGCGACATGCTGGCGTTCGATTGTGACGTGACCTTTGGATCGTCCGGTGCGCCTGTGTTTTCGCACCTGAACGGGCGTGGTCGTGTTGTTTCTGTCATCAGTGGAATGGTCACTGTGCGAGGCAAAAAGGTGGCGCTTGGTATGTATTTGCCGCCCTTGATTACGGAATTAAAAACGATTTTGCGCACAGGATCTAAGCCAAAACCAAAGGCGCGGATCAGACGGATGACTGTCGGATCAGGCGGCACTGCGTCGGGTGCCAAATTTGTGAAAGTTCCGGGTTCTTAGATCCGATTTCACGTGGGTCTTGAACTCGCGAAAATCCTTCCCACATTGTTTCTATCGGTATGCCTGAACAGGGTGCCGATGCTGAACTGGGCCCGTCTAAACACAGAGGGTCCGACCCTAATATTGCTCATGAATGAGGATGATAGACCTATGCGAACCCTAGATTTTGCACCGCTGTACCGCGCCACTGTTGGCTTTGACCAAATCGCAGACCTGATGGATCGGGCCCTGACGAATGATGGCGCACAAAACAGCTATCCCCCGTATAACATTGAAAAAATAGACGATGATTCATATCGTATTTCGATTGCTGTTGCCGGTTTTGGCGAAGCAGACTTAAGCGTTGAAGTGCGTGAAAATGCGCTGATCGTGACGGCTAAAAAAGCTGATGAAGAAGGGGCTAAAAAGTTCCTGCATCGCGGTATTGCCACACGTGCCTTTGAGCGTCGTTTCCAGTTGGCGGACCATGTTCGCGTGACAAGTGCGGCGCATTCTGACGGCATGTTGCACATCGATTTGGCGCGTGAAGTTCCCGAAGCACTGAAGCCGCGTCGCATTCAGATCGCCTCGCAAAAGGCGGTTGAAACGGATGTGGTTGACGCCAAAGCTGTGAACTAATTCGATACAAAGGTCCCGGGTTTCCTCCCGGCTCGGGACCTTTACTTTGCGCGCTTTATTGTGCGGGCGAACAGCAGGGGGACCACCACGGATAGCACCAATAATCGCGCCAAATGACAGGCCGCGACGAACCCCGGCGTGATGCCCAACGCGACGCTCATCGCGACCATGGTTTCCAACCCGCCCGGTGCAAATGCGATCAACAAATGTTGGAGCGGCAGGCCAATTGCCCACGCGGTGCCGATGGCAAATGCAAATGCAATCAGCGCGGTGATTAGGGTCGCAAGACCACCTGCGTAGGCCGATTTACGCAATTCTGTCAGGCTGACATTCCCAAATCGAGTACCGATCAGCGTACCCAAAACCACGAAGGCGGGCAGGGCCATCCACCCCGGCATTTGCCCCGGCGTGACATCAAATCCGTGCCCGATCATCGACACCAACATCGCGCCAATCAACAACGGCGCGGGAACATGCAGGCGTCTTAAAATCAGGCTTGCCAGATAGGCCAGACCTGCAAGCACGGCAATGATCCAGATGGCCATTGGCGTACCGGTCGCCCCCAAAGACGTTGGCGCATCGATACCCATGGCAAGCGCGGCCAGCGGCGTGAGCAAGGTTAAAGCGAGCAGTCGAATGGACTGCACAATCGTGATGCGCGGCATGTCCAGATCGTATTGCGTGCCCATGCTCAGCACGAAACTCAGGTGACCAGGGGATGCCGCCAGCAATCCGCTTTGCACGTCAAACCCAAAAACACGGATCAGCACGCGCCACACGATCAGCATGCTAAGAATCGTCGCGACCGTAACGGCCAGAAACGCCAGCGGCAGGCTCAGCAACATTTGTGTGGTTTCGGCCGTCATGCCCGCGCCAATACTGATGCCAAGCACGACAAACGCGATATCGCGCAGCAGGTTGGACAGGGCAGTTTTCATCCCCCACAGACCCGCAATACTGACCGCCAGCGCGGGACCCGTAAGTTCGGCAATCGGAAAAGACGATGCGCGCGCCACCACCATTCCTGCCATGCCAACGCTCAAGGTTTTGAGGGTGACAAGCACGTGAGGTGGCAGCGCGATCAAGGTGGTTAAACCGCTGTGCAGATGTATTTCATCTCGAGGAATTCTTCGATCCCGTGATGGCTACCTTCGCGACCTAGGCCGGATTGTTTGATGCCGCCAAAGGGGGCGACTTCGGTAGAAATAATGCCGGTGTTCACGCCGACAATTCCGTATTCCAAGGCTTCGGATACTTTGTAAACGCGGCTCAGGTCTTTGGCGTAGAAATAGGCGGCCAGACCAAAGATCGTGTCGTTTGCCATGGCAATCACGTCATCAACGTCGTCGAATTTGAACAGTGGCGCGAGCGGGCCAAATGTTTCTTCGTGCGCAACTTTCATGTTTTGGGTGACGCCGGTGACGATGGTGGGTTGCAGGAAATTGCCGCCCAATGCGTGTGGTTCGCCGCCGGTCAGGATCGCGCCGCCGTTGTTGATAATGTCGTTCATGTGGTCTTGGACTTTTTCGACGGCTTTGTCGGAAATCAGTGGGCCGGTTGTGATCCCGTCCTCAAATCCGTCACCAACTTTTAGCGCCTCGACGGCGACTTTTAGTTTTGCTGCGAATGCGTCGTAGACACCTGCCTGAACGTAGATGCGGTTGGCACAAACACAGGTTTGGCCTGCGTTGCGGAATTTGCACATCATGGCGCCAGCAACAGCGTCATCCAGATCGGCGTCGTCAAACACGATGAAGGGTGCGTTGCCGCCCAGTTCCATCGAACATTTCATGACTTGGTCTGCGGCTTGTTTCAGCAAAATGCGTCCGACCGGAGTAGAGCCTGTGAACGTCAATTTGCGCACGGCGTGGTTTTCGCAGAATTCTTTGCCGGTTTCGGATGCATCGGATGTAGTGACAACTTGGAACACGCCTGCGGGAAAACCTGCACGTTCGGCCAAAACGGCGATTGCAGTGGCAGACAACGGCGTCAGTTCGGCAGGGCGTGCGATGAATGCACAGCCAGCGGCCAATGCGGGGGCTGCCTTGCGGGTGATCATCGCGTTCGGGAAATTCCACGGTGTGATGGATGCGGCAACGCCGATGGGCTGTTTCAAAACCGTGATGCGGGTGTTGCGCAAATGGCCGGGGATGGTTTCGCCATAAATGCGTTTTGCTTCTTCGGCAAAGAATTCAATGAACGATGCACCATAGGCGATTTCGCCTTTGGCTTCGGCCAGTGGTTTGCCCTGTTCTGCGGTCAGGATCATGCCCAGATCGTCCTGGTTTTCCATCATCAGGTTGAACCATTTGCGCAGCACGGCAGACCGTTCTTTGCCTGTCCATTGTGCCCATTCTTTTTGTGCAACTTCGGCTTGGGCGATGGCACCGGCCAGCTGTGCGCGGCTTAGGTCTGCGACTTGTGCGATCACGTCGCCGCGGGCTGGGTTGGTCACGTCGAACGTGCCTTTTTCGCCGTCTACAAAACCGGACCCGATGTAGGCGCGGGTTTCCAGCAGGCTGGGATCTTTGAGCATGGATTTCAGGTTTGTGACTGTGTCGAGCATGGGGTGTCCTTTGCTTCAAGCGTTGCTGAGACCCAAACCAAGGAATCGCGGTTTTGTCCAGTGCAGCGCGTAACGCTTGACGCAATTGCGATCATCAGCCAAGGGTAACGCACCCGCCCGATGGCGTCGCGCGGGGCTATCAAAATATCAATGTCCTGAACGCCGGGACCTTTCTGAAAAGGAGGGTCTGACATGACCTCACGTCCAAATTTCCACAGATTCCACAATGGCGAAAAATCTGCTTTGCAGTTTTCTGTCGCCGAATACGAAGCACGCGTTGCAGGTTTGCGCGCGCGCATGGCCGCCGTTGGGTGCACAGCCGCAGTGCTGACATCCATGCACAACGTTTCCTATTATTCCGGTTTCACGTATTGCGCATTTGGTCGCCCATATGCCTTGGTTGTTACAGAAACCGAATGTGTCAGCATCAGTGCGGGCATTGATGCGGGCCAGCCGTGGCGCCGCAGCTGGTGTGATAACATCACCTACACCGATTGGGTGCGCGACAATTACTGGCGCGCGATTTTGTCTGTGACGGGTCCGAATGCGACCATCGGATATGAAAGCGACCACCTAAGCCTGCTGCAAATGCAAAAGCTGCAAGCCTTTCTTGAACCCGCTGGCAAAGTTGATCTGTACGAAACAACGATGCTGCAACGAATGCACAAATCCGAGGCCGAAATCACGCTGATCCGTGCAGGCGCTGCGGTGGCTGATGTGGGTGGGTATGCGATCCGCGACGCGATCAAAGTTGGCACGCGCGAAATCGATGTCGCGATGGCAGGGCGTGACGCGATGGAGGCCGAGATTGCCTCGATGTTTCCAGACGCAGAATACCGTGACACGTGGGTTTGGTTCCAGTCTGGCATCAACACGGACGGCGCGCATAATCCGGTCACCGCACGTAAATTGGCGCGTGGCGATATCTTGTCCCTCAATACGTTCCCGATGATTTCGGGCTATTACACGGCGTTGGAACGGACGTTGTTTGTGCAAGAAGTCGACGATGCCAGCCGCGCAATTTGGGAGGCAAACATCGGCGCGCACGAATTGGGCATGTCCCTGTTAAAACCGGGCGCGTCCTGCGCAGAGGTGACAGCGGGCGTGAATGCATTCTTTGAGGACCGCGATTTGTTGCAATACCGCACGTTCGGTTATGGCCATTCGTTTGGCGTGCTCAGCCACTATTATGGGCGCGAGGCGGGGCTGGAATTGCGCGAAGACATCGACACGGTGCTTGAACCCGGCATGGTGATTTCGATGGAACCAATGTTGACGTTGCCAGATGGACACGCGGGGGCAGGTGGCTACCGCGAACATGATATTCTGGTGATCACCGAAGACGGGGCCGAGAACATTACCGGCTATCCGTATGGCCCAGATTTTAATGTTGTAGGTTAAGCACGCGCGGCACGTGATCCAATCGAGACGCGTGCCGCGTCACATGAAATTTGCAAACGCCATCCGGCATTTGCGTGGGCGCATGGTTTGATCCGTGCGCCTAATTGCTTTTCAAACCTGTCGTCTTTTGCAACACTTGCGCATGAAATTACGTATGGGCGATGTAAATCGACGTAACATCGCCTACATGTCAGGTAACAGTTTGAAAGTCAGGACAATTTAATGGCAAATTTTGATACGCAGGTACGGGACTCGCAAACGCAGGTTGCAGAGGCGCAAAGCAAAATTGCCGAGCTGACCAGCCGGATCGAAACCGCGCGTGCAAAAATGACTGCGGGCGATGACGCGATGATCGATATCGAAAACGCGTCGCTAGACGATGTTCATGCCCACACCGACGTTATGAATGCCAATATCGCCGAGCTGATTATGGGGCTGGATGATGTGACATCTGCCTTTTCCAAAGACTTTGACGAGATGCGCAACAAGACCAGCTGGGAAAGTTTTGTCGGGATTTTTGCGAGCGCCAAGGCAGATAGTATGCGTCAGGAACGCGTGCGCACGGCGTCAATTGACGACAAGCTACAGGACTTGATCAGCAAATCCGACGTGATCGTGCAACTGCTGACAGGGCAGTTGGCAATGCTGGAAGAGCAAAAAATAAAGGTTGGCGATAACCTGACACAAACGCTGGATGAACGCGAATTCACGGTGCAGGAATTGTCCGCTTTGCAGACTGATATCCAAGCAATGGATCCGAAAATCATCACGATTGAAAATAAGATTTCAACAGAACAAGACGCGGCGGCCCGGACCAAACTGGAAACCGAATTGGCGGAATTAAACACCCAATATAACGCGATGGTTCAGGACGAGCAGGTCAAGTTGGCCAAATCCCAAACGCTGGAACGCTACATTGAAAAGGGCAAGACCTGGATCGATTCACTGCAAAACCAAGCGGCAACGCAGATGGTGCTGATCAACAAGCTGGAAACCGACACTAAACAGCGTGTGGTTCTATACGACGCGTTGACCAAATCGCTGAAAACCGCGCAACAGCAAGACGTCGCGCACCGCATCAACGAGATCGGCGTGCAGACCGATCAAGAGGCGCAAACCGCGATGGCCGCGATTGGGTCGGCGACCAACAAACGTATGGCCGAAATGATGGAAGCGCACGAGGATCACATGGTCTTTGCCCGTGATGTGCTAGAGCAAAAGGCGAAGGCGGACGAACGCTTTGCCCGCCGGTTTGCGAAGATCATCGAGAAGCACGACAGCAATCAGTATGGGGGGTAAAGGACGGTCCGAGAGGCGAATTGTATCAACCATGGCAGATAAAACATCTCGTTGGGCGGATATTCTGTTCTTCGTAAAAACGCTGTTCCCTTGGATGAATCGATGACTGACCAGGACACTGCAGGCCTCACTGATCTGTTCGCCAGTCGCCGCTATTTCCGCAAGTTCGAGGCGATCCTGTCGCACATGGCGCGGGTCGCAGGCGTGATGGAGGTCGAGGGGCAGTTGCGCCGCGATGAGGTCAATATCCTGACCCGTTATGCGTCTGCGTTGAATTTTACTTTCCGTGCGCTCAGCTACAAATATCTGCTGGTCGGGCGCGACACGGGGCGGTTCTTTGGATCGTTGAATATTGACACGCGCGAAAGCGGATTTCCGGCCTCAGACGAAATTCTGAGCATGGCAAACGACGCGCAGCAGGCTGAACGGCACCTCGCGCAGATGCCCTCTGAGGCCGATCTGAAATCGCAGATGGTCGGCGTGATTTTGGGCGAACGCCAGATCCCGACAAAGCTGCAGTTTGCCCTGTCACAAAGGCTGTATTATCAGGAACTACTGCGCGGTGAACTGTTCTGGGCGCGCAATGATCCTGAGGTGATTTGGCGAGGGAACGAAGGCACGCGTCGCAAGTTCTTGGCCCATTGGGCGGTCTACGATTCACAGGTAAATCTGCCGGTGATCTATATGATGGAACTTGAGGATACCGGCAAAACTGCGCTGCCAAAAGACCAACGCCGCTGGCCCGAAGTGCAGGCACATCTGATGGCGCAAGGTTTGGCGGGGCTCAAGCTGATGACGATTGCCAAAGGGTTTGACGAGGATTTCGACGACCTGCATCCCAAACGTTTACGCCGTTTTCATGTGGGCCCGATGTATTCGGATGCGTTCACGAAACAGTCCGGTCCGATGGCGCAGATTTTGTCGCAAGCGCGTGCGCCAGCGGGTCAAGACTGGGCGTTGGTTTGGACCGAAGAAGACCTACACAGCGAGAGCGTAAACGAAGAGCGGCAGGGGTGGTTTTCATCCGTGGAGCGTGAAGTTTTTGCGCTTGATCCCTTTGCGGGACGCGGCGCGGAAACGGGTGCGACGCGAACTGAACGCAGCATAATTTTGCCGCAGCGACCCTATCAAGCGCTTGAGGAATTGGACCCACCGGGGTTCGCATCTGTCCGAAAATTTGTGGTCAGCCCGCAGGGGCGCGTTTTACGATATTAAAGATCACACAATTTCAGAACCCGAAATTTTAAACTCTCGTTGCCGCACGTAGCCGAAGAATCCAACTGCACAAGGACGCCGAAACATGAGCCAGACATCAGACCAGATGGAATTGCGCGAAGGCGACGTGACCAAGCATTATGCGATGGCGCTGGCCATGTTGCAGGGGTTCGATCACGCGCCGCGGATCGGTAAGGGCACGGCTGAAGAACAGGTCGAAAAGTCATCGGGCATCGGCACGCGCCGGCGGTTTCGCACGACAACCCCGGGGCTGGTAACGCGCCGATCTGTGGCGTCTGGATCCGTGCAATTGATGGCGCGGATCGAGGGCGCAGATGAGGGCGACGCACTGATTTCTCCGTTGCAGGCCACCGTGATGAATGCGCTGCGTCGTGCGGTTTCGATCGCGCTGGCTGTTGGCGAAAACTACGCCGAAGCCGCTGGGCTAGGCGATCTGAAACGCGCAAATTTAGAAGGGTCATTGCCTGCCGCCCGCAAGTCGGAATTTTCAGAACTGCTTGCGGCCGAGGCGCTGATATCGCTGTACGTTTTTGGCAATGCGACGGCCTATTTACTGTCCTCTCACGGGTCCGAAACCACCGTTGAATTGGGCGATGTCGAAGAGGTTTTGACCGATAATGGTCAGACCGCATTGCACGGCGCGTTGTGGGAACTGGATCAGGATATCGCCGCGTTTGCACAGGACGATCCGCGCCTTGTCGCCACGGTTACCGGGTTTGCTGAGGCGCTGATGGAAAAGGTGGCGTTGCGTGCGCAAACCGCCCCGCGGCTAGAGGCGTTCACGTCCGCCACCTGGAAAATCGAGGCGGATGATTTCACCGTCTCGGGGTTTTCGCCTGCATCAAAGGCAAAATCGACCACGCTGACCATGTCTTTCAAAAAACCGAACGAAGTTGTCGGCAATCACATCGCCAAATATCAGGCGATGAAACTGTCAAAAATGCTGATGGCATATGACTTTGATCGGCGTCTAAATCCGTTCGCTGAACTGGGTGGCTTCATCTTTACCTTCATGGGGGATGGCAAACCGGGGACGGGCAAAACCACGCTGATCCAGATGATGGCAGGGCTGGTGAATGACTACTGCACCACCGCCGGCTATCCGTTCCGCTATCAGAACCTAAGCACGGATAATATCGACAGCTATCAGGGTAAATCGGGGCAGAACGCCAAGGCATTTATCAACAATATTCTTGATCCGTCCGTGATTGGTTTTGGTACAATTGACGACATTGACCAGCTTGCCGGCAAACGTGGTGACCGGCAATCTAGCGCGGGGCAGCTTGAAATTACGGCGGTCCTGATGGAGAGTTTTGCAGGCGCAAACACCGTCGTGCGTGGCAATTGTACGTTCGGGATGTTTTCGAATTACCCCGAAAATGTCGACGATGCCTTGCGCCAACGTGCAGGCGCGCGGTTCCTTGTTGATGGGCCGCAAACGCGTGACGACTACATTGATATCCTGTACCTTTTGATGGGCAAAAATCACGACATCCCGACTGGGGCACACGAGGTTTTCTCGGCTCAAGAAATCAAATCAGCCGTCGCCAAATCGTTTGAATCCCACGCCCGTCCACACGAGGCGGGATTGGTCGCTGTGTTCGATCGAGTGTCGGAACAGATTGGCGGTTTTGACACGATTGCAAAGCTGGGCACGTACCTAAAGGGCATCCAAGAAGCAGACGAGCGGTTCACTGGCCGCGCGATCAAGAACATCACCGACGCGGTCAAATTACGGGCGATGGATTTTGAATTGCCCGACGAATGGATGGAAGAACCCGACCTGTTCCTGTTCAGAGATTACGACACTAAAAAGGGCATGATATCCGAACTACGCCAGCCGATCACGGTGGGCATGGTGGTGCAAGAGATCAACCGGTACGCGGATAGCGAATTCCGGTATGCGGACAAGTCGGACGAGGTCGCGGTAGAGGCGATGGTACGCGATATGGGACGGCAGGTTGAGGCGAAGAAGCGGTTTTTGGGGGGAAGTAAGTAGATGGAAGAAATATGGGCTCCGATGCTGGCTAACCCGCTTATGGTCAAGATCATTATCGCCACCGTGATACCGTGGCTCGCCGTTATTGTGATAGCTTGCGTGGTTGGGTTTCGGTTTCCGAGTATTTTAGGGTTTGTTGTAGGTTTTGGCGTTTTGGTCGTGTGCATGTTCGGCATAACCCTCTGGGCGCTCCAAGAATTTGGCAGCCTTGACATCATGCCGTTATGGTTTCTTGTCGTGTCAACGGTGCTGTCGCCACTCAGTCTGGTCTATCTGGTTCTCGTGGGGCTGATAGTCGCGCTGCGCCGTGGACCTCGAGGGGAACGCGTATGAGATTGATGTGGGATAGTGGGCGGCAGGTTGAGGCGAAAAAGCGGTTTTTGGGGGAGGGAGGGTGAGTGTTTCTGAAATAAACAATTGGATCGTAGCGCACCAAGCTCTTGTTGCGACCATTATGATTCCGATACTAACTCTCTTTGTGAGTTGGGTCGTTTCGTATGCGTCTGAAAAAAGAATGGAAAAAAGTCGAAGAGCTGATCGCTTGCTGCAAACTGAACTTAAGCTAGTCGAGTTTCGACAAGCATGGATTTCCGAACTTAGAGAGAAACTCGCGTTGTTTCATTCTCTAACAGGCCAACAAAAAACTGAAAATTTGAGCGACACGATAGAATGTTTCACAGTGTATTCTAGCGTAATGATGAGCATGAATATTGAGGACCCTTTGGTAAGGGAGCTTTCGGGGATCATGACCGAATGCACCGAAGATCTGGAGCCTTCTGACTTAGCGGATGCACACGTAAAGTTGACTTTTATGGCTCAAAAAATACTAAAAGCCGAATGGGAAAGACTGAAAAACGATCTGACTTCGGTAGAGAACAGGGTGCGCTAGCGATATGAAACGCCTCATCCAACGCGGCCTTATGTTTGGCAATCTGTTCCACGTCTCCTCGCCCGCTTTGGTCGAACGCTACAATCGTGCGCTGAAACATCTGACGGGAAAAACCACTACCCTCACCGATTTTCACATCGATATCTCAGGCTTTGCGCCTGAGGTCGGGGAGGAGTTGAACGACCCAGCATACCTGAACCACGCAGGCGTGAACCGTCAGTTTATCTTGCTGTCTACTGATCAGAAACGCGCGCCGTTGCTGGATGCGAAATTATCGACGTCGCGTACGATCCTGCGCGATTTCATCGATAAAAACGAGGCGCAGTTGTTTGCGCTGACCGCCCGTGATGCTGTCGCCGGAGAACTGGTGAATTCGGTCTACGATGTGTCGACCCCCGCCCGCCTGTTCGACATTCGCGCAATCACAATCGAGGCGGACACGACCACTGGCACCGTGCAATCGGCCCAAGATTTAGCCACCAAGGTCGATACATTTCTGGAAAAAGAGGACGCGTGGTTCGACGATGTTTTGATCGCTGACATGATCAGCCTTGCCTCTAAAACGGGTGACGTGCGGCGCAACCCTGTGCGCCTGACATTCGAAACTGTTAAGCAGGCAAACTTTTGGACCGCGCATTTTGGTGGCTTGTATTTATTCCAGGGGATGGATCATCCGGCTGTCATCGCGTCGCAGTCAAAAGACGGGCTAGATGACTTTCCAGTCAAATATGTTTTTGACCTGAGTGAACGAAACCGGATTGCGAAATTCCTTGAGTATAACGATCTGGTTGAACCCATCGTCAAAGCCCGTGGTGGGGCCGATGCCGCCGCGATTCTTAGTCAAAAGATGGAGTTCATTTTAATCGACACCATCGCCGATCAGGGTGTTGATCTGACCGGAGTAACCGGTCGCGAAATGCGTCGTTTGACCCGTGAAAATGCACATCTTTTACCTCAAAGCTATCATGCGCTGGCCAAGTTGGTCGCGTGGGCGAAACATGGTGGGACGTGGCCGCGGATTACGTCCGATCATCCGGCATATTTTTACACTTTGCGCGCAGCAAATCACGCGGACGCCGATCTGGTAAACATGCTGCTGGCCGAACTGTGTCCCGCCGATATTCGCCAGATGTTTATCTGTCACAAAGAACTGTTTTACCAAACCTACGCTGGCTGGCCGGACACCAAAAAAGAATACGTCGCCCGCTATCTTGAAGCCGAATATCAAAGCGATAAAGCTGGCGCGCGTGCTGCCCTGTTCGGACACGCCCCGAATATGGTAGACGATGTTGCCCCGCCACCTCGTGATTTGATCGAACGCGTTGGCCCTTGGGGCGCAGTAAGGAGAAAATAGATGTTTGCATTGGCCCGTTTGCTGTTCCTTGGCTTTATTGTCCTGAGCGTAATTTACGTCTGCCTGTCGTTTTATTCCCGTGCTGTGCGCCGCGATAAATTGCGCTCGGAATGGGATCAAGACGGCATGACCGGCGACCGCGATGCGTTTGTTCAACAAGGTTTGGATGACTACGATGGATCGCTGCGTCGCAAGCTGATTTTGGGGGTGTATGTCATCCCCTTTGTGCTTATGTGCGTGGTAATCTACTTGACGAATTTCGCCTAAAGGGGGCCTGGAATGCGCTATATTAAATGGTTGTTTATTGTCAGTTTCTGGGTGCTGGTGGCGTCATTTTTTCACTACACGTTGCCGCAAAAAGACATCGTGCGGATCACGGATACCTATGAAAAGCGTATCGATTTTGGCGAGAATTCGATCTTTTGGGCCAGTGCGGATACAGGAAACAGCGTCACGGCGTTGAATCGGGATGTGTTTTTTATTCAATCGCGCCAGACCAGCAATAACCGCGTGATGGTGTACCGTAACGAAGACACCGGCTGGGGATGGCCGCCGTATTTGAAATTCGACACAACTAATCTGCAAGCCGAGGCCGCTGACGTAAAATCAACAGCCGCCGAACCGCAATACGCGATCATCAAACACTACGGTTGGCGCAACGAATTCATGTCGATTTTTCCAAATGCGATCTCGGTAAAACCCGTGGATGGCCCTGATGCATCCAAGGGAATTCCGTTCCTGAACATCATCATTTTGTCGCTGTTTGCGATGGTGGTGTATTTCATCTGGGTGCGCTGGCGTCGGTTCCGCATGGCGCGGATTGATCCCGCAATCGAAGAAATGCAGGACAATTGGGATGCCGCCGGTGACGCGGTCAACGATCGCAGAGGCCGCGTACGCCGATGGCTATCAACGTGGCGCGCAAAGTGAATTTGCCGCGCAGTTAGTCCGAGAATAGATATTCGGCCTGCGCGATTTCACGACCCTGATCCACGGTGATCGATAGGAATCGCGACAGCGCTTTGGCGTTGTCTTCAACGCTTAGGCTTTCGCGCATCCGTGCAAAGTTTTCGAACCCCGCGTCCCTGATCCGGTCACTTTCAAACACCATGTCGTTGCGGATTGTCGGCAACAAACGTTCCAGCGTTTCGGTCGATGTTTGATCCCCGGCAAGCCCGACGCGCATCGCGTGACCGATCAGGTAATCTTCGGAAAAATTACAATCGATTTCGAGCATCCGCGTGATCGAACGATCCTCTGCGAAATCCTTGAGCAGTTCGATATTTCCAGGGTCCATGCACACGATCAACTGGTCGGTTTCGTAGTAATCAAACAACATCCGCATCAGCGCACGTCTATGTCGCGTGCGTTTGCCCAGCGTTTTCTGAATACCGCCAAGGTCTGGCAGTGGCGTGTCTTCTTCGTTGAACAGGTATTCGATGGCCGGCACATTTGTGACCTGTCGAATGCGTTCCAAAACCCGTTTGGCGACGTGCCATTTTTTGCAAATCACGATCATTAGCTCGCGTTCGCGACCCAGCGTGCTTTCGGTCTCCCAAAAACGAGTGGAAAAACGACGTCCGATTCGGCCACGACCTGTGAGGAATTTGAACAGGCCCGCACCTTCGTTCGAGATTTGGAACGGCACAGCCTCGGCGGCATAAAGTAAGCCAAGCCGTCGTTTTAGATCCTTAGCCTCGGCACTGATTTTGCGCGCGAACAGGAAATCTTGCGACACCAACAGATCATAGTGATCGTCATAAAACGTCACCGGCATCCCGTAGTCTGTGAACAGCAAAAACGTCAGCGTGCGCGAGCGGATTTCGTTTTCAGGAACCACGTGGCGTACAATCGTTTGAAAGAACGTCTCGTCAGGAATCCATGTTGTGCGAAAGAAGCGCATCACGTCTTTGCGTTTGCGGGTAAATTCCAACACCCATTCGACCGTGCGCCGCCGCAGGCACCACCATTGGCTGCCGATCTGAACCTGAATGTCCGACGGAATTTCGCGGGTGATCCCGAACTTGCGTTGGAAATTGAATGACCAATAAAACAGGCGTTTCTGCGTACGCTCGTTGAACCAATGGCGATAGATCAGACGTTCTTCTTTGAAGCCGGTTTTGATCCAGTCACTGTCAAAATAATCAAAGCTTTCGACAAAATCGACGTCGTTGTCGTCTAGAAACTGATGGGTGTATTCGGCGGATTTTACCGCCATGCAGTCACCCGACAGCATGTAAAAATGGGTGGCACGCGGGAACGCATCGACGGCAGATTCTACCGCATACAGCGTCGCCTGAACCAACGACCATTCACCCCATCCACATTTGATACGCTTGTGGGCGTAGGTGACATTTCCGTTGTCTTTTAGGGCATCTTTGATCTGTGCAAAATGCACCGGGTTCGCACGGGCATCAAAGTGAATCGCCATGTAGTCACCAGCAGCCGTCAGCCGTTGGGCCTGCTTTATGATCGCATCCGGATCCTTGTGACATAGCAAGATGTAGGCGATTTTTGCCATATTGGAAACGAACTGCCCCTTTGCGTAAGATTGTTTACGTTGTTAAAGGTGAAGAGTGATTGAATAAACAGGATTTATTTGCTTTTTTGCGTCAAGACCAAACTGTTGCCAATAAAACAGCGCAAAAAACATCTAGACTGAAGAAGATAGAGGACGAGTAAAATGGGTTTTCCAGGAACGTGGATGACGGAAAGTGAAAGCATGGTGTACCGCGTGGTGCCCAAATGCGCGTGTTCGACCATCGGTCAGATCATGTATTATTCCGACCACGGTGAATTTTTCGACGGCGATATCCACGATGCTCAAGGCGGGATGCACAAGTGGGCGCTGGAGCAAAGTCAGGCACCAATCACGCAGAATGTGCAAAACCACGAATCATATTCGTTTACCTGCGTGCGCAATCCGTACACGCGGATCCTGTCGTCGTTCTTTGATAAAATTTGCGGAATTCAGCGTAATGGCAAACGCTATCGCGGCAACCTTGTCCCGCTGTTGATCCAAAAATACGGGATCGAAGTGGGCGGTGATGATGGCAAACAAGAGTTTGACCAGATCAAAAGCTTTCGACGCTTCTTGCTGTTCGCACGCGACACCATTCGTTGGCGTCGTCCGATGGATCCTGACATTCACTGGTCTGCGATGTCCGGTCACGTCAGTACATTTATCGTGAATGGCGGTCAGTACGACAAAATCATCTGGACCGAGAAATTCAACGAAGGCATGGCTGATGTGCTTGGTGCAATCGAATCGCCGCATGCGGTTGATTTGGAAACAATCCCACGGTTCAACGAATCCGAAGGGCACGGCCCGAAACGTGCGCATCCGGTCGAGGACTACTTCGACGACATGTCGATGCACTTGGTCTACGAAATTTTCAAACGCGACTTTGACGTGTTCAAATATGACTTTGAAAACCCGGGCAACAAGCTGCCGATCGGCGAAATTGATCTGGCCGAAGTTCACAAAAAACTAGGCGATTAAACGAGGGTTTGCGGCGCGCCAAACGAAAGCGTGCCGCACCTAACCGTAAGCCGCTACTACCTAGAATTTTTCGCGATCACGCCGGCAATACGTTGACCGATCTTGCGACTGGCCTTGATCGACGGGTGCACACGGTCTGCTGCGTGAAACGATTTGTCGCCGCTTTTCACCATGTCTTTGACTGGTACAAACCAAACACCTTTGTCGCGCTTTGCCATTTGTGTCAGGCGGCGTTCCAGTTCGTCGCCGTCATCGCGGCAGTTTTCGATTGGCGATCCGAAGCCGGGCGAACGCAGATACCCGGCATAGATGACGCGCGAATTGCCGCTGCGCACCTTTGCCACCAATCGAGGAATTTCACCGCGAGTGCCGTCCTTTGAAATCAGCTTGTCCATCTTGCGCCGACAATCCGAACATCCACAGCCCAGCCATAAATCATTGCCGCCGCCGTTCAGAATGACCCATTCCCACTGGCCGGGGCGGTATTGTTTGGAAATGTTGAACCCCATGCTGCCAGACAAGGGCAGTTTGTAGATGATGCGCGCACCAGACACAGCGCGGTTTTCGACGGGTCGTTTTAGCGTTTTGGCGACCACATCAGGGATCGATTGGCCTGAACCGCGATAAAACGCAAAGAAAGAATCGCCCATCGCCATAATGCGTGCGCGGTCTTGGGCTGTGGCTGTTGTTGAAATTAGGCAGATCGTCAAAATTTGTAAAAGTAAACGGATGTGGCGCATGGTGTCCTCAACTCAATAAGTCATAAATATTCTGCACAAGATAACGACAAATTATGATCAAAGCATGACCAATTTCGTTGTTCTCTTGCGCCTTATGCAGACAAACCTTACATCCCAATGCAATGTCACAGAACACCAAATCAGACCCCAACTACAAAGTGATCGCCGAGAACCGGCGCGCGCGCTTTGACTATGCCATCAGCGATGACATCGAATGCGGTATCATCCTCGAGGGGTCCGAGGTGAAATCCATGCGCGTGGGCGGCACGAACATCGCCGAAAGCTATGCCGCGGTCGAAGACGGCGAACTGTGGTTGGTCAACAGCTACATCGCGCCATATCGCGGTGCGCGCACGTTCAAACACGTGGAACGCCGTCGCCGCAAACTGCTGGTCAGTCGCAAAGAGATGGCTGATTTGTGGAACGCCACACAGCGCAAAGGCATGACGCTGGTGCCGATCGTGATGTACTTTAATCACCGTGGTTTTGCCAAGATCAAGCTGGGCATCGCCAAAGGCAAACAGAACCACGACAAACGCGCGACCGAGGCAAAGCGCGATTGGTCCCGCCAAAAGTCGCGTCTGATGAAAGACAACGGGTAACCCTAGGTTACGGGCCTTTTTGGCGCTTTATTCCCCTTAAGTAAAAATACGGACTCTTTTAGGTTGTGATGGCAGCTTTGGGTGGGGGCGCAGTGCTGCACGATATAAAAGCCTCCGACAGGGAATACGAATATGGAACTAATTATTGGCCTTTTGTCCGGCGCTGCCGGTGGTAACGCAGCTGGTAAATTGTTGGGTAGCCTAGACCAAGGCACGCTGATCAACTCGATCGCGGGGATCGTTGGTGGTGGTATTGGTGGGTCTATCCTAAGCGCGCTGGGCGCACCTGATCTGGCGGGTGCCGCAGGCGAAGCTGGCGGTCTCGATTTTGGTGCGATCATCGGCCAAGTTGTCGGTGGTGGTGTTGGCGGTGGCGGTTTGCTGGCGTTGGTCGGTGCTGCGCGCAACATGATGGCAAAGTAACTATTTTTGTAACGATTTAGGGAGTGGGCGCCATTTGTGCGCCCATTTCCTTTTGGGCTACTACATTTTGACCAATTGGGGCTGCATAGTTCTGACCTTGCACCTTGCCTCGACCCTTTCATAGCGTTAGCAAAAGGGCGTATTTCCACGCTGACGGAGGGGCACTTATGGCTGACACTGCACAAGGCGACGATCCACGGACATTGGTTTCGACGGATTGGCTGGCACAACACCTGAAAGACCCTGATTTGCGGCTTTTGGATGCATCGTTGTACCTGCCTGGTACTGATCGTAACGGGCGCGCAGAATATGATGCGGCGCACATTCCGGGCGCGCGATTCTTTGACATCGATGAAATCAGCGACGGGCGCAGTGATCTGCCCCACATGGTTCCGCCTGTTGAAAAATTCATGTCCCGTATGCGCGCGATGGGCGTGGGCGATGGCCATCAGGTTGTTGTCTATGACGGTTCGGGGCTGTTTTCTGCCGCACGTGTTTGGTGGCTGTTCCGCTTGATGGGGCAGATGAACATTGCCGTGCTTGATGGCGGTTTTCCAAAATGGCAGGCCGAAGGTCGCGAGATCGAAGACATGCCGCCGGTCATTCGGGACCGCCACATGACAGTCCGGTTTCAAAACCATCTGGTGCGTGATGTGACACAAGTGTCGTCGGCCTCGAAATTGGGCGGATCGCAGATCGTTGATGCCCGCGCGGCAGCCCGTTTTCGTGGTGAGGCACCTGAACCGCGCGAAGGATTGCGGTCTGGTCACATTCCGGGGGCGCGCAGTGTGCCCTACACTGATTTGTTAAACGCTGACCAAACCATGAAATCGCCAGACGATACTCGCGCTGTTTTCACAGCTGCCGGCGTTGATCTGACCAAACCAATTATTACCAGCTGTGGGTCCGGTGTGACGGCCGCGATCCTTGCGCTCGCGCTTGAGCGAATGGGCCACGACAGCTGGTCGCTTTACGATGGATCTTGGGCCGAATGGGGAATGTTCCCGACCGTGCCCGTCGCAACCGGAGACGCCTAGAATGTTCGAAACACTAAAGCCGCAACCTGCTGATAAAATCCTCGCGCTGATGGCGCAGTACCGCGAGGACCCGCGCACGACAAAGATCGATCTTGGCGTTGGTGTCTACAAAGATGCCACGGGCCTGACGCCGGTTATGCGCGCGATCAAAGCGGCAGAACACAAGCTGTGGGAAGAACAAGATAGCAAATCCTACGTCGGTCTGGTCGGTGATCCGGCGTTCGGCGATGCGATGGTCAAGATGGTGTTGGGCGACTGTGTTGCGCGCGAAACTGTGGCTGCTGCGGCAACACCGGGCGGCACTGGCGCGATCCGCCAAGCGTTCGAATTGATCCAGATGGCACGCCCGAATGCACGCGTGTTCATTTCAAACCCGACTTGGCCAAACCACCCGTCGATCCTGAAATATTTGGGAATTGAAATCGCCGAATACCGCTATTTCGACGATGAAACCTGCGGCGTTGATTTCGATGGCATGATTGCTGATTTGAAGACGGCGAAAAAGGGTGACGTGGTTCTGTTGCATGGCTGCTGTCACAACCCGACTGGCGCAAACCTGAACGCGGCCCAATGGCAAGACGTGATCAAAGTATTGCTGGAAACCGGTGCGACACCGATGGTTGATATCGCATACCAAGGGTTTGGTGATGGTTTGCAAGAAGACGCGGCCGCCACCCGCGCTGTGGTGTCTTCGGTTCCTGAATGCATCATCGCGGCCAGCTGTTCCAAGAACTTTGGCATCTACCGCGAACGCACAGGCATGTTGATGGTGATGTCGACCGACACATCGGCCAAAGGGTTGAACCAGCAAACGCTGGCATTTCTGAACCGCCAAAACTTTAGCTTTCCACCGGATCACGGCGCGCGTTTGGTCACGATGATCTTGAATGACGACGCGATGCGCGCGGATTGGATGGCAGAACTTGAGGACACGCGCACATCGATGCTGGGTCTGCGCAAAATGTTGGCAGGCGAACTGCAACGTTTGTCTGGGTCCGATCGCTTTGGGTTTTTAGCCGAACATCGCGGTATGTTTTCGCGTCTTGGGACAACGCCTGAAATGGTTGAAAAGCTGCGCGTTGATGCGGGCATTTACATGGTCAGTGACAGTCGCATGAACATCGCCGGGCTGAACGCAAAAACTGTACCTATCCTTGCCAAAGCGATCATTGACGCGGGTATCTAATCACACCGTCTGAAACGAAAAAAGGGTGCCCCAAGGCACCCTTTTAACATCAAAGTCTTGTTGGCTTATTTGGTGCCGTCAAGACCAGCAGCGGCTTCGCTGATCAATGTGTCCAAGTTGCGGTCACACTGCAGGTTGAACGCTTCGATTGCGTTTGTCATTTGCGATTCTTCTGTTGTGTTGTCTTCGTCGCCGTCAGCTTTGGCACCCGATGTGGTGTCGCCATCTGTCGCTTCGGCAGCGGTTGTTGTGCCAACAGAATCTTCGGTTGCTTTTGGCTCGCCGTCGCCGGCCACGCCGTTCATGCCATCGTCAATTTCATTAATCGCCATGACTGCAACTTTGTTCTGATCTTCAGCGCTCAGGTCTTTGTACTGAGCACAGGTCATTGTCGCCATGTCCAAGTGTGCAGCGGCAAACGCCGGAACAGACATAGAACCAAGCAAAGCGGCAGTAGCGGCGGTTTTGATAAACGTTGTCATTGTTAAAAATCTCCAAGTTTTAGGTTCGAAGCAGTGTTGCTCCGTTGGAATATCAACCGCCAACGCGCCCAATTGGTTCCAAACTATTCTGGGGATTTCGCAAATTATAACTACAAAATGCGCCTCTGGTCATAGCCTGCTGGGTTTTCGAGGGCGTTAATTAAATTCATTAAAAACAAATGACCCGGGCGCATGATACGCTCGGGCCAATGATTTTCTCGTTCAAACGAAGGAGGAAGGAGCCTTAGCCTTTGGAGAACTCAGGATAGGCTTCCATGCCCATCTCGCTCACATCAAGGCCAGTGATCTCTTCTTCTTCACCGACACGGATGCCAACAGTCACCTTCAGGATCATCCAGACGATGCCAGATGCGACCACGGTAAAGACACCGACCACCAGGATTGAATACAGCTGAACAATCATCGATGCGTCAGGGTTCGTCAGAACCACGGCGATGGTGCCCCAGATACCTGCAAACAAGTGCACGGGGATCGCGCCAACCACGTCATCGATTTTCAACTTATCAAGGAATGGAACCGCAAAGACCACGATCACACCGCCAAAGCCGCCGATCAATGTCGCCACACCCAAGGATGGTGTCAGCGGTTCGGCCGTGATGGACACGAGGCCCGCCAATGCGCCGTTCAAGATCATCGTCAGGTCAGGTTTTTTGTACAACAGTTGTGTCAGGATCAGCGCAACCAATGCACCACCCGCAGCCGCCGCGTTTGTGTTGGCAAAGATACGCGAGATGTCAGCCACATCGCCCACAGTGCCCATCGCCAATTGCGATCCACCGTTAAAGCCGAACCAACCCATCCACAGGATAAACGTACCCAGTGTCGCCAGTGTCAGGTTTGATCCCGGCATTGGAATGGTCTTGCCGTCTTTGTATTTGCCCAAACGTGGTCCAAGGATCAGTGCGCCGACCAAAGCCGCCCAGCCACCAACAGAGTGCACAACAGTGGAACCCGCAAAGTCGAGGAAACCCATTTCGTCCAAGAAACCACCGCCCCATTTCCAAGAGGCTTGGATTGGGTAGATGATGGATGTCAGAACGATTGTGAACGCCAGGAACGGCCACAGTTTGATGCGTTCAGCCAATGCGCCAGACACGATCGACGCGGTTGCCGCACAGAACATCAACTGAAAGAAGAAATCAGAACCGGTGGATGCATAACCGTAGTCATCCGCGCCTGCCGATGTCACACCGACGGCTTCCAGAACACCAACGCCAAAGACGCCAGACAGCACCCCTTCGACTGACCAAGTCCCGAGCGGGTACATCAGGTTATAGCCGATCAGGTAGTAAAACACCGATGCCAGCGAAAACAGGCCCATGTTCTTTGTCAGCTGCATCGTCACGTTTTTGCCGCGCACAAGGCCAGCTTCTAACATGGCGAAACCGGCGGCCATAAAGAACACCAGAAAACCGCCCACAAGGAACAGCAACGAGTTCAGAATAAAGACGGTGTCAGTTGACGCATTCACACCCGGAACCGGGCCGTCCTGCGCCAATCCGAGCGTCGGTAGGGCGGCAATCGCTGCAGCACCGACAAGAGGTTTGATTAGTTTCATGTTTCCGTTTCCCTATTGAGCAGCGCTTACAGCGCGTCTTCGTTGGTTTCGCCGGTGCGCACGCGCACAGCTTGTTGCACGTCGACGACAAACACTTTGCCATCGCCAATTTTACCGGTGTGCGCTGCCTTCGTGATGGTCTCGACCACTTGGTCGACCATGCCCTCGGGCACGACCAGTTCCAGTTTGATTTTTGGCACAAAGTTCACCGCGTATTCTGCACCGCGATAGATTTCGGTGTGTCCGGATTGTGACCCGAACCCTTTGATTTCCGTAACCATCATGCCACGGACCCCAGCGGTGGTCAGTGCTTCGCGCACTTCCTCCAGCTTGAATGGTTTGATTGTTGCAATGATCAGTTTCACTACTTTTTCCCCTATGATTGGCGCAAAGATGTTGCGCAGCGTTGTGCCAACAAAAGGTCAAATCAACACGGCGGCGTGAACCGTTGGGACGGTTTTTGGGGATGGAATGAAGAGCATTTGCACATTTTTTGCGCACAAATCGACTACTGCACAAAAAATAGACGAAAATCTCATGACGGCCTGCACAACGAACGGACTGACATTTCCCAAAGGCCACGTTATTAAGAGGCAACAACTATGAAAAACAGAGCCGGGCAGGCCATTTATGAGTGATTCCTCCAAGCGTAGGCGCCCTTTGGTCGCTGACAAACGCACTACATCCGCGAAATCGAAACCTGTGGCGCGAAAATCCGCCGCTCGTAAAAAACCGCGCAAGCCTAGAAAGCCAGCGCGCGGCGGCATTTTGGGGTTCTTCCTGCGGGTGATCCGTTGGATTTTGCGACTGATCTGGAAAATCACGTGGCGCAGCGGCGTTGTTGTGGCTTTGGTTCTGATGATGGCGGTTGGCTATGTGTTCAGCACGTTGCCCGCACTGGATAAATTGCTGGATGGTCGGGCGCGTGGTTCGGTCATTCTTGAGGATCGATACGGCGATACATTCGCGTGGCGTGGTGACCAGTTTGGCGGCGCTGTGCGTGCTGACACTGTGTCGCGCCACCTGAAAAACGCCGTTGTCGCGACCGAAGACAAACGGTTCTATCGCCACTTTGGCCTTAGCCCGCGCGGCATTGCCAGTGCTGTGCGCATCAACCTAAGCGAAGGGCGCGGCCCCTTAAGTGGTCACGGTGGATCAACGATAACCCAACAAACCGCAAAGCTGTTGTGCCTTGGCGTTGAATACGATCCGAGCGATTGGAAAAACGAGGCAGAATACGTCCGTGATTGCCGTCGTGGATCGCTAAGCCGCAAGGCAAAAGAAGCGATTTATGCGCTGGCGATGGAAGCCAAATATTCCAAGGATGACATCCTGTCGATTTACCTGAACCGCGCCTACATGGGTGGCGGTGCCTACGGGGCCGAAGCCGCAGCGCAGCGGTATTTTGGAAAATCATCGCTGGTTGTCGACATTTCCGAGGGGGCGATGCTGGCGGGTTTGCTGACGGCGCCATCTAATTTGGCCCCAACCCAAAACCTCGAAAGATCGCAAAACCGCGCGGCAACTGTAATCCGTTTGATGCGCGAACAAGGGTATGTGTCGAGGGCCGAAGAGACCGCAGCCCAAGCCAACCCAGCCGTCCTGTCGCAAGCCGCCCAGAAACAAGCTGGCGGGTATTTCGCCGATTGGGTCATGGCGTCCGGCCCTGAGTTTTTCACCCGCAACACCACCGAAGATGTGATCATCAGCACCACCCTAGATCAACGTCTGCAAAAAGCGGCCGAAGACGGCTTGCAGTGGATATTCGACAACAAGGTGCGCGAAGGGTCCAAGGCACAGGCCGCAATTGTCGTGATGAGCGCGGATGGCGCTGTACGTGCGATGGTGGGTGGCCGCGAAACCAAAGTGGTTGGTGCATTTAACCGCGCGACCCAAGCACTGCGCCAGACCGGATCGGCGTTCAAACCGTTTGTCTACGCTGCGGCTTTGGACCTTGGCTATTCGCCCCTGGATACGTTGGTCGACGAGCCGACGTGCTGGAATACGCCCGGTTCGGGGAACTGGTGCCCTAGAAATTACACCAACCGGTTTGTCGGGCAGGTGACGTTGACGGACGCGCTAAAGAACTCGTTGAACATTCCTGCGGTCAAAGTCTCCGAAAGCGTGGGCCGCGATCTGGTCCGGCGTGTGGCGTCTGATTTTGGCATCCAAAGCGATTTGGCGGCTGGCCCTGCCTTGGCGCTGGGCGTGTCGGAAAGCACCTTGATCGAGATGACAGGTGCCTACGCAGGTATTCTGAACGGCGGTTCTGCTGTGGCACCTTTTGGTTTGGTTGAACTGCGATTGCAGGGCGACACCGAACCTTTGATGGGGACGGGCGGCGGCATTCAAGAACGGGTCATTCAAGAAAGTTCAGCCGCGCAATTGGTCTGGATGATGGAAAAAGTCGTGAGCGAAGGCAGCGGCAAACGTGCGCAGTTCGGCAATCGCGAGATCGCGGGTAAAACCGGCACGACCCAAGGCGCAAAAGACGCATGGTTCATCGGATTTACCGGTGATTACGTGACCGGCGTTTGGATGGGGTACGATGACAACACCAAGCTGAAAGGCGTGTCAGGGGGCGGTCTGCCCACAGATATCTGGCGCGAAGTGATGATGCGTGTGCATGAAGGTGTGCCGCAAAAACCGCTGCCGATGAGCGCGCCGATTGGTGCCACAAATGTTCTGGAAACGGGGCCAGCCGTGCCGCAAACCAACGAAGGTATCATCGAGAACCTGTTGCGTGATTTGCTGGGTGGCGGTGGTGGCGGATCAGGCAGTAACGGCCCCGCACCATCTGGCGGGGACCGTTAAAAGTTTAGGACGCTTTTTTCAGCGCTGCGATCATCTTGTCGATGTCACCGCCGTTGCGATCCAACAGCGCGCCAACTTCGGTGCGTTCGGTCAGCAGCAGGTTGATGCCTTCGATGTACATGTTGAAAAACAGGTCTTTGCCCGAACGATCAGAAACGTGGAACGTGACATCGAAAGGTGACTGGCCTTGCAGCTTGGCCAAGGTTTTGACCTCGTACCACTGTTTGACTTTCTTGACGCCTTTGACCTCGAGCTGGCCACCGATGAATTCGCGAAAGCGACGGCCATATTTACGCGAGATGTAACCTTGGAACGCCGAAGAGAACGCGGATTTTTGACGCGAAGTTGCGCGTCGTCCGTCGTTGCCCATGGCGTAGGCCGAAATATACGAGGTGTCAGAATAGCGCGCAAAGATGCGTTCAAATTCGCGAAACATCGATGGTTCGGATTTGCCGGATGCGATTACTTTGTTGATGTCAGCCACCAACGAGTCGATCAGGGATTCAGCGCGCGATTCGTTTAGTGCGGATGCCGCACCTGACATAAACGGAAGCATGCCAAAGCCTGCAATTGCAGTACTGATAAAAGAACGACGTTTCATTTTTAAAACCCTTTTGTATCCAGTTCGAATGGATCAATTTCACGATTTGATGTTTCATCACCCAGATCGAAACGGCGATTTTGCAGATAGATCAGACGCGCCTGTGCGTAGCTGTCGGCGCTTTCATATAGGATCGAATCTACTGTGTCGGAATAGCGGTCGCGATCACTAAGGCGCGATGCAACGCTGGCACCTGTGCCGTAGTATTTTTCGGGACTGTCGACCGCATAGCTAAGCGGGTTGGTGAACAGGTCTACGATTTTGCCGGTGGTGTCGCGTTGTGTTGACGGGCCTAGGCCGGGCAATTCGATGTAGGGTCCTTCGCCGACGCCCCAAGTGTATAGGGTTTCGCCGAAATCGGTGTCTTGTTCTGGCATGCCAAATTCGGTGGCCGCATCAGCAAAGCCGCCAAAACCCAAAACCGTGTTTGTCAAAAAGCGGGCCGTTGCGACGCCTGCGCCTTTCATATCACCCTGAAGCAATGAATTGACCACAACGCTGGGCTGCCCAAGGTTCTGCGCAAAATGGCCGACAGAATCTTCGATTTCGTCAGGAACAATCTGAGAATAACCGCGCGCAGCAGGACGCACCAAAGCCTTATCGAGGCCACGGTTAAACGCGTGCATTTTGCGATTTTGTTTTTCATTCGGATCATAAATACCGTCTGGCGAATCTTGGGGCACCGCGCAGGCGGTAACAAGCGCCAAGGCACCAAAGGGTAACAATCTACTAAGCATACGAAATGCCGGGGAAATATAGTTCAAGTGACGTCTCCGAACGGGCGATTTAACGCTTAAGTAATGCTTTGAATTGTAATGCCCATAGGGCTCTGGTGTGTTTTGCGTGTATGTGGCACTTGCGTGACAGGGTACACACAGGCACATTGTCATAAACCGCGTTGAAGCGCACGTAAGACAAGCGAAAAGGTGCCGATGCAAAACAGGATCATATCGCAAGGCCTAACAGAGCTGCGACGCGCGCGGGCGCAAAGCCGTAGTTTGTATTGGATCGTTGGGCTTTTTAGCATGTTTGCGAACCTGCTGATGCTGACTGGACCTATGTATATGCTGCAGGTCTATGACCGCGTTTTAGGCAGTAAATCCGAAGAAACCCTAATCGCATTGTCACTGTTGGTCGTGTTTTTATACGGCATCATGGGGATACTGGAATTTACCCGCAGCCGGATCATGGCGCGGGTTGGCGCACGGTTTCAGGCGGCTCTTGATCGTCGTGTGTTTGATGCGGTTGTGCGCAAGTCTGCCGTTGCTCCTGATCTGCAAACGCAATCGGGGTTGGGCGATCTTGAATCGGTACAGCGTCTGATGACCTCGCCGGTGTTGATGGCGTTTTTTGACCTGCCTTGGACGCCGATCTTTTTGGCTGGGATCTTTGTGTTCCACCCGATGCTTGGCTTTATGGCGCTGGGCGGTGCCGTGCTGCTGATCTTGATCGCGCTGGCCAACCAATTGCTGTCAAAACGCCCACAGCTTGAGGCTGGAATTGCCGGACAGCGCGCTGGTGGTTTGTCCGAACAAATCCGTGTCGAAGCCGAGATGGTCCAGGCGATGGGGATGCGCGATGCCGCGTTTAGTCGCTGGCAAATTCTGCGCAATGCCGCCCTTGAGGGGCAGATCAAAGCCACCGATGTTTCGGGCGGCTTTTCATCCCTGACCAAAACCCTGCGCCTGTTTTTGCAATCGGCGATGTTGGGCATGGGGGCCTACCTTGTGTTGCAAGACCAGATGACACCGGGGGCCATGATTGCCGGATCGATCCTATTGGGGCGCGCCTTGGCGCCTGTCGAAATGATGCTGAACCAATGGTCGATTGTGCAGCGCGCTTCCAAAGGTTGGGGCACGATGGCCGAACTGTTGGGCACCGTCCCACCAGAGGTCGCGCGCACACAATTGCCGGTGCCCAAAGCGCATCTTGTTGCCAAAGGATTGACTGTTGTACCGCCGGGCCAAAAATCTGCCGCGTTGCGTGGTTTGAACTTTGAATTAAAACCCGGTCAGGCCTTGGGTGTGATCGGTGCATCGGGTGCAGGGAAATCGACGTTGGCGCGTGCCGTGACGGGCGTGTGGCGCCCGGCTGGTGGATCGCTGCGGTTGGATGCGGCTGCGCTGGAACATTACGAACCAGCAATTTTGGGTCAGCACATCGGGTATTTGCCACAGCGCGTGCAGCTTTTTGACGGATCGATTTCAGAAAACATTGCACGCCTCGTTTCGCAACCCGACGCCGCCAAAGTCGTCGAAGCCGCAAAGGCCGCCGCCGCACACGAGATGATCCTTGAATTGCCGGATGGCTACGACACGCTGGTTAACGCCGCGCAGCATCGCCTGTCGGGTGGGCAAATGCAGCGTATCGGACTGGCCCGCGCGATGTACGGCGATCCGGTGATTGTGGTGTTGGACGAGCCGAATTCGAACCTTGATAATGTTGGCAGCGAGGCGCTGAACGCCGCGATCCGCAATATCAAAGCACGCGGCGGGGCCGTAATGATTATGGCCCACCGTCCTGCGGCCATTCAGGAATGTGATGTGTTGTTGGTGATCGACAACGGCATGGCCGCGGCGTTCGGGCCAAAAGACGACGTGCTCAAAGCGTCGGTGAAAAACCATCAGCAAATCCAAAAAGCCCCCCCCGGATCAGGAGGCGTAACATGAGCGCACCTCAGCAAAGCAAAACGTGGTCTGCAAAATTCCCGACCTGTCTGGGCCTGTTCGCGTTGGTTGTATTGTTCGGCGGATTTATGGCTTGGGCCACGTTCAGTCAAATCGCAGGCGCGATCATTGCGCCTGGCCGCCTTGAGGTCGATCAGAACCGTCAGGTCATTCAGCACCAAACCGGCGGCACGGTGGCCGAAATTTCGGTCAGCGAGGGCGATAGCGTAAAAGCCGGCGATGTGTTGCTGCGTTTGGACGATCAAATTCAGGCCTCGCGTCTGGTGATCATCGAAGGGCAATTGTTCGAATTGCAGGCCCGCCGTGCCCGCCTCGAGGCAGAACGAGACGAGACCGAAGACCCGAAATTCGACAAGGCATTGATCGCCGAAGGCGTGGCAAACCCCGACATTCAGGAACTGATTGATGGCCAGCGAAACCTGTTTTTTGCGCGCCGCGATTCCGCGTCTCGTGAAACGCAGCAACTTAGCAAACGGCGCGCGCAGATCGGCAATCAGATCGACGGTATCTTGGCACAAGAAGCTTCGCTTGCCCGTCAGCTCGAGTTGATCAAAAAGGAACTGGGAAACCAGCAAGCGCTGCTGGATCGTGGTTTGGCCCAAATCGGACCGGTGCTGGCACTACAACGTCAAGAAGCGAGTCTTTCTGGACAGTTAGGTGAACTTGCCGCGTCCAAAGCGCAGTCTGACGGGCGCATGACCGAAATCGATATTGAGGTTTTGAAACTAGGAACATCGCGGCGCGAAGAAGCAATTTCGCGGCTGCGTGATTTGCGGTACCGCGAACTGGAATTGGTCGAACAACGCGCCGCCGCCAAGGTGGAAATCGATCAGCTGGACATTCGCGCGCCCGTGGCTGGAATTGTCTATGGAATGCGCGTTCAAACGCCGCGTTCGGTCATTCGCGCCGCTGATCCTGTGTTGTTTTTGATCCCTCAGGATCGCCCGCTTTTGATCGTTGTGCGCATCGACCCGCTGCATATTGATCAGATCGTAATTGGCCAACAGGTGAACCTGCGCTTTTCTGCCCTTGATCAACGTACGACGCCGGAACTTATCGGTCAGGTCACCCTTATTTCCGCTGATGCATTCGAAGACGACGCGCGCGGAGTGACCTATTACCGCGCTGAAATCACGCTGAATTTGGGCGAATTGGCCAAGCTGAACGACGGCGACGTGCTGATCCCCGGTATGCCGGTCGAGGCGTTCGTGCGCACTGCCGATCGCTCTCCGCTTGCGTATCTTATCAAACCGGTGGCCGATTATTTCAATCGTGCTTTCCGCGAAACCTGAACACAAAATCACAAGGACTTCTCTTCATGACTATCACATCCCGTCTGGCCGAACTTGACGTCACACTGCCCGACGCTAGCGCGCCTGCTGGCAACTACGTGCCCTTTGTTGTTGTGGGCGATATGGTCTATATTTCCGGACAAATCTCGGTTGGTGCAGATGGTCCAATTACCGGTAAGTTGGGCGCTGATCTGGATGTCGATGCTGGCGCAAAAGCGGCCAAGGCCTGCGCGCTTAGCCTGATTGCACAGTTGCAAGTCGCCTGTGGTGGCGATCTGGATCGCGTTGTTAAGGTCGTAAAACTGGGCGGCTTTGTGAATTCGACACCAGAATTTGACCAGCAACCTGCGGTAATCAACGGTGCATCAGATTTCATGGTTGCGGTCTTTGGTGACGTCGGCCGTCACGCGCGCGCCGCCGTTTCAGCAGCGTCTTTGCCGTTTGGTGTCGCCGTTGAAATCGAAGGCGTGTTTCAGATTAAATGAGCACCGATGTGATCCCGCATTTGCACGCTGATTTTCTGCGTAAACCATTGGCGCATCGTGCATTGCATGACGTTAATGACGGACGTCCAGAAAACAGTCGTGCGGCGATCCGCGCGGCGATTGCTGCGGGGTATGGCATTGAAATCGACCTACAGCTGAGTGCCGATAATCGCGCAATGGTATTTCACGATTATGCGCTGGATCGCCTGACATCGGCCAAAGGCCCTGTGCGTTTGTGCAGTGCGGATACGCTTGCCAAAATCCCGCTAAAGGGAAGCGACGAAGGTATTCCCGATCTGATCGAGGTGCTGGACATCGTCGCGGGCCAAGTGCCGCTTTTGATCGAGCTCAAGGATCAAGACGGCGCAATGGGCAACAATATCGGGGCGCTGGAACGGGCCACAGCGGATGTTTTGCGTGGGTACACAGGCCTGATCGGGCTGATGTCATTTAACCCGAATTCCGTTGGCATGATGGCTGATCTGATGCCAAATGTGCCGCGCGGCATTGTCACCAGCGCCTATGATGCTGACGATTGGCCGCTGCCACAAACCGTGTGTGACCATCTGCGGGGTATTCCCGATTTTGATCGCACGCGCGCCAGTTTTATCAGTCACGAAGTCGACGATGTGACCCGCCAGCGTGTGTTGGACCTAAAGGCAAATGGCGCGGATGTTTTGTGCTGGACGGTGCGATCCGCATCCCAAGAGGCGCAAGCGCGCGAGGTCGTGCAAAATATCACCTTTGAGGGCTATTTGGCGGCGCTTCCCGGTTGAACCTGCCCTTGCGCGCTACACATACTAACAAAGTTAACGCGTAGGGACAGATGAGCCAGCAAGAAGTCGAAATTACGATTGTGCCTTCAATTGCACAGATCGGTCAGACGGACTGGGATGCCTGCGCGTGTCCCGAGGCTGAGGATGGCGGTCGGCCCAATGATCCGTTCACAACCTACCGTTTCATGAGCGCGCTTGAAGACAGCGGTTCAGTGGGGCCAGGCACGGGTTGGCAGCCGCAATATCTGATGGCGAAATTAGCCGGACAAGTGATCGGCGTCGCGCCGCTGTACGTCAAACAGCACTCGCAAGGTGAATACATTTTTGACCACAATTGGGCGCAGGCCTACGAGCGGGCAGGCGGGCGGTATTACCCGAAACTGCAAATCGCTGTGCCGCATACGCCTGCCACCGGACGTCGGTTTTTGGTCAAACCGGATTTTGCTGAAACAGGTTTTGCGGCATTGACCCAAGGGGCTACGCAATTGGCCGCGAACAACAAAATCTCGTCGTTGCATATAACGTTTTGTACTGAAGACGAGGCCGAACAAGGGGCCGAAATGGGGCTGATGCCGCGTATCACCCAGCAGTTTCATTGGCTGAACAATAGCTACGACGGCTTTGACGATTTTCTGGCGTCGCTGAGTTCACGCAAGCGTAAAAATATCCGCAAAGAACGCGCGCAGGCCCAAGGGTTCGGTGGCGATATCGTCACATTGCGCGGGGATCAGATTGAACCGGAACACTGGGACGCGTTCTGGGAATTTTATCAGGACACCGGCGCGCGCAAATGGGGTACGCCCTATCTGACACGTCGGTTTTTTCAAATCGCACAGGACACATTGCGCGATGACATCGCCTTAGTGCTGGCCCGCCGTGATGGCGTTTGGGTGGCAGGTGCGCTGAATTTCATCGGGCGAAACACGCTGTATGGGCGCTATTGGGGCTGCAATGAACACCATCCCTGCCTGCATTTTGAACTGTGCTATTATGTGGCTATCGACATCGCCATTGCCGACGGCCTGCAAACAGTAGAGGCGGGCGCGCAGGGCGAACACAAATTGGCGCGCGGGTACTTGCCGACGCAAACTCATAGCTTGCATTGGGTGGGTGATCCGGGTTTTGCGGACGCAATCGGTACCTATCTAAAAGCCGAGCGCGAGGCGGTCGAAGAAGAGATCGAAATTTTGACAGAATACGGCCCCTTTAAACGGGCCGAAGTTGAGGAGCAGGAATAATGGAACGCTTGAGCGAAGAAACACGCGGCACGCTGTTGGGCCCTTTGATGGACACCGGCTGGACGCTTCAGGACGACCGTGATGCGATTTTCAAATCATTCAAATTCGCGGATTTCACCGATGCATTTGGCTGGATGACACGCGTGGCGATCTGGGCTGAAAAATGGAACCACCACCCTGAATGGGACAACATCTATTCGCGGGTGAACGTCGTTTTGACGACGCATGATGTGGATGGATTAAGCACGCTAGACGTTAAAATGGCGCGCAAAATGGATGGGTTGGCAGCACACGTATGATCGAAGATATCCTGAATTATCAAATCTGGCAGGGCAATTCCCTTGCCGATTTCCTGACGTTAGAAATGCTGGCATCTGCTGCGGGTTCTGTTGTGGCGGCGATTGCGATTTTGCTGGTGGGCTGGATTTTGGCGGCGTGGCTCAGCAGTCGCGTGCGCAAGATTGGTTTGAAGTACGCGCGGCTTGACGACACGCTGTTCAACTTCCTTGGGTCGTTGGTCAGATACGTTGTTTTGACGTTCACGTTCTTGATCGTTTTGAACACGTTCGGCGTACAAACGACGTCGTTTGTGGCGGCGATTGGTGCGGCTGGTTTGGCGATTGGTTTGGCGCTGCAAGGCACGCTTTCGAATGTCGCAGCAGGCGTGATGTTGATCCTGTTTCGCCCGCTCAAGATCGGTGATTTTGTCGAAGTGAACGGCAAGATGGGCACGGTAAAAGACGTGACGCTGAATTTCACGGAACTTGCCAGTATGGGCAACGTGCAAATTATCATCCCCAATTCCAAAGTCTGGGGCAACACGATGGAAAACTATTCTGTCTACAAAACCCGTCGAGCGGAATGGTATTTTGGTGTTGGTTACGGGGTGAACCTAAAGTCAGCCGAGGACGTCATTCGCAAAGTTGTCACGGCAGACGAGCGCACGCATGCTGACCCCGCGCCGTTCATTCAAGTCAATAATCTGGGTGAAAGTTCGGTGGATTTTCTTGTACGTGCGTGGGTCGATTCAAGCGACTATTTCACTTATCAGGCAGACATCAAACGCAAGATCAAAGAGGCGTTGGATTTGGATGGAATCGACATTCCATTCCCGACACGCACAATGGTCACGGCACCGTCAGCCGAGAAGTAATCCAACGGAAAAAGGCCCCCACACGTGAGGGCCTTTTACGACATTTTCTATTTGGCGCTTACATCGAAGCGAGCAAACCTTCGCCGCCAGATACGTCACAGACGCCTGGGTTTTCTTCTTCTTGCAGCAACGTCACAACGCCGTTTTCAACCAACATCGCGTAGCGTTTAGAACGGGCCATCAAACCGGCAGGTGGCGCTGAAAATTCCATGCCGATGCCTGTGGTAAACGCGCTTTCTGCGTCGCCCAACATCGTGATGCCTGCTTCTGTGGCACCGGTAACTTCGCCCCATGCTTTCATAACGAACGGGTCGTTGACGGACACGCAGATGATTTCGTCCACGCCTTTTGCGTCAAATTCGCTTTTGGTGCGGATAAAGCTGGGGACGTGCGCGGAATGGCATGTCGGTGTGAACGCGCCTGGAACTGCAAAAATCACAACTTTGCGTCCAACTGTTTTGGAAGACAGGGTCACTGGTGAAGGACCATCCGCAGTCATTTCAACCAAAGTTGTGTCAGGAAGTGTGTCGCCTTGCTTAATCGCCATTGGAATAGCCTTTCTAGGGAATTGTGTTTGTCTTGTTACCCGATATAGGGTCTGCGACAGGGGCCGACCAGTGGCTTCGCCAAAGGTTTCGCGATGAGGAATTTATAATGCACAAAGTTATCGTTGTAGGCGCAGGGCAGGCCGGCGCGTCGTTCGTGGCCAAATTGCGCAACTCTGGTTTCACAGGGCAGATCACGCTGATTGGCGAAGAACCCGTACCACCCTATCAGCGTCCGCCGTTGTCCAAGGCGTATTTGCTGGGTGACATGACGCTGGAACGGCTGTTTTTACGCCCTGAGAGTTTCTATTCAGACAACGATATCGACCTGCGCATGGGTGCCAAAGTAAGCGCCGTTGACCCGATTGCACAGACCGTGACGGTTGGTGATGACGTGCTGCCCTACGATGATTTGGTCCTGACCACGGGATCAAGGCCGCACCGATTACCCGCGAGCATCGGTGGTGATCTGGAGGGCGTATTTACCGTGCGCAATCTGGCGGATGTCGATGCCATGGCCCCACGGTTTACCAGAGGCGCAAAGGTGTTGATTGTCGGTGGCGGTTACATAGGTCTAGAGGCGGCGTCGGTCGCAGCGAAATTGGGTCTGAACGTCACACTCGTCGAAATGGCGGATCGCATTCTGCAACGTGTTGCCGCCCCTGAAACCAGCAATTTCTTTCGTGACCTGCACACCCGTCACGGCGTGGATATTCGCGAAGGTGTCGGGCTAGATCGCTTGGTGGGGGCCGGCGCGGTGCAAGGTGCACTGCTGACAGATGGTAGTGAACTGGACGTGGATTTTGTCATCGTCGGTGTTGGTATTGCCCCTGAAACGCGGTTGGCCGATCAGGCTGGTGTGGCGTTGGATAATGGTATCAGCGTCGACGAAAAAGGGCGCACATCGCAGTCGCATATCTGGGCGGCAGGCGATTGTGCATCGTTCCCGTATCGTGGTGGTCGCATTCGATTGGAGAGCGTTCCAAACGCGATCGAACTGGCGGAAATCGTGGCCGCAAACATTCTAGGCATGTCCAAAGAATATGTGGCCAAGCCGTGGTTTTGGTCAGATCAATATGACGTCAAATTGCAAATTGCAGGTCTGAACACTGGATACGATAGTGTCGTGACCCGAGAAGCCGATGGGGCGACGTCGTTCTGGTATTATGCGGGTACCACATTGTTGGCCGTTGATGCGATGAATGATCCGCGCGGCTACATGATTGGTAAGCGTTTGATCGAGGCTGGAAAATCACCTGATCCAGCCGTTATTGCAGACCCCGAAACCGACATGAAGGCATTGCTGAAAGCGTGAGGATCATTGCGGGAAAATGGCGCAGCACCGCGCTGGCACAATTGGGCAAAGGTGATGCGGGCGCACATTTGCGACCAACGTCAGATCGTGTGCGCGAAAGCCTGTTTTCCATGCTGACCCACTTGGGTGTGATCGATGATGCGCGTGTGCTGGATCTGTTTGCAGGCACCGGCGCGCTGGCATTAGAGGCCGTATCACGCGGCGCTCGCGAGGCCGTCTTAGTCGAAAACGGGCGCGTCGCGCAGCGTTTGATTGCGCAGAATTTTGACAAACTAAACTGCCGTGATCAGATGGCAGTCATGGGCATGGATGCGACCAAACTAGGGGCTGTTTCTGGCGCACCTTTTGATCTGGTTTTCCTTGATCCGCCTTACGGAAAATCAATGGGTCAAGCGGCCCTTGCAGCAGGGCGAAAAGGCGGTTGGTTTGCGCCTGATGCCACGATTATCTGGGAAGAAAATGCGCCTATGCAGGCCCCGGACGGTTTCGATTTGCGCGATCATCGCCGGTATGGCGACACGCACGTCACCGTACTGGATTTTCTGGATTAGCGCGTTGCCGGTCGCATAAATTCTGCAAAAAATGCACTTAAACCGGCGTGATCATCTAACGGTAATACATGGGCAACATATTGATCTGGGCGTACAATAACCATGCAACCGGACGTGCGATTAATGCCACGCAGATCAAATATATTTTGGTCATCGCTGTGATCGGCGCAAAAGATTTTCTCGTAATCTGTCAGTCCAAAACGCCCCTTTTCGGGCATCAGGACCGCTGGCAGATTGGTCGCATCAAACGTGCGGTGATCGTTTTGATAGATGGCACGCAGGTCTATGACGCTATCGATATCAGCCCCAATAGGCGTGTGGATTTTGGCAAAATGAGGCCACCAATGACACAGCGCGCGCAGCTGTGATCCGTCCATGTCAGCAAAAGCAAAAATGCGCCACCGGCCATCTGCAACGACAGTGTGCCCAAGGTGCATGGGCTTTGCATCTGCCCAGCGAATGACCGGCGCGGAATGAAATCGCATCCCGATCTGAAATCCTGGGGCCAGTGATTGATGTGCATTTGGCCCGCAAATATCCGACGTTTGATATCTGATCGCAGTGCCCGCAGTTAAACGCCCGTACTGGATAAATGTCCGTTCCAATTCGTGCGGATCAACGCCATCAGGATTACGTTCAGATTTGACAGGCGCGCTGAATTTACGGGCAAAGTCGCGGTCGAAATCGATTAGTTCCTGGGCGACAGTTTGACGTTCAGAACTGTAGCTGTTCAGGATTCTTGGCGCATATGTTTCGCTCAAAACACCAGCTAATTTCCAACCCAAATTAAACGCGTCACCCATGGACACATTCATGCCTTGGCCAGCTTTGGGGCTGTGCGTGTGACAAGAATCGCCTGCAATAAATATGGACGGTTCGCGGTCATCTGCGCCGTTGTCGAACCGGTCACACAGCCGCTGCCCGATGTCATAAACCGACCACCACGCGACGTCTTTTACATCCAGAACGTAGGGGTGCAAAATGCGTTGGGCCGCCGCGATCAGTTGATCACTGGTGACATCGCGCCCTGAAACACGTTCGCCTTTTGGCAGTTTTTCCAGCTCGATGTAAAAGCGAACCATATATCCGCCTTCGCGTGGAATGATCAGAATTGACCCCTCGCTGGCGGATTGGATCACGGCTTTGCGCCGGATATCGGGAAAGTCGGTGATGGCCAAAATATCCATAACGCCCCACGCTTGATTGGCGGAATCGCCTTGTAATTTGTGCCCGATTGACGCCCGAACCGTGCTGCGCGCCCCTTCGCATCCGATGATGTAGCGCGCGTTCACTGTGGCTGTTTCACCGGTTTCAGTGTGCGTGAATGTGGCGGTGTTACCATCCAGTTTCGACAGGTTTTGGCTGTAGTGTGGGCGCAATCCGGTCGCGCTGTTGCGCATTACATCTAGGTAAAAATCATGCACGCGCGCTTGATTAAGGATCACATGAGGGAACTCAGACAGCCCGTCTTCGGTGTCTTTGATCGTATTGGTGTGCGCGATGTTTTGTGGGGTTGCCGCGTCCGGTTTCCAGAAACACGTTTCATTGACCCAGTAGGCTTCCTTCAGGACTTTTTCCGCAAACCCAAAGGCCTGAAACATCTCGACTGTGCGGCAGGCAATTCCGTCTGCTTGACCGACTTCTAATGGCCCAGATTTCTGATCGACAATGCAGGTGGTGATATCTGGAAATTGCGCAAGATAGGCGGCAAGCGTCAGACCCGTTGGGCCACATCCCACGATCAAAACATCAACGGTTTCCGGTAGGTTTTCGGTTGATTTCATTCCGTCAGAATGGACCGTCGGGTCGCCAGATTGATAGCCATTCAAATGGTATTGCATGATCGCATTCTTATCCGGTTTTCCCGATATCGTACCACAATCCAGCCATCAGGATCAGCGCATCGCGGCAGGTTGATTTCAACACATGTTCGTTTGGCGCATGCTGGCTACAGCCGCGATAAGAATGCGGAATCCAGACAGTCGGCAGCCCAAGGATTTCGGTAAAACAGGCATTTGGCAAAGAGCCCGCAAGGTTCGGCAAAATGTGCGGCGTTTGCCCGGTCGTGTCGGTAATCGATGCGGCAACACGCGTCACCCAAGGGTGGTTGGGGTCAAGACGGGTTGCCTGAAATCCGCCCATTTGTTCTGACACTTGCACCGTTTCGAACCCGTTTTCACACAAGTGTTTGCGCAGCGCAGGCACGATTTGATCAACGTTCGTACCCACCACAAACCGCAACTGACAGCGCGCCGTTGCGATCCCGTTGATTGCATTTTGTGGGGCGTCTATGTCACCGCTGTTCATCGCGAGCACGGCAAAACTGTTCCACGCATAGGCGCGTTCTGTAGGGGTTAAACTGGCCTCGCCCCACTCGGGATCAATCTGTGGGCCGGCGTCCGACAAGATCGGCAATCCGTCTAGCGCCGCGCGAACCGCAGGTGTCAGGCTGGTCGGTTTCCATGCTTCAATTTGCAATTGCCCGCGCGCGTCGCAAATCGTGCTGATCGCGTGTGATAGGATTTGGGCAGGGTCGGCCAACAGCCCACCCCAGTTGCCGGAATGGTGCGCGCCATTTCGTAAATCGACAGTCAGGTCAAAATCAATTGCGCCACGAGAGCCCATAAATATCGTTGGTGTATCGGGTTGCAAACGTGGCCCATCAGAGGCGATTAAAACGTCAGCGCTTAGCAATTCTTTGTGCGTCTCGAAAAACGCGCCAAGGCCAGGGGACCCGATTTCCTCGGACATCTCGATCACGATTTTGACGTTAAAGCCAAGGGCACCTCGGGTGCGTAAAACGGCCTCGAGGGCGGCGATATTGATCAGGTGCTGACCTTTGTTATCCGCCGTGCCACGCCCGTATAGGCGGTCGCCGTCTTCGGTCAGATCAAAGGGGTTCATGCCGTTGGCCCACGCGCCCGATTGCCCGTGCGTGACGTCACCGTGACCATAAATCAGGACGATTGGTTTGTGCGCATCCTCGATCCGAATGGCCGTCAAAAAGGGGCCGCCAGATGGGTCAGGATTGTCGTGTATCGCCATATCAAACCCCATCGCCTTTAGGCGCGGTTTGATTTGGTCCGATGGGTAAATGTTTAATCGCCCGATCGCATCAGCCACTTGGCTGGTTGTCGGGTGGGCGACCATTGCGGCCAATTCGGTTTGGAATTGCCCGCTGTCAAAATACAGTGCAGCCGCAGTTGTGGCCGCCGCCTTACCCATATGTCGGGTGGAATTTTCCGGTCGGGGATAGCGTGAAAATCTCGACCCCGGTTTCGGTCACGCCAACTGAATGCTCAAATTGTGCGGACAGTGATTTATCGCGGGTTACAGCCGTCCAGTCGTCTGCCAATGTTTTGGTTTCCGGGCGTCCCAGATTGACCATTGGTTCGATGGTGAAAAACATTCCGGCCTCTAGAACCGCGCCAGTTCCTGAACGTCCGTAGTGCAAAACGTTGGGTGGGGCGTGAAACACGCGGCCCAATCCGTGCCCGCAGAAATCGCGCACGACCGACATGCGATGGCTTTCTACATAACTTTGGATGGCGTGGCCGATGTCGCCAAAGGTGTTGCCCGGTTTGACCGCTTCAATCCCTAGCATCAGCGCGTCGTGGGTGATCTGGATCAAGCGCTCTGCTTTGCGCGGCAATTTACCGGCCACATACATGCGCGAGGTGTCGCCAAACCAGCCGTCGACGATGACCGTGACGTCGATGTTCACGATGTCGCCGTCGTTCAGTTTTTTGTCGCCAGGGATGCCGTGACAGACCACGTGATTGACGGAAATACACGAGGCATGCTGATAGCCTTTGTACCCGATTGTCGCGGATTTTGCGCCTGCAGCGTCGACCATATCGGTGATCGCTTTGTCGATTGCCGCGGTGGTTTGACCGGGAAAGACAAGGTCGGACATTGCGTCCAGAATTTGCGCGGCCAATTGGCCAGCCGCCATCATTCCGGCGCTGTCGGATGGGTCGTAAATGCGAATGCCGTCTTTGGTCAGGCGACCACGGTTTTCAGTGTTCAAGGCAGTGGCTCCGAAATTGTGTTGCGATGTATTTAACGCGGCCAAGCGCAAAGGGCTAGATATCGATTTCCAGTGGATTGGCGATCAGGATTTCATTTTGGGTGATTTTGGTGCCAATGCACATCGTTTCAACACCGATTTCACGCGCGGCAATATAGGCCGCATGGTATTTCGGGTCGATATCAGCAGCGAGGGTAAAGCGGGTGCAATCGGTGCGTTGCACCAGATACAGCATGATGGCGCGGTGGCCTTGGGTGACCATATTGGCCAGCTCGTTCAGGTGCTTTGCCCCGCGCGCGGTGACACTGTCAGGGAATTCGGCCAAATTTGGCTTACGGTTCAAGGTCACTGATTTCACCTCGACGTAGGCATCGGGCAATCCGTCTTGGATGAGCAAGAAATCGATACGGGAATTTTCGCCGTACTTTACCTCGGGGCGGACAGTTTTATACGCAGATAGCGCAGCGATTTCGCCGTTTTCCAACGCAGTGCGCAAGGCCCGATTGGGCACAGACGTGTCGACGCCAGTGAAATGCCCGTTTTCATGGTCGATCAATCGCCAGCCGTAGTTCAGTTTTTTCTTGGGATCATCATTTGGTTCGAGCCAGACTTTGATCCCTTCATCTGCCATGCCCATCATCGACCCTGGATTGGCACAATGGGCGGTTATTTCGCGCCCGTCGTCCAGCACACAGTTGGCTAAAAACCGTTTGTAGCGACGAATAAGGCGGGCGGGGACAAGATCGGTTTGAAAGCGCATGACCGCAGGCCTATACCTACATTGATGTGTCCTCAAGGAGTCTGATATGGCGAACCCTTCTGCTGCTATGCTTGTGATCGGAGACGAGATCCTGTCAGGCCGTACCCGTGATGCGAATATGCATTATCTTGCCGGACAATTGACCGAGGCAGGCATTGATCTGCGCGAAGTCCGGGTTGTTAGCGATGATCCTGTCGCGATTGTGTCGGCTGTGCGCGCCTTGTCGGACGCGCATGAAACTGTGTTCACATCAGGTGGCATTGGCCCAACCCACGATGACATCACGGCAGATTGTATGGCCGAAGCGTTTGGCGCGAAAATTGATGTGCGGGCTGATGCGCGGGCCTTGTTGCAGGCCCATTATGACCGCCAAGGGGTTAAACTGAACGAGGCGCGCCTGCGCATGGCGCGCATTCCAGACGGTGCGATTTTGATCGACAACCCCGTGTCTGTGGCCCCCGGTTTCACGATCAAAAACGTGCATGTGATGGCCGGTGTGCCGGCAGTTTTTCAGGCCATGGTCGCGACTGTTTTGCCGACCCTAACTGGCGGTGATCCACTGATTTCGAAAACCTTGCGGATTGAACGGGGCGAAGGGGACATTGCCGGACCTTTGGGGGCCTTGGCCAAAGCCTATCCTGACCTGTCGCTTGGCAGCTATCCCTATCAAAAAGACGGCAAATACGGCGCGAACATTGTGATCCGCGGCACCGATGGCGCGCAGGTTGATGCCGCGATGGCGGAACTGGCGCTGGCGTTTCCTGCATGACCCCGTCGATGGATGAAATCTACGCGGCGATGGATGCGACGTGGCCACCCGCGCGCATTTGGCAGGACGGCCCGCTAACCCTGCGCGAGGGGCAAGGCGGCGGTGGGCGTGTATCATCGGCGACGCAGGACCAGCCGGTTGTCGATGCAGATATTGATGCGGCCGAAACTGCAATGCGTGCGATTGATCAGACCCCGCGATTTCAAATTCGCGCAGGTCACGATGATCTGGATGCATTGCTGGCCGCACGTGGTTACGATCCGCTAGACGAGACGGTTGTTTACGCCGCCCCCATCACCAAATTGATGGACATTTCGATCCCGCGCGTCACGACGTTTTGCGTTTGGGAACCTTTGGCGATTATGAATGAAATCTGGGCCAAAGGCGGTATCGGACCTGCGCGTTTGAACGTGATGGCGCGGGCGAAAACCAAAACCGGCATTCTGTCACGCTGGAATGAAAAACCCGCCGGCGTTGCCTTTGCCGCGGTGCATAACCACATCTGTATGGTGCACGCGGTCGAGGTTTTGGCCCATCAGCGTCGCATGGGTGTTGCCGTTTGGATGATGCGCCAAGCTGCGTTTTGGGGTCAATCCCAAGGGGCGGATACGATTGCGTTGATGACCACGCGTGCGAACGTTGGCGCAAATGCGTTGTACGTTGGATTAGGATTTAACGAGGTCGGCGGCTATCATTACCGTCACCTGCCAAAAGGATGAATTAATGAGCGATTCCAAACCTCACGCCCTTGATCTGCCAATGGTTGATCCGCTGCCAGCGCCGACGCAAAAGTACTTCGATATCTGCCTTGATAAGCTGGGGATGGTCCCGAATGTCTTGCAATCTTATGCCTTTGATATCGCCAAACTGGATGCGTTCACGGCGCTGTACAATGATATGATGCTGGCGGAGTCCGGGCTTAGTAAGCTGGAACGCGAGATGGTTGCGGTGGTCGTGTCATCGATCAACAAATGTTACTATTGTTTGACTGCGCATGGGGCTGCGGTGCGTCAATTGTCGGGTGATCCGGCGCTGGGCGAACAGATGGTGATGAACTGGCGTGCGGCTGATTTGGATGCGCGCATGACCGCGATGCTAACTTTCGCCGAGGCGTTGACCACGGCCAGCGCCAAAACCACCGAAGCGGACCGCCAAGCGTTGCGTGACGTCGGACTGACAGATCGCGACATCTTTGATCTGGTTTCAGTCATCGGGTTTTTTAACATGACCAACCGTGTTGCCAGCGGCATCGATATGCGTCCCAACGATGCGTATCACGCCCAAAACAGATGATAAATCAGGTGGTCCGAAACGGATTTCTTTGCCTTTTGCTGGCGTGCGTGGCTTTGCCTGCCGTGGCTGTTGAACTGGTTCTGCCGTTGAACGCGCGTAAAACCATTGAACGCAACAGCCCGCTTGATAGTTACGCAGCGCCGTTTGGCCCTTTCAAAAATGGTGCCATCGAAACGCGGCTGGTCGAGGGCGAAGTGCGCAGATCAGCGTGGAAAATTGCCTCTCCCGGTTTGACGACATTGCAGGTCTTGTCACCCTTGCGCGATCAATTGAGCGACGCGGGGTATCAGGTGGTTCTGGATTGCGATCACCGAACGTGTGGCGGCTTTGATTTCCGGTTCGCAACCGAGGTTTTGCCAGCCCCGAATATGTTCGTGAACATCCGCGCCTACCGGTTTGTGTTGGGTGTGATAGGCGAAACACAAAGCCCCGATCGGGTGGTCGGTTTACTGGTCAGCGCGTCTGACACGGCGTCACATGTGCAGGTGATCGAGGCGGGCGATTTAAAAGGCACAGTTGCGGCGATCAAAACCAACGGCAGCGTGCCGACGGCAGATATTTCACAAGGCGCGCGCGCACCCTTCGAAACGGTCTTGTTGTCCAAGGGATCAATCGTTTTGAAGGGCTTGGATTTTGCCACTGGCACGTCCGATTTGGGGGCAGGGCCGTTTGCCGATTTAAGGGCTCTCGCGGCATTTTTGAAATCGCGCGATGACGTGCGCGTGGCATTGGTTGGGCACACAGACAGCGTCGGATCGTTGGGCGGCAATATCGCTTTGTCCAAAAAACGCGCGGCGTCCGTGCGGGCCCGATTGATTGATACCTACGGTGTGGCTGCAGCGCGTCTGGATGCAGAAGGCATGGGGTATTTGTCACCGCTGGCGTCAAATCTGGATCAGACAGGGCGCGACATGAACCGCCGCGTCGAAGCGATTATTCTGCCTTCGAATTAACGGAAAAATCCCCGATGCGATTGCACCGGGGGTTCAGTTGTTTTCCGAGGGGAGATTGGAAAAATTCGGGTTAAAACCCTATGACCAGACCGAGGGGCCTTTTTCGGCAAACTCGTGGACCAAAAAGTCGATAAAGGCGCGGACCTTGGGCTGTGTGAACCGACCCGGAGGATAGACCGCATAGATGCCTTGGGTTTCGACGGGCAGCTCTGGAATGGCGTCTTCGACCAATCCTTGGGCCATCGCATCGGCGTACAAGTAGCTAGGCAAATACGCGATCCCAAGACCGGAAATGGCAGCATTCAAAAGCGATTGACCGTCATTTACAGACAACCAGCCAGCAGTACGCACTTGGCGTTTTTCACCGGACGGGGCTGTCAATTTCCACATGTTGCCTGACGATTGGTTCGAATAATGCAGCAATTTGTGATCATTCAAATCGTCGATTTTTTCAGGGCGACCGTATTTTTCAAAATACGCCGGCGATGCGATCATGCGTTTGTTGGTTTCCGTCAATTTGCGCGCACGCAGGCTGGAATCTTCTAATTCACCAATGCGCACGGCCATATCAAAGCCTTCGGAAATCAATTCAACGTAGCGATTGTTCAGCACCATATTGACGGTGATATCCGGAAAATCCTCTAGGAACTCTGACAGCGCGGGGGACAAATGATTAACCCCAAAATCCGTTGCCACAGAAATACGCAACAGGCCAGATGGTGCGGATTGCATCGATGTGACCAGCGCGTCTGCTTCGCCTGCATCATTCAAAACGCGCCGCGCACGATCGTAATAAGCAAGGCCAATTTCAGTCGGCGATACACGGCGTGTTGTCCGGTTCAAAAGGCGCGCACCAAGGCGGGCCTCAAGCGAGGATACGTGTTTTGACACAGCGGACTTTGAAATGCCCATCTTCTTGGCCGCGTCGGTAAAGCCACCTTGGTCTACGACCGTGGCGAATGCTTCCATTTCAGTAAGGCGGTCCATTGGCCGTTCCCTTCAAATTCCATAAAACGTCTCGTCTCTTGGACTTTGTATCTGCGCCAATCTGGGCACAAACGGGGCGGGGGTGGGACAATGGCAAGGTTATTACAGGGATCGTTCATGGCAGGGAAACAAAGGAACAGTCTGTTTCTAATTGGCGTGATGCCGTCGAATCGCCATTCACATGTCTATTGGGTCAGATGTCGGAAACGGTTCCGGTCCATGCTTCAAATGCTTGCGCTTCGGCTTGGGTCACGTCGCCTTGATCGCCGCCGATCAACAGATACGCAAAGCCATCGCGGTTCCAACTGGCCGCGGCCATACCTTGGATCGTTTCGGCGGACATCGCTTTGGCGTCTTTGGATTTGGCGGCAATAATACACAGCGCGACAGGCGTGCCATCGGGTCGGGTAAAGGCCAATTGGATAAGCGGCTTGCCATTAAAGCCAAGCACCTGCGCGCGTTTGAAATCCAGCCCCTGCACTTGTGGCAGTTGGCTGATGTCGGCGCCAAGTGCGGCTGAAACGGCGGCCAATTGCGTGACAGCTTCGGCATCGGACAGGATGCTGGTGGCCAATGTGTCGCTGGAATAAAGCGATTGATAGCTGGCAACAACGGCTTTCCAACCCGGCGCTTTGGGTTCTTCGGGGAACACATCGGGCAAGAATATCATCATCGCAACACCGGCCGCGATGCCGGTTGCGACCAATCCAAAGCTGCTAAGGAAACTGGGCCGGATGTTTTTATTCGCGGCCTTAGTGGCGCGTTTTTGGTGTTTTTGTAGATCTGGCATCACCGGCGCATCATCCAGCATCGTGCTAAACATCGTGGTCAATGCCGCCTTGTCGATGTCCAAACCAGCGATCTGTTCGGCCAAGGCATCATTGGTTTCCAACGCGGCATCAATTGCGGCGCACAGGTTTTCGCCCGCTTCCCCATCCAGGTAGGCGGTCAATTGTTCGTCTGTGAACTGTGCCTCATGGGTCATTTTGCGTGCCCTTTGCTGACGTCCGTGCCAGCGTCGTTTTTCTGATCTTCGTCTGTTGGCATTGCGGCTGCAATTACGCGGCGCGCGGCTGCAAGACGGCTCATCACGGTTCCAATCGGGATTTCCATGATGTTGGCGGCTTCTTTGTAACTGAACCCTTCGACGTAGACCAAAAGCACCGACTGGCGCTGGCCAACTGGCAATGCGTTCACCTTAGATAACACGTCACGCGCAAAAATATTCGTTTCTGAATCGGGTTTTTCATCGCGCAGGTCCACGTCTTCGACAGGAACGACACCGCCACCAACCCGGACTTTGCGTGATCGCAGTTCATTCAGCCAAACCCGCTGCGCCATGCGAAACATCCAGCGATCCAGATGCGTGCCTGCCTCGAACTTGTCAGCCTGTTCAATGGCGCGCAGGCAGGTGGCTTGGGCCAGATCATCTGCCCAGTCGCGTTGTCCGGTTACGGCCATGCAATAGCGCCACAAGCGCGGGAAGACCGCGTTCATATCGTTGTGCACTTGGGCTTGTGACTCGGGTGAAATGGCGTGGCGTCCTAATTGTTGAACAAAGTGTTAGCTGAGTGGACCAGCTATATCCAGCGCAACCATCGCAGTGCAGCCATTAGGGCGACACCAAGGGCCGCCATGCCAAGACACAAAACAGTAAACGCCATGGGGCTGTCGACGCCGGGCATGCCGCCGACGTTCACGCCAAAGACGCCGGTTAAAAACCCCAAGGGCAAAAACACCGCCGCGACAATCGACAAAACATAACTGTTGCGCCCGTGTGCCGCGCTGGTTTGGCTGTCATGCTGGTCTTGAAGCGCGCCTAAACGCCCGTTCAACGCATCCAGTTCTTCGACGTGCAGGATCGTTTGATTGGCGACTTCGCGTTGGGCGGCACTGTCACCGTTCAAGGCAAGGATCGCATCGCTCAGGCGCAGCAATGCCTCTTTTTGTGGACCTAGATAGCGACGCAGGCGGATAGCTTGGCGGCGCAATTCACCCATGTCAGGGGGCAGGGTGACGACATTGTCGCTTTGCGCTTCTTCGATTTGTTCGACGCGTTCTGCCAAATCAAAAACCACATCCTGAACGCGGCGGGTCAGCGCGTCTGACAGCACCTGAATGAATTCACCAGACGATGCAGGGGCGGTCCCGTTTTCGCAGGCCTTGCGCAGATCATCGAGGGCAAACACCTTGCGCACCCGCACAGACACGATGGTTTTTTCGGTGACCCAAAGACGCACAGCAACCATCTGGTCCGCAGGACCATCACGGTTTAAATTGACGCCACGCAAGTTCAAAACCAGGCCGCCATCCTGACGATCACAGCGTGGTCGGGTTTGTGATTGCAGCAATGCGGCGGCTGGCAATTCGGGAATGTGGGCCGCAGCCCAATCCGCCAAATCCGGATCGCTCAGGTCAAAATGTAGCCAACGATAGCCACTGTCACCGGTGGGTGCAGTGTCGTGAACGGGCGTTGCTGTCCGGTCGGGGGCGATGTCAAAAGCGCAAAGTGGCATGGTGGGCGAGGTCCTGTGGTGATCCCGCCCAGTTTGCCTGATTGCGTGGCCGCTTACAACGTGGCTGCGAGGCGGGTGCCCTGATCAATCGCGCGCTTGGCGTCAAGTTCGGCTGCGACGTCTGCGCCGCCGATCACGTGGCATGAAATGCCCTTGGCCTCCAGATCATCCGCAAGCGTGCGTTGCGAGATTTGACCGGCGCACATGACGATTGTGTCGACTTCGATCAATGTCGGGTTTTCGCGGGCTTCGCCAAAGGACACGTGCAGGCCTGCGTCATCAATGCGTTCGTAATTTACGCCGCCAACAAAATTCACGTCCTTCATTTTCAACGCTGCGCGGTGAATCCAGCCTGTGGTCTTGCCCAAGCCCTTGCCGTGCTTTTGTGCCTTGCGTTGCAGCAACGTGATTTCGCGTGCGGGGGCGTGGGGTTTTGGACCCTCCGGTGCCAAACCGCCACGATTGTCGGCGGGGTCAGTAACGCCCCATTCGGTCATCCACATTGGCAGGTCTTCGGTTGGGCTTTTGCCTTCGTGCGCGAGGAATTCCGAAACGTCAAAACCGATGCCGCCTGCGCCGATAACTGCGACGCGTTTGCCGACAGGTGCCTTGTGGCGCAGCACGTCGATGTAGCTGAGGACGTTTGCGCCGTCTTGGCCCGGAATTGCGGTGTCGCGTGGGATGACGCCGGTGGCCACGATTACTTCGTCAAAGCCTGTCAGATCGTCTGCGGATACTTCGCGGCCCAATTCGACCGTGATGCCCATGTCCGCGACCATGGTGCGGTACCAATCAACAAGACCCCAGAATTCTTCTTTGCCGGGGACCTGTTTGGCCATGTTTAACTGGCCGCCAATTTCGTCTGATTTATCAAAGATCGTCACGGTGTGACCGCGTTCGGTCGCAGCCATCGCGGTGGATAGGCCCGCAGGACCCGCGCCAACGATCGCGATTTTCTTGTTCGTTTTGACCGGTTCAATGACCAGTTCGGTTTCGTAACACGCACGCGGGTTCACGAGGCAGGATGAAATCTTGCCGCCAAATGTGTGATCGAGACACGCTTGGTTACAGGCGATACACGGGGCGATCTGGTCGGCTTTGCCAGTCATCGCCTTGGACACAAAATGCGCGTCTGCCAGCATCGGGCGCGCCATCGACACCATGTCGGCGCAACCTGTCGCGAGGACGTCTTCGCCAACTTCGGGAGTGTTGATGCGGTTCGACGTGATGATCGGGATGTTGACCTGACCCATCAGTTTTTTGGTGACCCATGCAAAGGCCGCGCGGGGCACTGATGTGGCGATTGTCGGGATGCGGGCCTCGTGCCAGCCGATGCCAGTGTTGATGATTGTCGCGCCGGCTTTCTCGACTTCTTTGGCCAGTTGTACGACCTCGTCATGGGTTGATCCATTGGGGATCAGATCGATCATCGACAGGCGGTAAATGATGATAAAATCGTCGCCAACTGCGGCGCGTGTGCGGCGCACAACTTCGATCGGCAGGCGCATGCGGTTTTCGTATGATCCGCCCCAGCGGTCCGTGCGTTTGTTGGTGTGGGTGACGAGGAACTGATTAAGAAAGTACCCTTCGGAGCCCATGATTTCGACGCCATCATACCCTGCTTTGCGTGCGCGGGCGGCCGTATCTGCGATGTCCTGAATTTGTTTTTCGATGCCGTCCTCGTCCAATTCAGCTGGTGGAAACGGCGAGATCGGGGATTTTACTGGCGACGGCGCAACACACATCGGGCCATAGGCATAGCGGCCAGCGTGCAGGATTTGCATCGCGATTTTGCCACCTGCCTCGTGCACACGGTCCGTGACGATCGAATGGTTTTCCACATCTTGATCCGTGGTCATCATCGCGGCACCCGGCAAAACGGAGCCTTCCAAATTCGGGCCAATTCCGCCAGTGACCATCAAGCCCACTTCGCCGCGCGCACGTTCAGCGTAAAATTCAGCGACGCGGTTCCAGTCTTTGGTTTCTTCAAGACCGGTGTGCATCGATCCCATCAGCACGCGATTTTTCAACGTGGTAAAGCCAAGATCGAGCGGGGCAAGCAGGTGTGGATAGGCGGACATTGTGACGGCTCCCTTAAATACGCGTTGTAAGGTAGATCGCCCAAAGCCCGTGTCGATGTCACGAACAACCCTACGTCATGCGGTTTTGCGCTAGCTGTGGTCAGCGGCGATCTGCGAAATTACGGCCAATGCATCGTGTTCGCGCCCATCTGGAACAAACAGATGATCGTGGAAAAAACCCGCAACAGGGTTCACGCCCATGTTGTGTTTGGCAAGTTCGGTGGCGATACGCGCGATAAACCCGACAGCCTCAAGCGCGGAATGGATGTTCAACGTGATCATGCGGCACGGAAATTCAAAGGGCAGGGCGTGCGCATCTGCGTCGTCTTTGGTCAGGATCAGCGTCATGCCCTCGGCTTCTTGAAACATCATGCGCGGTGTCAGCCCGTCAGGCATTTTGCGATCCTGAAGGGTCACAAACACAAACAAATCGTCGATCAGATCGGCGCTCATGGATGCCAGCAGGGTGTTCAAATTGGTTTCGCCGCTCATGTGCTGTCCTTTGTTCGTGTACGTGTTACACCGTTTTCTAATATCACGAGGAACGCGCCCATGACACCCGAACAGATAGCCAAACTGCCTTATCGCCGCAATGTTGGTGTGATGGTTTTGAATGAACACGGCGAGGTCTTTGTCGGGCAGCGTCGCGACAATGCTGTGGCCGCATGGCAGATGCCTCAAGGCGGGATCGACAAGGGCGAAGACGCCGAAACCGCCGCCCTACGCGAGTTGGAAGAAGAGACAGGGATTTCACCGGATTTGGTCGATATCATCGCGGTCAGTCAGGCGTGGATCCCGTACGAACTGCCCCATGATCTGGTCCCGAAACTGTGGAAGGGGCGCTATCGCGGTCAGGAACAAAAATGGTTCTTGATGCAGTTCAAAGGCAGCGACAAAGACGTGAATATCCAGACCGAACACCCTGAGTTTTCCGAATGGCGCTGGCTGAACTCCGCCGATCTGGTCAACAACATTGTACCGTTCAAGCGCGATGTTTATGTTTCTGTCCTAGAGGAATTCAAAGAGTATTTGTAATGCGCCTGATTGCGATTGTCCTATCCATGTTGGTTCCGGCCCAAGCCATGGCCCTGTCATGTGTGCGCCCAACCGTCGAACGCAGCTTTGCGCAGGCGCAGGCGTCTGATGACTATTACGCGGTTGTGCGGGGTCGTCTGACCTTTGATGAAAGCAAAATTCCCAAGACGCAGCTCAATTCAAATGATGCGCCGGAGTTGACGAAAATTCCTGCAACGATGTCGGGTTCATCGCTGTCTCAGGCCGGTTTCAAAACGCCGTTTGATCGCAAAATCACCATCGAATTGCGTTGTTTTGGCCCCTGGTGCGGGTCTGCTGTCAGCGGGTCTGAATATCTGGGGTTTATGAAAAACACGGCGTCAGGATACGCGCTTAGCATTGATCCTTGTCAGTCGCAGGTGTTTCCAGAACCAACGCCGCAGATGCTGGACGCTGTGACAGATTGCTTAAATGGGGCCGCGTGCAGCCCCAAATACTAGTAAGACCCGCAGATCAAAGCATCGGCAGATGCGGTGCCAAGGTGGGATCCCAGTCATGGGATTTACGGGGATCATCAAAAATTTCGACTTTGCGTTTGATCGGGGTAAACCCACTGCGCGTGTAAAACTGCATCGCCTGTTGGCTGTCACCAGTGCAGGTGTGCACGTGAAAACGGTCGATCGGTTGTGCCCACGCATTTTCGATCGCGGTGTTCATCAGGAACCGACCTGCACCTGACCCGATCAACGCAGTTGTCAGCCCAAAGAACAAAAGCTCGCATTCGCCTTTGGTGCGAAAATCCAATTCCAGCAAGGCTTCGTCTTTGCCATCTTTGGTCAGCGTCCAGATGTGCACGTCCTTGTCCTGAATGATCGCCGTTAGATCATCGTCAGACAGCAACGTGCGCGACAGCCACAACCAATCGTCGCCGACCCGGGAAAATATCGAACGATACCAGTCAACGTCGGGCACATCGATACGTTTCAGGGTCACGCCAGAGGGCACGTTCACAGGCCGGACATCGGCCTGCGCGCGCATTTCCAGCTGTGTGACAACAACTGCCAGTTTGTCATTTGCGACGTCGTGATATCCGTCCGTCAGCATGGGTTAAACCAAGCCTTGTGATTTAAACACGTCCATCATCGACACGTCTGGGCGTGGTCCAATGTGGCTGATAACCTCGGCTGCGCAGGCGTTGCCCATCTTGCCGCATGTTTCCAGGGATGCGCCGGTCGCGAGGCCATAGATGAATCCGGCGGCGAACTGATCGCCTGCACCCGTCGCATCCACAGGAACAACGGTTTGAACTGGCACATCGACACGTTCATCACCACGAATGATCGTGACGCCGTCGCCGGACCGCGTGCACACAACCAACGGGCACATGGCCGCAGTTTTCGCCAGCGCTTCCTCAAGATCATCAGTTTCGAACAGTGATTTCACTTCGGCTTCGTTGCCCATCACAAAGTCGAGCTCGTCGCCGATCATGCGCAGAAAATCAGCACGATGACGGTTGACGCAGAACGGATCAGAGATCGCGATGCCAGCCATGCCACCGGATGCGCGGGTTTGACGTGACGCCTCGAGGAACGCTTGTTTGCCTTGGTCTTTGTCGAACAAATACCCTTCGAGGAACATGATCTTGGTGTCGCTGGCGACCTCGTCCGGAACATCCGAAGGGCCCAGATCGGTGGAAATGCCAAGGTAGGTGTTCATTGACCGTTCGCCATCAGGCGAGACAAAGATCATTGAACGTGATGTCGGCAATTCGCCGTCATCCACCGGTGCGTTTACAAAATCTGTGCCGCTGTCGACCATGGATTGCGCGTAAAATGCGCCCAGCATGTCATCACGTACCCGCCCGATAAAGGCAGTGGGCAGGCCCAAAGCACCGATGCCTGCGATGGTATTTGCGACCGAACCACCCGCGGTCTGAAGGCGGTCATTCATCGCGCCATACAAGACTTCGGCGCGCTCGCGTTCGACCAATTGCATGATGCCTTTTTCGATGCCCATGTTGCCCAGAAACTGATCGTCGGCGTGGGTAATTACATCAACAACGGCATTACCGATGCCAACCACTTGGTACTTAGTCATAGTTTTTGTCCTCAAAATCGCAAAGATCACGGATGATACAGGTGGTGCAGGCCGGTTTGCGGGCCTTGCAATGATAGCGTCCATGCAGAATCAACCAGTGATGCGCATGCAGCTGGAAATCAGCGGGAATGTTGTCTTCGACCGCGCGTTCAACCGCATCAACGGTTTTGCCCGGCGCGATGCCGGTGCGGTTTCCAACACGAAAAATATGGGTGTCGACGGCTTGGGCGGGCTGCTGCCACCACATGTTCAACACGACATTTGCAGTCTTACGGCCCACGCCCGGCAGGGATTGCAGCGCGGCACGTGAATTGGGGACAATCCCGTCGTAATCATTGACCAGGATCTCGCTCAGCTTCATCACGTTTTTGGCTTTTTGGCGAAACAGGCCGATGGTTTTGATGTGTTCGGTCAGCCCTTCGATCCCCAGATCAATCATCTTTTGCGGGGTGTCGGCGATTTCGAACAATGCGCGCGTGGCCTTGTTGACGCCCACATCGGTGGCTTGCGCAGACAGGGCGACAGCCACGACCAATGTGTAGACGTTCACGTGCTCCAGCTCGCCTTCGGGTTCAGCGTCATGCTGTTGAAAGCGCGTAAAGATCTCGCGAATTTTATGATAGCCGAGTTGTTTAACCATGCGCCGTTCTATGCCTGTTTGTGGGGCCTGCTGCAAGTATGCGCAAATATCGGGTCGCATGGGCGCGCGGGGCTGGTTAGGTTTGCCTCATGGAACAGCATGATGAACAAAAAACCGGCTATCACTACGGCGTTATGGCGCGTGCGATTGCATTGATTGATGCTGCGGACGAACCCCTAAGCCTTGATGATCTAGCCGCTCAAATGGGAATGAGCGCACCGCATTTCCAGCGTATTTTCAGCCGTTGGGTGGGTGTGTCACCAAAGCGGTTTCAGCAATATCTGACGCTGGGCCACGCCAAGGCGATGCTGGCCGCACAGGTCAGCACAATGCAAACAGCGCACGCGGCGGGCCTGTCCGGATCAGGGCGCTTGCATGACTTGTTCCTGCGTTGGGAGGCGATGAGCCCCGGTGAATACGCCAAAGGGGGTGCCGGCTTGCAGATACACTGGGGGTGGTTCGACAGCCCCTTTGGTCCTGCGATTGTGATGGGTACAGCGCGCGGCATTTGCGGGCTAGGATTGGCGGCAGACATCGGTGCAGACGCGGCATTTGCCGATCTGAAACAGCGTTGGCCAAAGGCAGAATTTATCGAGAACGCGGATCATTTGCGCCCTTGGGTCGCGTCGGCCTTTGGGCAAACAGGGGCCAAAGCCCCCCTGCATTTGATGGGCGCACCGTTCCAGATCAAGGTTTGGGAGGCATTACTAAGTGTCCCCACAGGCGAGGTCACGACCTATTCAGACGTTGCCGAAAAGGTCGGTAATCCACGCGCGGTGCGGGCAGTTGGCACGGCAATCGGGCGCAATCCGGTCAGTTGGCTGATCCCGTGTCACCGTGCATTGCGCAAGTCAGGCGCGCTTGGCGGATACCATTGGGGCCTGCCGATGAAACGCGTTATGCTGGCCTACGAGGCGGCCCGCGCAGAGGCATAATCGCGATTTTTGCCCGTGAAAAAATGGGCGGGATGTTGCCGATTAAATTTTCCCCTTATTTCACGTCCTGCCCAGTGCCATATAAGATGCAATGACAACAAGGCACCGCCCGAACGGAGCCGCATGATTTGAAGGCAGTAGGATATGATATTTATGAAAACTCCGGTAATTTTTGCGCTGTGTGGCGCGATGGCGCTTGGTGCATGTACTGATCCATCGACGCTGGGTGGCAACCCGAACGACCCGAACCAAAAAACCAAGCAAGGTGCCGCAGCCGGTGCCGCCGCTGGTGCGATTTTGGGCGTGTTGGTCAGCAACAAAGATGACCGCGCAAAAGGGGCCATCACAGGTGCTCTTGTTGGTGCGGGTGTTGGCGCTGGCGTCGGGTATTCGCTTGATAAACAAGAGGCGGACTTGCGCCGGGATCTGGGCAACAACAACGTCACAATTCAAAACACCGGCGATCGTTTGATCGTGACCTTGCCGCAGGACATTTTGTTTGCGTCTGGTAGTTTCTCGGTGCGTTCTGATTTGCGCCGTGATCTGGGGACTGTGGCCAGCAACTTGCAAGCCTATCCGAATTCCACAATTCAGATTGTGGGCCACACGGACAGCGACGGCGATGCGGGTTCGAACCAAGTGCTTAGCGAACGTCGCGCCAATGCGGTTGCCGACATTTTGCTGGACGCGGGCATCCCGTTTTCACGAGTTCAGGCCTTTGGTCGCGGTGAAAACCAACCCGTGGCAAGCAACCTTGATCCGGCCGGTAAATCCAAAAACCGTCGCGTTGAAATCGTGATTTTGCCAAACGCATCCTAAGAGATGTGAAAATTTGCACACTGGCTGTGTGCGTGAAAGGCCCCAAAGTTTCTTTGGGGTCTCTTGCTTTGTGGGGTCTGCATTGCAAGTCTAGAGACAGATAACCTTGAAAGGAAATTTGAATGGCACAGCCAAAACTGTTGGGTATTTCAGGATCATTGCGTCAGGCGGCGACGAACACGATGCTATTACGCGAGGCGGCGCGATTGTTCGGGGATTGCGAATACACCCAAGCCAACATTGATCTGCCGCTGTACAATGGCGACGACGAAGAAACGTCTGGCGTGCCGGCTGCTGTACAACTTTTGTCGGATCAGATTGGTGCCGCGGATGCCGTGATTATTTCCACACCAGAATACAACAAAGGCCCATCCGGGGCGCTAAAAAACGCGCTTGATTGGGTCAGCCGTGCCGAAGGGTCGCCTTGGGCAGATAAGCCGGTTGCGGTGATGTCAGCGGCTGCTGGTCGTGCCGGTGGTGAACGTGCGCAAATGGTTTTGCGTGGTTTTTTGATTGCGTTCCGGCCTCGTGTTTTGGCTGGACCAGAGGTGCACCTTGCCGCCAGTTACGAAGCATTCGACGACAATGGGCAGCTTAAGGGCGAGGTGTACGTCAAGGATTTGACGACCCTGATGACATCGCTACGGTCAGAAATCGGGCGCTAAACGCGTGCTGATTTCGATCAGGTTTTGATCCGGATCGCGAATGTAGATCGACAAAATAGCAAAGGTGGCGCCGGTGCGATGTACCGGCCCTTCTTCGATTTTGACGCCTTTGCGGTCCAAATGCGCGATCCAGTTGTCCAATGTATTTTCGCTTAGAAAACACAGATCGGCACTGCCCGGGGTTGGACGCGCTGATTTAGGATCAAATTCTGCGCCAGCTTGATGCAGGTTAATTTTTTGCACCCCGAATTTTACTGCACTTCGGGTCGTGCCATCAGCGACGAAAAATTCATCGACCTGCATCCCCAAAACAGTTTCGTAAAACGCACAGGTCGTCGCGATGTTTTGGACGGTCAACACCAGATGATCGATGCGCGACAGCGTGGGGGATTGCGGCATGGTTTGGTTTTCCTTATCCAATTCACATGAACGTTGATCCAAGCCGTCACGCAAGTCAAAACGATGTCATGGACGTGGCCCGCGCCCAAGCGATGCAGGTCGCATTGGGCCAGGAACCGTCAATCGCGCAGGGTGATCCCTTGCCGCCGTTTTTCCACCAGCTGTATTTTTGGACCCCGCAACCGCCTAGCGCGCTGGGTCGTGACGGGCACCCCAAAGTTGGCGGATTGATCCCAGATATGGGCCTGCCACGTCGCATGTGGGCTGGTGGGCGTTTGGCGTTTCCGGCTCCTTTGCGTGCGGGAATTCCTGCGCGCCGTGTGACGGTTTGTGAAAAAGCGGACCGCAAACAAGGGCGCACGGGACCGTTGGCTTTTGTCACCCTGCGCCACGATATTTGGCAGGGCGAAACCTGTTGCGTCAGCGAATGGCAGGATCTGGTGTATCGCCAAGATCCGGACCCCGATGCGCCATCACCGGTGCCACCCCCTGCGCGCGATGACGATGACGAAGACGAAGCCATCGACGTGACCTTTGATGCGACCCTGCTGTTTCGCTATTCCGCACTGACGTTTAATGGCCACCGTATTCACTACGATTTGCCTTACGCACAGTCGGTCGAAGGCTACGCAGGTTTGGTCGTGCATGGCCCGCTTTTGGCGCAGCATTTGATGTTGATGGCCGAAGCATCTCTTGGTCCGCTCACAGAATTTTCGTTTCGCGCCACAGCCCCGTTGATGCATTTTGAAACGGCCACTTTTTGTCGTAAGGGGCGCGAATTTTGGGTGCGTGGACCGGACGGGCGACAGTGCATGCAGGCTACAGCGTAACGGCGAATGCCTCGGGAATTGCGTCGCGGTTTTCTAACATTAGATCAGCCATGACTTCGGCCACTTTTGGTGCAATTCCAAACCCGACCTTAAAACCCCCGTTGGCAATAAAGTGACCATTGTGACCGGGCCAAGCCCCTAACATCGGCGCGCGACTGTGCGATCTGGGGCGCAGGCCTGCCCAGCGATCAATCACCGGCGCAGCGTTGAGGGCAGGCAAAGCCGCACGCGCCCGTTCGATCAAGGCATCCAACTGCGCATCAGTTTCAAACGGCGCATCAAAATAGCGTTCAGACGTAGACCCGATCCCAACCGTGCCGTTCGCATGGGGAATGATATGCACGTTGTCCACATAGATTTGCGGGGCGTCGCGGGCATCAAATTGCAACAACGCCGCTTGTCCTTTTTCACCCGCACCAACCACGTGACCATAGGTTTCGCTGAGCTGTTCCAACCCGCGCACGCCTGTCGCCCAAACAACGCGACCCTGATCGTCGCCGTCTGGTTTCACCTGAACCCCATTGCGTTCAAGCGCTGCAACCAACGCGGCACACGCCAGCCGTGGATGAATGCGCGCGCTAAGCGTGTCGTGGATCATGTAGCCTGTCGGGCTGGTCGGCGCCCAATCTGCATCGGGGCACGGCACAACCGACCACGTGGCGTGAGTGCCCCAATAGTCTTGGGCGTTTTGGCCACGGGTTTTCGCCAGCTCCAAACCACGGTCGTTCAAAATCGGCTGCAACCGACCTGTGCGGGCGTAACCGGATTGGGTGCCTGATGTTGCTTCAACCTTGTCCCAAAACGCGGCTGCCATCAGCAGACTGTCCAGTTGGAACTGCTTTTTAACGCTCCATTTTTCGGGAACATGCGGGGCCAATGCACCAACAATGCCACCACTGCTGCCGGATGCGGCCCCCTTTGGATCGATGATTTGCACGCGCGCGCCACGCTGCACACATTGCCATGCGATCGACAGCCCAAAGATACCAGCGCCGCGCACTGTGATGTCAGCAGTTGTCAACGGTCATCCCTTTCTGCACAGTCGCCCTGAATTGCCCTAATGATACAGAGGTCCGAGGTGCACAACCAGCGCGCAAAGCTAAGTTGGACAGATGGTCGCGTGCCAGTGTCGTTGGATTTTGATGATCCGTATTTCAGCCTTAAAAACGGATGGGAGGAAGCACTGTACGTCTTTTTGGGCGGCAATGATTTACCGGCGCGGTTTTTCGACGGGTTTCATGTGGCAGAATTGGGGTTTGGCGCTGGCTTGAATTTTCTCGCAACAATGATGGAATGGCGTGCAGCCGGCAGCCCCGGTGTTTTGCGGTTCACGAGTTTTGAGGCGTTCCCGATGGAACCGGACGATATGGACGCCGCACTTGCCCTGTTTCCCGAAGTCGCCAATACCGGCGCCGAGATGATGTTGGCCCTGCGGCGTGGTGGCTGGGTGCATGATTTTGGCGATGTCATTCTAGAGGTGATCATCGGCGATGCGCGCACGACATTGCCCGATTGGGATGGGCAGGCTGACGCGTGGTATCTGGATGGGTTTTCACCGGCAAAGAACCCAGAACTTTGGTCGCCTCAGATGATGCAATGTGTCGCCGATCATACGGTTTCGACGGGCACAGCCGCGACCTATACGTCTGCAGGATTCGTGCGCCGCGGGCTTGAGGATGCAGGTTTTGACGTCACACGCGCCAAAGGGTTCGGTCGCAAAATCCATATGATTGTCGCGAAAATGAAAGCCGAAACATGACAGACAACACCCGATTGGGGATCATGGTCATGATCGCGTCGACGTTTGTTTTGGCGCTGCAAGACGGTGTGTCACGGCATCTGGCATCCGAATACAATGTGCTGATGATCGTGATGCTGCGCTACTGGTTTTTCGCGACTTTCGTGATCACCATCGCCATGCGCGAGGCGGGCGGACTGCGCAAAGCCGCGACAACAAAGCAACCGGTTTTGCAAATTGCGCGCGGTATTATTCTGGCGGCTGAGGTCTGCGTTGGCATCCTTGCGTTTACCTATTTGGGGCTGGTGGACACGCTGGCGATTTTCATCTGTTATCCGCTGATTGTGGCGGCATTGTCTGGCCCGGTTCTGGGCGAAACTGTTGGATGGCGGCGCTGGGCGGCGATTGGGGTCGGGTTCATCGGCGTGATGATCATCTTGCAACCGGGGCGCGGCGTGTTCGAATTGGCAGGCGTTTTGCCGCTGTTATCCGCCGTGATGTTTGCCGCCTACGCGCTGATGACCCGCTTTGCATCGCGTCGCGACAGTACGGCCACCAGTTTCTTTTGGACGGGCACAGTTGGCTGCGTTTTCATGACGGCAATTGCGATCTGGGCGTGGGAACCAATGATCCCGATCGACTGGATGTGGATGGGCGTTTTGTGTGTCACCGGCGCAATCGGGCATTGGTTGTTGATCAAATGTTACGAGCTGGCAGAGGCAAGTGCTGTGCAACCGTTCGCCTATTTTCACCTCGTGTTCGGAACGATTGTTGGCGTCGCGGTCTTTGGCGAAGTGGTCGAAATCAACGTGGCAATCGGGGCTGCAATTGTTGTCGCTGCGGGCCTATTCACCTTTTGGCGCGAACGCCTTCAGGGTTGATCCCTTGAGTTCGTCTGTGAACGAAATCGGCAACGGGTTTTTGCCCAAACGCGCGCGGTAGATCGGCAGGCTTTCGGTGACGCGCATCACGTAATTTCGGGTTTCTCGGAACGGGATTGTTTCGATCCAATCGACCACGTCGATGGTTGATGCGCGCGGATCGCCGTACAGGCCTGACCAGCGGATCGGGCGGCTGGGCCCAGCATTGTAGGCCGCAGACATCATCACCACATTGCCGTCAAATCGGCCTGCCAAAGTGGACAAAAACGCAGACCCAAGTTCGGCGTTGTACACCGGATCAGTGGTCAGACGCCCTGTTGAATGTTCGCTTGAGCGCCCCAATTTTTGCGCGACTTCTTTGGCCGTTGCGGGCATGATTTGCATCAATCCGCGTGCGCCAACGCCGCTTTGGACTTTGGGGTCAAATTCGCTTTCGCGCCGTGCGATGGCCAGTGACATTTCCGGCGCCATGGGCAAATTCGCGTCCGCCAAGGGATGCAGCGCGTAGTAGGGCGCGGCCAATGTGATGCCACGATACGCAACGCGTTTGCCGATCATAACGGCCAGATGTGGCTGGTTGGCGTCTATTGCGGCTTGGCCCAATTGCGCGGCTGTGCCCTCGTTCAACTGTTCGGCGTAGTGCGTCCAGAACCGTTCGGCGACGTCCAGTTCGCCAGAGGCTTGCAGCAGTAAACCTGCCTCGAATAACGCATCGTTTGCCATGATAGACCCGCGCCAATCCGGGATAGATGCGGTGCCTGCCAGGTTTGCATCGAACGGTAAATTGGCGCGTTCAGCGGCCAGCAGTCCGTAAAACGACGTTTGGAATTGGGCCCCATCGGCATAGGCCTGATCTGCGGCGGCAACATCGCCCATCGCCTGATGCGCCCGCCCGATCCAGTACCCTGCGCGGCCGCGTGAAATTGGCGATTCAATAACGCTGCGGTGGTTTTTGAAATGCGCCAAGGCCGCCTTTGGATCGTTCAATTTGCGCAGGGCAATAAACCCTGACAACCATTCCAAATCGGCATAGGCAGACCCGCTGGTCAGAAAGTGTTTCGAGGCCATTTGATAGGCCCGTTTTGCATCCCCGTCGCGCATTTCATCGCGTGCTAAGGACCGCCGCCTGTTTGACCATTTTTCCGGATCACCGAGCGCCTTGGCACTGATCGAGGTCGCCAATAGCAGGTCTTTGGCTGACGCACTGCGCCCTTTTCGGGCACGCCACACGAACCGGTCATAGGCAAGGCCAGCATCGTTTTGCAGCGCATCTGGAACCGCATCAATCAAACCGTCCGCATCGCCGCGCAGTTTTTGCAATGCGATCCGTGCGCGCGCCAGTTTTACCTGCGCTGTCGGGATCAGATCAAACATGCGTTGGGCGTCTTTTAGCGATCCTTCCCAAAGCATGTTGTTCGTGCGCCCCTCGTGATGGTTCAACAAAAGGTCGCTATGTTTGGCCATGAATTGCGCGTGGCTTGCGTCGCTCATCTGCATGGTGCGCCAGGCCAGAACAACGGTGGCTTGGGCGTCGCCGGTTTCGCCAGCTGCGGTTTTGGCTGTCGCATAGGCCAGCACGCCGCGCGGGGTTTGTGGTGTTGCGTTGGAAAAATACGCCAGAACAGCGTTATCACCAGCGGCAATCACGGCGTCTTCTGATTTGTGGCGCAAGAATGCCTCGCCTGGCCAATCGGAACGGCGCGCCAAAAAATCACGAATTTCAGGGTAGGTTCCGCGCCCTGCACGCAAGCGGTGCCATTCAATTACGTCCGCCGCGACTGCCCCGTCACGTGCCGCCAAGGTTGCCGCAATATCCCAATTGCCTGCGCGCATCGCATCCATCGCCCAGCCCAACGGGCGCGGACGTTCTGCGACAGCGACGCTACAGAGGCCAAATATCAATACCAAACACAGCCAAAAACGGCGGCTAAATCGTGAGATCACTTGCAATTCCTATCGCAGCAAGGCTAGAGCCTGTCACCATATCGCTTGGAACGCTGTGTACAACTCAGGACTTTTCAATCGGCGGTTTATCGGCCCATTTGCCGCTCCTCTGACGCGAGGGGCAATTTTTGAAAACAAGGACGTGAAAAATGTTTAAAGGTTCTATGCCTGCCCTCATCACGCCGTTTCTCAACGGCGAACTGGATCTCGATACGCTGAAGAAGCTGGTCGAGTGGCACATTGGCGAAGGCAGCCACGGGTTTGTGCCCGTTGGCACCACAGGCGAAAGCCCGACACTGACCCACGAGGAACACGAAACAGTCATTGAAACGGTGGTCAAAGCCGCCGCTGGTCGTGTGCCTGTGATTGCTGGTGCTGGGTCCAATAACACGGTCGAGGCGATGCGCTTTGTCCAGTTTGCGCAAAAGGTTGGCGCGGACGCGGCATTGGTCGTCACGCCCTATTATAACAAGCCGACGCAACGCGGCTTGATCGCGCATTTTACTGCGCTGCATGACTGCGCGAATGTGCCGATCGTAATCTACAACATTCCGGGCCGTTCTGTGGTCGACATGACGCCAGCGACGATGGCTGAATTGGCAAAGTTGCCGCGCATTGTTGGTGTCAAAGATGCCACTGGCGATCTGGCGCGTGTGTGTGATCAGCGCTTGGCCTGTGGCCCCGATTTTGTGCAAATGTCTGGCGAAGACGCGACGGCGCACGGGTTTAACGCCCAAGGCGGGGTTGGCTGTATTTCGGTCACCGCAAACGTTGCGCCGGGTCTGCTGGCGAAAATGCAGAACGCGTGCCTTGCGGGCGATTACGCGGGCGCACTTGCCATCCAGGATAAACTGATGCCGCTGCACAAGGCGATCTTTACCGAACCGGGATTGGTCGGCGCGAAATACGCGATGTCACGTTTGGGTCTGTGCAGTGACGAGGTGCGCTTGCCGCTGACGTCCCTGACAGACGAGACCAAAGTTTTGGTCGATGCGGGCCTCAAGCACGCCGGTTTGCTGTAAGCGTGGATAAGCGTCGTCTGACATCGATCTTTGAGATTACAGGATCGGTGTCCGCGATGGTTTATGCCGTTTTGATCGCATCGAACACCGGCAACGAGATGATCGGATTTACGCTGCTGCTGATCTCGGCCAGCTTGTTTGCGGTGTGGGCCGTCATCGACGCGCGCTGGACGTTTCTTTTGCTCCAGCTGTTTTACGCAGGCTCTGCCGTTTTGGGGCTGGTGCGCTGGGGATAAGTGGCGATCAAGAATAGAAAAAGGCGCGTGGAATGTAATGTTCCGCGCGCCTTTTTTTGTCGTCTGTTCAGTCTTAGCGTTTGCCGTAATACAGGCCCACGACGTGCTCTGCCTCGGCAAAGAACAACCAGCGCGATGTCAGGACACCTGCGATGTGGCTTGCCACTGCGACCAAGGCCAGCCAGTGCGAAAAGAACGGCGAGGCCAGCAATATTACCGGCAACAAGACCATCAGCAATAACGAAATGACCCGCAGTTTTGACGCGTGTTTGCGCCCGATGACGTGGATGAATTCGCGCATCAAATAGTTGGTGCCAGTGTGCGGCGGTTCAAACGCGCGCACCGCACCGATATCGCCAAGGCCCGTTGCCGTTGCCATTGTGGTGCCCGATTTTTCGAACGCTTTGTCGCCAACGATCCATGTTGCGATCTGGATCACGCCAGCCAACAGGATCAACCACAGCGCCATGGCCACAGATCCTTTTAACAACGCGCCGCCTGCCAATGAAAACGACAGATACATCGCTGGCGTCAGATTGGTATACCAGCGCGGAATGGTTTTCATCTGCGCATAAATCATAGACGTGGTGAACACGGTCGCCAGCGCGCCGATCGCGCCAAGCCAGCCCAGCGGCTGCCACGCAGTGCCAAAGAACACGAGGCCAAGGCCATAGAGCCCCATCAAAACCAGTGTTGCCACGGCTGCGATACCTTCGCGGCTTAGCCAGCTAGAGCGCCATTGGCTGAAGGCTTTTAAAAAGCGTTCGGGACGGCCCAAGTGGAACGTGGATGCCAGCAAACCGCCGACGCCCATCAGATAGGCGATCAGCCAAAACGCAAACGCGGTCCAGCCGGTGACAGGTGTTGGATCAATGCCCAGCCAAAACAACAGGCCAAATCCGAGGCCTGAAAATGTGGTGAATACGATAACTGAGGGTGCTGGATGCATCAGAGTTTCTCCAGTGTTTTGTCGAGCCAACCAAGGAAGCCTGCGGGCTCTTCGGCGATGGGCGCAAGGAAGGGGGCGAGCACGTCAAATTCCGGTAGCGCATCTTTGGGACGCGGCGGCAGGTACTGGTTGACGGGCTTGGTGCCTTGTTCTGGCATCAGATCGAAACCGCCACGTTCAGCGACCAATTTGGACACGTCGGAATTTTCGTCGCCCAGATCGCCAAAGTGACGTGCGCCTGACGGGCAGGTGCGCACGCAGGATGGAACGCGGTCTACTTCGGGCAGGTTTTCGTTGTAAATCCGGTCAACACAAAGGGTGCATTTTTTCATCACGCCTTCTTCTTGATCCAATTCGCGCGCGCCGTAGGGGCAGGCCCACGCGCATAATCCGCACCCGATGCAGTCGCTTTCGTTGACCAGAACAATGCCGTCTTCGACCCGTTTATAACTGGCGCCTGTCGGGCACACGGTGACGCATGGTGCGTCTTCGCAGTGCAGACAGGATTTGGGAAAGTGAATGGTTTGGGCCGCTGGCTGTACCTTTTCAGAGGTGGCCATTGGCTGTACTTCGTATGAATGGACGCGGTTCAGGAACGTGCCAGACACATCCTTGCCGTATGCGTTTTGATCTGACAAAGGCGCGCCGTAGTTTTCAGTGTTCCAACCTTTGCAGGAAATCACGCAAGCGTGGCAGCCAACGCAGGTGTCCAAATCAATAACGAGGCCCAGTTTTTTCTGGGTGTGTGTTGGTAAAGTTGTCATTTGCCCACCTTCCATGCGAGGTTTTTGGGACCGGTGCCAACCGGCGATTTGATCGGTGGCAATACGGGCTGTGATTCCGTCGGCACAGCAGCTTTTTCGATACGCACCTTCAGGTCGAACCACGCGGCTTGTCCGGTAATCGGATCAGAGTTGGCCCACCGCAAACCGTCGCCTTTTGGGGGCAGCAATTCGTGGATCAGGTGGTTTAGCAAAAAGCCTTTGGTGACTTCTGGCGCGTCTTCTTCGAGCGCCCACGCGCCTTTGCGTTTACCGATCGCGTTCCATGTCCAGATCGTGTTTTCGTTCAGCGCGGCCATTTCCAAAATCGGAACGGTGATTTCGCCGTGTGGCGACGTGACCTTGACCCAATCTTCGTCCACCAGCCCATGTTCTTTCATCAGCTTGGTCGGGATATAAAGCGGGTTGTGACCGTGCAGTTGGCGCAGCCACGCGTTTTGTGACCCCCACGAATGGTACATCGCCATCGGGCGCTGGGTCAGGGCTGTGATCGGGTATTCTTCGGCTTTGTTGTCGGCGTCATTTGAATACCAGATCGGCAGTGGATCCATCGTCGCCTTGATGCGTTCGCGCAGGTGGTCTGGCGGTTGGTTTTCGCCATGTCCTTCGGCTGCGAGCTGAAATTTGCGCATCGGTTCAACATACAGCGAAAACAGGTAGGGCTGCGGGCTGTCGTAGATACCCATACCGACGGCCCAGTCCTGATACTTGGTGTTCCACGGTTTGTAGTAATTCGCGCCTTCGGGGATGTGTTCGACAAAGAACCCACCGTTTTCGATGTAGTTATCAAGCTGGCTGGCATTGACGCCGCCGCGACCAGATTGCGTGCCGTTTTCACCCATGCGCCACCCTGCGAGCGGGCCAATACCGGGGCGGCGTTCGTGGTTGACGATGTAGTCGGCGTAGTCTTCGTATTTTGCGGAACCGTCGTCGTTGGTAAATCCGGGCAAGCCCATTTTTGTTCCCAACTGACACAGCACTGTTTGAAAGCCGCGCACGTTGCGATCAGGTTCGATAACCGGCCAGCGGATTGCATCTGCGGCGGCGTCTGCTTCGCAAATTGGGCGATCCAAAAGGGAAATACAGTCGTGGCGTTCAAGGTAGGTCGCATCGGGGAAAATCAGATCGGAATAGGCGACCATTTCAGAAGAATACGCATCGGAATAAATGATGTGTGGAATCACGTATTCGCCGGTTTCTTCGTTTTTGTCAGTCAGCATTTCGATCACGCCGCGCGTGTTCATCGACGAATTCCACGACATGTTCGCCATGTACATAAACAGCGTGTCGATTTTGTAAGGATCACCGGCGTGGGCGTTTGAAATCACCATGTGCATCAGCCCGTGGCTGGACATCGGGTTTTCCCAAGTGAACGCTTTGTCGATGCGCGCGGGCGTACCATCGGCACGGTAGGCGAGGTCTTCTGGCCCTTGAACAAAGCCCAAGTGCGGACCGTTCAGCGGCTGACCCGGCGTGACACCAACGTGCGGTTTCGGGTGCGCTTTGGCAGGTTTTGGATAGGGTGGTTTGAACCTGAAACCACCGGGGACTTCGACCGTGCCCAGCAGGATTTGCAAGGTGTGCAAAGCGCGGCAGGTTTGAAAGCCGTTGGCGTGTGCCGAAATACCGCGCATCGCGTGAAAGGACACAGGGCGGCCTTTCATCGTTTTGTGGGATTCGCCGCGGAAATCTGTCCATTCGATGTCCAGTTCGAATTCTTCTTCGAATGCGACACGGGCGATTTCTGCGGCGATGGCGCGAATGCGATCTGCCGGAATGCCACAGCGATCTGCGACAGCTTCGGGCGCGTATTCGTCGGCCAAATACCGTTCTGCCATTTTGTGGAACACGGGGCGGTGCGTGACGCCTGCGATGCGGTGCGTGGCGGACAGGTCTGGTTTGACGCCGGGTTTGTCAAAGGCGGTTAGCTTGCCTGTGACGCGGTCGATAACCAGTTCTTTGCCGTCTTCGTCGCGCATCAATAGGCCGAATTCCGGTGATTTTTCGTCCGAGTTTACCAACACTGGTGCGTCGGTGTATTGCGCCAGATAGTTCAGATCGATTTTGCCAGCTTTCATCAAGCAGTGGACCATCGCGAGGATGAACAAGCCGTCGGTGCCCGGTGTTATGCCCACCCAATCGTCGGCCACAGCGTTGTAACCTGTGCGGATCGGGTTAACGCCAATAACGCGCGCGCCGCGTTCTTTGATTTTGCCGATGCCCATTTTGATCGGGTTACTGTCGTGGTCTTCGGCAACGCCAAACAGCATGAACAGTTTGGTGTGGTCCCAATCCGGTTGGCCAAATTCCCAGAACGCGCCGCCCATCGTGTAGATGCCTGCGGCCGCCATGTTGACGGAACAGAACCCGCCGTGGGCTGCGTAGTTTGGTGTGCCAAAGTTTTGCGCCCAAAAGGACGTGAATGATTGTGACTGATCGCGTCCGGTAAAGAACGCCAACTTGGATGGGTCGTCTTTGCGGATTGGTTCCAACCAGTCGGCGGCGATTTGCAGGGCTTCATCCCAGCTGATTTCTTCGAATTCGCCAGATCCGCGCGGGCCGACACGTTTCAAAGGGGCGCGCAAACGCGACGGCGCATTGACCTGCATGATGCCAGCAGACCCTTTGGCGCACAGCACGCCTTTGTTGACGGGGTGATCGCGGTTGCCCTCGATATAGGCGACTTTGCCCTCTTTCATGTGCACGTTGATCCCGCAGCGGCAGGCGCACATGTAGCAGGTCGTTTTGCGGATCTCGTCCGAAACTTTGGGCGATAGATCAATCTTTGGCTGGTTCATGACTGGCTCCTTGAGGGGTCAAACGACACTGCGGACCAGCGACACGGCACCAAGGCCGATCAGCAAAGTCAAACAGGTTGGGCGATAGTAGGGCTGTAGGCGGGGTGTGAACAGGCGCTGTCCAATCAGGACGCCGATCACGCAGGGCAATACAAACGCAAGGCCGCGCAGGGTTGCAGTGGTGTCCATTGTTTCGAACCACAGGTGCATCCCGAACGAGGTCAGCGAGCCGAGAAACAGGAACGCAACCAGCGTGGCGCGCATCACTGCGGGTTCGTCATTGCGCGCTAAAATATACAAGGCAACAACCATGCCGCCGATACCCGCAAGGCCCGTCACAATACCTGCGACAACGCCGGTGATGATGGTGCCAGCCCGACTGCCCAGTTGCGGAATACGCGTGCCGGTCAGTTGCAAAACCGCGAGCGAAATCAGAACCACCAGCGCCACTTGTTGCGAGATGGCAGGATCGATGGATGTGGTTAACCCAAGGCCGACAAACAGCCCAAAGACAGCCCCAAGAACCAGCGTTGCAGCGGCGCGCACATCCGCACCGCCCCAGCCGTGGCGCAGCATCACCAGGGACGCGGCCAGTTCAAGCCACCACATCACCGGGATCAATTCGACGGGGGGAATAATCAAAACCGCAAGGGCCAAGCCAAACGCGGACAGGGCGAACCCGGTGAACCCACGTACCAATCCGGCGGCAAAACAGATCGCTGCCAAGGCAATGCCTTGGGACGGGCTCAGCGAAAGTGTGCTCCAGAAATTGGGCCAGAAATCAACCATGCGCGGCCTGAAGGGCGGTGACAGCAATCATGTGCAAAACGTCGGTCGCCACACAGCCGCGCGACAAATCATTTGCCGGTTTGGCAAGGCCCTGAAGGACAGGACCAATGGCCGTTGCCCCACCGATGCGTTGGGTGATTTTGTAGCCGATGTTGCCTGCATCGAGGTTCGGGAAAATCATGACGTTGGCGTGGCCCGCGACTGTTGATTCCGGTGCTTTGCTGGCTCCGACAGATGGAACAAAGGCAGCATCGAATTGCAGTTCGCCGTCAACATCCAGATCAGGGGACTGTTCGCGCACCAGCGCTGTGGCTTGGGTGACTTTATCGACGGATCCGTGGCGTGCGCTGCCTTTGGTGGAAAAGGACAGCATCGCGACTTTGGGTGCTTCGTTCAGCAAAGCGGTGCAAGACGCGGCAGATTGCTGGGCGATTGCGGCCAGTTCTTCGGCTGATGGATCAATGACCAAACCGCAGTCGGAATAGATCATGCCGCCGCGCCCTGACGGGTGATCATCGGGCAGAACCATCAGGAAAAACGACGACACCAAAGGCGCTGTTTTGGATTTGCCGATCACCTGCAACGCAGCGCGCACCGTGTCGGATGTGGTGGCAACCGCGCCGCCAACAGTGCCGTCAGCGTGGTTGTTGCGCACCAGCATGGCGGCAAACACCAGCGGGTCTAGCGCCTGTTTTTGCGCGACCTCGATGCTGACGCCTTTGTGCTGGCGCAGTTCAAAATATGTGTCTGCGACCTCTTTGGTCAGCGGTGATGTGGCGGGGTCTTCGATGCGGATCGCGTCACTGGGGGCGGAGCCTGCATCAGACAGTTGTTTGGTAATGTCAGCGGTTGGGCCAACCAGAATGATCGTCGCGATCCCTGCTGCAACAGCAGAAACGGCGGCAGCCACGATCCGAGGATCGTGGCCTTCACTTAGTACAATGCGGGCAGGGGTCGCAGCCGCGCGTGTTTGCAAACTGTTCAAAACACTCATGGCTGCGTCCTTACCTTTTTGATCTTACAAATCGTCACTTAGACAACTTGTTGCTTCATATCGTCTTTGTTGATGCCGGCGACTTCAACAGGGTTCTTCATTGCGTCACGACGGAACGGGTCACCCAGTTCTTGGTTGATCATGGCTTCGATCAGGGTCGTGATGCCGTTTTCCATTTGATCTTTGATCGCTTGGGACAGGGCTGCTGTCAGTTCGTCCTGCGTGCGGGCAACCACACCCTTGAGGCCACATGCCTTCGCGATACCGGCGTAGGATACATCCTCGTCCAATTCAGTACCAACAAAGTTATCGTCGAACCAAAGCGTCGAGTTACGCTTTTCAGCACCCCACTGGTAGTTGCGGAACACGATCTGTGTGATCGCAGGCCAGTCGCCGCGACCGATCGCGGTCAGTTCGTTCACGGAAATACCGAATGCGCCGTCACCAGCGAAACCAACAACCGGCACGTCTGGACGACCGATTTTTGCGCCAACGATGGATGGCAGGCCGTAACCACATGGACCGAACAAGCCCGGTGCGAGATACTTGCGAGACTCGTTGAACGATGGATAGGCGTTACCGATTGCGCAGTTGTTGCCGATGTCAGACGAGATGATCGCCTCGACTGGCAATGCGGCTTGGATCGCGCGCCATGCCATACGTGGGGCCATCCAATCAGGCTTGGCTGCACGTGCACGTACGTTCCAGTCTGTGCCCGGATCGTCTTGCTCTTCTGTCATTGAGGTCAATTCCTGAGCCCATGCAGATTTTGTTGTGGCGATCAGGTTTTTGCGATCTGCGCGGCCTGTGTCGCCAGCGCCGTCAGCCAGTTTGGCGACGATGGATGTTGCAACCTTTGCACTGTCACCGACGATACCGACAGTTACCTTTTTGGTCAGGCCAATGCGGTCAGGGTTGATGTCGACCTGAATGATCTTGGCGTCTGTTGGCCAGTAATCCATGCCGTAACCAGGCAATGTGGAAAACGGGTTCAAACGTGTGCCCAGTGCCAGAACAACGTCTGCCTTGGCGATCAGTTCCATGCCGGCTTTTGAACCGTTGTAGCCCAATGGGCCTGCGTACAATGGGTGGTTGCCCGGGAACGCGTCGTTGTGCTGGTAGCCAACGCAAACAGGTGCGTCGAGTGCTTCGGCCAATACGCGGGATGCTTCGATGCCGCCTTTTGACAGGATCGTGCCTGCGCCATTCAAGATCACTGGGAACTTGGCAGAAGACAACAAATCAGCCGCGGCCTGGACAGCAACGTCACCACCTTGTGGCAATTCAAAGTCAACGATGACCGGCAGGTCGATGTCGATGACTTGTGTCCAGAAATCGCGCGGGATGTTGATCTGTGCAGGACCGGATGCGCGCTTGGCTTGCATGATCACACGGTTCAATGTTTCGGCGATACGTGTCGGGTCACGGACTTCTTCTTGGTATGCAACGCAGTCAGCGAACAGGTTCATTTGTTCCATTTCCTGGAAACCACCTTGGCCGATTGTTTTGTTCGCAGCTTGCGGCGTGACCAGCAAAACCGGAGTGTGGTTCCAGTACGCGGTTTTCACAGCTGTTACAAAGTTCGTGATGCCGGGGCCGTTTTGCGCGATCATCATCGACATTTTGCCGGTGGCGCGGGTAAAGCCGTCAGCCATCATGCCGCCGGATGTTTCGTGGGCGCAGTCCCAGAATTTGATGCCAGCGTCGGGGAAGATGTCAGAGATTGGCATCATGGCAGAGCCGATGATCCCGAATGCATTGTCGATGCCATGCATTTGCAGTGTTTTTACAAACGCTTCTTCTGTGGTCATTTTCATGAGGAAACTCCAGTAGGATATGATTTCGGGTGATTCACGAATTCTCGCGGATAGTACGGATTCGTGACACTGGTCGTTAGGACCAGATTCTATTTCCGGATAGCGCCAGATGTCTGTGCGTCTCGGATGGCGTTGGCGACGATCGCGATACCATCTGAAATGCGGGTTACGGGGATGGATGAATAGGCAAGGCGGTAGAAGTGTTTTGGGCGGTCATCCCCCCCGAAAAACGACTCTCCGGGTTCGATCAGAACGCCCTGTTTTTGTAAGGTAGAGGCAAGCTGTACGGTGTCCACATTTTCGGGTGCGCGCATCCAGAATGATGATCCGCCATAGGCCCCTTGGCCCGCGATTTGTAGATCGTTGGCTTCGATCGCTTTTTGCATGGTTTCGCGGCGTTCGTGTAACGCTGTGCCCATGCGCCGGACCAATGCGTCGTAGTGCCCAAGCGATAGGAAATAGGCGGCTGTGCGTTGAATATGGCCCGGTGGGTGGCGCAAAACCGATGCGCGCAGGGCGCGGGCCTCTTTGATAAAGGGCTCTGATCCGACCAAATATCCTAGGCGTAAACCGGGGAACAAGGACTTGGAAAAGCTGCCCACGTAGATCACGCGCCCATCAGTATCTAAGCTTTTTAACGCGGGCGACGGGGGTTTGAGGAACGACATTTCGAACTCGTAATCGTCCTCTACTATCAAGGCGTCCATCTGGCGCGCGCGTTCAAGTAATGCGCGGCGACGGTCCATCGGCATGGTGCCGTTTGTGGGGCATTGATGGCTTGGCGTTGTGAAAATAACATCCGCATCCGGCGGGATCGCATCGGGCGGTAGGCCGTCCTGATCGACACGAACTGGTGCTAAATGACATCGGGATTGAGACAAAATGTCTCGCAATGCGTGATAGCAGGGGTCTTCGAATGCGGCTTTGCGGCGCTGGGTTAACAGAACTTGGGTGGTTAACCACAGTGCGTTTTGCGCGCCAAGTGTGATTAGGATTTGCTCAGGACGGGCCGAAATTCCACGACGTGGTAGCGTATGACGGGCGATGAATTCGATCAATTGCGGGTCGTCTTGATCGTAGTAATCTGTGGTTAACGGGGTAAAATCGCGCTGGCCCAAAGCCTGCAATGCACACAGCCGCCAGTTCGCATGATCAAACAATGTCGGGTCCGCTTGGCCGTACGTAAACGGATATTTGTACTGCGCCCAATCCTGCGGTTTGCTGGGCGTCTGCCCGCCGGAATAACGATTGCCAATGGCGCGGGTCCAATCAACGGCATCCGGGCCGGACGGTGCCGGCTTGAACGCGGGCGGGGCCGGTGCATTGCGCGACACATAATAACCTGACCGCCCACGAGACGTCAGATAATCGTTCGACAATAATTCGGTATAGGCCAGCGTCACGGTGATCCTGCTGACGCCCAAATGCAGCGCTAGCTTGCGGGTCGACGGCAGCTTTTCCCCACGCTGGAAACGGCCTGACAGAATCCCTTGCGCAATCATCTGCTGGATCTGGCTTTGCAGGGTTCCTTGATGATCTGGATGCAGAAAGAATGTTTCGACGGGTAGGGCCATAACGGGCGTATACTTTGGATATATTCGGTTTGCAAACTGGACTTATAGTCAGATGAAAACGCTTGGAACTTCCTGAATGTTCATTAACAATAGCACACATTAATTGAGACCGCACGTCTCAATTTCAATAGAATTGGTAATAATTCACATGTGTAGGGGCGTAGATGCGCGATTTTGGCGGTGAGCCATCCAAAAATATGCGGGATGTAATATCTGAAAGGCAGTATTTGGAATTTTCAGGTCCGCTATAGTGTTTGACACCAATGGCTTAGGTTGCTGCACCACATGTCATAAATGACTATGATGAAATCCGTTAACGCACTAGTTTGCGACATAATAAATAACAAAAATGAATTGCATTATGACCAATAAAAAATACGACACGCGCAGCGTTGGGTTAGATGTCGCCCTTAAGTTAACGAAATGGCTAACGGGGGCGGAAAATTTACACTACGGCTATTGGGAAGGGTTGGAATGTAACGTGGGCAATGTCGGAGCTGCGCAGGCGGCCTACACGGATCGGCTGTTTAAATTATTGCCAGATAAACCATGCCGCATTTTAGATATTGGCGGCGGTGCAGGCGAAACAGCGCGTAAATTAATCGCGCTGGGCCATCAGGTTGAAATCGTCATCCCAAGCGCGTTTCTTGCCGGTCGTTGCCGTGAAAACGCGCCCGATGCGATTGTTCACGAAACCATGTTTGAAGACGCACAAGTCGAGGGACCATTCGATGTTTGTTTGTTTTCCGAAAGTTACCAGTACATCCCGCAGGACCAAGGATTGGCAAAATGCCTGACTTTGTTGGCAGATGATGGGCGCATCATTGTCGCGGATTGCTTTCGAAGCGAAACGTATTCGCCTGACAGTGTTCTTTCGACAGTTGGCGGCGGTCACGAAATCAAGGCGTTCCGTGATCTGATCGCATCAACGTTGGTCACCGCCACTCACGAAGAAGATATCACCATCCACGTGGCCCCGTCTGTTGATGTGGAACAAGGGCTGTTCAATGTTTTGGGTTATGCGGGGCAGCGGTTTGACATCGAACTGACGCTAAAGCGGCCGGGTGTGCGACGTGTTTTAAATTGGGTTATGTGCCGTTTCATGAACCCGCGTAAACGCGCGCGTTTGGATCAGCGGTTCAATCAACAGACCCGTAATTCTGCGAATTTTTCGGCCAACAACACCTATCTGATGATGGTGCTGGAACGGTCCTAGGGCCCCAAAAAAAAGGCGAGCCCGAAAGCCCGCCTTTTTCGTAATTCTACTGGTGCAGCCTTTAGCCGAACACGCGACCCAATGCGCCATCAACCGCAGATACGATCTGGTTGATGTCGTCTTTGGTCGCGATCAGCGCAGGTGAGAAACACAGCGTGTTGTTGTGCCCGGGCACGGACCGGTTTGTCGCGCCGATGATGACTGCGTTTTTCATGCAATCGCCAACAACGGCCTGAACCATTTTTTCGTCCGCTGCATCGCGCGTGACGCGGTCCGATACCAATTCAACGCCAAGGAACAGGCCCTTGCCGCGCACGTCTCCGATGACAGAATGTTTGTCTTGCAAGGCGCGCAATTGATCGAGCATGTAGTCGCCCATCGCGGTGCAATTATCGAGCAAACCTTCGTCTTCGATGATGCGCATGTTTTCGATCGCCGCTGCCGGACCTGCCGTGCAGCCGCCGAATGTGGAAATATCGCGGAAGTAGCTGAGGTGATCGTCAGCGTTTTCCTTGAACATGTCGAACACTTCGTTTGTGGTGACGAGGCACGAGATCGCGGCGTAACCGGATGCCACACCTTTGGCCATTGTAACGAAATCTGGCTGGATGCCGTAGTGCTGGTAGCCGAACCACGTGCCGGTGCGGCCAACGCCACAAACGACTTCGTCGATGTGCAGCAGGATATCGTATTTTTTGCAGATTTCTGCAACGCGTGGCCAGTAACCCTCGGGTGCTTCGATCACGCCGCCACCAGCTGTGACGGGTTCGAGGCACAATGCGCCAACTGTGTCAGCACCTTCGCGCAGGATGACTTTTTCGATCTCGTTTGCGGCCCATTCGCCGTAGTTTTCAACCGGTGCGCCGTCTTGTTCGTGCTTGCGATATTCAAGGCAATGCGGAACGCGGATAAAGCCCGGCGTGAAGGGGCCGTATTGCGCGTTACGTTCGTCTTGGCCGCCAGCTGACAGGCAGGCGATTGTCGTGCCGTGGTAGTCGCGATCGCGGTACAAAATCTTGTGCTTTTTGCCGCCGTATTTGTTGTGTGCGATCTGGCGCACCATTTTGAATGCTTTTTCGTTCGCTTCAGAACCGGAGTTTGCGTAGTAGACGCGGTCCAGTCCGGGCATCTTTGAAATCAGTTTTTCCGCAAACAATGCGCCGGGGATTGTGCCCGCTGTGCCGCCGAAAAAGTTCATCTTAACGATGGCGTCTTTGACTGCGTCACCCATCGATTCGCGGCCGTAGCCAACGTTGACTGTCCAAACGCCACCGGCCACAGCATCAAGGTGTTCGATGCCTTTTTGGTCCCACACGCGCATGCCTTTACCTTCGACGATGATCTTGGGATCTGCGCCGGTAAAGAACTGTTGATGCTGGATCAAATGATGCCACACATTAGCGCGATCGGCTTCGATAACGCGGCTGATATCGTTTTCGTTGAATGTGCCGTCCATGGTCGCATGCTCCAGTGTTTTAACGAATTTCAGTGAATTGAAGGCGGATTCGGCCCCTCTTGTCGTTAGATGATGGAAAAATGTGCGATTCCGATAGGGCCAGTTGTTTTCATCATATAGGGCCAAAATTCATTGGGCAAGAATGCGTTAATGCGAAAACGACATAAAAAAACGCAAGAATACAAAGGGGCAGCGCCGTTTTTGACATTCGAAACTGGCGTGTATGGCGAATTTGGTTTTCCGAAAATGAGATAAAAACCGTTGATCCTAATCTGAATATCGGTTGGGATCACGCCAGCGCGCACCTTGGCTTGTTATTCAGGGCGCACATGCGCATGGTGAATTTTCACCTAAGCTAAAATGAGCGCCATACAATGTGGTGCCAACACGGGAGAGACCAATGACCTTCAAAACAAAAATGATGGGTGCCGTTGCATCAATCGCAATGATCGCAGGCGCACAGGCCGCGACAGCAGCCGGCCACGAAGAAATCACAGTCGGCTATTTCCTTGAGTGGCCAATGCCGTTCCTGGCATCCAAAGCATCTGGCGCATACGACGAAGCCCTGGGCATGACAGTAAACTGGGTTTCTTTTGAAACCGGTACAGCAATGTCAGCAGCCATGGCATCCGGCGACGTTCAGTTGTCCGTATCCCAAGGCGTTCCACCGTTCGTAGTTGCAGCATCCGGCGGCCAAGACATCCAAGTTCTGGACGTTGCGGTTTCCTACTCTGACAACGACAACTGCGTTATCTCTGCCGGTCTAGAAATCGACAAAGATTCTGCTGGCGAACTGGCTGGCAAAAAAGTTGCGGTTCCATTGGGTACAGCGGCTCACTACGGCTTCTTGCGCCAAATGGACCACTTCGGTGTTGCGCTTGATTCACTGACAATCGTCGACATGGCGCCACCAGAAGGTGCAGCAGCACTGGGCCAAGGCGCAGTTGACTTCGCTTGTGGTTACGGCGGCGGTTTGACCTCCATGCGCGAGCACGGCAACACATTGCTGACAGGCGCAGAAAAAGAAGCCTTGGGCATCTTGGTGTTTGACGTCACATCCGGCCCAGCTGGTTATGTTGCTGAAAACGGCGAAACTGTTTCTAAATTCTTGGCAGTCACTGCTGCTGCGAACGACGAATGGAACGCAAACAAATCTGACGACATGCTGGCAATCATCGCCGAGCAAGCCGGTATGGATCTGGAAGCTGCACGTGGCGCGATCTCCACAATGAAGTTCCCATCCACAGACGAGCAGCTGTCCGAAACATGGTTGGGCGGTAACGCTGCAACATTCATGAAAGGCGTTGCAGACGTCTTTGTGACTGCTGGTTCCATCGACGGCGCACTGGACGACTATTCCGGTGCCGTAAACGCGGGTCCTTTGGCCGCAACGAAGTAATTCGTTACTGACAGTGGGGTTCGGCGCAAAATCGTGCCGAACCCTTTTTTTAAAAAGAAAACGAAAAACGGGGAATACCCTGTATCATCTGCCTTATTCACGGCAACCGACAGGTGGGAAACATGTCCGGATTATCAATTGAAAAACTCTCAATGCGTTTCGACCTGCCAGGCGGCGGTTCGGTTCAGGCATTGAAAGACGTCACGCTTGACCTCAAAGCAGGAGAGCTGATGAGTGTGCTGGGGCCATCGGGCTGCGGCAAAACAACATTGCTAAACATCGTTGCGGGATTTTTGGCCCCGACCGAGGGCCAGATGGTTCTGAACGGTGAAGTGATCAAGGGCCCCGATGCCCACCGCGGCATGGTGTTCCAACAAGGCGCATTGTTCGAATGGATGTCGGTGCGTGAAAACGTTGGTTTTGGCCCCTCGATGAAGGGTATGCCAAAGGCGAACAAAAACGAGATCGTGAACCACCTTCTTGATGTTGTTGGCCTGCAAGATTTCAAAGAAAAAGCCGTCTATGAATTGTCCGGCGGGATGCAGCAGCGTGTGGCTTTGGCCCGTTGCCTTGCAAATGACCCCGACGTGATTTTGATGGATGAACCCTTGGGTGCCCTAGACGCGTTGACCCGCGAAAAGATGCAGTCGCTGGTTCTGAAACTGTGGAAAGAGACGGGCAAGACGATCATCCTGATCACCCACTCGGTTGACGAGGCATTGTTGCTGGGCGAACGCGTCATCGTTATGGCCCCGCGCCCCGGTCGCATTCACAAAGAATACCGTTTGCCATTTGCCGAAATGGGCGTTTCAGCAGACCTGCGCGAAGTCAAAAAGCACCCTGATTTTGCAGCCAAGCGCGAAGAAATCCTGAACATGATTTGGGCTATGGAAGAAGAAATTATGGGTACGTCGGAGGAAAGCGCATGATCCCTCTTTTGATTTATATCGGCATTTTTGTCGGCTCGTTTTACATCGTCAGCAAAATCCAAGGCGCCGGTGTCAAGGATTACACATCGCTCAAAACAGTGACCTTTGGCGACGAAAGCGCTGTGCGCCCGAACCGCGCGGCAGGCATCATTTCGATCCTCGCATTGTTCGTGTTGTGGGGCATGTTCACAGGTTCATCCCTGTTGCCGCGTTTCTTGCACATGCCCGGCCCATTCGAGGGCACGACATCGTTCGAATACACAATCGCCAACGGCAATGACCGTGACACAGCGACAGTTTCGGTGCTGGTTCACGATCGCAAACAGAAACCCAAAGCGCCCGCGGTCGACGGCGGTGACGGATTTGCCAAAAACGACAGCATCACAGTTGCCAGTTATCGCAACAAGCTGATCAATGTTTGGGGCAACGATGACATGGTCAAATCGGACGCGCCGGTGATTGAAATCAACGGTCAGGCGATCCAACCGGGCGGCACTGTCAAGGTTGACGGCGGCGTTGTGAACTTGTCAGACAAAGGCACGCCAAACTTTGTGCCGAACAAGGGCGCGCAGATGGAAGAGCTGTATTTGCCCTCCCCCGAGGCGACGTTCTGGCGCTTTATCCGTGTGGCCAAAGACGGCTTTCGTGACACGCCGTTGCTTGGCCACCTTGGCTGGTCGCTGTATCGTGTGATTGCCGGCTTTATTTGCGGCGCGATTGTTGGCATCCCGTTGGGCTATGCGATGGGCCTTAGCAACTGGTTCCGCGGTTGGTTTGATCCGATCGTGGAATTCATGCGCCCTGTACCACCGCTGGCGTTGATCCCTTTGGTCATCATCTGGTTCGGGATTGGTGAGACGGGCAAGATCATCTTGCTGTTCCTTGCGGCCCTCTGGATTATGGCAATCGCGGCGCGGTCCGGTGTGTCTGGTGTGAACATCGCCAAGGTCCACGCGGCCTATTCACTGGGCGCCAGTAAGGCGCAAATCATGCGTCACGTCATCATTCCCAATTCGCTGCCCGAGATTTTCACCGGTGCGCGTGTTGCGATGGGCGTTTGTTGGGGCACTGTTGTTGCGGCCGAACTGGTTGCTGCGGAAAAAGGTGCGGGCATGATGATCATGGTCGCCGCCAAGTTCCAGAATACCGACATCGTTGTGATGGGTATCATCCTGATTGGTGTGATTGGTTTTGGCATCGATATGCTGATGCGCATGGCCGAAAAGCATCTGGTGCCTTGGAAGGGCAAAGGCTGATTTATCGCCACCATTAATGGATTTAAAACCGCGCCCGAAACGGTGCGGTTTTTTTACGCCTTGCGATCAGCCAAAGCCTGCAAGCGCCAAAAGCGGCAGGATCATGAGTAAAATATCCAACCCCTCAAACGGGTCTGATCCGTCGTCATCCTCGGGCTCGGTCGGGGCGTCTGGTTCCGGATCATCAGGCACCCGCGTGGGCAGCAACCCGTCATCGTTGTCTACACTTTCCATGTTCGCCAAGGCCTGTTCCATCTCGGGCGTCCACAGGGGCTGGTTCACGACCACCTGCATAATCTCGTGTGGTTTGAGGTCTGCTTGCACCACACCATCGTCCACAACTGCGTCGCTGTCGCGTTCTTGGACCGTGGCGACGGCATTCCTGTTGCCGGGAACATCGCCGTCTTCGACCCCTAAAACGGTCACATCCACATCTTGGCTGCCCATTATCAGGCTGGACAGGTCCACATCATACGAGATGTTCTGATCGGCGTTTGACGCGAAATACAGCACGAGTTTGTCTTGATCCGCAAAGGCGTGCACGTCGAGGCGGCCATTGGCGCTGCTCACTTCGGTTTCGCGCCCTTCAGCCCCATTGAACTGAATGGCATGAAGCCCCGGCAATTCTTCGTTCATCATTTTGAACATCTCGCCAGTGGGCGACAATTTGTCGAAGGTAAATCCACGTGACAACGCGTTTTCTGTCAACTGCGACAGGGGCCAAACATGGGCTTGATCCACGCCGTGATCGGTCATCTCCTCGACGATATTCAGCAACTCATGCGCATTTTTCAGGCCATAGTCGTCTTCGCCAAAGTTGGCGGTGTTGGCTTTTTGATTGTATTCGGTGATGTAGGATTTGATGCCAGGGAAATGCGGTTCCCAATATTGTTCGATGGTGTTCAGCGCAAATTCAGGATCTTCGCGGGCATCATGGTCACGTGTGTATAGGTGGTTCGCGACGGCATCGACGGCTTCGATTTCTTCGGGTAAATCGAATTTATCAAGCAGCAATTCATTGTTCACCGCCGTCCAATTGACGCTGCCATTTTCGCGCAAAGCATTGTCGCTTAACTGGACGCCGTAGTCTTTTTCCAATTGGGTAATGGCGTCTTGGCCGTCCTCAAATTCGGCGTAACGATCATCCAGTTTTGAAAAATTGTAGTTGGTTCCCGCCTGCACGACGATATCGGTGTCATCAAGCCATTCGGTTTCGCCCTCTAGTGCGTTGAGCGTTTCGTCAATGACCGCTGCCATACGTGACGACAAACGCCCGTATTCAACCGAGGTCATGCCGCCGCTACCCCAGTATTCGTTACCGATTTCAAAGGCGTCGATTTGCACGTCGCCGTATTCGCCTTTCACCACATCGGTGACAAACCCTTTTATCAGATCGTCATCGAAACGGGCGAAACGGTTGCCGTTCATGTCTGTCGCATCGCTTAGGAAATTGCGCGTTGGGACCACAATCGTGACGGATTTTCCCTCGGCCTCGGCGTAGCTGAAAAAGTCGGTCAGCCCGACCAATTCCTGTTGTTCACCTTTGATATTGTAGCCAATTGTACTGTCGGGGTTTTCCAGATCGAACATGAATTCGGTGATCGCGCCACCGGGATAGCGCAGTGAATCAATACCAAGTTCGGTGACCAATGCATTAAAGTCGCCTGACCCGTCACCCAGATCATCCCGATTGAATAGAAAATTGCCGCCAAATGTTGTTGATTGCACTGGCTGGTCAAGAACCGAGCCGACAGATAATTGCATTGTCATAACCCACACCCCTGTAAAATGACTAGGGGTAGGGATAAAAGGCGGACCTTAATTCGCGGTGTATTTGACGGCTAAACCAGAAAATTTCCACGGAAAACTGCCTGAAATTTTAGGCAAATTTTGTAGATCATGCGATCCGAGTACCACCTAATCTGGTTCGTGAATAAGCCAGACTTCGTTAAAGGCAGGCTATTTAAACCCTTATTAGATACTTCATGAGCAAGGGTGTCGTGATCAAGACTGTGATAAATATGATGGTGTTTGATGGGTCCACCGAAAACCCGATTGAGAAGTCCGTTAACTATCGGCCATCAACAGGGGTAGCGCTAAAGTGCTGTCTTTGCCTTTTCGTCTTGTAGATGTTGGCAGGTTTTACAGCGTAGCTAAATCACTGGCTTTTTTACCTTAGCGAGTAGACAGGCAAATCCGAAAGTTGAACGTCCTCAAACGACACCTTTTCAATACTGTCCTTGAGTGGCGAAGGAGACCTTTTCCAGCTACCGTACCTAGCACCCACTCCACCTTCAGAGTGTCCCGTGATTGCTTTTCGGTGGTCCGTAGGGACGCCACATTCCTACACTCAGAAATGAAGCTGTGTCTCAGGCTGTGAAAAGATGTCTTCTTGGTTTTGATATTCAAGACCTCTAAGTGATTAGAAAAGAAATCAGACATGCTCCTTTAGTAGTACCCGTATTTGTTGATCTTGAATTCAGGAAAGAGCAACGCTGTTTCTTGTCGCTGTCTATCAGCAACTAAATTTAGCAAACCCAATTCGATTAATCTTGAATGGATTGGGACCGTGCGTCGGGAAGCATTATTCTTGATCTTCTGATTTTCACCTTCATCAACAATACTTAAGCACCAAATACCCTCTACCTCTGAAACGTCCTGTGGGCGAAGCTGACAAAGCTCATTTAGACGCGCCCCTGTAAGTAATCCAAGTAGAGGAACCCAATACTTCCCAGTGGCGTTCATGTTGAAATTGCCTACCTCGTGATTTCGTGAACGAGACCGGCATCCAAGGTACAACGGACCGCTGAAAACGCTAACTAATTGATCGGTTGAGAATGGGTCTCTTTGCTCTTGTGGGTTGCTCTTAGAGGCAACTGCAAAGTAAAGACTGGGATGCCATCAAAATTCGCTTCGGCCCACTCCCAAAAACTCCTGACCCTACTCATGCCTTTTTTAACATTGGTGGCTGACATGGGCGGGATAGAAAGTCTCCGCGCCTCTTTTAGCGCATCATGAATTGATAGGTTCCGCGTCTCTTTGATTTTCTGACGGTTGGCAGGAAGCTCCATGAAAGTTTCCTTGAAGACCCTAAAATCGGCCTTACCGTAAGTATCAATTGGGCGGTCCCCTAGCAGTTCAATGAACCCCTTCATCCAGTGCCTGAAATCATTTTCGGTTTTAGCCGACCACCCACCCTTAACTTTGTAAGTTGCCCAATTTTCAACCGCGTCTGACAGTATTGGAGCGTTACTAAGAGACCCATTCAGAGGCTTAGGAGGGGTTGGCATAACGTCGCCCAAGTTGCGCTTGTGTATGGCCTCAGTTGCTTTGATTGTCGCAGCTTGGAGTGATCGCGCTAGCAATGATAGGCTAGGTGAAGAAGGGCTTAGGTTGATGTTAATATCATCCCAAGTCAGCAAGTCAGACGCTTCGTCCAGAAAGAACGGGTCTGCGATGCCACGAGCATAATCATGGCGGGTTGAAGCTGCGCTATCTGCGTTGGCCTCTTCATGTTCCTCGAAAGTTCGTCGGGAGAAATCAGCAATGGGACCCAAATAGGACTTAATGCCATCTTTGGCCAACTGTATCTCAACAAAACCGTCCAAGCGTGTTTCATCATCTTCGTCCAGTAAGCTGCGGTAATACTGGTCTGCAAGTTCTGCTATCTGGGTCTCTGATAGGTTACTTAATTGGGGACCTTGCAGGTTAGCCAAACGATTGCGGTGTGCATCGAACTTTCGATCCACTTTAACCGCAGCTTCACGGACCAGCTTCAAAGCCTGGGCGTAGTCTTTGGTTTTGAGTGAAAAGGTCTCTTCAACCTTGCCATAGCTAGTAAGAATATCTTTCGGCACGACGCAGCGATGGTAATAAGTCGCTCCGCGTCGGTACAATCGGGTATGTCCGGTCATCTTTTCTAAAGTGCTCACTGTAACACCCTAACGTAACATCTCTATAAAAACACCGTGCAATATCAGTAAGTTGCTGTAATTGCTTCCCTAAAAAGGGTTTGGTGGAGCATAGCGGGATCGAACCGCTGACCTCCTGCATGCCATGCAGGCGCTCTCCCAGCTGAGCTAATGCCCCAATCAAGGGCCCCGTTTAAGGGGTGTCGTCAGTAACCAAGGTTACCATGCGCCGCTGAATAGGCGCTGTGCGGGGCGGGATCAAGCGTAAAATCCCGCACTACACAATGTTTCGAAAAAGACCTGCGTTTTATCAGGAATCGTCGTCGTCAGCAGCGACATCAGCGATTTCGTCTAGCGAAACCGTATCATCGTCTTCTTCTTCGTCGTCGTCCAGGATATCGTCACCCAGATCAACGTCTGCTGTATCATCATCATCTACAACCGCGTCGTCATCGACCTCAGCCTCTTTGGCTTTGGCTGTTACGGCGTCTTCGGCATCTGCCGCGATCATACGTGTTTTTGAGCTGTCAACGACGACAGTCTCGCCCGTGTAGGGGCTGATGATCGGGTTCTTGTTCAGGTCGTAAAAACGTTTGCCGGATGTCGGGCAAAGGCGTTTTGTACCCCATTCTGCTTTGGGCATGAAAATCCCCTTTGAATCAGTGTGTGTGTCGACGGTTGATGGCAAGTGCCATATGGTGCACGCGCTGTCAAAGCCTAAAGGTACTTGGGATGAGTGAACATTTTCTTCAAGGGGCACCGGATGTCCCGTTAACATTGCGTCGGTCCGGCCGTGCGCGCCGTATTTCGCTGCGCATTTCGCAACTGGATGGGCGTGTGACCCTGACGTTGCCCAACGGGGTGGACGAACGCGAGGCCTTGGCCTTTGCCCGTCAAAAAGAGGATTGGATCCGCAGTCATCTGGACCAGCGCGAAGAAGACGTGCCAATTTCCATCGGCTGTTCTGTGCCTGTTGGCGGTGTGCCGCATGTGGTTGTGCAGGGCACTGGGCGGCGTGTGATCATTGCGGATGGGCAAATCGCAGTTCCGGGTGACGAGGCCCGGATGGCGGCCCGTTTGCAGGGACATTTCAAACAAATGGCGCGGGCGCGTTTGGTGCATGCCTCTGATGTATATGCAGAACGACTGGGTAAATCCTATGCTCGGATCAGTATTCGCGACACGCGTTCGCGGTGGGGGTCATGTTCGTCTGCAGGCACGTTGATGTATTCGTGGCGTCTGATTATGGCCCCTGAACAAGTGCTGGATTATGTCGCAGCTCACGAGGTCGCGCATCTGGCCGAGATGAACCATTCGCCGGCCTATTGGGCGCAAGTGTCACGAATCTTTGGTGATTATAAACCGGCGCGAAAATGGCTGCGCAGTCATGGCAACGCCTTGCACCGCTATCGCTTTGCCGCGTAATGTGATCACAAATCACAACGAACCAAAAGGTGGTGGGCCTATGTCTGCGCGTCCGACCGAAACAACACCGCCAATCGGGGTGGCACACGATCGCGTCTATCGCAGCCTGCGGTCGCGGATCATGTATGGCGATATTATGCCGGGTGTTTCGCTGACGCTGCGCGGAATTGGCAAGGAATTTGGTGTGTCGATGACGCCCGCGCGCGAATCGGTCCGCCGTTTGGTGGCCGAAGGGGCGCTGACGATGTCGTCGTCGGGCAGAATTTCCACGCCTGAATTGTCAAACGAACGGATCGAAGAACTGGCAGCCTTGCGCGCCCTGATCGAAGTCGAACTGGCATCACGCGCCTTGCCGCGTGCGCACATGGCCTTGATAGAACGGTTGCAGACCATCAATGGTGCTGTGGCAGAGGCCGTCGCCCACCGTGATGCGGTCAGTTACATCCGCACGAACCTCGAATTTCACCGCACGCTGTATTTGCGCGCCCAAGCCCCGGCGATGCTAGCGATGACGGAAACTGTCTGGCTGCAAATGGGGCCGACCATGCGCGCGCTGTATGGCCGCCTGCGGCGCACCGAACCGCCGCAGTACCACCGCCTGATTATTGCGGCCTTGCGGGCAGGGGACGAGCCGGGATTGCGGTTGGCGGTGCGGTCTGACGTGACCATGGGCCTGCGGATGTTGGCGAGTTGAGCGGGCCATTTCACAAACGGATTATGTGATGCTGAAAGTGATCTTTGAATTTGTGTATAAAACACTGGGCTTGGCAGCCGCAGGGCTTGCATTGCTTGTCTACGGGTCATCAGGAGCCGTTGAAACAGGCATGAGTTCCCTCACGACTGTCGGTCTTTTGTTGGTTTTTGCCAGTCCCGTTATCGCATTCTTTTGGGTTCTGTCGGCAAAAAGAAAATTGGCGCAGCGTCGCGCGCTTGAAAAACAGCGGTTGGTGCAACTTGTCGGTCAACATCGCTCGGCGCTGAACCGCAGCCTGCAGCGCGCCGTAAAGGTGAACGACTATGGCATCACGGTCGTTGATGGCCGCGACGCAGCTGTGGACGAGTTCTTGTGTAGTTTTGATTTTGATCCTGCACTGACCGAATTTTATGACGCAAAGCTGGCGATTTACCACGCGCTCAATATGCTGGACGCCTATGATCAGGCAAAAGGCTTTGACGCCAATAACATTCCATTCGACGGACATGATTTTGAACGGTGGGTTGCAAATTCACTGAACGGATTTGGCTGGGATGCGTCCGTTACAATTGGATCCGGCGATCAAGGCATCGATGTCGTTGCCGAGAAAAATGGTCAGAAAATCGGCATTCAATGCAAGCTGCACAGTTCAGCCATTGGCAACAAAGCGGTGCAAGAAGCACATGCAGGAAAAGCATATTATGCGCTGGCCAAGGTCGCGGTTCTGTCAAATGCGCCTTACACGTCTAGCGCAAAAGATCTGGCAATTTCGACAGATGTTTTGTTGTTATCACACCACGACATTCCCAATTTGTACGAGAAAGCCTTCGGATAAGGACGCTGACGTTCTGAAATTAGGCGGCCAGCCCTTTTGATCCCAGATCAAGGAACTTTTGACGACGATCTGCGACCAATTCCTTGGCTGATTTTTTGCCAAGCTCTTTCAGCATATCGCTGATTTCGGATTTGACAGATTCGATGGCTGCAGGCCAATCGCGATGGGCACCGCCCAGAGGTTCGGGAATGATCCGGTCGGTGACGCCCAGCTGTTTGAGGTCCTGCGCGGTGAGGCGCAAGGCTTCGGCTGCTTCGCGCATTTTCTCGGAATCTTTCCACAAAATTGACGCGCAGCCTTCGGGGCTGATGACCGAATAAATCGAATGTTCCAGCATCGCGACGCGGTTGGCTGTGGCGAATGCGACAGCGCCGCCTGATCCGCCTTCGCCAATGATAACGCTGATCAAAGGCACGCCGATTTGCAGGCATTTTTCTGTGGCGCGTGCGATGGCTTCGGATTGACCGCGTTCTTCGGCACCTTTGCCGGGGTACGCGCCAGCAGTGTCGACCAATGTGATGACGGGCAGGCCAAAGCGGTGGGCAAGGTCCATCAAACGCGTGGCCTTACGATAGCCTTCGGGGCGGGCCATGCCAAAGTTACGTTCGATGCGCGATTTGGTATCGTCGCCTTTTTCGTGCCCGATCACCATCACTGGCTGGTCGTTAAAACGCGCCAAACCACCCATTACAGCATGATCGTCAGCAAAATTACGGTCGCCAGCCAGCGGCGTATATTCGGTAAACATCGCTTTTATGTAGTCTTTGCAATGCGGGCGTTCCGGGTGACGCGCGACCTGACATTTGCGCCAAGGCGTCAGGTTTGCATACAGATCAACCAGCATTTGCGCGGCTTTTTCATCAAGGGCAGTCGCCTCCGAGGACACATCCATGTCTTCGCTTTCACGCGCCATTGCGCGCAGTTCCTCGGCTTTGCCTTCGACTTCGGCCAGAGGTTTTTCGAATTCCATGTACTGTGTCATTGGATGTGTGCCCTGCAATATCTTTGGCTAATATATGGAGGGCAATGGCGCGGTTTGCAACGTTGTGTGATGGGCTGTGTCGGGGATGTTGATTATTGCGGCACGAACACCGGATAAAGTGAGGCAATCAACAGCGCCGCCATGCTGATGTTAAACGCGCGCAGGCGTGTGGTGTTGGTCAGGATGCGCGCCATTTGTTGGCCCAGAACCGTCCACAGGCTGACACAGGGCAGGTTGATTGCGCCAAAAACAGCTGCCACGATCAGAATGGAAACCAGCGCGGTGTCAGGGGTATAAACGGTGACGGCGGTGATCGCCATTGTCCACGCTTTGGGATTGACCCATTGGAACGATGCGGCCTGCAAAAAGGTCATGGGCGTGCCAGTTTGATCGCCTTTTGCCGCAGGGGCCGCGGTGGCGATTTTCCAGGCAAGGTACAGCATGTAGATCACCGAAACGACTTTTAGGATCGTGTGCGCAATCGGATAGCTGTCAAATATTTGCGCCAATCCGATGCCAACCAAAATCACCATCAGCACAAACCCCAAACCCACACCCAGCATGTGTGGGATGGTGCGCAGAAATCCGAAATTGGCACCCGACGCCATCAGCATCAGGTTGTTTGGTCCCGGGGTGATCGAACTGGCGATGCAAAATCCGGCGAGGGCGGTAAGGAGTTGATATGTCATGACGCAATTTTTCGCGCAAAGACGACGCTATGAAATTGCGAACTGCATCGGATTGACGTATATTTCACAACATATGACCAAGTTAGATCAAATAAACGAGCGGATATTGCGTGAGCTGACCCGCGATGGCCGCGTGAGCAACCTAGAACTGGCAGATCGGGTGGGCTTGTCCCCCTCGGCCTGTTTGCGTCGGGTTCAGGAAATGGAACGTTCCGGTTTGATCACGGGCTATCGTGTGGTGCTGGATCGGTCTGCCATGGGGATCGGGTTTGTCGCCTATATTGGCGTTGGCCTGCGCGATCATTCAAAAGCCAGCCAAGAGGCGTTTGAACGCGCGATGGACCGTGCCGTGGATGTGCGCGAGTGCCACAATATCACAGGCACTATCGAATATTTGCTGCGTGTCGAATGCGCGGACATGCCCAGCTACAAGGCGTTTCACACGGATTTGTTGGGCGCGTTGCCGCAAGTGAACGGCATCACGTCCTATGTTGTTATGGGGTCGCCCAAGGACGAACGCGGCTAGATTACTTTACCGCAGCAGCTGCGATTGTCGCAAAAATCCCGTCCATCTCAGACGCCAAAGCTGTCAGCTCATCGCCGCCATCGTAGGGTGCAAAAACAAAGCTGGGCGTTTTGTAAGACAGTGTCGCGGTGCCGTCTTTGTTTTCGGTGACGTACATGCGCACTGGCGCTTCGATCATCGCGGCTGTCGACAGGCCAAGGATTTTAACCGCAAAGACGTTGTTGAAAACGCCAATGACGCGGTTGCCCGGAATGGTCACGCCACGGTTTTTGGCAGCGCCTGTTGGGCCTGCTTCGGTCACGACACCCATTTTGTTGGCTTTGACCGCAGCCTTGGTGTCGTTGATCAGCTGTTGATAGGCCTTGTCGGATGTGTGGATTTCCCAACCATCGCGCGGGGTCAGGTCGTCTGCCATAGCAGGCATCGCAAAGGTGATAAGAAACAGGATCAGAAAACGCATTGGAGCCTCGCACTGTTGATTGTGAAGGCCCCATTCAGCCGGACATGCCCGGCAATATCAAGTCACGTAAGCGTTAGCCGGTGATCATGGCGTGTTGTCGCACAATGACTTCGGCCTGTTTGATGGATGCGATGTCGACCAGACGGCCTTTGTAGACGGTCGCGCCTTCGCCGCTGGCTTTGGCTGCTTCCATGGCGGCGATGATTTCGCGGGCTTCTGCCACGGCTTCATCAGACGGGGTGAATACCTCGTTTGCGGTCGCGATTTGCTTGGGGTGGATGGCCCATTTGCCGACCATGCCAAGGGTGGCAGACCGGCGTGCTTGGGCGCGGAAACCGTCGTCGTCGGAAAAATCACCAAACGGGCCGTCGACCGGCAAAATACCGTGCGTGCGGCAGGCGGCAACAATCGCGGTTTGGGCCCAGTGCCACGGATCGGACCAGTGTTTTTGACCCTCGTGCAGCATGTAGTAGTTGACCTGCGTGCCGCCGATGCCTGTCGTTTGCATCCCCATCGAGGCTGCGAAATCAGCGGCGCCCAATGACATCGCTTCTAAACGGGGCGAGGACGCGGCGATTTCTTCGACGTGAGCGATGCCGGCGGCGGATTCGATGATGACTTCGAAAGCGATTGGTTTCGTGCGGCCCTTGGCGCGTTCAATTGCGGTAACCAGCGCGTCGACGGCATAGACATCTGCGGCGCATCCGACCTTGGGGATCATGATCTGGTCCAGACGGTCTGACGCGTTTTCAAGCAGGTCGACCACATCGCGATACCAGTACGGGGTGTCGAGGCTGTTGATCCGCACCGACAGGGTTTTGGTGCCCCAGTCGATTGTGTTGATTGCCTCGATCACGTTCTGGCGCGCGATGTCTTTGTCGCTGGGGGCCACGGAATCTTCGAGGTCCAGATTGATCACATCCGCCGCAGAGGCCGCCATTTTCGCGAACAGCTTGGTGTTGGATCCAGGTCCGAACAACTGGCAGCGATTTGGGCGGGCAGGGGGCGTTGGCTGAAGGCGGAAGCTCATGAATGGACCTTTCGAAGGCAAAGGGAGGCGCAATAAAGTTGCGGGTTATCTGGTGTGAATGGCTATTTAATTGCGCAGGCGCGCGCAAGGCGTATTTTGCAGGTGCAGCATTCCGGTTTGACGCTGAGGTGAATCGGTCGTTGGCTGGTTGCACGCACGATTCTTGTGGCATAATCAGATTACGCGCTGGTTTCGTGCTCAGATTCTGAAACACGCACGCGGATAGCGATGGATTTGCGCGCAGAATCGCTGAAATTGACGGTAACATTGCATTTGGGGACCACAGCTATGATCAAAACACCTTACCTCCTGTTCTTGGGCGACGTGCCTGACCAATTGTCGGCCAAAGTTGCGCAAGGCATCAAAGACTGGCGCCCTGATAACGCAGTTGGTCAATTGCGCATGGAAGGCTGCAAAGCTGACGTAGGTTTGACCGACATGACGCTGGCACACGCCAAAGCCATGGGCGCAAAAACACTGGTGCTGGGTGTGGCGAACCGCGGTGGATATATTTCTGACGCATGGAAAGAAGTGCTGATCGCAGCGCTGACCATGGGCTATGACCTTGCATCCGGCTTGCACAACTTGCTGCGCGACGAACCTGATCTGGTCGAATTGGCCGAAGAAAAGGGCCGCAAACTGCACGACGTGCGCGTGCCAAGCGTTGATTACCCAATCGCAACTGGCGTGAAACGCAGCGGCAAACGCGTGCTGGCTGTGGGCACGGATTGTTCTGTAGGCAAGATGTACACAGCATTGGCGCTGGACGAATCGATGCGCGCCAAAGGCATGAAATCGACGTTCCGTGCCACGGGTCAAACTGGTATATTGATCACCGGCGACGGCGTGCCATTGGACGCGGTTGTGGCCGATTTCATGGCCGGTTCGATTGAATATCTGACACCTGCGAATGACGACGATCACTGGGACATCATCGAAGGACAAGGCAGCCTGATGCACGTGTCCTATTCCGGTGTGACCTTGGCTTTGGTCCACGGCGGTCAGCCCGATGCGTTGATCCTGTGTCACGAACCAACCCGCAAACACATGCGCGGTCTGCCGGATTACGCGGTGCCAACGATGCAGCAAATCGCCGACGTGGCCTTGCCATTGGCGCGTGTCGGGAATCCGGCCTGTCAGATTGTCGGGATTTCGGTGAACACGCAGCATTTGTCCGAGGACGAAGCGGTGGCGTATCTGGCCAAGGTCGAGGCCGAGATGGGCTTGCCCGCAGTTGATCCGTTCCGTCATGGTGCTGATCGTTTGGCAGATGCAATCGCGGCACTGTAGGCGGTTTGTAAATGATGATTGTTTTGATCAGAACAGATGGGTGGACCGATGCGCATTGATGTAACGCACGACGTTTTCAAACTGGCGCAGGTGTTCACCATCGCGCGTGGGTCGCGGACCGAAGCCAAGGTGCTGACCGTGCATTTGGACGATGGCGCGTACAAAGGCTGGGGCGAATGCGTGCCCTACGCCCGCTACGGCGAAAGCATGGAAAGCGTCACAGACCAGATCGCCGGATTGCCAAACGACGTCACTCGCGAGGCGCTGTACGAATTGTTGCCTGCCGGTGCGGCGCGCAATGCAGTTGATTGTGCGTTGTGGGATCTTGAGGCCAAGCGTTTGGGCAAACGGGTTTGGCAACTGGCGGGGCTAAAGGCACCGGGCCCGGAAATCACCGCCTACACGTTGTCGCTGGACACGCCAGACGCCATGCGCGCGCAGGCGGTGGAACATGCGTTTCGCCCGTTGCTGAAAATCAAACTGGGCACGCCCGACGACATGCCCCGGCTTGAAGCCGTGCGTGCTGGTGCGCCGAAATCAAAGATCATCGTTGATGCAAACGAAGGGTGGACGGCCGAGGTTTACGCAGATCTGGCCCCGCATCTGGTGGGCTTGGGTGTCGAATTGGTTGAACAACCGCTGCCTGCGGGCGAAGATCACGCGCTGCTGGGCATGCAACGTCCTGTGCCTGTGTGCGCCGACGAAAGCTGCCATGACCGTGAAAGCCTTGCCGATCTAAAAGGCAAATACGACGTCATCAATATCAAGCTGGATAAGACCGGCGGTTTGACCGAAGCATTGGCCCTGCGCGAAGCCGCTGTGGCCCAAGGATACGGCGTGATGGTCGGGTGCATGATCGGCTCGTCCCTTGCGATGGCCCCTGCGACTTTGGTGGCGCAAGGCGTCGGAATTGTTGACCTTGACGGGCCACTGTTACTGGCCGAAGACCGCGACCAGCCTTTGACATTTGACGCAGCCGGTGTGCATCCGCCTGTGTCCGCACTTTGGGGATAAAAACGATGCGTACTGTATATTTGAATGGCGAATACCTACCCGAAAACGAAGCCAAGGTTTCGATCTTTGATCGTGGTTTTTTGATGGCTGACGGGGTGTACGAAGTCACCAGCGTGCTGGATGGCAAGCTGGTCGATTTTGACGGCCACGCGATCCGGTTGGACCGGTCATTGACGGAACTGGGCATGAAAAACCCGATCTCGAAAGACGATCTGTTGGCGGTGCACCGTGAACTGGTCGCCAAGAATGAAATCGTTGATGGTGGTGTGTATTTGCAGATCACGCGCGGCGCGCCTGCGGATCGTGATTTTGTGTTTCCTGATCCTGAAACCACGCCTTGTACCGTTGTTTTGTTTACCCAGTCCAAGCCCGGAATTACCGAAGGGCCTGCGTCTAAATCAGGGATCAAAGTGATCTCGATTGCGGATGAACGTTGGGGGCGTCGCGACATTAAAACGGTCCAGCTTTTGTACCCGTCGATGGGTAAAATGATGGCAAAGGCAGCGGGCTGCGATGATGCGTGGATGGTTGAGGACGGTCACGTGACCGAAGGCACATCCAACAACGCCTACATCGTCAAAGGCAACAAAATCATCACGCGCGGATTGTCCAACGACATCCTGCACGGGATCACGCGTGCGGCTGTTTTGCGGTTCGCTCAAGAGGCGCAGATGGAAGTCGAAGAACGCCTGTTCACCATCGAAGAAGCCCAAGGCGCGGACGAGGCATTCATCACGTCTGCGACCATGTTCGTGAACGGTGTTGTCGAAATCGACGGCGCGCAAATCGGTGACGGAACACCGGGCAACGTATCAAAACGCTTGCGCGAAATCTATCTGGACGAAAGCCGCAAGGTCGCGATCTAGGTTAGCAAAACCTCGTGGCGGATTAGAAACAGTCCGCCATGGGGCCTTTAGGTGAGCACCACCGCGACATTGATATTGCCGATATCGTTGGGGCCAAGATTGGCCAGTGTCGCCACCAACCGATTGCCCAACAGCACATCCACACCATTACCCGCACTGCGCAACGTGACCCGCAAATCTTGCGAAGTTGGATCGACGGGGTTCTGAACGTACAAAACCAATTCCTCGGTTGTCGGGTCCAAATCTGTGATCGTGACCTCGTCTTCGTCGCGGTCCAGCGATACACCAATTCCGAATTGATCGACGCCCGCGCCGCCTGTGAATTCGTCGCCGTCATCGCCGTTTAGCGTGTCGTTTCCAAAGCCGCCGTGCAGGGTGTCGCTTTTGCCCAAGTCAGCGTTGGTGCCGCGCTGGGCAAATGGATCGTCATCGCCGCTAAACAGGAAATCGTTTCCGAGGTCACCGCGTAAAACATTGCTGCCGTGATAGTCGCGAATGACATCATCGCCCGCGCCGCCACGTACAAAATCGTCACCTTCCATGTATTCAGAGTTTAGAGACGATGCGGAATAAATGTCATTGCCGTCGCCCAAAATGACACGATCATCGCCGGTGCCACCAACGGCAAAATCGTCGCCAGCCCCCGCGTTTACCGTGTCGTCGCCGGAACCTGCATCAATCGCGTCATCGCCGCCGTTGCCTTCGATTATGTCGTCGCCGCCAAAGCCCAGAATTTCGGTTCCGTTGTCGTTGCCGACCATTCTTTCGGCCGCATTGCTGCCCTCGAATGAATCGGTGCTGTTCGCGTCCTCCTGGACCAACGCAAGGTCGGTTTCGGCAGGTACTGGGGTGCCTTGTTCGGCTGCATCTAATGAATCATCGTCATCAAAAACGCTCATGATCAGGCCGATGCCCAAGGCGACAGGAATAAGTACAAGTGCTAACATTTAAACGCCTTAGGCTGTGATTGATACAAATTTTAACCAGCAGTCGTCGCGGGGCGATCAAATGTCAAACAGGCGGCACCCTTTGTAATCTGCGCCGCGACGATACGATGAAACGCGGCGCATTGTTTCCGAAATTCAGTCTTTGTGGCTTTGTGCAAAATCAGCCTGCTGCTGGGGGTTGGCGTCGGTCTGATGGTTTGCTTTCCACTCGGCCATGGTCATTCCGTAAAATGCCTCGCGCCCTTCGTCTTTTGACATCTCTAGACCACGTTCGTTTGCGGCCTCTTGATACCACCGCGACAGGCAGTTCCGGCAAAACCCCGTCAGGTTCATCATGTCGATGTTTTGCACGTCTGTGCGATCTGTCATCAGGTGCTGTTGCAGGCGGCGAAAGGCGGCGGCCTGAAGTTCGATTTCGGTTTGTTTGTCCATAATTTTCGCTCCTGTAATTTGATCAAAGATGCGCAGCCGCACGCGCAGTTTCAAGCAGCGGTGCCAGCAGTTTTGCCCATTTGATTTGATCCGCTGCGGTTTCGATCAGGTCGTTGCGGATTTCAAGCAGCACATTCGGGCGCCCGTGTTGCAGTCCGTGTTGATCCACCGCGTCGCCTGGAAAATGACCAACATAGGGTTCGTTATCGCCAATCGGGGTGGTCAGCGTCGCACGCAATCCGTCGATCATCGGGATCGCAAGGCGGGCGTCATGGGCATAGAGCACGCCAATTTCCCAAGGCCGCACCGCGCGTCCCTTTAGTTGGGGCGTAAAGCTGTGGATAGAAACGATTGCTGTATTTGGCCGCGCGGCAAGCACACCTAACGCATCGTGATAGGGGCGATAAAAGGCGGCGATCCGACGTTGTTTTTCGACATCATCAGCGTGCCTGTTGGCGGGAATTATGGTCCCGTCATACAGCCGCATCAACAGCGTCGGGTCGTCCATGCCGCGGTTCGGATCAATCACCAGACGCGAAAAATTAGACTCGATTGCGGGGCTGTTCAGCGCCTCTGCCAACGCGCGCATTACCCCTGCTGCACCGATATCATAGGCGATGTGCCTGTTCATATCCGCGTCCGCCAAACCCAACGTGCCACCGTTAATGCAGGGCGGGACAGTGTTGGCCGCATGATCGCAGGTCACCAGCCAATTGCCGGTGCGTTTGGTCCCGTGCGTAAAGAAAGCTGGATGTGTCATCAAATGTTTACCTGTGTTGTTGCAGGTGTAGGCGAGTTGCGTCTGAAAGGGAATTGCGCGATAAAGCCTGCAACAATTTACCCGCTTTGATAGCGCTAACACATTCTGGGATGGACCGACTATGAGACGACTGCGCAATGTAAAGATCGTGGCAACGCTGGGTCCGGCCTCTGACAGCTATGAAATGATCCGGTCCCTACACGAGGCTGGCGCGGATGTGTTTCGCTTGAATATGTCGCACGGGTCTCATGATGAAATCGCGCAAAAACATGCGATTATTCGCAAAGTAGAGGCTGATTTGAACAGCACTATCGGGATTTTGGCTGACCTTCAGGGGCCGAAATTGCGCGTTGGTGTGTTTGCGGGCGACAGTGAGATGCTGGATATCGGCGCGAAATTCCGCCTTGATCTGGACGAAACCGAAGGCACATCTGCCCGCGTTTGCCTGCCCCATCCCGAGATTTTTCAAGCGCTCGAAGTGGGTGCATCGTTGTTGGTGAATGACGGCAAAATCAGATTGCAGGTGGACGCCTGTGGCCCCGATTTTGCCGATTGTACCGTGATGATCGGCGGCGTTATTTCCAACCGCAAAGGCGTGAATGTTCCCGACGTCGAACTGCCTTTGGCTGCCTTGTCTGCCAAGGATCGCGCCGATCTGGAATTCGTTTGCACCCTTGGTGTGGATTGGCTGGCGTTGTCGTTTGTGCAGCGTGTCGCCGACGTCGAAGAGGCCCGCGTTTTGGTGCAGGGGCGCGCCGCGATCCTGAGCAAAATTGAAAAACCCAATGCGGTGGATCGGTTTGACGAAATTCTCGCAGTCAGCGACGGCATCATGGTCGCGCGCGGCGATCTGGGTGTTGAACTGCCGGTGCAAAACGTGCCGCCCATTCAAAAACGTCTCGTACGCAAATGCCGTGCTGCCGCCAAACCTGTGATCGTGGCCACGCAAATGCTGGAATCCATGATCGAAAGCCCGATGCCAACGCGCGCCGAAGTTTCTGATGTTGCTACGGCGATTTACGAGGGTGCGGACGCCGTGATGCTAAGCGCGGAAAGTGCGGCTGGCAGTTATCCAATCGAAGCTGTGCAAACGATGGATAACGTCGCCCAAGAGGTCGAGGCCGATCCGACGTACACCCAGATCATCGAGGCCAGCCGAACTGCAAGCCGCGCGTCTGTGGCGGATGGTATCGTGGCCGCCGCGCGTGAAATCGCGGAAACGACGGACATCAAAGCCATCTGTTGTTTTACGCAAAGCGGGACAACTGCATTGCTAACCGCGCGCGAACGTCCACGCGTGCCGATCATCGCGATGACGCCGCTGGTTGGGACCGCTCGCAGGCTGGCGCTGTCGTGGGGTACAAACTGTGTGATCACTGACAATCTGGACCGGTTCAAAGGCGCGGTTGTCGCCGCAGCCAAGGCCGCCCGCAGCGAAGGGTTTGCCGACAAGGACGACCAGATCGTTGTAACCGCCGGCGTTCCGTTCAATGTTCCGGGCAGCACAAACATCCTGCGCGTGGCCCCGTGCGACGAACGTTTGATTTTCAACACCGATCCAGAGTAGCGTTTGTTGGGACGCTCGTTTCCTGATTAAATTGGTTTTCAGGAAACGCGCGCCACCAGGAGTAGCGTTATGAGCCCAGATATTGCCATGGTTGTTGGCCTTGTTATCGCGGGGTTTTCGATTCCGTCCGCGATGTCTGCATTGTCAGACAGTCGTGCGCCGCGTGCGTCTGCCGTGACGATATTGATCGCGGGTGGTTTGATTATTTACGCCATTCGCACTCGTCCCGGCGGCTACAGCCTCGAAGACCTGCCAGAGGCGTTTGTCCGCGTCGTGGCGCAATTCATCTAGACCAAGATCCGAACGTATACAGGGCATTTTTGCGGTTTGAATGGCATCGGGATTTGGGTTTTTCTACGCGTCGTTCCGGGTCGCTCAACTGGATAGATATTGACCCTGTGGACATCGGGTATCCCAAACGGCTGCCAAGGCGACGTTTTCGCTTGATCCACGGACCGATCCCCCCTAAAGACCAGTTTCGTTCCGCGCGTCCGGCCGACATGGCATGCCGAGTCGCGCATTTACCGAACTCAAGATTAGGAGACGGAAATGCCTAAGATGAAGACGAAGTCGAGCGCGAAGAAGCGCTTTAAGATCTCTGCGACCGGAAAGGTTATCGGAGGCCAGGCTGGCAAACAGCACGGTATGATCAAACGCTCGAATAAATTCCTGCGCAACGCACGGGGCACGACAGCATTGTCTGCACCAGATGCAAAAATCATCAAGGGCTTTATGCCCTACGACCGTTAAGCCAGAAGGAATAAGATATGTCCCGAGTTAAAGGTGGCACAGTCACTCACGCCCGTCACAAGAAGGTCATTAAAGCCGCTAAAGGTTATTATGGTCGTCGCAAAAATACTTTTAAAGTCGCCCGTCAGGCGGTTGATAAAGCCAACCAATACGCAACCCGTGACCGTCACAACCGCAAGCGTAACTTCCGCGCATTGTGGATCCAACGGATCAACGCGGCAGTTCGCTCACACGACGAAGCACTGACGTATTCACGTTTCATCAATGGTCTGAACATGGCCGGTATCGAAGTCGACCGTAAGGTTTTGGCTGATCTGGCCGTACACGAACCAGAAGCATTTGGTGCGATTGTTGCACAGGCACAAAAAGCGCTCGCAGCTTAAGCAGCGGCCTAACGGCCCACAGCTTTGCGAGACTAAAAAAGCCCTGCCATTTTGGTGGGGCTTTTTGCATTTTGGCTGGGTTTTGGAATGGATCATGACGCAGGTGCAGGCTGTACCGCATCCGCCCAAAGCCCGCCCTGAATAGCCCGCAAAGGTAAACTTTCTTAAAACTTTCCCCATGCAGTACACCGCTTTGGTGACCTATTTGGAAATTGGAAACAAAAGAAAGACGAATAAATGAACAAACAAGTCGCAGAATTCATTGGCACATTCACACTGGTCCTGTTGGGCTGTGGGTCTGCTGTATTGGCGGGCACAGACATCGGATTGATGGGCATCAGCTTTGCCTTTGGGTTGGCATTGATTGGCATGGCGTACGGGATCGGTCCGGTTTCGGGCTGTCACATCAATCCGGCGGTTTCGTTGGGCATGGTCGCGGCAGGGCGCATGACATTGCCCGAAGCCGTCAAATACATCATCGCACAGGTTGCAGGCGCAATTGTCGCCGCTGCGGTTTTGTGGGCCATCGCGTCGGGCAAGGCGGGCTATAGCCTTGTGGAAAACGGCTTGGGCCAAAACGGTTGGGGCGCGGGTTACCTTGGTGAATATTCGCTGATGGCCGCGCTGGTCTTTGAAGTTGTTGCGACATTCTTGTTTATGGTTGTGATTTTGGGCGCGACAGGACGTGGCGCACCAGCAGCGATGGCAGGGCTTGCGATTGGTCTGGCGTTGGTTGTGATCCACCTTGTGGGCATCAACGTCACTGGCGTTTCGGTGAACCCTGCACGTTCGATCGGGCCCGCCTTGTTTGTCGGCACCGGCGCATTGAGCCAGCTTTGGTTGTTCATCGTTGCCCCGATTGTTGGGGCTGTGGCCGCGGGCTTGGTGTTTAAAACAGGAACGCTTGACGCGCCTGAATAATCCGTTCGGATTTGAAAAACCTGATGCAGCGGCGTGTTTTTACACCCGCTGCATTTTTGTTTGTGCTGGTGCAGATCAATTCCCCTCGGCCTTGCAATCAAAGGGGTAGGGCGATAGCACAACAGAAATATTTTCTGGGGGCCGTCATGGACGATCTGAAAGCCAAATATCTGGACCAAATCGCAAATGCTGCTGACGAGGCGGTGTTAGAAGACATTCGTCTGGCCGCTGTCGGCAAAAAGGGCGAAGTCGCTCTGAAAATGCGCGAGCTGGGCAAGATGACCCCGGAAGAACGCCAAGCCGCTGGTCCTGCGCTCAATGCGCTCAAGGACGAGATCAACAGCGCGTTGATTGCCAAAAAATCAGGGCTTGCCGATGCCGCGCTAGACGCCCGTTTGCGCACCGAATGGTTGGACGTGACATTGCCCGCGCGCGACGCCCGCGTTGGCACCCTGCACCCGATTTCACAGGTACAAGAAGAGGTCACCGCGATCTTTGCCGAGATGGGATTTGCCGTCGCCGAAGGGCCGCGCATCGACACCGATTGGTACAACTTTGACGCGCTGAACATCCCCGGCCACCACCCTGCACGGGCTGAAATGGACACGTTTTACATGCACCGTGCTGAGGGCGACGACCGCCCGCCACACGTCTTGCGCACGCACACGTCCCCCGTGCAAATCCGTTCGATGGAAAAGACCGGCGCGCCGACACGGATCATTTGCCCCGGTGGTGTGTACCGTGCCGATTACGATCACACGCACACGCCGATGTTCCATCAGGTCGAAGGGCTTGCGATCGACAAAGACATCTCGATGGCGAACCTGAAATGGGTGCTTGAGGAATTCGTGAAAGCGTATTTCGAAGTCGATAATGTCGATATACGCTTCCGCGCCTCGCATTTTCCGTTCACCGAACCATCAGCCGAAGTCGACATTCGCTGTTCTTGGGAGGGTGGCACGCTGAAGGTTGGCGAGGGCGACGATTGGCTGGAGATTTTGGGGTCCGGCATGGTGCACCCCAAGGTGCTGCAAGCGGGTGGGATCGATCCGAACGAATGGCAGGGCTTTGCCTTTGGCATGGGGATCGACCGGATCGCGATGCTGAAATACGGCATTCCTGATCTGCGCGCGTTCTTTGATTCAGACCTGCGTTGGTTGCGTCACTACGGGTTTAGTGCGCTGGATATGCCAAACTTGCATGGTGGGTTGTCGCGCTAGATGCATGTGCTGGGTGTTTATATCGCCTGGTATCTGAATTGGTGTAAATCTACGGCTGCAAAGATTTCTATCGTGGGCGGCGTTACAATTCCCATCGCGGCCTTTGTCGTGATGTTGGCGTTAAACGTGTTGTTCAATTCCATATGGGTGTTCTTGTTTACCCAACTGTTGACTGTGCCGGTCGTAATCTTCGCGGCTTTTGTGTGCTGGCGGCATGCCAATCAGGTAAACGAAAAGCGGCAGGATTTTAAGAAAATCCAGAATTTTCAGCGACAAATACAGGGTAAGCGCCCGCATTGGTGGTTCTGGTAAGGTGCATCTCGATGCACCACGCGTTTGTGACGTGACATTCGCAACCCAATCCGTAGCGTGGGCAACATGAAAATTATCGCCCTCCTGATCGCCACTTTCTTTGCTATTCCTGCCCATGCCATGGGTCCGTGGAAAGATGCCTGCCAGCTTGATGTTCCGTGCGAACTGCCCTCGGGGCGCAGCTATCACATCAAAGCACCCGATGATTGGGACGGCGAAACGCCATTGCCTGTTCTGATGCACTTTCACGGGTGGATGCGCACCGGCGCGCTGCCTGTCAAACACCAGCGGATCAGTGGGGCAACGCGCAAACGTGGCGTGTTGTCGGTCGCCCCGAACGGCAATCGCAAAACGTGGGATTTCTGGGATGACGACACAGATGACGTGCCGTTCGCCGCGCAAGTGCTAGAGGACGTCGCCAAAAATTACCCCATCGATCGCGCGCGCATTTACGTCTCAGGCTACTCCTACGGATCGGCGATGGCCTGGCGTTATGTGTGCGAAAACGGCAACGACGTGGTGGCATTGATCGCGGTATCCGGCGCGCTCAACCAAACTGAATCCTGCCCCCAAGCCCCGCGTGAAATTCGCCATGTTCACGGCACCAACGACACGGTCATGGATTTCCCGTTCGGGCGTGGCGGCGACACGACCTATCCCGTTTTACTGTGGCGTGAAAAATTCAACTGCGGACAGGGGCGTGATGACGGCTCATGGAGCGCGGTTGATTTTCTGACCTTCCAGCGCACGATCTGGGGCAATTGCGATGACGATCACACAGTCAAGCTCGATATCCATCCCGGGGGTCATTTCATCCCACATGGCTGGATCGGACGGCAGTTGGATGAACTTTTGGGGCTGCCAAACAGCTACCCGTAAGGGACGCGTTTCGCGTACCACCCCTTGCGCGTACACGCATTCTTTGCCATTGCCGTAGGCAATCAAACGCATGTGACGTCCCAAAGGGGAAGACCGATGAAATTCACGCTGTCCTGGCTCAAATCTCACCTCGAAACCGAGGCGTCTTTGGACGACATTCTGTACGCTCTGACCGATCTGGGTCTCGAGGTCGAAGAGGTCGAAGATCGCGCTGCCAAGCTGGCAGATTTTACCATCGGCTATGTCGAATCCGCGGAAAAACATCCTGACGCGGACCGCCTGCAAGTGTGCCAAGTCAACACAGACGAAGGCATGAAGCAGATCATTTGCGGTGCCCCAAATGCGCGCCAAGGCATCACCGTTGTTGTGGCCAAACCGGGCGTCTACGTGCCGGGCATCGACACGACCATCGGCGTCGGTAAAATCCGCGGCATCGAAAGTTTCGGCATGATGGCCTCAGAGCGCGAGATGGAGCTGTCCGAAGAACATGACGGCATCATCGAATTGCCTTCGGGCGAAGTTGGTCAGCGTTTTGTTGACTGGTTGGCGCAGCATGACCCGGCCAAAGTTGACCCCGTCATCGACATTGCAATCACGCCAAACCGTCCCGACGCACTGGGCGTTCAAGGCATCGCCCGCGACCTCGCCGCCCGTGGTTTGGGCACACTAAAATCGCGCGACGTCGATGTGGTCGAAGCGACGTTCAAGACGGACATCGCAGTGACAATCGACGAAGACACGCTTGACGGGTGCCCTGTGTTTTTTGGCCGTGTCATCCGCGGCGTCACCAACGGGGCAAGCCCGGTTTGGTTGCAAGACGCGCTGCGTGCAATCGGCCTGCGCCCGATCAGTTTCTTGGTCGATGTGACCAACTTTTTCACCTACGATCGCAACCGTCCTTTGCACGTCTTTGACGCTGACAAAGTAGCGGGCAACTTGCGTGTTCACCGCGCAACTGGCGGCGAAGAAATCGTCGCGCTGGACGATAAAACCTACACCCTTCTGGCAGGCCAGATGGTCATTTCCGATGACACCGGTGCGCAAAGCATCGCAGGCATCATGGGTGGTTTGGACACGGGCTGTACCGCTGACACGGTCAATGTGCTGGTCGAAAGCGCGTATTGGGATCCGGTGCAAATCGCTTACGCTGGTCGCGCGTTGAAAATCAATTCGGACGCGCGCTACCGCTTTGAACGTGGCGTTGACCCTGCATTCACGCCCGTCGGGTTGGAACATGCGGTGCGGATGATCGTCGATAACGCCGGTGGTGAAGCCTCGCAATTGATCCAGGCAGGCAAAGTTCCTGACACGTCGCGGGCCTATAAATTGGATGCAGCGCGCGTGCAGTCGTTGGTTGGAATGGACATTCCTGAATCAACGCAGCGCCAGACGTTGACGGCCCTTGGCTTTCGCCTAGAGGGTGGCATGGCGCATGTGCCCAGCTGGCGTCCAGACGTTCAAGGTGACGCGGATCTGGTCGAAGAAGTCGCGCGGATTGCATCCCTGACCAAACTTCAGGGCCGTCCTTTGCCGCGCCTGACAGACGGCGTGCCGAAACCTGTAATGACACCAACACAGCGCCGGATTGTGGCCGCGCGCCGCACGACTGCCGCGCTAGGTTACAACGAATGTGTGACCTACAGTTTCATCGATCAGCCAAGTGCTGCGTTGTTTGGTGGTGGTGACGACACGACCATGCTGGAAAACCCGATCAGCACCGACATGAGCCACATGCGCCCCGCGTTGTTGCCCGGCCTTTTGCAGGCCGCCGCGCGCAATCAGGCACGTGGATTTGCCAACATGGCCCTGTTCGAAGTTGGGACAGCATTCAGCGGTGGTGAGCCGGGACAAGAGCACATGTTGCTTAGTGGTTTGCTGGTTGGTCGCACGGGTCCAAAGGACGTGCATGGTACCTCGCGCAGCGTTGATGTGTTCGACGTAAAAGCCGACGCCGAGGCGGTTTTGGCCGCAATGGGCGCGCCTGCCAAAGTGCAGATTATGCGTGGCGCAAACGGCGAATGGCACCCTGGTCGGCACGGCAAAATTTGCCTTGGTCCAAAAAAGGTCCTTGGCATATTTGGCGAAGTGCATCCGCGCGTGCTTGAGGCGATGGACGTCAAAGGGCCCGCGATGGCGTTTACCCTATGGCCTGACGAAATTCCGATGCCGCGCAGCGCTGGTGCGAACCGTGGCAAGCTTGAGACGAGCGATTTGCAGGCGGTCGAACGTGACTTTGCCTTTGTGGTCGATACCGACGTTGATGCGCTGACGCTGGTCAATGCCGCAGCGGGCGCGGATAAATCGCTGATCGCAGGTGTGCGCGTCTTTGATGAATTCACCGGCGGATCGCTTGACGATGGTAAAAAATCGCTTGCGATCACAGTGCGTTTGCAGCCTGTCGAGGCAACATTAAAAGATGCAGATATCGAAGCTGTCAGCGCCAAGGTTGTAGAAAAAGTAGCCAAGGCAACGGGCGGCGTTTTGCGCGGTTAAAAGGAAAAACAAATGTTGAACGTATATTTATCCGGCGAAATTCACACGGATTGGCGCGCGCAAATCATCGATGGATCAAAGGATCTGGACGTGACATTTAGCGGCCCGGTCACCGACCACGCGGCCAGCGATGATTGCGGTGTCAGCATCCTTGGGGCAGAGCCGAACAAGTTTTGGCATGACAACAAAGGTGCAAAGTTAAACGCGATCCGCACCCGCAAAGGCATCGAAGACGCGGACGTGGTCGTCGTACGTTTTGGCGAAAAATATAAACAGTGGAACGCTGCATTTGATGCGGGTTACGCGGCCGCTTTGGGCAAGTCGTTGATCGTGCTGCACGGCGCGGATCACCAACATGCCTTAAAAGAAGTCGACGCGGCAGCCTTGGCTGTGGCCGAAGAACCAGCGCAAGTCGTTGAAATGCTGCGCTATGTTTTGAACGGAACGCTCCCCTCGTAAGGGAAGCGTTTTTGGGCCTTAACCGCGCGGCGGAATTGTGCGCCCTTTGATGACCGCTGGACGGGCCAGAAAACGGTTCAAGTAGGCCACAAGATTCTTGTGATCGTCCCAGTTCAACGCGTCCTTTGCCCCATAAAAATCAAGCGCTGCCAGCCATGGACCAATCGCGATATCGGCGATGGAATACTCGCCTGCGATCCATTCTTTGTTCGCAAGTTCAAGATCCAGCATCGCAAGTAGGCGCGCGGCTTCGTCCAGATAACGCTGCTGCGGGCGTTTGTCTTCCCACTCGGAACCGGCGAATTTGTAGAAAAACCCCATCTGTCCGAACATCGGACCCAAGCCGCCCATCTGGAACATCAGCCATTGGATCACTTTGGCTTTTTCAGTCGCCGTGTTGCCCATCAGCTTGCCTGACTTTTCGGCCAGATAAATCAGGATTGCGCCGCTTTCGAACAGGCCAATCGGGGCACCGTCTGGTCCATTCGGATCAACGATAGCCGGAATTTTGTTGTTCGGGTTCAGCGACAGAAATTCCGGGCTTTTTACATCGGCGTCCGACAACGTAACGGTGTGGGCCTCGTAGGGGATGCCCATTTCTTCCAAGGCGATGGACACCTTGACCCCGTTTGGGGTGGGAAAGGAATACAGCTGCAAAACAGATGCGTCCTGCGGCGGCCATTTCCGGGTGATTTCGAAGGTATTTAGGTCTGACATTGTGGTTCTCCTGATCGGTTATTGAGACGAAATAAGCCTTTTTCCCCGCAAAAACAGACTAGAAACGGTGCAAACATGTGTTAACGACTGTGCAGAGGCGAACGCTGAATTAACAAGCGATGGCCACAGCCAATACTAAGGGACAGAAAATGATTAAAGAATTCAAAGACTTCATCTCAAAGGGCAATGTCATGGACATGGCCGTAGGGATCATCATCGGTGCAGCGTTCACGGCAATTGTCGGTTCACTTGTTGCTGATTTGATCAATCCGATCATCGGTATCTTTATGGGCGGCGTTGATTTTGCTGGCCTGTCAGCCACCGTTGGCGAAGCCGAATTGACATACGGTAACTTCATTATGGCAATCATCAACTTCTTGGTCATCGCGTTTGTGGTGTTCATGTTGGTGCGTTCGCTGAACAAAATGAAAAAAGCCGAAGAACCAGCACCAGCGCCGGCACCAGCAGGCCCAACACAAGAAGAACTGTTGGCCGACATTCTGGTCGCGCTGAAAAAGAAGTAACCAATAAAACAAAACGGCCGATAACGGCCAACCTCGGGTCCGTGACAGTGATGTTGCGGACCCTTTTTCATGCGCGCGCCAAATCTAGAAAATGAAAAAACCGCCACCCTTTGAATAGGATGACGGTTCGATTTTACCGGTTCACAAGATGCGTTGATGGTCTAGCTTTTGATCGCCAGCGCAGGGGAAATGACGTCCATTCCCAGTGCTTTTCCAACCGCGTAATAGGTCAACTGACCCGCGTGAACGTTCAGACCTGCCAGCAGATGTGCGTCGTCTTCGCAGGCTTTGCGCCAGCCCTTGTCGGCCAAGGCCAGCATGAATGGCATGGTCGCGTTGCCCAAAGCGATCGTTGACGTGCGCGCAACGGCACCCGGCATGTTGGCGACACAGTAGTGCATGATGCCGTCGACTTCGTAAATCGGGTCTTGGTGCGTGGTGGCGCGCGATGTTTCAAAACAACCGCCTTGGTCAATCGCCACGTCAACCAGCACAGCGCCGGGTTTCAGTTCGGACAGTTGCGCGCGGCTGATCAGCTTAGGCGCTGCGGCCCCGGGGATCAGAACAGCGCCGATGATCATATCAGCCTGACGCGCCAATTCCATCGTGTTGCCTGCGTTGGCATAAGACGTTTTGAACTGCCCGCCAAACACATCATCAAGGTAGCGCATCCGCGCCAATGACCGGTCCAGCACGGTCACATCCGCGCCCATACCAGCCGCGATGCGCGCCGCATGTGTGCCCACAACGCCGCCGCCGATAACGACAACTTTTGCCGGTCCAACACCCGGAACGCCGCCCATCAAAACACCGCGTCCGCCGTTGGCTTTTTGCAATGTCCATGCGCCGACCTGAGGGGCCAAACGACCCGCAACTTCGGACATTGGGGCCAACAAAGGCAGGCCGCCATTTGCGTCTGTCACGGTTTCATAGGCGATGGCTGTACAGCCTGACGCCAGCAAATCGTTGGTTTGTTCAGGGTCGGGGGCGAGGTGCAGGTAGGTGAACAACAACTGGTCTTTGCGCAACATCGCACGTTCGACAGGTTGGGGTTCTTTGACCTTTACGATCATGTCGGCTGCGGCAAAAATTTCGGCTGCGGTTTCGGCAATCATTGCACCTGCTTCGGTGTAATCTGCATCGGTGAAACCAGCGCCTGCGCCGGCGCCTGTTTGCATCGTGACGGTGTGACCGTGTGCAACGGCTTCGCGTGCGGCGTTGGGTGTGACACCGACGCGGAATTCTTGTGGCTTGATCTCGGTTGGGCAACCAATGTGCATGACCGTATTCCCTGATTTGTTTTTAAGGTGCGTATTATATGGGCAGTATCTGTGGCTTTTCGCGCAATGTCCGACGCAAGATGTGCGTAAGGAATAGGCATCTTGCGAAGAATCCACTAACACTGGCCGTAAATGTGAAAGGAATCTTCGCCAATGTCCTTGGACGCAACAGACGAACGTATCTTGACCGCTTTGCAACGCAAGGGGCGCATTTCGAACGCTGATTTGTCAGATGTGGTGAACCTGTCACCATCGGCCTGTCATCGTCGGGTCCAACGGCTTGAGGCTGATGGCTATATTCGCGACTATGTGGCCCTGCTGGATGCGCGCAAAATGGGGGTGCCGACAACGGTTTTTGTCGAGATCACATTGTCAGGTCAAGCCGATGAAGTGTTGGATGCATTCGAGAAATCCGTATCCCGTATCCCTGATGTTTTGGAGTGCCATTTGATGGCCGGCACTGCGGATTATTTACTTAAGGTCGTGGCCGAAAACACCGAAGATTTTGCGCGTATCCATCGCCAGTATTTAGCCCGCTTGCCCGGGGTGGCGCAGATGCAGTCGAGTTTCGCGTTGCGCACCGTGTTCAAGACAACAGCGCTGCCGGTTTAGGTGTGCATCTAGACCACGACGTTTTGCGATGTTTAATTCGCAGCAGATTCACGAGCGTACTGAGAGAATACTTTGACTGACAGCGACCACAGCAATTCGTACTTTGACGTTCGACAGTCTGTGCGAGGGCGAAACATCGTGCGCCTCATCATTGCACCCCTGTTTTCCGCTGGCCTGATTTTGTTCGGGGCAAAGCTCATTCCAGATGAAACGATCATGCAGCTGAGCATTGACGCGATTGAAACGTGGAATGGGTGGTCCTTTGTGGGGGTCGTATGTGTCGCAAGCGGGCTCTTCGGTTTGCTAAAGGAAATAGCCTTTGCGATCCGGGCTTGGTCCACCACGGGTGAATGGCATTTTCGACTGACAAGCCACGATCTACTTTGGCATGTTCCGCGCCATGCCCACGGAAAAGAAGAAGGGTTCGAAGCATCGCTCAAGGAATTGAGGCAGGTCGAACTGAGGACCATTCAAAAGCACGAAGACAGTGATGAACTGGAATACTGGGTTCATTTCAAGTCGCGGGATTCTGTTCAGCTTCAGCCCTATTCAGGTGTCAGTCTGTCATGGTTGGTCGATGAAATCAGCGCAGCCGGAGTGCCCTACGAGGAAACCTTCAAGACGTACTAGCCCGCGTTTGTGCTGCGAACTATTGTGAGCGATGCACGCAAAAGAAAACCCCCGCCAGTTGCCTAGCGGGGGTAAACTATTTCCGACAATGCGGGGTGTGATTTACATCATACCTTCGCGTTGTAGCTTTTTGCGTGCCAATTTACGGGCACGGCGGATCGCTTCGGCTTTCTCGCGTGCTTTTTTCTCGGACGGTTTCTCGAAATGTTGCTTGAGCTTCATTTCACGAAACACACCTTCGCGCTGAAGTTTTTTCTTCAGGGCGCGCAGCGCTTGATCGACGTTATTATCGCGAACACTAACCTGCATGTGGTTTTCACCACCTTTCTAGTTTGAAGTTGCAAGGATTTGCAGGAAGTTGGCTCATAGCAAAGACGCCCTATATTGTCTAGTGTAACTACAAAACACGGGCACCCGCCCATGACACGACCTGAGACGAGGAACATGCGATGACCACCCCATACGAGACCACCAAGGATCAATTGCTGGATGCCGCGCTGGGCCACGTGCCCTTTGATGGTTGGTCCGAGGCAACGTTTCAGGCAGCAATTGTTGATACCGACGTGACGCCTGCGTTGGCCCGTGCAGTGTGCCTGCGCGGTGCGGTTGATCTGGCTGTGGCCTATCATGTGCGCGGTGATGCGTTGATGGAAGACCGCCTGAAAGCCGAGGATCTAAGCGCGTTGCGGTTTCGGGATCGAATCGCCGCTGGCGTACGGTTCCGGATCGAGGCGGTGACCGACAAAGAGGCCGTGCGTCGTGGCACGACATTGTTCGCGCTGCCCATGCATGCTGGTGACGGTGCAAAGGCGATTTGGGGCACTGCAGACAAGATTTGGAATGCGCTGGGTGACACATCTGATGATGTGAATTGGTACACCAAACGCGCGACGCTTAGTGGCGTATACAGTGCCACGGTTTTGTACTGGCTGGGTGATGACAGTGCCGACAATCAGGCAACGTGGGAATTTTTAGACCGCCGCATTGATGACGTCATGCAGATCGAAAAGGTCAAAGCACAGGTGCGCGAAAGCCCGACATTAAGCAAACTGTTGGCTGGACCAAACTGGTTGTTGGGCCGGATCAAAGCACCACCAAAAATGCCTGACATCGATCTGCCGGGCCGCTGGAACACACCGCAGGATTAGGATTGCGCGAACAGCACCACCAGCGTCGGCACCAACACAGCAACGACAACCAGATTGGTGAGGACAACGGGGCTGGATACGCCAACCAATCCCACAGTGGCCAGCTTGTAGATGATCTGCATCGGGAACAGCACCATCGCGATCTGCACGGCCGTGGTGCGCGCGCCCAACCCCAGCTGGATCAAGGCATATGCGCTGATCACTCCGATCGTCGCATACAGGCAGGTCAGAATGCGCCGTGCATCGCTGTCGGGGCCATAGGCCGCGTCCATGCCGGGGGATTGCGTGATGAGCGCGTAGGTTAATGGAAACAGGATCACGCAATTCAGGATCAGGGCCACAGCCAGCATATCTTCGCCTTTGCCAATTTGAATACACCTGTTACGCAATGGGAAACGAAAAGGATCACTTATGACTGACATGATGAACGCCGTCGAAATCACCAAACCCGGCGGGCCAGACGTTTTGCAAATGACCAAGCGCCCGATGCCACAGGCGGCACATGGTCAGGTGGTTTTGAAAGTTGCCTATGCAGGTGTGAACCGCCCCGATGCATTGCAGCGCGCAGGCATGTATGCCCCGCCTAAAACGGCCAGCGATTTACCAGGTCTTGAGGCGTCGGGCGAAGTCATCGCGTTGGGGTCCGGTGTGACCGGTTTGGCCATTGGCGATCAGGTTTGCGCATTGCTGCCCGGTGGTGGATACGCCGAATACGTCGCGACGCCAGCCGCACATTGCCTGCCCTTACCAAAGGGTTTGGGCCTAAAAGAAGCGGCGTGCTTGCCAGAAACCTATTTCACCGTGTGGTCCAACGTGTTCACGCGTGGTGGCCTAAAAGCCGGTGAACGTTTCTTGGTACATGGCGGGTCCAGCGGGATCGGCACGACGGCGATCCAATTGGCCAACGCCTTTGGTGCACGGGTGTTTGCAACGGCCGGTTCGGACGAGAAATGCGCGGCCTGCACGGATTTGGGCGCTGAAATTGCGATCAATTACCGGGATGCGGATTTTGTTGAAGTCATGAAATTTCAAGGCGGTGCTGACCTGATCCTTGATATGGTTGGCGGTGATTATATTCCGCGCAATATCCAGACATTGGCCGAAGACGGACGTCTGGTTCAGATCGCGTTTTTGCAAGGGCCCAAAGTCGAATTGAACTTTGCGCTGATGATGATGAAACGGCTGACGATCACGGGCAGCACGCTGCGCCCGCAATCTGATTTGGCCAAGGCGCGCATCGCTCAAGACCTGCGCGAAGCCGTCTGGCCCCTGTTAGATGCGGGACGGATCAAGCCGGTGATGGACAGCGCGTTCGCGCTGGCAGATGCGGCAGGTGCACATGCACGGATGGAAAGCAGCGGGCACATCGGAAAGATCGTGCTTGAGGTCGCAGGCGGCTAGCGCACCGGATCAAAAACTGCATCCTTCAGGGTGCAGTCGCGCACCACATCCTGACCGCAGGGCACGGGTTTCAAATCGCGAGAAAAGCAAATCCGTGCCTCTTGGATGTGGCCCTGTTTGCAGGTGATTGTTAGGCCGTCTGCCTCTAGGGTCGGGTTGTCTTTTAACCATGCGGCTTCGACCACAGAGGCGGGCAGTTTGATGGGTTTGTCCAATTTGCGAAAAATTGCGGGGCGGGTGACAGAGGCGTAGGCGTCGCGCGACAGGGCGTAGTAATCATCAGGCGACAAACCCGTACAGACGCCGTGTTTTTTCCATTGATGCCAGGCCAATCCGCCGGTGCCCATAATGTCGGCCATGGCATTGGTTTGCCCGCGTGACGGGGGGCGGAAATTTGACCGGCAATATTCAGGAAATCCGCGATGATATTGCGGCCACAGTCCATGCAAAATCCAGCCATGATCGTGACGCGGATCGCACTGATCCGAGCCCTTTTTATCGCCAGATAATGCGCACCAGTTTGGCGACCACGACAGCGCCATAACGTAGTAGTCGAATTCGCCTGCTTTGTGCTGTTGCGCCGCTGCGGGCAACCCCATCATCAACCAGAAAATCAAGGCACGCATATTGGTCTTCCCTTATCGCTTTGGCCCGACTATATACGGCTTAAGTTCCCCCACAATGGAAACCGGCCTTGGACTTCAAGGTAGCCTACTTAAGGTGACGGGGAAGATATGCGTTAGGAGCACGAACATGGCAAAACCGATTATGGCAAAAGCCACAGCCGTTTGGCTGGTGGACAACACCACAATGAATTTCAAACAGATTGCTGACTTTGTTGGCATGCATGAATTGGAAGTCCAAGGCATTGCGGATGGCGATGTTGCCGCTGGCGTCAAAGGCTTTGATCCGGTTGTAAACAATCAGCTGACCCAAGAAGAAATCGATGCGGCCCAAGCCGACCCGATGCACAAACTGGCGCTGAAATTTAACGCCGCTGCACAGGGCGAAGAAAAACGTCGTGGTCCACGTTACACGCCGTTGTCAAAACGTCAGGATCGCCCCGCGTCGATCTATTGGTTGGTCAAATTCCACCCGGAATTGTCGGACGCACAAGTGTCCAAACTGGTCGGCACAACCAAGCCAACGATCCAAGCGATTCGCGAACGCACGCACTGGAACATCTCGAACATCCAACCGATTGATCCGGTGGCTTTGGGTCTGTGCAAACAGTCCGAACTGGACGCCGCCGTTCAAAAAGCAGCTGCTAAAAAGGCCGCGGATGGCGATGTGATGTCTGATGACGAACGTCGCAAATTGGTCAGCACAGAACAGTCGCTGGGCATGGACACAGAGCCAAAAATCCCGACAGCCATCGAGGGTCTAGAAACCTTCACATTGGGCGATGTGATTGATGACGACGAAGACGATGATAAATCGTCGCTGATCGATGCAGACAACTTGTTTAACCTGCCATCAGGTGACGGCGAAGAGCAGCCATAAGGCGCGTCTTTTCCCGACCCAGAAAACCTAGCGCGCGTCAGTTCACTGGCGCGCGTTTTGCGTTTCTACAGTGCTTTGCGCGCGCGCATCGCCGCTGTGATTGTCCCGTCATCCAGGTAATCCAGTTCGCCGCCGATTGGCACGCCTTGGGCCAGCGACGTGAGCGTCACGCGCGTTTCTAACTGGTCGGCGATGTAGTGTGCGGTGGTTTGCCCGTCGACGGTGGCGTTCAGCGCCAGAATGACTTCGGTGATGCCTTCGGTTTCGACACGGTCAATTAGGCGTGGAATGCGCAATTCATGCGGCCCGATGGCGTCCAGCGCTGACAACGTGCCGCCCAATACATGATAGCGCCCCGCAAACACGCCTGACCGTTCCATCGCCCACAGATCAGCCACGTCTTCGACCACGCACAGTTCGCCATTCGCGCGCTTTTCCGACGTGCATAAATCGCAAATATCCGTGGTTCCGACGTTGCCGCAGTTCAGGCATTCGCGCGCGGTGGCGGCTACGGTTTGCATCACGTCAGCCAGTGGTGTCAGCAACAACGCGCGTTTGCGGATCAGATGCAACACGGCACGCCGCGCCGACCTAGGCCCAAGGCCCGGCAATTTCGCCATCATTTCGATCAAGGCGTCGATGTCTTGGGTGCTGCTCATGATGGGATCCGAACGCGGCCTAAAACGGCAGTTTCATTCCGGCAGGTAGGCCCAAACCTTCGGTCAGCGCGCCCATTTTCTCATGTGCCGCTTCGGCTGCTTTGGCTTGTGCATCCTTGATCGCGGCCAAAATCAGATCCTCGACGACTTCTTTATCGTCGCCGTTAAAGATGGATGGATCGATGTCCAGCTTGGTCAGGTCACCTTTGGCCGTCGCTGTCGCTTTGACCAAACCAGCGCCAGATTCACCAACGACTGTCACGTGTTGCAGATCGTCCTGCATCTCGGCCATCTTGGTTTGCATTTCTTTGGCTTTTTTCATCATGCCAGCCATATCGCCGAGCCCGCCAAGTCCTTTTAACATTCGTTTTCTCCTGATGATGGGCGTCCGCGAGGGCGACACGCCAAATAAAGTGTTAAGATACATATTGCAGCACACAGCCCGATGGACAAGTCGGACGGGCCGATACAGCCTTCTTCCCACGCCTCTCAATAGACGTCATCGAGGTCTTGTGTGAAAAGAAACGGGATCAAGCTTGCCCAAAATAGAGCCAACACAACGCTGACCCAGCGTTGCTGGAAATATATCGCCAAGGCTGTCGCAAGGATCAGCAACAACACAGTTGGTGTGGTTAGCCAGACCAAGGTTTCGGTGATCGCTGACACTGGTAACCCATCCCAGTTAGGGCGTTCCCTGTCGCAGACTTCGGCAACAGCGATTGTCGGAATGAGGGCTGCAACGACTGCAAACCTAATCATCCTCGAACGGATCCCATTCATCTTCAACTTCGGGCAATGCATCCTCGACTGCGGCGGCGGCGATTTGTTCCGGGGTTCTGATCGCTATGATTTTAGCCTTCGGAAATTGCGCCAAAACGGCCTGCACCATCGGGTGACTTTCGGCTTTTTCTTGCAAGGCCAAATCAGCAGCATCGCGGACTTCGGCAATGGTTTTACCACCACCCTCGTTGACGATCGTGACCGCCCAGCGATTGCCAGTCCATTGTTGTAGCTTGGCCCCTAAACGATGCGCCATGTCACGTGGAGCGCCGTCAGCGGGGACAAATTCGATGCGTCCGGGCTGGTATGCGGCCAATTGCAGTGTGGTTTCGATGTCGACCAACAGTTTTACGTCGCGGTTCGTGCGCACCAATTCGACCACATGTTCAAACGTCGGATACCGGGCCAAGGCTTGATCCGCATGTGTGGCCAATGCCATTGTCGCCCCGCCGCCACCGGGTTGAGTCACAACGCCAGACGTGGCCGAGGCGTAAGCCGAGGCCCCCCCGCCCGCCGCAGGCGCACCGCCCCCGCCGCCATTTGGCGCAGGTGGTGGGCTCATTCCGTTCAACTTGCGCACCAATTCTTCGGGGCTTGGCAGGTCAGCAACGTGGGTCAGTCGGATGATTGCCATTTCGGCCGCCATCATCGCGTTGGGTGCGGCGGCAACTTCATCCAGGCTTTTCAGCAGCATTTGCCACAGACGTGTCAGCACGCGCATCGGCAAGGCTTCGGCCATCGCCAGCCCGCGCGCGCGTTCGTCGTGCGAAACGGTGGGGTCTTCGGCGGCTTCTGGCGTGATTTTCACAACCGAAACCCAGTGGGTGATTTCAGCCAGATCGCGCATCACGGCCATCGGGTCGGCCCCGTCGGCGTATTGCGCGCTCAGTTCGGTCAACGCACCCGCCGCATCGCCGCGCAACACCATGTCGATCAGGTCCATAACACGCCCGCGATCGGCAAGGCCCAGCATCGCGCGCACTTGATCCGCAGATGTTTCACCCGCCCCATGCGAGATCGCCTGATCCAGCAATGACGTCGCATCGCGTGCCGATCCTTCGGCTGCGCGGGCGATCAATGCCATCGCGTCTTCGGCGATTTCAGCCCCTTCGGCCGATGCGATTTTACGCATCAACGCAATCATCACTTCGGGTTCGATGCGGCGCAAATCAAAACGTTGGCAGCGCGATAAAACCGTCACTGGAACTTTGCGGATTTCAGTCGTGGCAAAGATGAATTTGACGTGGGCTGGCGGTTCCTCAAGCGTTTTGAGCAGCGCGTTAAATGCCCCTGTCGACAGCATGTGAACTTCATCGATGATGTAGACTTTGTAGCGGGCAGATGCGGCGCGGTAATGCACAGAATCGATGATTTCGCGAATGTTGGCCACACCGGTGTTTGATGCCGCATCCATTTCCATGACGTCAACGTGGCGCCCTTCCATGATGGCAGTGCAGTGTTCGCACGTCCCGCAAGGTTCGGTCGTTGGCTTTCCGTTTCCGTCCGCCCCGATGCAATTCATCCCCTTGGCAATGATCCGTGCGGTGGTGGTTTTGCCGGTTCCGCGAATACCCGTCATCATGAAGGCTTGGGCGATCCGATCCGCCTCGAATGCGTTCTTGAGAGTGCGCACCATTGCATCCTGGCCCACCAGATCAACAAAGGTTTCAGGCCGGTATTTACGGGCGAGAACCTGATAGGCGGGTGCGGCTGTGTCAGACATCAATGGGCTTTCATCAGATTCGTGTGGAAATTTGTCTACGGCAGAAACTAGTGCGCGCGGGCCCCAACGTCCACAGTCAGATGCGCGGCGCACCGTCACAATGACCAAAGCACATCTGGTCTGGTGGGCATAGCAAATGTCACGGTCCTTGGCCATTTCCAAGGTGTCTGATGCACGGTTTTGTCGGCGACGTTTGCGGAACGCTCACGCGCACGTCTATAAGGCACAAAACAACCGATCAGGAGATTGCTATGCGTTTGCGTGGGATCAAAGGCAGCCGAAATATCGAAGATCGCCGTCGCGCTGGCGGATCAGGTGGTCGTGGCCGCGCTGCTGGGGGTATCGGCGGCGTTGGTCTGATTGTCGTGTTGGCCTTGGGGTATTTCACGGGTGTCGATGTGTCGTCGCTGTTGGATGGTGGCAATACATCGTCCGAACAGCCACGCCAGATCAGCGCCGAAGATGACCGCGCCGCGCAATTTACGTCTTCGGTTTTGGCGACAACGGAACAGGTCTGGACCAAGATTTTTCGCGAACAGCTAAATCGCGAGTACAATCCGCCCGTTTTGGTGCTGTTTTCCGGTGTCACACAAAGCCCTTGTGGTGGTGCGTCTGGTGCGACGGGCCCGTTTTATTGTCCTGCTGATAAAAAGGCGTATTTGGACACCTCGTTTTTCACGACCATGTCAGAACGCCTTGGTGCGGGCGGTGATTTTGCCGCAGCATATGTGATCGCGCACGAGGTCGCGCACCACGTTCAAAACGAGCTTGGGATTTTGCCGCAAGTGGATCAGGCCCGCCGCGCATCTAGCCAGAACGAGGCCAACGCGTTGACCGTGCGGCTGGAATTGATGGCCGACTGCTTGTCAGGCGTGTGGGCGCGCAATGTTCAAGGGTTGATGGAACGTGGCGACCTCGAAGAAGCCCTGAATGCAGCCCGTATGATTGGGGACGATCATTTGCAGCGCCAAGCTGGGCGTGTGCCAAATCCGCATACGTTCACGCACGGAACATCGGCGCAGCGCGCGCGGTGGTTTTATCGTGGCTATGATACGGGAAATGTCGGTCAGTGCGATACGTTTGCGGCGCAACGGTTGTAATGGCTTTTGCTTGCGCTCTCGCGGTGTCTTGCAGACACCGCTGACGCGTTTCGTCTTTTACGCAAGGCGTCAAAGACTTAGGTGAGAGATTGACAACGACCCAAGCGGGGCTCGTTACGGCTGCTTCCTTCCGGATCTGACCGGGTTGGCGAGGCGCTCGCCCGCGCCAACCTCTCAAGACACGATATAGCGGCGCATACCCCCCCTTGCAAGACCCTGCGATAAACGCCGTTAAAAATTCAAACGCACGCGCAAAAACCCGTTGTCGGCCAGCCCTAAATTCTCGGGCCTGTAGTTTGCGATCTCATGAAAAAACGGCTCTGCCAATGGTGACGTTTCGAACACGGCGCGACAGCGTGTGGAGGTTTTGATGCGCCAATTGCCTTTGGGAATGCGCGGACGTGGTTTTTTGATGAACGCCAGAACCGCGTCTTGAACCATGACACCGCTGCGCAATGCGGTGTTTTGCGCCGACAATTTTGGGAATCGTCCACCGCCTGCAATCCGGTAACTGGTGGCCGCGATCAAAAAACGCGCCGTCTGTTCCAAAGGCGCGCCGTTGTGCATGACGTCGTGGATTCGTGTGGCGGCAGGGTTAATCACATCGCCGTTCAACGCGTATCTGGCAGGCTGTGTCGGATCGATGGAATATGACAGATTGCAGATCACATCGAAATTGAACCGTGGCGCACCGTTTAGGACCACGTTTTGATCGGGCCGTGCTGGGTCAAATGTTTCGTAAATCGCGGCGGATCGTTCGAGCCATTCATAAATGTCGGCTCCTGTTGCCTCGACGGCCCAAACTTCGTCTTCGAATGGGCACAACTGTACGACGTGGCGATATTGGATCGGGCCTGCGGGGATGGCCACAAAGTTCGATGGCCCCGCGCGACCACCACTGGCCCCCGGTGCGACTGCGGATAAAACCGGTAAGTCCTCATAGGCTGTTCCAATGGCCGCGTGGCGAATTGTGCGGTGCATTGCGTCGGCAAGCAGGTCTAATTCAGTGCTGGATTTTAGCAGGGAAAAGCAACTGTGGATCGGGGCGTCTATCAGGCCGATACCACTGCTCATTCTGGCAAGGGTCTTGCCGTGTTTGACCTGACTAAGGGCGCGGATCGGGGTGCTTTCGGGGGCGGATTCTGCGGTTAAGGCAGCACTAGAATGACGCAAGATGTTCCAACGTTTGTCCCTGTACGCCAAGGTCAAATCAATCTGTGCCAAATGCGATCCGGCGAACCCCGGCGTGGCGGCAGGTGTGCCAGATAGCGTGCCTAAAACCGGATCAACCGCATCAGTTTGCGCGGCATTTGGGTGGGGGAAAACATCATGTGTGTGGCCTGCGATGATCGCATCAATATCGTCAATTACACCTAGTCGCAGCGCTGCATTTTCCGAAACATCAGCATTTGTCGGGCTGCCGATGCCCGTATGTGCGAGTAAAACCACCACATCCGCGCCCAACGATTTCAGGTGGGCACTGCCGTTTTCAGCAGCCTTGATCATCGGATCAATCTTGGTGGTTTTCGGAAACTGGCGATAATTCCATTGCAATGTCTGGGGCGGCAAGACTGACAGCACCCCAATTCTAAGGGCACGGTTTTGACCATCCTCGCAGGGCATGATCCGGTCCAAAATGACCCAAGGCAGCACCATATTCAGGCCTGTATCCCGTAAATTGGTCGACAACACGGGGGCGTTATACTGCGCCGCCACGCGGTTAAAATAATCCAATCCAAAATCAAAATCGTGATTGCCCAAACCAATGGCATCATAGTTCAGCGCATTGAATGTTGCCGCCAATGGATGGTCGTCAGGATCGTGGCGCAACGTGTCGGCCAAGGGGGTGCCTTGCAGCGCGTCGCCGTTGTCAAACAGCACACACACACCTGTTGGCGCAGTGGCGCGCGCGGTTTCAATGACGGATGAAACACGCGCAAAACCGGTACGGTCGTCGGTGGTGTTTGATATGTAATTATAGCCGCGCAAATTCATATGCAGATCGCTGGTCGCGAGAATACGCAGCGTTGATTGGCTTAACTGTTGAACTGAGTATGTCTCCCTTAATCCACCGAACTTAATCCTGAGCGTGCATTTGCAATTCTAAATACACCCTAACGTTGATCGTCCTGACAGCACTTGTCAACTTATCAACTGCGGCATTGCACGGCCCGATGCTGCGTGCGACTGCTAGGCGTAAGCAAAAGTAGTGAGGGCGCGACGTATGAAAACCGCAGAATTGGTGACGTTTGGGGGGTCTGAATTGGACCGCGCAGGCGAAGTACGAAATGTGCCCGAAGTGGTCCGCATCATGGCCCGCAGTGCGGATGCGCGTGCGATTGTGTTCTGGCGCGGCAAACCGTTGATCCACCGCACGCGCCCGGCGTCCCTTGCCCGATTGCCGATGGACCACCCGATTTTGGAATTTGCAGCCCCTGATCCGATCTTGCTTGGGCGCGAAGACGGGGCGGCCCGTTTTGCCTATGATCTGTCCGCGTGGGAACCCGAAGACATGGACACGGCCAGTCTGGGTGGTTTTTTGGACCCAAGTGAACAGCACCACCCGAGCCTGCCTGACGATCATGTTTTCGCAGAATTGCGCCGTATCATGACCTGGCTAGATCCGCGTGATGCGGAATTGGCAGCAACGGGTCGCGCGGTGTTCAGTTGGCACGAATCGCATGGATTTTGCGCCAAATGTGGTGCCGCATCGCGAATGTCGCACGCTGGCTGGCAGCGCAATTGCCCCGCCTGTAACACCAGTCATTTTCCACGGACCGATCCGGTTGTGATTATGCTGATTACCCATGGCGATAAGGTTCTGATGGGCCGTTCTCCTGGTTGGCCGCAGGGCATGTTTTCGCTGCTTGCCGGATTTGTTGAACCGGGAGAGACGCTAGAGGCCGCCGTGCGCCGCGAGGTTTTTGAGGAATCAGGCGTGCGTGTGGGCGAGGTCGGGTATTTGGCCAGCCAACCATGGCCGTTCCCTGCGTCTTTGATGTTCGGATGTTCTGGCATCGCGGTTAGCGAGGAAATCACCATTGATCCCGTCGAAATCGAAGCGGCGATGTGGGTGTCGCGCGACGAGATGATGGAGGTGTTTGCCGGTCAACACCCACAAATTTTGCCGGCTCGAAAAGGCGCTATCGCACATTTCTTGTTGGAAAATTGGCTTGCGGATACACTTGATTAAGTCGAAAATGCTATCGACCAAGAAACAACGACAGGCCGTTACATGAAATTCACCACACGCGAAGACGTGGATGCCCCGATTGATCGGGTGTTCGATATGATCTGCGACTTTGACGGCTACGAACGCGCGGCGATGCGTCGGGGGGCCGAAGTGCGCCGTACCGATACCCTCAGCAAACCCGGTGTTGGCATGTGTTGGAAGGCGGCGTTTGATATGCGCGGCAAACGACGTGACATCGAAATCGAGATGAAGAAATTTGACGCCCCACACGAACTGGGCGTGTTCACCACCGCGACGGGTTTAGAAGGCACAGGTCAAATCGAACTGCTGGCGTTGTCCCGTACACGCACGCGTATCGCGGTCGAATTCGAAATTAAGCCCACGAACCTGTCAGCGCGCCTGTTGGTGCAATCGCTGAAATTGGCCAAATCCTCACTGACCAAACGGTTCAAACTGCGCGCGGCCCAATATGCCAAAGGGCTAGAGGACCGCTACAAAGCCAAGGGTTAAGAGTTAAGGGCATCATCGCGGTTTTCAGACGCAGGATAGACGCCCAAGATTTCCAAACGATCGGTAAAGTATTCCAACTCCTCCAGCGCGCGTGCGACGGCGGCATCGTCAGGGTGCCCTTCGATGTCTGCGTAAAACTGTGTGGCGGTAAATTTACCCTCGACCATATAGCTTTCTAGTTTGATCATGTTGACGCCGTTGGTTGCGAACCCACCCATGGCTTTGTACAGCGCGGCAGGAATGTTGCGTACCTGAAACACAAAAGTCGTTAGCATTTTATCGGCCCGGCGTGTGCGATCCGGCGTTGGTGACATCAGCAGGAAACGCGTGGTGTTGTGACCCTGATCTTCGATGTCGCGGGCCAGCACATCCATCTCGTAAATGTCCGCCGCCACAGCAGAAGCCAACGCGCCAACGCCATGTTCCGCTTTGGTCGCGATTTCGGCGGCAGCACCGGCACTGTCGGCTGCGGTTTCTGCCGTTATTCCATGCTTGTCCAAGAACGCGCGTGCTTGCGGGATCAAAACCATATGCGCACGTACACTGGTGATATCCTCAAGTTTTTGGCCTTTATTGGCCATCAACGCGATGCGAACGCGCACAAATCCTTCGTCGATAATGTGCAAGCCGCTTTCTGGTAGCAGGCGATGAATGTCGGCCACACGCCCGTAGGTCGAATTTTCGACAGGCAACATGGCCAGGTCGGCTTTGCCATTTTTGACGGCCGCGAACACGTCTTCGAACCCGTCGCAGGGCACTGGCATCGCGTCGGGACGGGCGTTCAAAACCGCTTCGTGGCTGTAGGCGCCTAAGGCCCCCTGAAATGCGATGCGCTGGGTCATTTCGGTGTTCCTTGGTGCTGAATTGCAATCGAATTTTGGCCTTTCGATCGCGAAACCGAACGGGGAGGGCGTTTGGTCGCGCTAACTACACCTAGACAGCGCCAAAGGGAACCAATAGATACGCGCCAAACTATCTCGCTAATTCTGTTAGATATGGACGCATCCTTATGTTCGACACTATGACAATCACAAAAATTGCTGGCGGCGTATTTGGCGCATGGCTGATTATGCTGCTGGGTAAATGGGCGGCCGAAGAAATCTATTACATGGATAGCCACGGCGAAGCGGCCTATGTCATTGATACCGGCATCGAAGAAGAGCCTGAAGAAGTCGAAGTTATCGACATGGCTGCCTTGATGATCGCCGCAGATGTTTCAAACGGCGCAAAAGTTTTCAGAAAATGCAGCTCTTGCCACAAGCTTGAAGCCGGCGAAAACGCAACAGGTCCTTACCTGTACGGCGTTGTGGACCGCGACATCGCTGCGGCGGACGGTTTCGGTTATTCAGGCGCGCTTGATGGTCTTGAAGGTGAATGGACAGTCGATGCTTTGTCCGGTTTCCTTGAGAACCCAAAATCTTACGCACCTGGCAACAAGATGAGCTTTAAGGGTTTGAAAAAGCCACAAGATCGCGCCGACGTTATCGCGTATCTGGATGGCTTGGACGACTAATCGTCTGACGAAACGTTTTAAATCGGCCGTGTGCAGCAATGCCCGCGGCCTTTTTTGTGTCAAATCGGCGTGCCTCCACTTGGAAAGTGGCGTGCGCGGTGCATTTACCTGCTGATCACGTATTCGCAACTTGAATGTCACAATGCTAGCCCGTTAGCGTGGGCGAGATATATCTGGTAGAACGACCGTAAATAACAAAGAGGATCAGCCACATGCAGCGGACCCAAATTCAGGCCCCAAAGACCGGTAAAGCCATCGCAAAAACGAAGCCACAAGATACCTCGTGGTTTGTTTGGACCGCAGCCGCCGCGTTGTTGACGGTGTTTGCGTTGATCGCGGGCATGGCGCGGGCCGAGGTCAAGATGATCTCGACGCATGGGTATTCGTTCTACGGCGATCTGACATATCCGGCTGATTATCCGCATTTTGATTATGTGAACCCGAACGCGCCCAAAGGTGGCGAGATTTCGTTGGGGGTGGTCGGAACATTTGATTCGATGAACGCCTACAGCCGTAAAGGCAGCGCGGGATCGCTGAGCTCGATGATGTACGAGAGCCTGCTTGGCGCGGCGCCAACCGAGACGAACATTGATCTGGCGTCTGCACCGGCGGATGTTTTGGGCGAATTTTACGGCCTGCTGGCGCATCGTTTGGAATATCCGGACACCAAAGACTGGGTGATCTTTTACATGCGCCCCGAGGCTAAGTTTTCTGATGGTACGCCGCTCACGGCCCATGACGTTGCCTTTAGCCACAATTTGTTGCTGGATCAGGGACTAAAAAGCTACGGCGATGCGGTGCGCAAACGCATTCCCAAGGTCGAAGTACTGGATGATCACACGATCAAATTCTACTTTACCAAAGGGATTTCGCGTCGCAGCCTGATCGATCAAGTCGGCGGCGTGCCGGTCTGGTCCCAAAAATGGTACGAAGAAACGGGCGCAAAGCTGAACGAAAGCCGTTTGGATGTATCGCCGGGTTCCGGGCCATACATGTTGGATTCGGTCAATGTGAACCGCCAAACGGTCTTTAAACGCGACCCGAATTACTGGGGCGCAGACCTGCCGTTTAACGTGGGTCGGAACAATTTTGACAAAATCCGGATCGAATATTTTGGCGACGACACTGGCGCATTCGAGGCATTCAAAGCCGGCGAATATACGTTCAAACCCGAAGGCAACAGCAAGCGCTGGGCGACAGGTTATAATTTCCCGAATGTGAACAACGGCAGCGTCGTGCGCGAAGAAATCCCTGATGGCGCACCTGCGACGCCGCTAGGTTTTGTTTTTAACACTGGTGCTGAAAACCTGGGCGACATTCGCGTCAGAGAAGCCCTCGCTTTGGCGTTCAACTTTGAATGGACCAATGAAAGCTTGCAGCACGGTCTGTTCAAACAACGCGTTTCGTTCAGCCAAGGGACACCTGTTATGGCAACCGGTAAACCAACTGGCGCAGAGCTGGCGTTTCTGAAATCGCTTGGTGATGTTGTGCCGCAAGACATCCTGACGGACGATGTGCGCACGGCCCACACATCTACCCCGAACCGTCTTTTTGATCGCAAGAACAGCCGCAAAGCCATGCAGTTGCTGGATGATGCTGGGTTCGAGATTGGCGATAATGGCGTGCGCGTTACGGCCAATGGCGCGCCGATGAAAGTCACATTTTTGCTAAGCGCAAACAGTTCATCGACCGGGCGTGCGATCATTGAAAACTACGTTTCAAATGTGCGCAAACTGGGCGTTGATATCACTTTGGAAGTGGTGGACGGCGCGCAATATACGGCCCGCAGACGTGACCGTGATTACGACATGATCTACGGCGGTTATTACCCGATCATTGAACCGGACACAGGGCTTGAGCAGCAATTCGGCTCTGAAGCCGCTGAATTTTCACTGTTTAATCCCGCTGGCATGGCAAGCCCGTTGGTTGATGAAATCATCGACCGGTCCTTGTTGGTGCAAACAAAAGACGAGGAAATCGCCGCCATTCAAGCCCTTGATCGCGCGCTGCGCCGTGAATTGATCATGGTTCCGCTGTGGTACAACGACAACTATTGGGTTGCGTATTATGACATGTTCGAGCACCCTGAAAACACGCCGCCGTACTTCCTCGGGTACCTCGATTTCTGGTGGTACAATCAGGACAAGGCGGACGCGCTGCGGGCCTCTGGCGCGCTAAGGTAGTCGCAGATGGGCGCCTATATTCTCCGCCGGCTGTTGCTGGTCATCCCGACATTGATCGGTATTTTATTGGTCAACTTTGCGCTGATCCAGTTCGTGCCGGGCGGTCCTGTGGAACAGGCGATTGCCCGCGCGCAAGGTCAGGGCGATGTGTTGGCGGGTTTTGCCGGGGGCAGCAACGATGGCGGCGCACAGGATCTGAACACCGCCTCTGACAGCACGTATATTGGTGCGCGTGGCCTGCCGCCTGAATTCATCGCAGAGCTTGAGGCGCAGTTTGGTTTCGACAAACCGCCGTTGACGCGATTTATGAATATGTTGTGGAATTATGCGCGTTTTGATTTTGGCGAAAGCTATTTCAGATCCGCAGATGTGGTCGAATTGATCAAACAAAAGCTGCCGGTTTCGATAACTTTGGGCCTGTGGTCGACGGTCATCGCCTATCTGATTTCGATCCCCTTGGGCATCCGCAAGGCGGTGCGCGATGGGACGTCATTTGACACATGGACCAGCGGTTTCATCATCGCTGCCTACGCGATCCCCAGCTTTTTGTTCGCGATCATGCTGTTGGTTTTGTTTGCGGGCGGCAGTTATTATCAGTGGTTCCCGCTGCGTGGTTTGACCTCTGATAACTTTGAACAGTTAAGCATGCTTGGCAAAATGAAAGACTACTTTTGGCACATCACCTTGCCCGTGATCGCGACCACAATTGGCAGCTTTGCAACGCTGACTTTGCTGACCAAAAACAGCTTTCTGGACGAGATCAAAAAGCTGTACGTGGTAACGGCCCGCGCCAAAGGGCTTAGTGAACGACAGGTTCTATATGGTCACGTTTTCCGCAATGCGATGTTGATTGTGATCGCGTCGTTTCCTGGTGTGTTCATCTCTGTTTTCATCGCGGGATCGGTCATTATTGAAACGATATTCTCGCTAGATGGCTTGGGCCGTTTGATGTTCGAAGCGACAGTCGCGCGCGATTATCCGATCGTTTTTGGCACGTTGTTTATCTTTAGTTTGATCGGTCTGTTGGTCGGAATCATTTCCGATTTGATGTACGTGCTGGTCGACCCACGCATTGATTTTGAGCGGAGGGAAGGCTGATGTTTACCCTGTCCCCCCTTAACAAACGCCGCTGGAATAATTTTTGCAGAAACAGACGCGCGTATTGGTCATTGTGGCTGTTTGCGATCTTGTTCGGCTTATCATTGTGTGCGGATATCATCGCCAACGACAAGCCGATTTTGGTGCGTTATCAGGGCGCCAGCTACTTTCCGATTCTGCAATTCTACCCTGAAACCGCCTTTGGTGGGGATTTCCAAACCGAAGCCGTCTACCGTGATCCTGAGGTGGAATGCCTGATCGTTTCAGGCGGCCTCGACATCTGTTTTGATGACCCCGAAGGTGTGATGGAAGACGCCGCAGACGGTGTGGTCGAAGGCGAGGCAATCAACAAAGGTTGGACCATTTGGCCGCCCATTCCCTATTCGTTTAACACTGCTGTCGAACGTCCGGGCGCGGCACCATTGCCGCCCAATCGTCAGAACCTTTTGGGTACCGATGGCACCAAACGCGACGTGCTGGCCCGCGTGATCCATGGCTTCCGATTGTCCATCGTGTTCACCATCCTTGTGACGGGCACTGCGACGCTGATCGGCATTGTCGCCGGCGCAATCCAAGGGTTTTTTGGCGGTTTGACGGACTTGATTTTCCAGCGTGTGATTGAAATCTGGCAGGCGATCCCTGCGCTGTTTGTCATCATTATTATGTTTGCGATTTTAGGGCGAAGTTTCTGGCTGCTTGTCGGGCTGTCGATCCTGTTTGCGTGGACAGGTTTGGTTGGTGTTGTGCGAGCTGAATTCTTGCGCGCGCGCAATCTGGAATACGTTCGTGCCGCCCGTGCATTGGGTGTGTCGAACGTCACGATTATGTTCCGCCACATGCTGCCCAACGCGATGGTTGCGACGCTGACGATGCTTCCGTTTATCATCACGGCGACGATTTCATCGCTGGCAGTTCTGGACTACTTGGGCTTTGGTTTGCCGTCCTCCGCGCCGTCGCTTGGCGAATTGACGTTGCAGGCAAAACAGAACCTGCAAGCGCCTTGGCTGGCGTTCTCGGCGTTCTTTACCTTTGCGATCATGCTGTCGCTGCTTGTGTTCATTTTTGAGGGTATCCGCGACGCCTTTGATCCGCGAAAGACATTTCAATGAGTGGGCCAATGAACGCGATTTTAGAAGTCAAAGACCTGAATGTTCGTTTCCGCCAAGACGGCGCAGTGACCCACGCCGTGCGCGGTGTCAGTTTCACCGTCAATCGGGGCGAGGTCGTCGCGTTGGTTGGTGAATCCGGTTCGGGAAAATCGGTTTCTGCCCTGTCCACGGTTTCCCTTTTAGGCGACAGCGCTGAGGTCTCGGGATCGGTAAAATACGATGGCCAGGAAATGATCGGTGCGACAGATCGCGTGCTGCGCAAGGTGCGTGGCAATGACATCAGTTTCATTTTTCAAGAACCGATGTCGTCGCTAAACCCGCTGCACACGATCGAAAAACAGCTAAGTGAAAGCCTTGCCTTGCACCAAGGTGTGATCGGGCGGGATGCGCGCGTGCGTGTGCTGGAACTGCTTGAAAAGGTCGGAATCAGGGACGCACAAACCCGTCTGGCCAGCTATCCGCATCAGCTGTCCGGCGGGCAACGTCAGCGTGTGATGATCGCGATGGCACTGGCTAATAAACCTGATGTTTTGATCGCAGATGAACCAACTACCGCACTGGATGTGACCATTCAGGCGCAAATTCTGGACCTGCTCAAAGATTTAAAAGACACGATGGGTATGGGCCTTTTGTTCATCACTCACGATCTGGGTATTGTGCGCCGCATCGCCGATCGGGTGTTTGTGATGCAGCAGGGTGAGGTCGTTGAAAGCGGTCCAACGGCCGAATTATTCGCCAACCCACAGCACCCTTACACGCAAAAATTGCTAGGGGCCGAGGCCAAAGGCACGCCTGCGCCAGTCCCTGAAAACGCGCCTGTCATGGTCGCAGCTGATAACCTCAAGGTTTGGTTTCCCATCACATCGGGATTGCTGCGTCGCACAACAGGTCACGTCAAAGCGGTTAACGCGTCGTCATTTTCGGTGCGCGCCGGTGAAACGCTGGGCATCGTTGGCGAAAGCGGATCTGGCAAAACCACGATGGCGCTGGCGATCATGCGGCTGATCGCGTCCGAGGGCGGCATTACCTATGACGGTCAAGATATTCGCAGTTGGAAAACCCGCGAATTGCGCCGCCTGCGCAAGGACATGCAGATCGTGTTTCAGGATCCCTTCGGGTCGTTAAGTCCGCGGATGACGTGCATGCAAATCATCTCCGAAGGGCTGACTGTTCACAACATTGACCCTGATCGCGATCACCGCGATTTGGTGACCGAAGTGATGATCGAAACGGGATTAGACCCTGCAACGATGGACCGTTATCCACACGAGTTTTCAGGCGGACAACGCCAACGGATCGCGATTGCGCGCGCCATGGTTTTACGCCCTAAACTGCTGGTTTTGGATGAACCGACCTCGGCGCTGGATATGACCGTGCAGGTACAAATCGTCGAACTGCTGCGCAATTTGCAGGTCAAATACGGACTGGCCTATCTGTTCATCAGCCATGATCTAAAAGTGATCCGCGCCATGTCACACAAGGTTATTGTGATGAAACAGGGGGACGTTATCGAACAAGGCACGGCGCAAGATTTGTTCGAAAATCCACAAACCGAATACACCCGCGAATTGTTGCAAGCGACCCATTAGGCGTCACGCAATCGCGTTTTGCATCTTGTTGCGCGTTTTGTCATCCTTGGCGGATTAAGGCCAAAGGATTATTGCCATGCGTACGATGCCCCAGTCCGTTTACCGCTATATTTTTCGCTATTCCAAGGCCCGTCAAATGGTGGTGATTGTGATGACGTTGGGGTTGCTGCCGCTTGCTCCGATCCCGTTGGAATTGCAGCGCCGAATGCTGGATGACGCGGTCGCAGGCAAGGACGTCGACCTGTTGATCTGGTTGGGCACGCTTTATGTCGCGACGCTGTTGTTGGCCTCTGGTCTGAAATTGTTGATGCGTATTCAGCGTGAATTGATCTCGGCCAAGATTGTGCACACGCTGCGTCGGTCGGTGTTTTATTGTATCTACACAATTATTCCGCCGTCCAAGATCAAGGCGAGTGCAGCGGGCGAAGACGTCGTGGACGAAGGCGCGGTCGTGTCGATGTTATCGAGCGAGGTTGAAAAGCTGGGTGGTTTTGCGGGTTCTGCGATCTCTGGCCCTTTGCTGCAAATCGGGACGTTGGTATCGATCCTTGGGTACATGTTTTACATCGAACCGCTGGTCGCCGCGATCGCGTTGGCGCTGTATTCGCCGCAGTTTGTGATCGTTCCGATCTTTCAGGGGCGGATGAACCGGCTGGCCAAACGCAAGGCGCTTAAGGTGCGTCGCTTGGGGAATTTGATTGTGGATCAAGCTGAAACAGACCTGCTGCAAAAAGAACCCCCAGCGCTGTTTACGGAAATTACCGATGCGATATTGATCATCAGAACCAAGTTTTTGCTGACCAAGAATGTGATGAAAACCCTGAATAATTTGTTGATCGCGATGGGCCCGTTTGGCGTGATTGCCTATGGCGGTTATCTGGCGATCAACGACCAAATCGAGGTGGGCGTGATCCTGGCCTTTGTGTCTGGTTTGGAACGCTTGGGTGGTCCGATCCGTGATCTGATCGGCAGCTATTCGTCGATCACAGACGCGCGGATGCGGTACGGTATTTTGCTGGCGTCGTTCCCGTCGCACATGGATGCTGATGATCCGGTTCCAATGCCAAAACTGTTAGGTGAGACGGCCTAAATCAGCCCGCCTCGTCTGTGTTTATGACCCGCGCATAGGTTCCTGAAAGGGCCGCCATAAAGGATGCCATGACGGCAGGTGCTGCAACTTTTGTGCCGTTCCATTCCACCGCTTTTGCCGCGCAGGCATCTGCGGCCACAGTGACGTCAAAACCGAAATCTTTGGCCGCGCGGGCGGTCGCATCAATGCACATTTGCGCCATAGCACCCGCGATGTGCAGGTCGGTGATCTGTGCATTTTGCAACTGTTCCAACAGGTCTGTTTCATGAAAACTATTGGGTCGATGTTTTAGAATAACAACCTCGTCAGGTAGTGGGGCGACAGTGCTATGGATCTGCGCCCCAACCGTATTTGGCCGAAAGAACGGCGCGGTTTCGCGGCCCTCGTGACGTACGTGAACGACCATTTGATTGTGTGCGCGGGCCTTGGCCAAAAGACGGGCGGCATTGGCTGCCGCGGCGTCCATGTTATGCAACGGCCAAAGCCCACCATCGAAGTAATCGTTCTGGATATCCACCAGTACGAGAGCGGTGTTCGATGTCATTGCTGCGCTCACAGTTTGTTCAGATCGATGCAGCGTTTGGGCGCAAGGAACCAGTGCCCTGATGGCAACCAACGCACCCGTGACTGGGTACTGTTTTTCACATCGCGTACGGCAATACAGTCAGTGCGGGCCGCAGTCATGAAAGATTTTGCATAGATATTTAGCATTTCAATCTCCTGTAGGTTTGTGTTCTGTCACTGCAATATTGATCTTTGGCGCAATAAATGCCATTCAATTGAAATTCAGATTTGTAAGGTAAGCTAACATATGGATTGGCGTGATCTTCCTCCGCTTGCGGGCCTGCGTGCGTTTGCGGCCTTTGCTGATACGGGTGGTGTGGCCCAAGCAGGGGCTGCCCTTGGCGTTAGTCATGCGGCGATCAGTCAACAATTGCGCAGCCTTGAAACGCAGTTGGGCGTGTCCCTGCTGGACCGTTCCGGACGCACCATGCACCTGACCGCAGAGGGGGAGGCGTTGGCGCAAGCCGCCTTGCAAGGGTTCGCCCAAATGATCGAAGCAAGCCGCACAATTACAGGCGCCAACGACGCGCGCCCGCTGCACATTACCGCCACGCCGACGTTCGCAGCCTCGTGGTTGATGCCGTGCCTGCCACGGTTCCGCGCGATTGCCCCTGACGTGAATATTTTGCTCAATCCGACGCCGGACACTGTCGCGTTGGAACCGGGCGGCGTGGACATCGCGATCAGGTATGGCACGGGCCCGTGGCCGGGGTTGGAAAACGAACTGTGGCTGGAATCGCCCATGGTTGTTGTCGGCGCGCCAAAGCTGATTGAAGGCAAGAAAATCAACAGCCCTGACGATCTGCGCCATCTGCTTTGGCTCGAAGAATTTGGGCGGTCCGAGGGGAGCAATTGGCTGCGTCAACACGGCGTGAGCGAACGCACAACTGCGGGGTTTATCCAGGTGCCGGGCAACTTGATTCTGGATGGGGCACGAGACGGGCAGGGGATCGCGGTGACCGTGCGCGCCTTCGTCGAGGCGGATTTGCAATCAGGCCGATTGGTGCTGCTGGACGAAGAAGAACGCCCAGGTGCTGGCTATCACATCGTCACACGCCCGGGCGTGCAACGCCCGCCGCTAAAGGCATTTGTGCGCTGGTTAAAACGCACCTTGGCCGAGGAAAAAGCGTAGCAGTTACGACGACGGCCCAACCATGAAACAGGTCACGTTGCGCGCCTGCAATCGTCGGCAGGCAAGGTCGGCAGTCTGGCGTGTAAGCCCCATGAAATTCGCGTCAAACCCTTGAGGCCGCCGCACTACTTTTCGCAGTGATCCGTCCAGCGTCGACATTTCGGACAGCGCGGTTTTTAGCAACACACGCTCGGCCTTGTAGCGACTGGGGTATCGCCCGACGTTCACGCCCCAATGGCGTCCGCCCGAGGTCGACAAACGTGTCACGACTTCGGGTGCGGGTGCGACGCGGGCTAGAACGAGGTTCTTGGGCCTTGCGTTGGGACGGGTCGAAATGACTGGGACAATCGCCTTGGCCTGAACCACAACTGTGGGGGCTGTTTTTTGTGCTTCGGTGATCGCAGAAATGATGTCTGCGGGCAGAACTGTCGTTGTGGTTTCAAGCGCGGCCACAAGCACAGGGGCTGCGACGCCGGGGCGTGGTTTTGGCCGCAAGCTGGTTTTGACAGCCACGTTCAAGCGGATGGTTTTGCCCGCACCTTTGGGTTTTGCGACGTTTACGCTGGCGTAATTCGGGGCATCCGGTTTGCGCACAGGCGCCCGTGATGGGGCGCGGCGAAACCCAAGGTCGAGCAATTCTGCGACTTTTACGTTACGCGCGGCAGATGATTTCCCGCCAAAGACTGTGGCGATGATCCGTTCGTTGCCCCGTTCAGCAGAGGCGACAAGGTTGGATCCTGCGGCGCGGGTGTAGCCGGTTTTGATCCCGTCAGCACCTTTGTACGAGGCGAGCAAACGGCGGTTTGTATTGGCCACTTCGCGAATTCCAGCATCGGTGGTTCTGCGCGAAAACAGGTTATAATATTGCGGATAATCATACAGCACGTGCCGCCCGAGAGTCGACATATCGCGCGCCGTAGACATGTGGCCGGTTTCGGTCAGGCCATGTGCGTTTTTGAATGTTGTCCGCGTCATTCCCAGCGCTTGCGCGGTGCGTGTCATGCGGCGGGCAAATTTCGCTTCGGACCCGCTGATGGCCTCACCAATTGCGGTGGCTGCATCGTTGGCGGATTTAACCGCAGCGGCGCGGATCAAATATCGCATGGAAATCTTTTGACCTGCACGCAAACCCAATTTTGACGGTGGTTCGGCGGCCGCATTTTTCGAAATCCTGACCTTAGTATCAAGCGAGATTTCACCGCGCTCAATCGCCTCGAAGGCAATGTACAACGTCATCATTTTGGTGAGCGATGCCGGATGGAGGCGGGTGTCAGCATTTCGAGCATGCAACACTTCACCTGTGCGCGCGTCCATGACGAACGCGGCATATGGGGCAGCTGCAACGCTAAGTGGTACAACCACCAGCATCCAAATTGCCGCGAAAAACAATAGCCCTAAACGGGCCGGCTGCATGCGCCGAACCTTCACAATGAATCTGCCTTTTTCTGCCTCTGGGTTGCCTGCTTTTTGCGGCTTACCCTTATTATTGTGTTTTAGACTAGCATAATTCCAGTTTTCGATAAACCCTTAGAATCAAGGTGATAGGCGGTTTTCTGCACTGCAATAAATCCACATGTAGGGGGTAGGTGCGAATTGCCCCATAGACCTGCCAATGTGTCAAGAATGTGGCAAAGGTGCGTTGGCGACCCTGTCAGGGTTTGTGCAGGTTGGTGATGTAGGTGTTCGGCAAGAACGACAGGGCCAACGAAAAGGCGCAAGGCGCTGCGATGTGGGCCTTGATTTCGGCCTCTAGTTTCAGCGCCAGACTGTCCATAAATGCAGCGTCACGGTGCGCGCGATTCATCACTGAAATTTCGACCAAAACATGCGTGTGATGAAAGTCGGTGACCTTGTAAGCGCGCCCTTTGCAGGCCCCGGCGTCAGGATCAAAGGCGGCAATCGTGGCCTCGATAGCGGCCAGAATAGCCGGAGCATCAAGGGGCAAGTCGCTGGTGTATTTCAGGTCGGCCTGGGGCATGTTTTATCCTTTGGTGATTTGATCAAGCAGCGTAGAAAGCGCGCCAAGATCGGGAATGGAATGATAGCGCGGGCTGTGGTCAGGCGGTTCTGCGTGTTCAATATCCCACGCCAGACCATGCGGCACAAACACGCCCCAACCGCCCGCATCGATCATCGGGACAACATCTGATTTCATCGAATTGCCGATCATCATGCCCTGCGACGCACCTGTGCCGTGCTGCGAAAAAATGCGTGTGTAAACGTCTGGTGTTTTGGCGGACACGATCTCGACCCTGTCGAAAACATCGCCCAGACCCGATTGCGCGATTTTGCGTTCTTGATCTAGCAGGTCGCCTTTGGTGATCACCAAAACCTTGCCACGACTTTTGGCAATATCCACCGCCTCGGCCGCATGGGGCAGCAATTCGATGGGATGGGCCAGCATGTCTTTGCCCGCCTCGATCAGTTCCGCAATCACCGTACCGGGCACTGAATTGTGCGTCACCTCTAGCGCGGTTTCGATCATCGACAGCACAAAGCCTTTGATCCCAAAACCATAGTGCAAGATGTTGCGCCGCTCGGCTTTTAGCAGCACAGCCATCAAATCAGGACCATCCATATGATCGGCCAAAAGCGTCGCAAACCGGTCTTGGGTCAGCTGAAAAAACCGCTCGTTGTGCCAAAGCGTGTCGTCCGCATCAAAGGCAATTGTGGTGATGGTGTTGGACATATAGTGCGCTGCCTCTTTTCTAAAGCCACAGGGACGTTATATAGACCTATTCAAGAGCGAACACATGGATTCTGAGGCCCAAGCTGTAATGCACACCCAACCACACATGATGGCAGACAAGTTTGATGACGATGGCGATACATCCGTCATCACAGACACAAAGCCCAAGACCAAGCGTCCTCCGCTATATAAGGTCATGTTATTGAACGACGATTTCACGCCGATGGAATTTGTTGTACTGGTTTTGGAACGGTTCTTCGGGCTGAACAGCGCGCAGGCATTCGAAATTATGTTGACCGTGCATCAAAAGGGTCTGGCCGTCGTTGGCGTGTTCAGTCACGAAATCGCAGAGACGAAAGTCGCGCAAGTCATGGATTTTGCGCGCCGTCACCAGCATCCGCTGCAATGCACCATGGAAAAAGAAGAATAATTTTATGATTGGCGCACGATTGCCCTTGGCCCTTGAACAGGGCGGTTTGGCTGTGCCCGAAGGGCGCATTGCGGTGTTTCACCCTGTCATGGATGCGGACCTCAGCGCGCTGCCGTCCGATCAATGCGACGTGATCCAGCCGTTTCGCCCTGTTTATGATGCGTTTGCCGCGCGTGGGTTCACCGTAAATGTAGCCCCCGAAGGTCGCTATGCGATGTCTGTCGTGTGTCTGCCCCGCGCCAAATCCGAGGCTCGCGCGATTATCGCGATGGCCGCCGCCTGCACCGATGGGCCGATTATTGTCGACGGTCAAAAAACTGATGGCGTTGATAGCCTGTTCAAAGATTTGAAAAAACGCGGCGATGTATCTAGCTCGATTTCTAAGGCACATGGCAAGTTATTCTGGATCAACACCCACGACGGTTTGGCCGACTGGGCGCAAGGTCCGTCGCAAACCGATGGTGGGTTTTGGACGGCACCCGGTGTGTTTTCTGCGGACGGGATCGACCCCGCATCGGCACTATTGGCTGACGCGATGCCTGCGAAATTCGGCAAGAACGTCGCGGACCTTGGCGCAGGCTGGGGGTTCTTAACCGCACATATCCTGACCCGCGATGTCAATGTCGTGCACATGGTCGAAGCTGGGCACATGGCGTTGGAATGCGCCAAGCGCAATGTCACAGACGAACGCGTGCAATACCACTGGGCGGACGCGACAAAATGGGCCCCAAAGGATCGCATCGACACAGTTGTGATGAACCCGCCATTTCACACAGGCCGCGCGGCTGAACCGTCATTGGGCCAAGCCTTTGTGTCGGCAGCGGCGCGCATACTTGCCCCGTCTGGTCAGTTGTGGATGGTGGCCAATCGTCACCTCCCCTACGAAGAGGCGCTGACAGCCAATTTTGCCAAAGTCATTGATTTAGGCGGCGATAACCGCTTCAAACTGTTCAATGCTGTGCGCCCATTGCGCAAACGCACCTAAGGAATTCGATCATGTCTTTTTCGATCTCTGGCAAAACGGCCATTATCACGGGTGCTGCCAACGGCATTGGTTTGGCCATCGCGCGTGGTTTTGCGGACAAGGGCGCCAAAGTGATGTGCGCCGATATGGACGAAGCCAAGCTGAAATCAGAGCTGGGCGATCATTTGGACGAAGGCAACATTCGCCATTTTGCCGGTGATCTACGCCAGCGTTTGACCATCGCCAATCTGATTTCCGCGACAATTGATGCGTTTGATCAAGTCGATATTCTGGTTAATGCGTCACGCCAAGTGATGACAACCGATGTTTTGGACGTCGAAGACACATCGGTCGAAGTGCTGCTGGAACAAAACCTGATGACCAGCCTGCGTTTGTCGCAACAGGTCGCCAAGCGGATGATCAAACAGGCCAAAGATCGCCCCGAAGGACAAGTCGGTTCCATTGTGAATCTGTCGTCGATTGCCGCACGCCACACCCGCCCTGAATTGATGGGCTATTCGATTGCGGCTGCTGCGCTTGATCAAATGACGCGCTCGATGGCGTTGGCGTTGGCCCCTGAACGGATTCGCGTGAATGCGGTGTCTTTTGGGTCTGTGATGTCGGCCTCGCTTAAGGATGCGATGGTTGAACACAGCGAATGGCGCGATGAAATCGAAGGCACAACGCCGCTGGGCCGCATCGCAAGCCCGACTGAATTGGTCGACGCCGTGCAGTTTCTGGCCTGCGAAGGATCAGGATTTATGACTGGCGAAACCGTCACCGTGGATGGCGGGCGCAGTTTGCTTGATCCGATTGTCGCACCTGCGCACTAGGGGCTTTTCAACACGGCAAAGTTTCGCGACACTCATGTTAACCAAACAGGACAGGTGAAATATGACTGACGCTTTTGATTCCGAAAAATCCCGCGCGAGCGCTTGGTTCCGTGACCTTCGTGATCAGATCGTTTCGTCGTTTGAGGATCTGGAAAACAACCATTCCACCGGGCCGATGTCTGACGCGGTGCCGGGATCATTCGAAATTACCGAAACCACGCGCACCTCGGAAGATGGCAGCGATGCTGGCGGCGGATTGATGAGCGTGATGCGCGGTGGTCGTGTGTTTGAAAAGGTCGGCGTCAATATTTCGACAGTTTATGGCACGCTGGGTGAACGTGCGCAGGGGGCAATGGCCGCGCGCAAAGGTATTCCCGGCATGAAAGATGACCCGCGATTTTGGGCCGCCGGAATTTCGCTGGTTGCGCACATGCAAAACCCGCACGCGCCTGCCGTTCACATGAACACGCGCATGTTCTGGACCCCGCATGCGTGGTGGTTTGGTGGCGGGTCTGATTTGAACCCCTGCATTGAATATGCCGAAGACACGGCGCATTTTCACGCGCAGCAAAAGGCCCATTTGGACCCGCATGGCGAGGATTTGTACCCCAAGCTAAAAGAATGGGCGGACGAATATTTCTACATCCCGCACCGCAAGCGTGCGCGAGGCGTTGGTGGTATTTTTATGGATGATAAATGCACCGGTGATTGGGAGGCGGATTTTGCTTTGACCCAAGATATCGGTCGCGCGTTTCTGCCTGCCTATGTGCCGTTGGTCGAAAAACGTCGTGTTCAAGATTGGGATGATGCGGACAAAGATGCGCAGTTGATCCACCGTGGTTTGTATGCGGAATACAATCTTGTGTACGATCGTGGGACCAAGTTTGGCTTGGAAACCGGCCATGATGCAAACGCGGTTTTGATGAGCCTGCCACCACTGGCCAAATGGGTCTAGTCTGGTGAAACGGCGCTGTTGAGCCTTTGGCTCAAGTCGCCCCGCCCACCATCCCGTAAGGTTACGCTTTGCCCCATCCGGCCTCTGTCAGTGCGGCGCGGTAGGTTGGCGCGATGTTCATGCGCGCCCCTAATCCCTTTGATATCAAAGCGTTGTGCATCGCAGGCAACTGCCAACAGGGCACGTGCATAATCATATGATGTTCGAGGTGATAGTTCACCCAGTAGGGCGCGACGAACGTGCGAGCGACCCAACCTGCACGCGTTGTGCGCACATTTTTGAACGGATCCTCTGATGTTTCTGTGGCCCCGTGTTCGGCGATGTTGCGCACCCGCAGTACAAATTGGAACCACGTAAGGTAGGGTAGCGCCCAAAATGCGAGGCCCCACCACCAATCGCCGATTAGGCCCATCACCACCACAACGGCCAAAAATGCCGCCAGTGATTTGAACAGCTCGGTTGATTTGAACGCCTGTGCGGCGTCGGTTTTTGCGGCGTCCATTGCCTCGTGATCGCCAGCCAGACGAATGGCGGTTGTGATCTGGGCGATGAACAGTTTGACGCCGGTTTGTCCGGTTAGGTCGCGAACAAATTTACGTTGCATCGACGCATGGGATGTCGGGAATTTGGCGGACAGGGACAGGTCGGGATCCTTGTCCGTTTGTGTAAATCGGTGATGCGTCAGATGATAGTGCCGATAGGCGTGCAGTTCTGCCATGATCGGGCGACCGCACAGCCATTCACCAGCGAATTCATTGACAGCGCGGGTTTTGAACAACGCAAGGTGCGCGGCCTCGTGCATCAAAATAGCGAGGCCCAATTGGCGCGATCCGATCAGGACGACAGCGAGGATAAATGTCAGCGGATTTGGCCATAACGCAAACAGCAATAACGCCAGTGCAATCACACCCCAACAGTGCGCCACCAACCAAAGCGCCATCGCATCGGAACGTGCGGCAAGGGGTCTGATTTCATCGCTGCTTAGGTATGCTTTTCCCGGTGTTGAATAACGTGTCATGTGGCCTCCCTGCGTTAGGGTCGGACACAATCGGGCCTTTGGTCAAGGTTTACGCGGCGTTGATCTGTGGCTAGTGCCAGTCGAAAAACCCATCACCAGCGCGGGCTAACAGTTCCTGAGCCAACGCGACACCCATCGCAGGACCGTCGGAAATAGGCCCACGTTTTTCGCCATTGATCGCTTCTGATCCATCGGGGCGCAGCACTTCGCCGCGCAAATACAACTGGTCACCGTCCAATATTGCCAGACCCGCAATCGGGGTTTCGCACGACCCGTCAAGGTGCAGTAAAAACGCGCGCTCAGCGGCAAGGCGTTGGCCAGTTGGCGTGTCATGGATCGCGCTGAGTATTTCGGCAGTTGAGGCATCATTTTCGCGTCGCTCGATCCCGATGGCCCCTTGGGCGACGGCGGGCAGCATGTCTTCGGGCGCGATGGGGGTGGCGGGGACCTCGTCCATGTTCAGGCGGTTCAAACCGGCGCTGGCAAGGAACGTACATTCGGCCACACCATCGGCCAGTTTCTTGAGGCGGGTCTGCACGTTGCCGCGAAATTCAACGACATTCAGGTCAGGTCGACGGTTCAGCAATTGCGCTTTGCGCCGCAGCGACGAGGTGCCAACAACAGCCCCCTGCGCGAGATCGGCGATGGACGACACGGTGGGTGAAATAAACGCATCACGCACGTCTTCTCGCGGCAAATAAGTGTCGAGCAGCAGCCCCTCGGGCTGAATTGTCGGCATGTCTTTCATCGAATGAACTGCGATGTCAATTTTACCTGACAGTAGGTCTTCTTCGATTTCGCGGGTGAACAAACCCTTGCCGCCGATGTCTTTTAGCGGGCGATCCTGGATCATGTCGCCGGTCACTTTGATCACATCAATTGCGAAACATTCTTTACTCAAATCAAACGCCTGCATCAGACGGGTACGGGTTTCATACGCTTGGGCCATGGCCAAAGGCGAACCTCGAGTCCCAATTTTCAGCGGGGTGGCGGGGGTTGGTAAAATCATTGTCATGCAACATGTGTATTGGCGTCAACTTTACTTGACAACCTGTCTTGGCTAGGGATGTTTGGGTGGACGGAAAAAATCTGGAAAAAATAGGCAAACATGGCATCTTCAAAGACAATTCTGCGCGCGCTGGCTGGTGAAACGCTTCCGACTCCTCCGATTTGGATGATGCGACAGGCGGGGCGATATTTACCTGAATATCGTGCAACACGCGCACAGGCCGGCGATTTTCTAAAGCTGTGCTACAATCCTGAATTGGCAGCCGAAGTGACCTTGCAGCCGATCCGCCGCTATGGATTTGATGCCGCGATTTTGTTTGCCGACATCCTGCTGATCCCCCAAGCGCTGGGCGCGGATTTGTGGTTTGTCACTGGCGAAGGACCGCGGTTGTCCACGATCACAACACAAGCCGATTTCGACAAACTGGGGCCAGTGTCTGACATTCACGAGACGCTGAATCCGATCTACGAAACTGTCAAAATCCTAAGCACGGCATTGCCCGCTGAAACCACATTGATCGGATTCGCAGGCGCGCCGTGGACCGTTGCGACCTACATGATTGCGGGTCAAGGCACACCAGATCAAGGCCCCGCACACGCATTGCGGATGGAAAACACCCCGCTGTTCGAGGCGCTGTTGGACCGCATTACAGAGGCCACGATTGACTACCTTTCGATGCAAATCCAAGCGGGCGCAGAAGTCGTCAAGATTTTCGACAGCTGGGCAGGGTCCCTAAAGGGCGATGCGTTTTTGAAATATTCGCTAGAACCTGCGCGCCGGATTACGGCGGCGTTAAAAGCCAAACACCCAACCATTCCGATCATCGGTTTCCCACGCGAAGCAGGGGATGGCTATATCGGATTCGCCAAGGCCACGGGTGTTGATTGCGTTGCGCTCGATAATTCGGTTTCTGCTGACTGGGGCGCGAAAAACGTACAGGTCGACGGCTGCGTTCAGGGCAATTTGAAATCATCACACATGGTCACAGGTGGCCAACCTTTGGTCGATGAAACCCGCGCAATCGTCAAAGCATTTTCAGGTGGGCCACACATCTTTAACCTTGGTCACGGCATCACACCAGACGCAGACCCGGACAACGTTCAGCGCATGATCGACGCAGTGCGAGACGTTTAACCGATTTTGTGGTTGACGAGGCGGGCGTGGGCGCATAATCCACGCTCCGAAGGCGCGGTAGCTCAGTTGGTTAGAGCGATCGACTCATAATCGATAGGTCGGGAGTTCAAGTCTCCCCCACGCCACCATTTACCACCCACCATTCAAGCAGCTAATTGGGCGATTACGCGGATGGCCCGACTGTCGCGCACCCACTTTGTGGCTACGCTGAGTGCGGGAGTTCAAGTCTCCCCCACCCACCATTTTCAACCTCAGTTACTGCCAAAGATTCGCCAACCCGATGCGCCTATGCCAATGGCACGTCGCCAACATCCTTTGGCACTTTGTATCCGCGTTGAAACCCGGGGCGCGCTGCCAATTCCAGATACCAGCGTTTCACATTCGGATAGGCGTCTATGTCGACTTGATGCCATTCAAAACGCGACGCCCACGGCCAGATCGAAAAATCAGCGATGCTTAAGTCGTCGATGATATAAGGCGAGGTCGCCAGATGCCGATCCAGCACGCCGTACAGTCGGTTGGCCTCTGTATGAAAACGCGCCTCTGAATATTCAGATTTACCGGCGTTGTATTTCAAAAAGTGATGCGCCTGACCTAACATTGGGCCGAAACCGCCCATTTGCCACATCAGCCACTGCATCATTTTCCAATACTGATCCGACCCGTAGGCTGGCATGAACTTTCCCGATTTTTCAGCCAGATACATTAGGATTGCCCCGCTTTCGAACAGGGCCACGTCCCCGTCTGTGATCGCGGGAATACGATTGTTCGGGCTGATCTTTAAGAAGGCTGGCGCAAATTGTTCGTCTTTGCCGATGTCCACGGCGACCGCCTCGTATTCTAGCCCCATTTCCTCTAGCGCAATCGATACCTTGCGCCCGTTCGGGGTTGTCCAACTGTACAATTTGATCATGGCGGCCTCCTTTTCGACCCTAGCCTGAAATGCTTTAAGGGCGGGGTCAAGCATAGGAGCATCCAATGACCATCACACGCCAACACACACACGACCGCATGAGCCAAATCGTCCAACACAACGGCACGATCTATCTGTCGGGCCAAGTCGGCACACTAGACGATTCTGTTGCCAACCAAACGCAGCGATGTCTGGACAAGATCGACGCGCTGCTGGCCGAGGCTGGCGTGTCCAAAGAAAACGTTTTGCAATCCACCATCTGGCTGGCTGACATGGCCGATTTTGCGGAAATGAACGCGGTTTGGGATGCGTGGGTGCCTGCCGGTCACGCCCCTGCGCGTGCGTGCGGTGAGGCAAAATTGGCGCGTCCCGGATTTACCGTTGAAATTCTGGTGATTGCCGCCGCCTGATTCCATCCCTTATGGCTGGCGTCGATCCATGGTCCTGCGTAAGAGTTTGCGCAGGATCAAGAGGAGGCATCAGCCATGACCATCGAACGTATGCACACCGGCGAGCGCGCCAGTAAAATCGTCAAATACAACGGTGTTGTGTATTTGTCCGGGCAGGTGGGCGTGTCCGACGACAGCATCCACGATCAAACGCAGCAGTGTCTGGACAAAGTCGACGCACTGCTCGCCGAGGCAGGTTCGTCAAAGGAGCGGTTGTTGCAGGTCACCGTCTGGCTGTCTGACATGGGGCATTTTGCCGATATGAACGCGGTGTGGAACGCATGGGTCCCAACAGGTCACGCCCCTGCGCGTGCATGTGGCGAGGCAAAATTGGCGCGCACAGGTCTAAAGGTCGAGATCATCGTGACCGCTGCCTGCTAAAGAAATGCGGGGCGGATGGACTTTGGCCTGACGGCCTCGATCTCTGTCAGGATGTCGATGATATCTACGTCAAAGGCTGCCGCAAGCGCGCTTTTGTAGGGGGGTAAATTGGTGCATTCCAAAACCAACGTCCGTAGCGCGTTTGTGGTTTGCGCCTGAACCGTGGCAACGGTTTCGCGCGCTGCTTTGTCCTGATCAAGGGTGCGCGCATCGCCGCCAATCACGGCCCGTAGATGCGCTGTTTTATCCAATCCGATAATGCAGGGCGCAAACCGCTGATTTTGCCCCAGATGGGCCGCCCCAAGGCGTGTGGCATCATAGGTCAGGATCGCGGTGCTGTCTGGATCGTCGAGGCGGTCCAGCGCGCCCAAAGACGACGCAATAAACGGGCGGTCGACCAGTGCTGCTAAATGCGCCTGCCAATAGCTGAGAAACCCACACGACGTCACGATCACGTCCCCGCGCGCAGCCCTTAACGCGGCCTCGAACGGGGCAATGTCGATCTGGTCTGGTCGGTCGGTTACAATCCCGCCAACAGACGCGCCTGTGACGCGCAGAACTTCGATCTCGCAGGCATAACTGTCTGCGCTGCCCACATCCCCCGCAACGCGCGGGAAATGTGTGTCTAGCTGCAAAACCGTGACGCCGGGGCGCATACGTCTAACTGGGCCCTTGGCGCAGGTTGTTTGGCAGCCACGTCGCCAGCTCTGGCCAAACGACCAAGATCACGACCATCAGCAGCATCAATCCGACCATCGGCAACGCCACCTTCGAGATGTAGGAAATCTCGTGTTTGGTCATGCCTTGCAGCACAAACAGGTTAAACCCGATGGGCGGTGTGACCTGCGCCATCTCGACCACGACAACGATGAAAATACCGAACCAGATCACGTCGATGCCTGCTTGACGGATCATCGGTTCGACAATCGCCATGGTTAGAACGACCGACGAAATGCCGTCTAGGAACATGCCAAGGATGATGTAAAACACAGTCAGCGCTGCGATCAACGTGATCGGTGACAAGTTCATCCCGTCGATCCACGCCGCCAAGGCGCGCGGCAATCCGGTAAAGCCCATGGACAGGGATAAAAACGCGGCCCCCATCAAAATCAGCGCGATCATGGCCGACGTGCGGGTCGCCCCCATCAGGCTTTCGCGGAAGGCTTCCCACGACAACGATCTTTGGAAACTTGCCAACACCAACGCGCCGATAACGCCCACTGCGGCGGCTTCGGTTGCGGTGGCCCAGCCAAAATACATCGATCCGATAACGGCGAATACGAGGCATAAAACGGGTATCAAAAACCGGCTTTCGGCGATCATTTTTCCAAACGACATCGATGGTTCGGGCGGTGGGCGTTGGTCGGGGCGAATGAAATGCCAGCCGACGATATAGCTCATGAAGAGTGCTGCCAAAACAAGACCGGGAAAGATGCCGGCCATGAACAATTTGATGATGCTTTCATTGATCGACACGCCGTACACGATCAGCGTCAGGGATGGTGGTATCATCAGGCCCAACGTTGCCGCCCCCGCCAACGTGCCCACGATCATGTATTCGGGGTAGCCGCGTTTGCGCAGTTCAGGGATCGACATTTTACCGACGGTGGTAAGGGTCGCAGCGGATGATCCTGACACCGCTGCAAAAATCGTGCAGCCCGCGATATTGGTGTGTAGCAATCCGCCAGGCAGCCAGCTCATCCATGGGGCGAGGCCGCGAAACATGTCTTGGGACAATCGGGTTCGATACAAGATTTCACCCATCCAGATGAACAGGGGCAGGGCGGTCAATGTCCAACTGCTGGAGCTGGTCCAAATTGTCGTGATCATCGCGTCCCCAGCGGGGCGTGTGGTGAACAATTCCATGCCCACAAATGCGACGCCCATCAGGGCCAGACCGATCCAGATCGAACTGCCAAGCAGGGTAAACAGGACAAACAAAAAGATGATAGTTGCGTAAAGTTCGGTCATTCTACGGCCTCCGAAACGATCGGGTTCGTGCCCGTGATTAACATGCGATACAGGGTATCCCACAGTGCGACGGCCAACAAAATTGTGCCGATGCACATAGAAAGCTGCGGTATCCAGACGGGGGTGTAGATCAATTCTGATGACCCCTTGGCCCATGTTTCGGCCCAGTTCGCGGGGCTTGATCCGATGGTACGCAAACCGGCATCGACCCACGCAGGAATTTGATCTTGGCCCTGTGTTCGGTCATTCAACATTTCAGAAAAGAATGCGGTTTTGATCGCGTAACGGGCGAAATACGTGGCGATGATTGCCGCTGCAAAGACGGCAAACGCATCAAGCCAGCGGTTCAAAAAACGGTTCATGTTCAGGATGATCGACACCCGAATATGTGCGCCGCGTGTCAGCGCGTGGGCCATCGCAAAGAACGACGTGGCGGCCATCGCATAGCCTGCAAATTCGGTTGTTCCGGGCAATGCGACGCTGGTCCAGCGTGCGACCATGCCAGCAACGATCAGGCCCAAAATGGTGATCATGAAACAGGCAGCCAGAACGCCACCGGCCACATAAACCTTGTCCAAAAAACGCCAGATCGGGCGCAGGAACGGTTCAATCCGGTGCCCCGCAAACAGGCAGATCAGGCCAAAGACCGACGGCAATACAAACAGCCACACCCACAGCGGCAGGCCCATCACGGGCGACCAATCGCGCATATTTCTTGTCCTTAAAAACGAAAAACCAGCCCCACGCGTGCACACGGGGCTGGCCTGATTTCGACTAACGATTAGTTGTTGTAGGCGTCCAGAATTGCTTGGCCTTTTGGACCTGCAGTTTCCAGCCACTCAGCTGTCATTTTTGCGCCGATTGTTTTCAGCTCTGCCAAGAATTCAGGTCCGGCATCGGTCACTGTCATGCCGTTCTTTTCCAGCTCTGCGAAATAGAAGTCAGCCAGTTCTTCGGATTTGGCGGCACATGATGCACCGGTTTCATCCGCAGCTTTTTGAACGCCGGCTTTGACCTCGTCAGACAGGCTGTCCCATGATTGGGAATTGACCATCACGTAGTTGCGCGGCAGCCATGCGTTGACTTTGTAGTAGTGGGACAGGTGTTCCCAAACTTTGCGGTCATAGCCCGTAGATCCGGACGAGATGAACGCAGATGCGACGCCTGTTGCCAGTGCTTGGGACAATTCGGCGGCTTCGACCTGAACAGGGATCATGCCCAGTTCTTCGGCGAATGTCGCGGTGGCAGAGTTATACGAGCGGAATTTAATGCCTTGGGTGTCAGCAGATGATCCGACTTCTTTGTTGAAGTAGAAACCCTGGCCCGGCCATGGGCAGGTGTACAGCGCAACCAAATTCAGGTCTGCCAGCTGTTCGTTGACGATTGGTTTGGCCACATCCCACAGCTTGGAATTGTCTGCGTACGTGGTGGCCAAGAACGGCAGGTTGTCCCAGCCCAGGAGTGGTGCTTCGTTTGCGTGGGCAGACATGAAACGTTCGCCAATTGGCACTTGGCCGGTTTGAACCGCGCGCTTGATGTCGCCGCCGCCAAACAATGAACCGCCCGGATGCACGGTGATATCCAGCGCGCCATCGGTGTATTCGCGGACTTTGTCGGCAAACATCACACCCTGTTCAGAGTGAAAGTTGGTTGCAGAATACGCCATTGGCATATCCCATTTTTGCGCGTGGCCATCTGCAAATGCGGCGCCTGTTGTCATTGCAACGGTGCAAGCCAGTGCTGTCATGGTTTTCATCAGTTTTCTCCCGGTTGTACGCCTGTGGTTCAGGGCGCTTTATGTTTTTGTGGATCGAAGGGCGTCAAATCAATGTTCGGCGGTTTACCTGCGATCAAGTCCGCGATGATCCGACCCGTTTTAGCGCTACCTGTCAAGCCAACGTGTTGATGACCAAAGGCGGAATAGCTTTTGCCGTGCGCGTCATTGGCCCCGATTAATGGCAGCGAATCTGCGGGGGCAGGGCGATGGCCCATCCATTCGACAACGTCGTCATAGGTGGTGTCCGGTAGCAATTGTGCGACTTGGCGGCGCAGTAATTCCAACGGCGCGCGGCTGGCTGGTGCGTTAAGTCCGCCAAATTCGATAACGCCTGCTGCGCGAATTCTGCCGTCCATTGGCGTGATGACAAATTTGCCTGACGCGACCATCATCGGGTTCTTTGGATACGACGACGGGTTCATCAGTTCGATGTGATACCCGCGTTCGCTTTCAAACGGGACTTTGACGCCCAGCTTGTGCGCGATGGGTTTGGACCACGGGCCCATTGCCAGCAAAATCGTGTCGCCTGACATCTCGCCTTGATCCGTAGACAGGCCGGTGATTTGACCGTTTTCCAATGTGACATCGTGGATACCGGTTTCGATAAACGTGCCACCTTGGGCGATGAAATGATCGGCCAGTGCGCGCACATAAGCACCGGGATCACTGATGCGCCCGTGGTTGTGACAGCGCACAACAGTTTCAAATTGCCCATCATAGGTGGGGTCGGTCACGCTGTATTCGGCGCCTGATACGACTGTGTGTTTGACACCTTCGGCGCGGCGCTTGGACCATCCGTATCCGTCTGCCTCAAACATCTTTTGGGTCTGGTAGCCAAAACAGTAATCTTCGTGACTGATGAATTTTTCAGCACCGGTATCAGCGGCGAGGCTTTGGTGTTGCTGAACGCTATCGTGCAATAGTGACGCCATGGATCGGGCGTAGTGGTTCACATGGGCGTCTGTATCGTGTGCCAGATATTTCATCAAAAACGGCAGCAATCGCGGCAAATAGGACCACCGCAAAAACAACGGCGCGTCGCGGTCAAACAACATCGACGGGGCCTTGCGCAACAAACCTGGCGTGGTCACGGGCATCACGGCACCAGCCGCCAAAATGCCTGCGTTTCCGTGACTTGTGCCACTTCCGGGGGTTGCACGATCGATCAAAGTAACCCGACATCCCGCCCGTTGAAGCCAGATGGCTGACGCGACACCAACGATGCCCGCCCCTGCAATTAACACATGTTTCATAACGCGAATGACTGGCACGCAACCCATCCCTTGGCAACACACGAGGGACTGGCGCAAATCAATTCTCGCTAAAAGGGTGGCGGCGAAATGACAGTTTCTAGTTACAAAATTGTATGCGAGGCTGCATTTCTGAAACATCAGATTGCGAGTGACATCTATCAAATCGTGCAATAGCAATTTGCTCAGACGCAACGACGGTGCGCCAAAACGGCCAGGTCGGACACAATCGGGAGGAAGATTATGACGCTTACGCGTAAAACATTTTTGAACATGGCAGGTGCTGCGGCGCTCGCTTTTGGATTTAACGCAGCCCCTGTGGCCGCCCAAGAGGTGACGCTGTCGCTGCACCAATTCTTGCCACCACAAGCCAACGTGCCAAAGCTGGTGTTGGATGTTTGGGCCAAGAACGTCATGGAGGCCTCTGATGGTCGCATCAAAATCGACAGCTATCCGTCGATGCAACTGGGCGGCAAACCACCAGAATTGATGGACCAAGCCATCGATGGCGTGGCCGACATTGTCTGGACCGTTGTGGGCTATACCCCCGGTCGTTACCCATCAACCGAAGTGTTCGAATTGCCATTCATGATGACAGATTCCGGCGCTGGCCCAGTCAGCCGCGCGTATTGGGAAATGTTCGAAACCCACATGAAAGACACTGAATTCAAAGACGTGCACATCCTTGGCACATGGGTTCACGGCCCGGGCATGATCCACTCCAATAAAGAAGTGAAAACACCCGAAGACATGGCTGGCCTTAAAATCCGCGGTGGGTCACGGTCCATTAACGGTTTGCTGTCCAAATTGGGCGCGACACCGGTTGGCATGCCAGTGCCTGCAGTTCCCGAAGGTCTGTCCAAAGGCGTCATCGACGGCACGACCATCCCATGGGAAGTAACGGCGGCGTTGAAAGTGCCAGAATTGGTCAGCAACCACACCGAATTTGAGGGTGTGTCGCTGTACACTTTGACCTTCGTTCTGGCGATGAACAAAGACAAATACGAAAGCCTGCCTGCAGATCTGCAAAAGGTGATCGATGACAATTCCGGTCTGGAATTCTCTGTCTTTGCGGGCACAACCCAAGAAGCATCAGACGGCCCAGCACGTCAGTTGGCTGTGGATCGTGGCAACAATATCGTAACTGTTTCCGGTGCAGATGTTGACGCATGGCGTGCAGCTGCTCAACCGATCTACGACGAGTGGGTTGCCGACATGAACTCCAAAGGCAAAGACGGTCAGGCGCTGATCGACGAAGCCCGCGCATTGATCGCAAAATACTCCGAATAAGACGTCGGATACATCTAGGGCTGCGGCGTGTTTTTGGCATGCCGCGGCCTTTTTCAACGGCTGACAGGACTGACATTTAAATGCACAACCTTATCCAATTGCTTGCCCGCGCCTCTGCTTTGATGGGTGGTTTGGTTTTGGTCGCGCTGATTGTGCTGATGACCACGTCCATCACGATGCGCTCGCTGAACTTGGGCGAAGTGAACGGCGCATACGAAATTCTTGAGGCAGGTGTCGGGTTTGCGATTTTTGCCTTTTTTCCGATCTGCCAATTCCATGGCGGCCATGCGACGGTGGATGTGTTCACCTCGGCCTTGCCTGCGCGGTTCAATCGCGTGTTGATGGCCTTTTGGGAGGTCGTTTTGACCGCTGCAATTATCTTTATCACCGTACGTCTGTTTGCCGGACTTGAACGGTATTTGGGCAATGGCGAAACCACATTGTTCCTGCAATTTCCTGTCTGGTGGGGGTACGCGGCATCGATGATCGGGGCCACTGCCGCATCAATTACTGGCCTTTACTGTTCCGTGTCGCGCATCCGCGAAAGCGCGACAGGCCACTCCATTTTGCCGCAAGGCTAAGGGTCATTTTATGAGCACGCTTCTCGATCTTCTTCCCTTTGCGGACATGAGCAGGCTCGCGCTTGGCTTTTGGTCCTTTGCCGTTTTGCTGGTCATGATTTTTCTGCGCGCGCCCATCGGTTTGGCCATGCTGCTGTGCGGTTTTGGCGGTTGGTATTACGCGATGAACGGCAACCCGGGTCCGTTGTTAGGCAAGCTGAAATCAGAAACCTACACGACGTTTTCCAGCTATAGCCTGACGGTCATTCCGATGTTTTTGCTGATGGGCCAATTCGCAATGGTGTCGGGTCTGTCGCGCGCATTGTTCAAAGCCGCAGAGGCATTTTTAGGCCACCTGCGCGGCGGTGTCGCGATGGCCGCAGTCGGGGCCTGCGCAGGTTTCGGCGCGATCTGCGGATCGTCACTGGCGACGGCGGCAACCATGGGCAAAGTCGCCCTGCCAGAATTGCGCCGCTATGGGTACGCTGGCGGATTTTCGTCAGCAACACTGGCGGCTGGGGGTACATTGGGCATCCTGATCCCCCCTTCGGTTATCTTGATTATTTATGCTCAATTGGCCGAACAAAACATCGCAAAACTGTTTCTCGCCGCGTTCATTCCCGGCATTCTGGCAGCCATCGGATACATGGTCGTGATCTCTGTTTACGTGCGTTTGTACCCCGATGCGGCTGGTACGCGCCCCGCGGTTCCAATGGCGGAACGGCTAAAGGCGCTGGGCGAAACATGGCCTGTTTTGCTGATTTTTGGGCTGGTCGTTGGTGGCATTTACGCAGGCTGGTTTTCCCCCACCGAAGGGGCGGCAATCGGCGCGGCAGGCACAGGCATCGTGGCGCTGATCTCGGGCAACTTGGGGTGGGCTAACTTTCGCGACAGCTTGATCGGAACCGCAAAAACCACAGCGATGATCTATTTCATTATCCTTGGCGCTAGCTTTTTCAACGGCTTCCTCGCGCTGTCCGGTGTGCCGCAGTTCCTTGCGGAATTTGTCACCAGCAAAGGGCTAAGCCCGTGGTTGGTTTTGGCAATTGTACTGGGATTCTACCTGGTTTTTGGCTGTGTGATGGACAGCCTTTCGATGATCCTTTTGACGGTACCGATCTTTTTCCCGATTATCTCGGTCATGGATTTTGGCATGTCACCTGAACACCTTGCCATCTGGTTCGGCATCTTGGTTTTGATTGTTGTCGAGGTCGGTTTGATCACGCCGCCCGTGGGCATGAACCTGTTTATTATCAGCGCGATGGACCGTGATACACCAATGACCGACACCTACAAAGCAGTGTTGTTTTTTGTTGGATCAGACATTTTGCGCGTGATCATTCTGGTGCTGTTTCCGATCATCACAATTGGCCCGCTATTGCTGCTTCCTTAATATTTTTATTGCCGTGCGCGTGGAAATCATGTTCGAATGGTTGTGTCTCATAACTATTATGCGACACAGCATAAAGGGCATGCCATGGGACACTTCATTGACGTAACGCAAGACGGGCCCGTTACGATCCTGACAATCAACCGTTCGGACAAACGCAATGCGATGTCTGATGGGTTGCTTGCTGAAATCGATGGATTTTTTCATACGCCGCCAGATGGCACGCGCGTTGTCATCATCACAGGGCGCGGTGGGCATTATTGCGCGGGCCTTGATCTTTCCGAACACAAGAGCCGTGACGCTGAAGCCACGATGCACCATTCGCGCGGTTGGCATGCGGTGATGGATCGGATTCAAACCGGCGGTTTGCCAGTTGTGTCTGCGATGACGGGCGCGGTGATCGGTGGCGGATTGGAATTGGCGACCTCAACGCATGTGCGCATCGCGGAACCATCGTGCATTTTCCAGTTGCCCGAGGGGCGGCGCGGTATCTTTGTTGGTGGCGGTGCGACCGTGCGCGTAGCACGCATTATCGGACCAGATCGCATGACCGAGATGATGTTGACGGGGCGCAAATACGGCACTGATGATGCCGTCGCGATGGGGCTTGCCCACTACGCAGTTGGTGAGGGGGAAGGGCTGCCAAAAGCGCTTGAGATTGCGCATCAAATTGCGGGCAATGCAGGGCTGTCCAACTACATGATGATCCAAGGGATTGCGCGCATAAATGACATGGGCCGCGCGGACGGTTTGTTTGCAGAAAGCCTGTGCGCCGCCTTGTCTCAAACCAGCCCTGATGCACAAGAAGGGCTGGCTGCGTTCCTTGAAAAACGCCAACCGACGTTCCGCTAATGGGTACGAATACGCCAATCACCGATGCTTCGCTGCGGGCCTTTGTTGGCTACGATATGAAACGTGCGTTTAATGCGTTGCAGGCGGATTTAACCCGTTCACTGGCGCCTTTTGACCTGCGGATGATGACGTTTTCAGCACTGTCTTTGGTCGTTGAAAATCCTGGTTTGCGCCCCTCTCAATTGGCGCAGGTGCTTACCATTGAACGGGCAAATCTGGTTGTGATCGTAGACGAGCTGGAGCAACGCGGCCTGCTAACACGCACACCAAGTGCGACGGATCGCCGTGCACATGAACTGCGTGTGACGGATCATGGCGACCAGCTGTATAAACGCGCCCGTGACGCCGTCGCAGCACATGACAAACGAATGATTGCCGGTCTCAAAAATCCTGTGCAATCGCAGCTAAAAGACGCCCTTCGCCATATCGAAAAAAACGCAAAACAGGTCGAACCATGACCACGCATCTAAACCTGAAACTACAGTCGGCCGACCGCGAGGATCGGGTCGATGGGTCAATCATCCTGACCTCTGGCTTTGATCATGGTCCCGTCGCGCAAAATACCGGGGTTTGGTTGCAGCATTGGGCTGATGTTTCACCGAACCAAATATTTGTCGCCGAACGGTCAGGTGACGGGTGGCGGTCTGAAACCTATGCCAGCACGTTGCAGAAAGTACGCCAGATAGCGGGTGCGTTGTTAATGCGCGGTTTGGGGGGTGACACACCGATCCTCATTCTGTCTGGCAACGGCATCGATCACGCGCTGTTGTCGCTGGCCGCGCAATATGTTGGCATCCCCACTGTCCCTGTTGCTGAGCAATATTCGCTGATCCCCGCCGCGCATGCTCGCTTGAAACACATCGTTGATTTGGTGCGCCCGAAACTGGTGTTTGCATCCGATGGCGCGGCCTATGCTGACGCGATTACGTTGGTGGGATGCGATGCAATCTGTTCGACGCCGGGACCTGTCAAAGCCACCGCGTTCACCGATTTACTAAAGGGAAATGTCGATGGCGTTGATCGCGCATATGCGTTGATAAACGAGGACACAGTCGCGAAAATTCTGATGACATCCGGATCAACATCCGATCCCAAAGGGGTGCTGACCACCCACGGGATGATGTGTGCAAACCAAGCGCAGGTTGCTGCGTGCTTGCCATTTTTGGCCACGCGACCTCCGGTTTTGGTGGATTGGTTGCCGTGGAACCACGTGTTTGGTGGATCGCATAACTTCAATCTGACGCTCGCCAACGGCGGCAGTCTGTACATTGATGACGGCAAGCCAGTGCCTGCAATGTTCGGACGCACGTTGGAAAATTTGGGCAAGGTTTCAGGAACGCTATCGTTCAATGTACCCGTCGGATTTGCGCAATTGGTGAAAGCGATGGAACAGGACGCGGCCCTGCGGCGCAGTTACTTTTCTGAACTTGATATGATCTTTTACGCCGGTGCATCGTTGCCCCAAGACACGTGGACCGCGTTGGAACGTATGGCGCTTGAAACCTGCGGGCGCTTGCCGTTGATCACATCGTCATGGGGGCTGACTGAAACTGCGCCTGCCGCGTTGCTGCAATATCAACCGGCGACTGGCGCGGGAATGATCGGCGTGCCTGTCCCGGGGGTGCAGATCAAATTGGTTCCGGACGCAAACCAACGGTTCGAAGTGCGCGTTAAGGGGGCCAACGTTATGTCGGCCTACGTCAATGATCCGGTCAAAACAGCGGCGGCATTTGACGACGAAGGATATTTTTTAACCGGTGACGCGATGCGTTTTGTTGATGCAACAGACCCCACGCAAGGCATGCAATTCGAGGGGCGGATTTCTGAGGAATTCAAGCTGCAGACAGGGACGTGGGTGCACGCGGCAACCTTGCGCCTTGATGCTTTGGCCGCACTTGCGCCATGGGCGCAGGATGTCGTGATTACGGGGGATGGGCGCGCTGACTTGGGTGTTTTGATTGTCCCGAACCTTGGGTATTTGGCGTCGCTAGATATGCAGCCTGTTGCGGATCAAGGGGCGTTCATTCACCCTGTTATGATGGCCGAAATCCGCACGAAACTAACAACGCTTGCGGCGACGTCCACGGGCAGTGCCACCCGAATTGCACGCGCCTTGGTCATGGCCGAACCGCCCACAATGGCACAGGGCGAGGCGACGGCCAAAGGCAACATCAACTTTTCAAAACTGCTGTCAAACCGCGCAGATTTGGTCGCGCGGCTGTACTCGAATGACCCAGCAACCATCACGGTAGAGGCCCAATGATTGACCTAGAAAAAATACGCGCAATTGACTTTCACACCCACGCCGAAGAACCCTGCGGATGTCACGGTGATGATGGCTATGACGATTTGCAATCAACCATGGCCGCCTATTTCAAAGCGCCCTGGACCCACCCGCCAACAGTCGAGGAAACGGCCGCGCATTACCGTGCGCAAAACATCGCGGCAGTTATCTTTCCCGTCGATTCAGAACGCGAGACAGGTTACCGCCGCTACGCCAATGAAGAGGTTGCAGAACTGGCGGCGGCAAACAGCGATGTGCTGATTCCATTCGCGTCGATAGACCCGCATAAAGGCAAAATGGGACAACGCGAGGCCCGCAGATTGATCCGCGATTTTGGCATCAAAGGGTTCAAATTCCACCCGACGATGCAAGGCTTTTATCCCAACGATCGCATGGCCTATGGGCTGTACGAGGCCATCGCCGAAGAGGGTGGCATCGCGTTATTTCACACCGGCCAAACAGGTGTCGGGTCAGGCATGCCGGGCGGCAATGGGATGCGGTTAAAATATTCAAACCCGATGTACATGGATGATGTGGCTGTGGATTTTCCAGAGATGAAAATCGTGCTCGCGCATCCTAGTTTCCCTTGGCAAGAAGAGGCGCTCGCCGTCGCGCAGCACAAGCCGAATGTTTACATTGATCTATCAGGCTGGTCGCCCAAATATTTCCCCGACATCCTTGTGCGGTATTGCAATTCGATCCTGCGCAAAAAGGTCTTGTTCGGGTCTGATTGGCCCATGATTACCCCTGAGCGCTGGCTGTCGGATTTCGATAAAATCGCGATCAAGGACGAATTGCGCCCCGATATCATCAAAGGAAATGCGGCCCGCCTGTTGGGATTGGCGTAGTGCGATAAAGTGCAGTTTGGCGTGGATAGGGTTGCGACAATCTGTCCTAGGTGCAGGATAACGCATTGAATACGCCAGACCGGAGGGAGCTATGCCAAACGCAGCCACCTATTTTGTTGACCGTCATCCAAGCGAAGGACGCGGGGGCAAGATTGCGTTTCGCGAATACGGTTCTGGTCGCTCGCTAAGTTACTCCGCGTTGGCAGACCGATCAGATCAAGCCGCCGGAGCATTTTCGCGCGCCGGCATCGCAGCCGAAGAACGCGCGGCTTTGTTGGTTTTAGACTGCGTTGAATTCCCGCAAATCTTTTGGGGCGCGATCAAAGGCGGCGTTATTCCGGTGCCGTTAAATACGCTGCTTGCCACCCCGATTTACGATTCAATTTTGCGCGATTGTAGGGCCAGCATCTTGTTTGTTTCTGATGTTTTGTACGAAAGTGTCGCGCCCGTTTTGCAAGATAACCCCTACTTGCGGCAGGTCGTAATCATTGGTGATACGGTTGAAGGACGGCAAGGTTTTGACGACTTTATGCTGGGCGCTGCGCCTCAATCCGCATTTGACGCGAAGGATGACGAGGTTGCATTTTGGTTGTATTCCTCGGGGTCGACCGGCGCACCCAAGGGCGTTCACCACATCCATTCCAGCATGAAGGCGACGTGCGATACCTACGGCGCGCAGGTTTTGGGCATTCGCGAGGCAGATGTTGTTTACTCCGCCGCTAAGTTCTTTTTCGCCTACGGGCTTGGCAACGCGATGAGCTTTCCATTGTCTGTCGGGGCAACAACCGTGCTGTTTGGGGGACGTCCGACACCTGATGTTGTTGTCGATATTTTGAACACTGAACGCCCCACGATTTTTTGCGGCGTGCCAACTTTATACGCTGCAATGCTGGCCTACATGGCGGAAAACCGGCCTGCCAAAACACCCCTTCGCATTTGTATTTCAGCGGGTGAAGCCCTGCCCGAAGACGTTGGCATGCGTTGGTTCGACATGATGGGAACCGACATTCTGGACGGGGTTGGATCGACAGAAATGTTGCACATCTTTTTGTCCAACGCGCCAGGCGATGTGGCCTATGGAACGTCAGGCATCGCAGTTCCGGGTTATGAAATGCGACTGGTTGATGACGCGGGCCACGATGTTGGCCTCGGCGAAGTCGGTGAACTTTTGGTCAATGGAGCCTCGGCTGCTGGCGGATACTGGAACCAACGTGACAAAACCCGTGCGACATTCGAAGGGGTCTGGACGCGAACCGGCGACAAGTACGAGCAGCGCGATGATGGGCGATTTGTCTACTGCGGGCGCACCGATGACATGTTCAAAGTGTCGGGAATTTGGGTGTCCCCATTCGAGGTGGAATCGGCATTGATCGCACACCCAAGCGTTCTTGAGGCCGCGGTCGTTGCCGCGCAGGATGATGCGGGATTGCAAAAACCAATGGCCTTTGTCGTTTTGAATACGGGCGTGTCTGAGGATGGCTTGCCCGAGGTTCTGAAAACTCAAGTGCAGGAGAAAATCGGCAAATGGAAGTACCCACGATGGATCGAGTTTGTGAATGAATTACCTAAAACCGCGACTGGAAAAATCCAACGTTTCAAATTGCGTGACGCATCATGAACGTTGAATGGAGCGACGCGCCCAGCCAGAGATTGCGCGTTGGCGATGCAGCATTAGAATATGCGTGTTTTGGCCCGTCACCTGATCAAGCCCCGACGATTGTACTGCTGCACGAAGGGTTGGGGTGTGCTGCGTTGTGGCGTGATTTGCCACAGCGGTTAACGGCGGCGACTGGCTTTGGCGTTCTTGCCTATTCGCGCGCGGGCTATGGGCGGTCGTCGACGATCGAACGGCCGCGCCCATTGGATTATCAAACCCGCGAAGCCACAGATGTTATCGGGCCAGTTTTGGATGCGGTCGGCGTGCAGCGCGCCGTGTTGATGGGCCACAGCGATGGGGCGACGATGGCTGCGATTTATGCCGGATCTGTTTCTGATATGCGGGTGCGGGCGTTGATTTTGATGGCCCCGCAATTCTTTATGGAAGCCCAAGGTCTTGACGCGATCCGCGCCAGTAAATCGCAGTACGAACAGGGTGATCTGAAGGCCAAAATGACCAAGTATCACGATGATCCGGATGCCGCATTTTACGGATGGCATGATGCGTGGGTTGACCCGGCCAATTCGGATTGGAACGTGGCGGACTGCATTGATCATTTGCGAATTCCGGTGCTTGCGATCCAAGGATGCGATGATGCGTTCGGAACGCTTGACCAAATTTCCGAGATCGAGAACCGGATTTACTCACCGGTCGAAACATTGATCCTTGAGGGCTGTGGGCACGCGCCACATTTTGAAAAACCGGATGAAATCTTGCATGCTGTCACTGATTTTTGCGCCAGATTAGACCGCATTGAAAACGCACGCGTCGACATTGCCTGACGATATTCCCACGCCGCCGCACGCTTATGTCCCAGGCCAGACTGCGCGCCATCCAGAGGATCGGTTCGATGCGATCAAAACGGATGTTGGTGCGGATGTGGCTATGGAACAGACGCAGGCGTGGCGTGCCGGATTGCGCTATTTCGAGATAGGGTATTTTTGGGAATGTCACGAGGTGCTCGAGGCGGTTTGGATGACGCTACCAAACCCATCGCCAGAGCGGAATTTGACCCAAGCACTGATCCAATTGGCCAATGCACGACTAAAACTAAAGATGGGTAAACCGCGTGCGACCCGGCGATTGTGCGCCATGGTTCAAAATTTGTTGAGCGGGTGTGACGGCACGATTCTAGGGATCGAGGTCGATCAACTACGATCTAGGTGCGATAGAACCCTGCGGGAGGCTGAAAATGGTGCATAAGGTGCAGTAAAGTGCAGATAATTTGAATGCTAGACGAGTATCCTGCAATTTCCGGTCAAAATTGGTAATATAGTGATCAATTCGCGTATCCACGCACGAGGATCCTAAATGACCAAACGCATCGAATTCCAAACTGATCCTAGCCAATATCGTCACTGGCGTGTGGAATATGACGGGCCAATTGCAAACCTGTTTATGGACGTCGACGAAGATGGCGGCCTGTTCGATGGCTATCAGCTAAAGCTGAATTCATACGACTTGGGTGTGGATATCGAACTGGCTGACGTGGTGCAGCGCATGCGATTTGAACACCCCGAGGTCAAGGTTGTCGTGATGCAATCAGCTAAGGACAAAGTGTTTTGCGCGGGTGCGAATATTCGGATGCTGGGTGGTGCTGCGCATAGCCACAAAGTCAATTTTTGCAAGTTTACCAACGAGACGCGCAACACTTACGAGGCGGCGCTGACAGACAGTGGTCAGAACTATATTTGCGCGATTAAAGGGGCGTGCGCAGGTGGTGGGTACGAACTGGCGCTGGCCTGTAATCACATCATGTTAACCGATGATTCCACATCGTCAGTTTCGTTGCCCGAGGTGCCATTGCTCGCGGTTTTGCCCGGAACAGGCGGGCTCACGCGGGTGACTGACAAGCGCAAAATGCGGCGCGATCTAGCGGATGTTTTTTGTTCGGTCGAAGAAGGGGTAAAGGGCAAGCGCGCAGTTCAATGGCGTTTGGTTGACGAGATTTTCCCAAATTCGAAATTCGATGATGCGGTCAAAGAACGGGCGCGCGCATTGGCTGAACAATCGACCAAAGCGGAGGCAACAAAGGGCGTCATTCTGGGGTCTTTGCACCGTGAGTTGACGGAGAACGCAGTGACCTATTCGACGGTCGAAGTGACGATGGATCGCGCCGCGCGCCGGTCACGTATTTTGATCAAAGGTCCAGAACAAGATGCCCCTGCGGACATGGCCGGCTTTGAGGCGCAGGGTGATCAGGCATGGATGCTGCGCTGTGCCCGTGAACTTGATGATGCAATTTTGCATTTGCGCTTGAACGAGATTGAATTGGGTTTGGTCGAGTTTCAAACCCAAGGCGACGGCGATTTGGTGACGGCACACGAGGCGCTGTTGTTGACCAATGCGGATCACTGGCTGGCCAACGAAGTGCTGAAATATTGGAAGCGCGTGTTGAAACGTGTCGACATGACCTCGCGATCTTTGGTTGCCATTGTGGAACACGGCAGTTGTTTTGCGGGTCCCTTGGCAGAGCTGCTTTGGGCCGTTGATCGCAGCTATATGATGATGGACGAATTCGACGGTGACAATCGGCCTTTGGCGGCAGTCACCCTTAGCGTGGGCAATTTCGGCACCTATCCGATGGGCAATGATCTGACCCGTTTGCAGACCCGATTTTTGGGAACACCCGAGGCAGTTGATACGGCAAAACTGCGTATTGGTGGCGCGATTGAAGGCGAGGAGGCCGAAGAGCTGGGCCTTGTTACGTTTGCGTATGATGACATTGATTGGGAAGACGAGGTGCGTCTGTTCATGGAAGAACGCGCAAGTTTCAGCCCCGATGCAATGACTGGAATGGAAGCGAACCTGCGGTTTGCCGGCCCTGAAACGATGGAAACACGCATTTTTGGACGCTTGACAGCATGGCAAAATTGGATATTCCAACGCCCGAATGCAGTGGGCGAAGACGGCGCATTACAGCGGTACGGCACCGGCGTGCGCGGCAAATACAATATGGACCGGGTGTAGTTTTGGGGAATTTCCCGCCACTCAAAGTTTGAATTCAAAATAGATACGGGTGCCAAGACGCCCAATGCAGGAGACAAACATGGACTTGTTAAACGTAAGCTATGACACACAAATTCCGAATAATGTTGGCCTAAGTCAGGATAAAAAGGTGCTCAAGGCGCTGGAGAAATGGCATCCGGGTTACATCAATTGGTGGAACGATTTGATCCCGCAAAATTTCCAAAACAGCATGGTGTATTTGCGCACGGCTGTGTCGGTTGACCCAAAAGGGTGGGCAAAGTTTGATTACGTAAAGATGCCGGAATACCGCTGGGGCGTTTTGCTGGCACCTGCCGTAGAAGACCGCAAAATTCCGATGGGTGAACATCTTGGCGAACCTGCATGGCAAGAGGTGCCAGGCGAATATCGCAATATGCTGAAACGTTTGATCGTGATCCAAGGCGACACGGAACCGGGTTCAGTTGAACAGCAACGGTTCTTGGGGCTGACCGCGCCATCCCTGTACGACATGCGCAACCTGTTTCAGGTGAATGTCGAAGAAGGGCGGCACCTGTGGGCGATGGTGTATTTGCTGCAAAAGTACTTTGGCAAAGACGGGCGCGAAGAGGCCGACGACATGTTGGTTCGCTCATCCGGTTCCGAGGATTCACCGCGGATGTTGGGCGCGTTTAACGAAGAAACGCCTGATTGGCTTTCGTTCTTTATGTTCACTTATTTCACGGACCGTGACGGCAAAATGCAATTGGAAAGCCTTGCGCAATCCGGCTTTGACCCGTTATCGCGGACCTGCCGTTTTATGCTGACAGAAGAAGCGCACCATATGTTCGTGGGTGAAACCGGCGTTGGTCGCACGATCCAAGCGACGCTGAATGCGATGCACGCCAACGGTATCACCGACCCCTATAACATTGCCAAAATTCGCGATTTGGGCGTGATTGATCTGCCTACAATTCAGAAAAAGCTGAATTTGCACTACACGCTGTCCTTGGATCTTTTTGGTCAAGAGGTCAGCACCAATGCGGCAAATGCGTTCAACTACGGCATCAAAGGTCGCTACATGGAGCAGCGGATTGATGACGATCATAAACTGCAAAACGATACGTATCCGGTGACGTCGATCAAAGATGGGCAAATTTTAACGGAGGACGTGCCGGCATTGACCGCGATCAATATGAGGCTGCGCGATGACTATGTGCGTGATGCGTCTGGTGGTGTTGGCCGCTGGAACAAGATGATCGCAAAGTCCGGTATCCAGTTCGAATTGAAGATGCCGCATGAAGGGTTCCACCGCCAGATCGGGGTGTTTTCATCCGTGGCGGTTGACCCTGACGGGAACATTATTTCGGCCGAAGATTGGGCTGCCCGATCCGAGGAATGGTTGCCGAGCAAAGAAGACGGGGCGTACATTCAGTCGTTGATGAAACCGTGTTTCGAGGCCGGGAAATACGCAACCTGGATCGCACCACCCAAGGTCGGGATTGACAACAAGCCGGGCGATTTTGAGTATGTGAAATTGCATATGGCCTGAATGAAGATGGTGGGCGAAACGCCCACCGTGCCGGTCTTCCTGAACCATGAAATCTCTACAGAAAGCGCCCCATGTCGCATCCTTTGCCATTCAAACAGCACCTGATTGATCCGGAAATCTGCATCCGCTGTTACACGTGCGAAATGACCTGCCCGCTTGAGGCGATCGTGCACAACGATGACACCGTGGTTGTCGACGCGGAAAAATGCAATTTCTGTATGGATTGCATACCTGTTTGTCCAACCGGATCAATTGATGAATGGCGGGTTGTGAACACGCCCTACTCGGTCGAAGAACAGTTCGGATGGGAGGACTTGCCCGAGCAAGAGGCGATCGAAGCGGCACCTGATGGTGGCGAAGATGTGGCTATGGATGATGTCATCGCGACCTTGTTGGCACAGGCACATGAGGGGGCAGGCGGCAAAGCCAAGGCACCAGTCACGGCAGCAAAACCGACCATTAATATGTATAATCTGGGCAAGCCTGCGCGCGCGACAGTGCAGGGCAATTATCGTTTGACCGAAGCAGACAGCGACGGCGACGTGCGCCATATTATCCTGGATTTAGGCAGCCTGCCGTTTCCGGTTCTTGAGGGGCAAAGCGTTGGCATCATCCCACCCGGATTGGACGCGAACGGAAACGCACATTTGCCGCGGCTGTATTCGGTGTCTAGCCCACGTGATGGTGAACGCGCAGGTTTCAACAATTTGTCTTTGACAGTGAAACGCGAGGACGCTGGGTTATGTTCAAACTACGTCTGCGATTTGGGCAAGGGCGACGAGGTTAATTTGACAGGACCGTTCGGTGCGACGTTCCTTTTGCCATCTGATCCTGCCGCGCAGGTTTTGATGATTTGCACTGGCACTGGGTCTGCCCCATTTCGGGGAATGACCATGCACCGGCAGCGCGAAATGCCAAGTGTTCAAGGTGCGCTGTCACTGGTGTTTGGTGCGCGCAGCCCGCGCGATTTACCCTATTTTGGTCCCTTGAATAAAGTGCCTGATGCGTTTTTACGCAAGTCATTTGCATTTAGCCGCCAGCCTGATGCGCCCAAACAATACGTGCAGGACAAGCTGCGCGAAAACAGCGATTGCGTTGCGAAGGTACTGAATGATCCAAACGGATACATCTATATTTGTGGGCTAAAGGCGATGGAAAACGGGGTCGAAGAAGCGCTCAAGGATATTGCGCGCGCCGCCGACCTTGACTGGGCAAGCCTGCGCGATGCAATGCGTGAGGATGGTCGCTATCACGTGGAAACCTATTGATGAGCGCGCCATTGTTGAGCCATTGGTTAGGACGGCGTCATGAATAAACCTAGCGATTTTGCGCATCAAAGCCCGCTGATTGAACGCTTGTCGGAACGGGTGCGTGCAGCGCGCAAGGCGGCAGGAATTCCGCGTCGCGAATTGTCTGAACGCTCTGGCGTGTCACCGCGTTATCTTGCGCAATTGGAAAGCGGCGAGGGCAATATTTCTGTGTTGCTGTTAGAACGTGTGGCCGCTGCGCTAGGGCTAAAGATTGAGGATTTCGTAAGCGATTTCGGCCCCCTGAGCGAAGATACACAGCGTGTTGCGCGCCTGTATCAAGGCGCTTCACCTGATGTGCAGGGGCGTGTGCGCAGCCTTTTGTCACCGCAAAACGAGGCGGCGATGCGTGCGCAGCGGGTGTGTTTGGTCGGCTTGCGTGGTGCGGGCAAATCAACGCTTGGGCGGCGGGCGGCACACGCGCTTCGCATTCCGTTTGTTGAACTGAAATCAGAGATCGAAACGCGTGTCGGCATGCCTGTTTCCGAGATTATGGCGCTGTACGGTCAAGATGGATACCGCGCGTTCGAGGCAGAGGCGATTGAAGCCGTGACACAAGCACATGAGCGTGTAATTCTGTCTGTTGGGGGCGGGATCGTTGCCGAAGCAGAGACGTTTTCCGACCTGTTGGCCCGCTTCCACACCATCTGGATCAGAACCAGTCCTGCGGAACATATGGAACGGGTGCGCGCGCAAGGTGATCTACGCCCTATGGCTGGAAACCCCCAAGCGATGGACCAGTTAAAAGCGCTTTTGACCGCGCGCGAACCGATTTATGGACAGGCGCAGGCCCAAGTTGATACGTCAAACCGGCCTGAACAAAGTTCGGTTAATGACGTTTTGACGGTGATTGCAAAACACAGATTCATCGACAAGCCGGGGCCCTAAGTGAACACGCGCACCTGTTTGGAAAATGCGTTTTGGCTGGCCTGTGATGATCTGCTTTTCACCCACACAAACCCTTGGGAACTGGACGAGGCGCTGAAGAACTTTGGCTTTGGCATCGGGCCGTGCGAGGTGATGGATCACGTCGGGCTTATCAATGTTCATGCGCGCGATGGGGCACATGCGTCTGCTATTCTGCCGCGGATGGTGACCGAAGGGCGAGTTGGGAAAATTGGTGGTGTCGGATTTTATCGCTATCCTGGCGGCGGTGGTGCTGTCATCGATCCGTTAATCGAGGATCTAATTCTTGAGGAAGCGTGGTTCGCCAAAGTTGCCCGCACGCCGTTGAACGACACGCAATTGGTCGACTACATTCTTGAGAAATTGAAGGCCGCGATACAGGGGGTGAACCACGAAACCGCGCTGGCAATCGTATGTGAACAATTGCACTTCCCGCGTGCCAAGCTGGACTTGATCACCGCGTAATCCAATAAAAAAGGGCCGCGAAAAACGCAGCCCCTTCGTGAAAATTATGTCGAAAAACTTAGGTCCACGCGATTTCCGCAGGACGGAATTCGAACGAGATGTGGTGACCCGCGCCAACCAGACCTTCTTTGGTGTGGTTGTAAACAGACTGCCAATACGGCTGAATTGTAACGCCTTCGGATTGAACAATGGCTTGACCTTTGGCCATCAAAGCACGGCGTGCCTCGAGGTCCGGTGTTGCCAGTGCTTCGGCCAGAATGCCGTCAAATTCGGCGTTTGACCAACCAAATTCGTTCCATGCTTCGTCAGAACGGTAGGCCAAGGCCCAAACCTGAACGCCCAAAGGACGGTGGTTCCAGTTTGTGGAAGAGAACGGGTACTTGGACCAGTCATTCCAGAACGTGGAGCCGGGCAGGATTGTCCGTTTCACTTTGATACCAGCGTCGCGCAATTGAGCAGCGACAGCGTCGGTGGTGTCTTTGCGCCATGCATCGTCGATCGACATCAGCTCGTGCTCGAAATCAGCCATGCCAGCTTCGGCCATCAGGGCTTTAGCGCCTGCTGGGTCGTGTTTAACTGCTGGCAGTTGGGCGTATTCCGGGTGCATCGGACCAACGTGGTGGTTTTCTGCGACTTGACCACGACCAGCGTAGCCCAGTTCCAGAAGGATGGCGTTGTCTACGGCCATGGCGATCGCCTTGCGAACGCGCACGTCTGCATATGGCTTTTTGCCATCTACTTCGGCCAACTGGTTCGGACGGATAACGATTGTCGATGCGGTTACGACTTCGTTGTTTACCCAACCGTCGAACGTATCGAAGATGTCGATGAATTCGCCTTGGATCGAATAGGTCATGTCGATTTCATCAGCTTCGGCCGCTGCAACCCATGCTGCTGGGTCTGTACCGTAGTCGATAAATTCGATGCGATCGATGTATGCGCCGTTCCCAGCGTTCCACCAGACGTGATCTTCGTTGCGAACCAGAACAGCTTTTACGCCAACTTCGAGGGACTCTGGCTTGTAAGGGCCGGTGCCAACTGGGTTGGAAATCGCGGTTTCTGGTGTGTAGGATGCAGGTACAATCGCTGCTGGATAATCTGCCATGCCCGGGATCAACGAGATGTCGGCCACTGGCAAGTTCAGTTTAACGGTGTGGCTGTCGACAACTTCGATTGCGCCAACAACGGCTTTGTTGGTGTCTGCATCGATCAGCGTTGCGAAACGGCCGGCCATTGAATTGCCTTCGACGTCTTTGTCACACCAGCCAGTAATGTTGCGCGCAACATCTTCGGCTGTGAAATCAGAACCGTCTGTCCACTTAACGCCTTTACGAACGTTCAGTGTGTAGGATTTGGCGTCTGCGGATACTTCCCAGCTTTCGAGAAGCTGCGGTTTGAAGGTACCGTCGTTTTCATAAGACACGAGATATTCCAGCCAACCGCGCGAGAAGTTCGCGATTTGGGACCAGTCATATGTGCGTGGATCTTTGAGCGCGCGTACTTCTGTTTGATAGCGAACTGTGCCGCCAGTTTTGTGGCCAGCTGCCATTGCAGGTGTTGCCATGCCCAACATGCCGTATGCAGTTGCGGCTGTCGCGCCGAATGCGCTGGCAAGGGCCAGAAATTCGCGGCGGTTTACTTCGTTGTCACCGGCGCTTGCTGCGGAATCCACGATGGATTGCGGCAAAGGCGAGCCTGTGCGGGTAAAAAATGTCATTGTCTTCCTCTCTGTTGGCGCAGCGATACTTAACCGCTTTAGCTAAGCGTCGCGTCACGCGTGTGCGGGTATGTCCCACACTTGGTGTTGCAGTTGATCTGCGTTTTGAACGCCTCCCCTGATGCGGGGGACATCTGGATAGTCAGTATGCAGACGCATAACGTCAACCCCATGGTTGGGGCCTAGGTTTAATATAATAAAAAGTTTCTGAATTGCGACCCTTGTACTTGAGCGTCTTTTATCGGTCTAAAAGCGCCTTTTATCCGCAATCTTCATATTTTAGGGAATTTTGCTGTCACCAACGGTCAGTGTTTTGAAAATCTAGTTTTCAAAAATACAAATCTATTTTGGTTTTTACGCACATTTATGTGATGCGTTCGCGATCCGAATATCAGGCCGCATGTTGGTGGTAGGGTGATCCAATTGCGGCGTGTTCCACGCCATACGATGTTTTCAAATCCCATCCGGGATTTGGTTTGGCGCACTTAGCGTGTTTTAGAAATCAATGGTGACGCCGGGCAGTTTGAGGGCCTTCATCAAATCGCGCAGTTCCTGACGGGCTGCGATATTTGAGATATTGAGTTGCTTTACGCCAATGTCCTTGAGGTCCAAAAGCGTTAGGCCGCGCGGGAAGAGTTCGCGAAAAATGACCCGTTCATTGAATCCGGGGGCGATCCGAAAGCCAATACGAGAGGCGAGCATTTCTATTGCGCGCTCCATTTTTTCTTTGTTCACCATGCGTTGCGCACCCATTCGGTTACGCACAACGATCCAGTCGATCGGTTTAAGGCCAGCTTGAGCACGCAATTGACGGGCGTTCCAAACCATCTCAGAATAAACCGATGGTCCTTTGATTTTATCGCCGGTCACATCAATGCGTGCCAGCAAATCGAAATCAACAAAACTGTCATTCAGCGGTGTAATCAAAGTGTCGGCAAGAGAGTGAGCAACCTGACTGAGCCGTGTGTGAGAGCCCGGGCAATCAATCAGAATGAAATCGCTGTCTGGTTCTAGCGTAGCGACGGCAGCCGAAAGGCGATGATCATAGATATTTTCGCCGGGTTTCAGCGCATTGGCATCGATTTCAGGTAACTCATGCACATCCGGGCTGGGCAGAGTTAGATTTGCTGCAGCACAAAATTCTGCTCGATTTTCGACGTAACGACTGAATGTACGTTGACGCAGATCCAAGTCAAGCGCGCTGACCTTGTGCCCCATCCGGGACAAGGCCGAGGCCACGTGCATAGAAACGGTGGATTTACCCGCGCCGCCTTTTTCATTTCCGACGACGATTATATGCGCCATGTCGCAGTCCCCTTTGTCAGGTCAAACGGTCCTGATCATATGTTTCGTGCACTATATGTTGGGGCAATGCCTTTTGAAAGCGTCACATGGATGTATTACCATCCTTTGAGTTTTGCGTGTTGCGAAGTGGTGTCAGAAGGTCGGCATATCGATACCAATCTGATTGCGCAGCCTGCACGGCGGGAACGTATTTTTCTGACCATTTCAGATGACAGGCATCTACCAACGCCCTTGCAGTTTGGCCACTTTTTCGGCGCAGTGCATCGCCACAAACCGCGATAACTGATCCGCCGAATTGATTTTCCCAATGGTCCATTAGGCGCCCACTTTTTTCTTGGAACGCGCGCAGATCACAAAGGTCATGCCGACACCCGAGGTCTTGAGTGTCAAATGCGCCTGAATACATAGCCCATCCGGTTTGCATTTGGTCGCGTTTAACATGCACAATTCGGGCTTCTGGCAGTGCTGCGCTGATAAGGCCAGACCAGCGAAAATTAAGCATTGCTGTGTCGATGACAACTTCGCTATCGCTTGCGGCCTGAAACAAGCCTGCGCGCAGTTCTGATTGCAAAGTCATCAAATCATCGCGGCTGACATCGCGAGCACCGGTTTGCCTTAATTGCCGGATGAAGCGGGTCATAACAGCGTTAACCATTTGTAATGGACGGGCTGATGTCGGCTGTGCTGCGGATTGCAGTAGATCACTGGCATAGGCGCGACCTGCGCCTGGCAGTCCGGTGACAAAAATGGGCAAAATCGAAGTTTTTGAACGGGGCAGTGCAGTAAAACGCAGTCGCTTTAGGATGGTGAACAGAGCACTGTCGTGGCTGCGCCGATAAGACACTGTTTCACGGGCACTTTTGTGAAATTGGGTCAAATATTTTTGAGCGGCATTCCGATCGTCAGCCGCATCGTAGTGGCGGAACAGAATGTGGTTCAGTGTCGCCTTTTGCTGTGTCGGTGTAGTTTCACGCAGAGCATTGGCCAAAATGTCAGACAGAACGCTTTTGGTCAGAAGCGGCTGTTCGGGCGGAATGGATGCGGCAACGACCTTTGCTGATACATCCGGTTTTGAAACCAATGGAGCGCACAACGTACGTACTGCATCGCGATCCTGATCCGTAACCGCCAGCCGACGTGCGAGGCGCAATGCTGTACCTTTTGGCTCGATCTGTGCAGAAACGCATGCGTTTTCAAATGCAGACTTTCCCTTGCCCAGTTCGCGCAAAACCAACGCGCGCAATAGGTGTACGCGTGAGTTTAAGTCAGCAAATTCAAGTACATCAAATGCATCTTGCGGCTGTCCTGCGTTCTGCAAACATTCGGCTGCGTCACATCGGTACTCAGATGTTTCAAGGTCAAGTGCTGCTGCCCTTTGGAAGCAAGCGGCGGCTTGTCGGTAGCGTTTCAACGCACGCAATGCTGTGCCTTTTCCTCCCCATAGCGTGGCCAGATCCGATTGCGTTAGTGCACGCTCAAATAATGTAATCGCGTTCAGGTAGTCGCCAGCCGCCAATGTGCAGTCCGCACGCAAATGCAAAAGGCGTGGTTCAAGTGGGGCAAGGGGATGTAGGGCATCAGCAACGGCTTTTGCTTCATGTGCCTGACCTTGCTGAAGATAAGCGCGCGCAGTGCTCATCCCGGAAAGGACGTCAGGGCTGAGGGGGACACGCTGCTGCCAAAGCCCAACAATTTTCGAAGGTTGAGGCCGGGCGATTGGCTGCATGTTCATCTTTGCGCATTCCTTGCTGTGTTAACATCAGGAACGTGAGCGCAAATGGTTACCAAAGCATCAAAGCCTTGAAGAAAAATTGTCATAAACGAAAAAGGGCACCACTGCGATCAGTGATGCCCCTGCAATAAAAGTATGCGTTGGGTTTAGAAGCCCAGGCCTGCGTACTTGTTTTTGAACTTGGAAACACGGCCGCCGGTGTCCATCAAACGGCTGTTGCCGCCTGTCCATGCAGGGTGCACGGTAGGATCGATGTCCAGTGACAGTTGGTCGCCTTCGGCGCCCCAAGTGGATTTCATTTGAAAGATCGTACCGTCGGTCATTTTGACGTTGATCATGTGATATTCGGGATGTGTATCTGCTTTCATCTACCCAGTCCTTACGCTTTGAGGGGCTTGTAGTTTGTATCTTCGGCGATACGTGCGGATTTACCACGACGTTCACGCAGATAGTACAATTTCGCGCGACGCACACGGCCACGACGGACAACTGTGATCTCGTCGATGTTGGTTGAAAACAGCGGGAACACACGTTCGACGCCTTCACCAAAAGAAATTTTGCGAACTGTGAAAGAGCCGGCGATGCCTTTGCCGTTGTTGCGCGCGATGCACACACCTTCGTAGTTCTGAACACGGGTACGCGTGCCCTCGGTCACTTTAAAACCTACGCGAACTGTGTCGCCGGCTTTGAAATCTGGGATGTTTTTGCCCAGAGAGGCGATTTGTTCCGCCTCGATTTGTGCGATCAGGTTCATCTGACGCTCTCCTTATATAACGTGGTTTTCCCACTGATTTTGCGCGATGCCAGAGCTCTGTGCCTTCATCGGGTCCACCTAGGTGCCCGCCAGAGAATAACGTCATCTTTCCTTAAACGTCTTTTGCGCTGTTCCGCGGCCACCGAAGAAAGTGGCACAACACAAAAGGTCCGGGCGATGTTTATCGATTCCGAACTAGCGTTGTTTAGGGTTTGCGCGGTTTTAGGTCAAGGGCTGCACGCACATGATTTACTGCAGTTAAGCGACAGATTTGATGCTTTGCGTTGCACCCATCGTGAAAACCGAAATCGCTTGCGACAAACTGTTGGTGGATTTGTCTAGAACCACAGTTGTAGCAGAGGTTTCTTCGATCATTTCAGCGTCCTTTTGTGCTGCGCGATCCAGCCCTTCAAGGACGGCGGTGATGTCTGTCAGGCTCTGGTTTTGCTCATGAATGCTTTGATTAATATAGGTCACTTCGTGGTTGGTTTTTTGCACCGTTTCCAAGATCTTTGACAACGCAGACCCTGATTTTTCGACCAAAGTAACACCGTTTTTGACTTGATCTTCGCTTTTGGAAATCAGCGATTTGATCTCGTGCGCGGAGGCAGATGAACGCTGGGCAAGTGCGCGGACTTCGGTTGCGACAACGGCAAATCCCCGACCTGCATCACCTGCGCGCGCGGCTTCTACCCCGGCATTCAAGGCAAGCAAGTTGGTTTGAAATGCGATGTCTTCGATCAGGTTCACAATTTTGCTGATTTCACTTGCCGATTCTTCGATTTCGCGCATCGCCAGAACGCATTCGTCGACAACTTTTACGCCATCATCAGCAAAGTGCTGCGATGTTGCGACGGTTTTATTGGCGCTCACAGCGCTTTGCGCGGCGATGTTGATCGATTTCCCCAGAAATTGCAGGGACACGGTGACATCTGACATGGATTGCGCGCGGTCCTCTGATCGTTCTGCATGATCCTTTGAGGACGCGGCGATTTCGGATGCGGTTGCCCGAATGTGCTTGGTTTGCTGGGACACGTTTTCGATGGTGCGTGTTAACGATGCGATGGCGTCATTATAATTTGTCCGAATGCCTTCATATCCTGGCGGAAACGGGGATAGGATCGCGGCGTTTAAATCATTTTCGGCCAAAGACGCCAGCGCATCTGAAAGGGCGGAAACCACGCTTTCCACTGCATTGTGCGACTTTTCTTGTTCCGCGTGCAGATTGTTGATCGCGTCCAAGGTTGCTGCATCAGCAAGGTTTGTTCGGTCTGTTTGCTCTTGTACCGCGGACAATGCCTGTTGCGCGCGCTGCGTTTGTTGTTCGGCCTCGATTTGTGCGGCGCGCGCGACATCTCTGGCGTCGCCAGCTTCGGCCAATGATTTTTCTGTTTCAGCCTGCGCAATACGAAGCTGGGCGTTGTCGGCCACTGATTTTGTTATCATCTGGATACGTTTGCGCACCGCAAAATAAAGTAACGCAGTTTCCATGACCAAGACGCCACCGTGAAACGCCGTACGCAACAACGCCGTGCCTGTGTCTATTTCTGGATAAATCAATGTCGGTAATGCAAGGCTTAGAACGACGTGGTGCAATGTCTTTAACCCGGCAGCGATCAAAAGTGCGTTGGGATTCAACAGTAAAAATATAACAGCAAGTAGGAAAAAATACAAAATGTGGCTGTCCATTTGCCACGCGTGCCCGGCCAATGCTGCTGTGATCAACGCGGTCTGTCCAACGCTTGTGAAAACGAACAGATAATCAACAAGGGATGGCACGAAACGTTTGGCGAAAAAGGTAAGTAGGCAGAATGACAGCGCAATTTGGGCTGTCATCGCCACGTCATTACCAGCAATCCACGCAGCAATAATTGCGACAATTGCGCCTAGATAAACCACACCCAAAACAATGCGCCGACCGTCTGCGCGCCCCCTTTTAAAATATGCCGTTTCTACCATTTACCACTTCCACAAAATAACCTGACCAACACAAAACTATCCAAAGACACATGCCAAAAATAAGGCTACGGGATCACCCGCACGGATTTGCATGCCGCCCTAAATCACCAAAGATATCGCAAAATCTCTAGGTCCCGAAACAAACCAGAAAGGACCTGAAAATATGCCATGAGTCGATTTTTCTTGGACCACTGTTTAAGGCAAATCCGTTGCGAATTTGTAAATCTGATTAGAAAAATACATCTAGTTTAGCCGGTAAAACGCGAACCAAAGGTCGGCTTTCTAATACATCTTCATGTCTAGCAAAACGATTTCGGAATACAGGTGATCAACATCAACTGGCTGTATCGCACCTAGGGTATAAAATCGTGGCACTGCGAAATTTTCAATCGCATCAGGCGTTACATCACCCAAAATAAACCGGCTATCCACGGACAAAACAGCCCCGGTTTCGGGCAAAATTTGATCCGCAATTGCGCGGGCACAACGGGCAAACAGGTCCGGCCGGCTCACGTGCATTGTTTCGTAAGTCAAATATTCATCGTGTTTTTGCTTGATCATGAACATGAAAAAACACCAACCATCTGGCGTTTTCACCAGTCGTGATTGCAGGTTCAGACCTTGATGATCTTTCAGGATTTGACGATCTTGAGACGTCAAATTCGGGTCGTCAATCGATGGATTTTCGACCAAATCAATCGCGCCTGAATGACTGCGCGCTTTCCAAACAAACCGCTGGGAATCCAAGGCTTTGAAGCCGGCGCGTTCGACGACAGGAACGGCCCCTTTGGCGGATGAATAGTTGGTCACAGTGACGTCTGGATCAGCCGTGATTAGCGCCAACATTTGACTGCCCAGCCCCATTCCACGATGGGATTTCAGAACATACCAAGAGGTCATATTCATCGTACGCTTAAGGCCCGTTTTGGTCATCCGCGTGGCACTGATCAGTCCTAAAACGCCGACCAAAACACCTTTGTCCCGCACCGTGACCGCATAAGGTGCATCGCCGCCCCAACGCCCGTCCAGCACGCGACGCCACCCGTCGATATCCCACTTTGCTTTTGGAAATGCAGCACACATGAATTGCGCAATTTCTTCGCGTTCGGGGGGCAGGGCGTAGGCGATTTGTACCATGTGCGCGTTAGTTCGATTTCAAAACTGACGACAGGCGAACCCAGTCGTAGCCCTGTAGTCGGTCCAGAAATTGGTCGATGAAATCCCACGTTGCGGCATCTGTTTGCAAATGGTGGGTCAGAAAACCTGTCGGTTCTTCGGCCTGCCCATGACGACGCGCGCTCAGGTGCTCAACCACTTGGGCCAACGTTTTTTCAACGCCACGAAACTCTGCTCCGTTTTTCCAACGCACCGGATCTACATGGGCATTAATCTGGCGCAAACCGGCAATTCCATCCGCAGATGCGCCACCTTGAAATGCAGACAACATTCGAAATCCCAAAGGCGCTAAATGCGGCAAAGTTTTCTGCGACACGCGGTTCCATGGGGGCACAAGCACGGGCAGTAAATTTGGCAATTTGGCGGTCAAAAGACGCCGCCATCCTTCTCGTAAATCCGCGACCTGTAATGTCACATCGCGCAGATCACCGATTTCTGATGCGCGAGTGCCTGCGGGTTCGTGATTAATGTGCGCAAACCCGTGCTGCATGGCGTAAACGAGGGGCGACGCGGTCAGGCGCGGGGCAAGATCGGGATCAATTTCAGCTGGAATAACAGCCAAGTGCAAGGGCGCTGCGTATCGTTCTGCAAGGCCGACCAATTGATCCAGTTCGGCTGTCGGCGCTTGGGTATCGTCATCGCGCCACCAAAATGTCGGGCTGCGATCTGCGTCTTTCCACAGTTGCAATTCAGCGTCCAGATCAGCCCAAGTCGCCACAGGTCAGGACCGTTTCTTTTTCGTGGCGGGAGGCGTGTAAGCCGCCCACAAATCAGGGCGACGTTCTTTGGTTAACGCCTCTGACATTTCGCGCCGCCATTCATCGATTTTTGCGTGATTTCCCGACATCAAAACATCAGGAACCGCGCGCCCATTCCAGTCTGCGGGTTTGGTGTATTGCGGGTGTTCCAGCAGACCGTTGGAATGACTTTCCTCAACCGCGCTGTCCGCATTTCCCAGCACGCCAGGCAGCAGTCGCACAGCGGCATCGATCATGGCTTGCGCCGCCAATTCGCCACCAGTCATGACAAAATCACCAAGCGATACTTCTTGGATATTGTAGTGCTCGAGCACGCGTTCATCGACACCTTCAAAGCGGCCACACAGGATCGTGACACCGTCACCTTGCGCCCATTCACGGGCCATATTTTGGTCAAACGGCTTGCCACGGGGCGACATGTAAACGATCGGACAGTCGCTTGATTGGCGCGCCATCGCAGTTTCAATCGCAGGGCCAAGAACATCAGCGCGCAGCACCATGCCAGCACCACCACCGGTCGGCGTGTCGTCCACATTGCGGTGTTTGGTCAGCCCGTGATTGCGAATGTCGTGCGTGTGCAATTGCCATTTATTGTCCTGCAACGCGCGCCCTGTCAGGCTGGTGCCAAGGACGCCGGGGAATGCATCTGGAAACAGCGTCAAAACACGCGCTTGCCAGACGCCAACCAGTACCGGCGTGGCCTCGATCAGGTTGCGCGGCTGTGCGCTGGCGCTGATAGATTTGCGGCCAAATGACTTTGGTACTTTGCTCATGTCTGGGCCCCTTTTGCCAAAATCGCGTGTTTGGCAGCCTTGCGTGCGTCGCGGTCATCGTATGCACGGTTTGCCGCCAATAAGGCAAGCAGCACAGCATCACTATGGCGCGTGTTTGCCATAGGTTGCGCTATGATTTGGGCGCGGATGTCGTCGGGAATATCGCACAGATCCAGCAACGGATCGGTTGGGCCCAAACGCAACTCCGTGCAGTCTTCGAGGCGGGTATGATGCACTTCACAGCCCACGGCCTTGCGGGTTTGCGCGACGATCTGATCAAAGTCAGCAGCCTTGGCATAGGACGTCGCGAATTCGTCAAAATCCAGCGTCATCGAGGATGATTTCACATGCTCCCAATAGGCGCTGTTCAACCAACTGTCCGGCGCGCGGGTCGAAAAATAAATGACCTGTTCGGCCTTTGGGTATCGCGCTGTAATGGCCTTTGAAAACTTGCGCATCAAAATGGGGGCGGCGTTGTAATCCATCAAATCACCGCGCCCGGGCATGTGACCAGAAAGTTCCTCGGCTGAGATCACCAGACAGCGGCGCGGCATGTTGGGAAGGTCGTCTAAAAGCGCGCCAAATCGGCGGGTCGCTTTGGCCAAGGTTAGCGGATCGCGCCACGTGGAATATCCGCGTGTGGCGTGCATCAGATCACCCATTTGACCCTTGAGGCGCATCGCCAAGGCGGGTTTTAGGACAGCGCGATTTGCGCGTAGTGTTTGTTGAACCGATGATGTGCCCGTTTTGTGAAAACCGGCGTGCAAAACGATGCGGCGTGGCATCAGAAACTCTGTCCGTTGAGCGCCTTTTTGGCGGTGCGCAGGGCGTCTTTTGACAGGTCAGACCGGTTCAATTCCAACAACCTGTCCAGTTTGCCCTGCGGCGGTGATGTATTGGCTGGCGGCAATGAAATGATCAGTCGGCGCGCGCCTTGCGACACGCCAGCATGATCCAGCAACGCATCCAAAGGACCCAGCCGGCTTTGGCTGCAATCCTCTAGGGCAGCTTGGGCAACCTCATGTTTAGGCAGGGATTTTGCGACGTTCGCAATGATGCCGCTCAGGTCTGCAGAGCGCTTATAAGACGCCGTGTATTCATCCACAGACTGCGTAATACGTGTGGCGCGCAAGTGTTGCACGTAGCAGCTTTGCAACCACGATTTTGCAGCGCGCGTGGTGAAAAAGAACGAAACTGGCGTGTCTGGCAATACTTCGGTCGCAGCATTTGCGATGGCCTGCATCAGTTTGGGGGCCGCCGCGTATGATGTCAGCCCGCGCCGCCCCGGCATGTGACCTGCGAGGTCTTCGGAACTGATCAAAACCAGCCCTTTGTGTCCGGCAATCCGTTGCAGCAATTCTGCGGTTTCGAATTGAACCAACCCCAGATCCCACGCGCTTTTGCTTTGGGAATAACCACGCGCCGCTTCGCACAAGGCGACCATGCCAGCGCGCAAAATAATGCGCACGTCGGGTTCAAGTGCCGTGCGGTTTTCGCGCAGGGTTTTCTGGATCGAAGTCGTGCCTGTTTTGTGAAACCCAGCATGGATCACGACACGCGTTGGCATGTCTAAAACACCCCGTCAGGCGGGTCGGCGATGATGCGTCCGGTTTCCAGATCGACGGTTGGAACAACGGCGAGGGTAAAGGGCACCAGCACGGTCGCAGAACTGCCTGGCAGCTGTACTTCGAGCAGGTCAGCGGCCCCGTGGTTTTGCACGGATTTGACGGTGCCCAGTGTTTCGCCGCCAGTGTCTAAAACGAGCAAACCAGTCAGGTCTGAATGGTAGTATTCGTCGTCGGGCAAGCTGGGCAATTGATCGCGCCGTGCGAACAGCTGCACGCCTTTTAACGCGTCTGCCTGCTCCTTGTTTGTGACCTCGGCGATGCGCACTGCGTAGCCGTTCTTGATCGGCCGGATAATCGCAAGGGTGAACGCGTCGCTGCCATCCTCTCGTGTTAGTGGGCTGTAGGATTCGATGGCTTCGGGGACCGCGCAAAAGCTTTTGATGCGCAGTTCGCCCTGCACGCCATATGATCCGCCGATGCTGCCGACGCAGATTAAGTCATCGCTCAATTGTTTGTTCCTTCACATTCGCCATTTACGTAAGTGCCACCGCTGTTTTCGCAAGCAGATGCGCCGCCATAACGTTCATATAAAATGCCCGACACAAAGGCGATTGCAACCAAGAATATCGTGCGGATCAAACGAAACATGCTAGCGGCTTTCGATGTGCAGGTCGGGGCGGCGGTGCTCCCATCCTGCGGTTTCAAGCTCGGGGGTGGTGGAATTGGTTTCAGGCCATCCGATGCACAGATACCCGATCAGCGACCACGTGTCAGGGACATCCAGATCACGGCACAATTGCGGGGCATCAAGGATCGAAACCCAACCCATGCCAAGGCCGTGCGCGCGCGCCTGCAACCACATCAGATTGATCGCGCCAACCACGGAATAACGCCGCATTTCGGGCATGGTCGTAGCCCCTAGGCCAGACCCCTGCGCGGTCGCATCGTCACAGAAAACGGCAATGTGTTCCGGGGCATCCTGCATGCCCGACAGTTTGAGGCCGGAATACAGTGCGGCCTTATCGCCGTCGTATCCCTTAAGGGCTTCGGCGTTGGCAGATTGATAGTTTTGAATGGCTTTTTGGCGGCGATCAGCGCTGGTAATCCGCACGATACGCCAGGGTTCTGACAGGCCCACAGACGGGGCCAGCCTGAATGTGTCGAGGCATTGCATCAGCAACGCCTCGTCCACGGGTTCGGTCGAGAAACGGCGCACGTCACGCCGCCATCGCATCAACTGCGACAGATCGGATCGGAAGCTGTTCGAGAACGCCTCCATTCCCGATTTTACTCTGCTGCTGCGTCTGCGGCAGGTGCTTCTTCTGCAGGCGCTTCGACTGGTGCTGCTGCGGCTTCTGCTGCTGCTGCAGCCTTGGCGGCTTTCTCTTCGACGCGCTCTTGCGCTTTCTTGTGCGGTGTACCCTTTTTAGGGTTGTTGCGCTCGGTCTTTTCTTTGACACCAGCGGCTTCGAGCATGCGTGCGATACGGTCTGTTGGCTGTGCGCCTTGGCCCAACCAGTACTGAACGCGTTCCATGTTCATTTTCACGCGCTCTTCGCTGTCTTTGGCCAACAGCGGGTTGTACGTGCCCAATTTTTCGATGAAACGGCCATCGCGTGGCATGCGGCTGTCGGCAGCAACGATGCGGTAAAATGGACGTTTCTTGGAGCCACCACGGGCAAGACGGATTTTCATAGCCATGAGATTGTATTCCTTAGATTTTTTCTTGAGACACCAAAGGTGCGCTAGGTTGATGTGTTTTGTGATGCTGAATAACTTCAGCGATGATGAAGTTGAGTAACTTCTTGGCAAAATCAGGATCGAGATCGGCCCTGCCTGCCAAATCTTCTAGCCGTGCGATCTGAGAGGCCTCGCGGGCCGGATCGGACGGGGGAAGGTCGTGCTCAGCCTTGAGTTTCCCCACAGCTTGCGTGTGTTTAAAGCGTTCGCCGAGCGTGTAAATCAGGATCGCATCCAAACGGTCGATGCTTTCGCGGTGACCTTTCAAAACGTCTGCGGCGCGGGTGACAACGTCAGTCATTGGATCACCCCCATCGACGAGACGACGTGCGGCGTAACGGTGCGCGTATTTTCAATCAGAACAAACACTTATTTCTTCTTTCCAAAGCCGGACAGCCCTGCAGGCAAACCCATACCGCCGCCCATGCCGGGCAGCTTGCCGCCCATCTGCCTTGCGGCTGCTTCGAGTGCTGCGGGGTCCATTTGTGACGGGTCCATTCCGGCAGCAGCACCGCCTTTGCCCATCATGCCCTTCATGGCTTGCTTCAGCATGCCACCTTTGCCCATTTTGCCCATCTTTTTCATCATGTCAGACATCTGGCGCTGCATTTTCATCAGCTTGTTGAGGTCAGAAACCTCCATGCCAGATCCCTTGGCGATGCGTTTTTTGCGCGATGCTTGCAGCAGTTGCGGATTGGCGCGTTCTTTTTTCGTCATGGACTGGATCAGCGCGATTTGCTGTTTCAGCACTTTGTCATCAAAGCCCGCGGCCTCGACTTGTTTGGCCATTTTACCCATGCCGGGCATCATGCCCATCATGCCTTGCATGCCACCCATCTTGAGCATCTGTTCCAGCTGCATCTTAAGGTCGTTCATATTGAACTGACCTTTTGCCATGCGCTTCATCATGCGTTCGGCTTGTTCGGCCTCGATGGTTTCTTGGGCTTTTTCGACCAGCGATACGATATCGCCCATTCCCAAAATGCGGCCGGCGATGCGTTCTGGTTCGAACGTTTCAATGGCGTCCAGTTTTTCGCCAAGGCCGACGAATTTGATCGGCTTGCCGGTGACTGCGCGCATGGACAATGCAGCGCCGCCGCGTCCGTCGCCGTCCATCCGTGTCAAAACAACGCCGGTGATGCCGATACGTTCGTCGAAATTCTGGGCGGTGTGCACGGCGTCTTGGCCGGTTAGGCCATCAACAACCAACAATGTTTCGCGTGGATTGGCGACGTCACGGACGGCTTTGACTTGTTCCATCAGTTCTTCGTCGATGGACAGGCGGCCAGCGGTGTCCAGCATGTAGACGTCGTAGCCGCCCATGCTGGCTTGGGTTTTTGCACGTTTGGCGATGGCGACAGGTGTTTCGCCTTTGACGATCGGCAGCGTGTCGACGCCGATTTGCATGCCCAAAATCGCCAGCTGTTCCATCGCGGCAGGACGGTTAACATCAAGCGAGGCCATCAAGACCTTTTTGCCGTCGCGTTCTTTTAAACGTTTGGCGAGCTTTGCGGTCGTGGTTGTTTTACCACCACCTTGCAGACCGACCATCAGGATCGGGGCAGGGGGGCTGTCGATTTTCAAATGGCCCGGTTCGCCTTCACCCTTCAGGGTGTCGATCAGTGCGTCGTGCACGATCTTGACGACTTGTTGGCCCGGCGTGACCGATTTCGTAACCGATTGACCGGTGGCTTTGTCTTGGACGGCTTTAACAAAATCACGCGCAACAGGCAGTGAAACGTCGGCTTCTAGCAGGGCAACACGTACTTCGCGCAGGGCGGTTTTAACGTCCTCTTCGGACAACGCGCCTTGTTTTGTGAGCCGGTCAAAAACGCCAGAGAGGCGTTCGGATAGGTTTTCAAACATGCCAAGGCCTTTCGGAGCCGGTTGATATTAACCCCTACATAGGTAAGGGGTGGTTAAATGCACAAACGCACGACCAACGAAAAACGCCCCTACGGGCGCGACGCGCTGGTAGGGGGCGATCCTTGAGGGTCAAGGACCGGAAGGGTTTATGCTTCCGGATGTTGAGGGGTGATTTAGGCCGAGGGCGCGTTAGAGTCAACAGTTATAGGGTGGGTTTACGTTTGCCGCGCCGCGTCGAGCCATGTGTTCACGGCGCGCACAATACGACCTGGTCCGCGCCCCGATTGATGTGTCGATGTCATCGGGTGTCTTCCCGCGCTCATCCCGCCGCTCAGAACAAAGATAGGACAGTGGGTTTTCGAGCCGTCTTTGGGGTCGTGGTGGGTGTCGATTTCTGCGTGGCTAAGGTGCTTAAGATCATGTTTGACCTCGGTGTACTTGCGCAATGTTCGACGCCGGATAGTCATGGTTTGGCTGTTCGTGTCCAAGATAACCTGCACCCTTTGGACGATGAAATAGAAAGTCAGAGGAAAGATAATCGCGCTGACAGATAAGACAAACAAGCCCTCAAGAATTGACCCTTGAGCCAGAAGATTGACGCTAAACACCACTATGCCAAGGGCGAAAAAGGTGATCATGATTGCAAAGAACCGCGGATTGTTCTCGATGATCAATTGCGTCGGGGTGTTTCGTTTTACGTTCATGGCGCAAAGATACGCGCGGCCTTGATCCTGTGTCAAAGCGGGATGGGGCGCACAGGTTGATGTGCGTTTTGGTATCGACATAGCGCTTGCAAAATTAAACGGAACGCTCGTATTTTCGCAGACATGTGAATATTTGCACATTAGGGATTGAGCATGAACAATTGGGACGAGATCAAGACCGCCTATCAAGTGGCGCGCATGGGAACGGTCAGTGGTGCGGCCGAAGTGTTGGGCGTGCACCATGCCACTGTGATCCGTCACATTGATGCGCTCGAAGGGCAGTTGGGCGTGAAACTGTTTCAACGCCATGCGCGCGGATATACATCGACCGAAGCCGGTGATGATTTGTTTCGTGTCGCCCAAGCCACCGATGATCAATTCAGCCAATTGGCGGGTCGGATCAAAGGGCGCGGCACCGATGTGTCGGGTGAATTGGTCGTGACATCGCTGGTGTCGCTGGCCCCGTTGATGGCCCCGGTTTTGACGGCATTCCAACAAGAACATTCTGATGTGATTGTGCGCTATTTGACGGGCGAACGTCTGTTCCGGCTGGAATACGGCGAGGCCCACGTGGCAATTCGCGCAGGCTCTGCGCCGGAACAGCCGGACAATGTGGTGCAGCCGTTTGTGCGCCAACGCATGGGGCTGTTTGCAGCGCAGTCCTATGTCGATACGTTTGGTGTGCCAAAAGCAGTCGAGGATTATCCAAAGCACCGTTTTGTTGGTCACGACAATGATGACAGTCGCGCGCCGTTTAACCGTTGGCTGCGCGAAAAGGTCCCTGAGGCCGCGATGACCTTTCGCAGCAACGATGTGCGCGCCTTGGAGCAGGCGGTTCTGGCGGGGGCCGGTATCGGATTTATGGCCATGGCAGAGGCGCAAGCGAACCCGAAACTGATCGAAGTGTTCCCGCATCAAGACGATTGGTCCGCGCCGCTGTGGTTGGTCACGCACGTTGATTTGCACCGGACGCACAAGGTGCAAGCGTTCCTGAATTTCCTAAAAGAACAGTCTAAAACATGGGGTCACTAAAACCCGCACTACAGGGCCATTTGGCGATGTTGCTGTTCTCTGCACTTGTCGCGGGGTCGTTTTCGCTGGGATCCATGGCGGCGAATGAAATCGCGCCGGGGGCGTTGAATGCTGTGCGTTTCGGCATCGCGGCGGTGGTGATTTGGGTGTTTGTCATGGCCTCGGGCGGTGTTCCCAAAGGGTCGTGGACCGCGCCGTGGCGCTATGCGATTTTGGGCGCAATCTTTGGGATGTATTTTGTGCTGATGTTCGAGGGGCTCAAGACCGCGCCCCCCGTCAGCGCCGCTGCAGTGTTCACGCTGACACCGGTTTTGACGGCGGTTTTTGGATACATCCTGTTGCGTCAAATCCTGACACCGCGCATGGGCGTGGCACTGTTGATCGGTGGATTAGGCGCGCTTTGGGTGATTTTTCGGGCGGATTTTAACGCGGCGATGGCATTTGAAATCCGTCGAGGCGAGGCGATCTATTTTGTCGGCTGCATTTGCCATGCCATCTACACCCCGCTTGTGCGCAAATTAAACCGAGGCGAAAGCGCGCGGGTGTTTTCGCTGGGTGTTTTGGTGGCTGGCTGCGTCATCATCACGGCGTTTAGTTGGTCCGACATCAGGGCCACAGATTGGTTGGGCCTGCCGCGCATCGTCTGGATCACAATCCTGTATGTGTCGGTGTTTGCCAGCGCCAGCACGTTTGTTTTAACCCAATTCGCGACCATGCGCCTGCCGTCGGCCAAGGTGATGGCCTACACTTATCTGGTGCCGTCCTGGGTGATTTTGTGGGAATTGGCGCTGGGCAATGGCGCACCCGTGGCATTGGTGTTGATCGGCGTCGGCATGACAATCACGGCGTTGACGATGTTATTGCGCGATTAAGCGGATCAGGCCGCGGTTATTCTGGCCAGTTTGATTTCGTATGCACCAGGGGCGGCTAAAAAATTCGTGCGCATCAAAGCTTGCCGCAGATGCGGTCCCGACAGTGATGATTAATCCTGCGGGCCCAGTTCGGTTTCCAAAAAACGCTCGAACGCGTCTAGGTTCACCGGCTCGAACTGCCCGAACCCTTGCATCCAAACCGTGGCGGCACGCATCGCGTCGGGTTCCAGTTTGCACCATTTAACCCGCCCGCGTTTTTCCTGCGCAATCAATCCTGCGCGCAGCAGGATCGCGAGGTGCTTTGAAATCGCCGCCAATGACATGTCGAACGGCTCCGCCACATCGGTGACGGCCATGTCATCCTCTAGCAACATCGTCAGGATGGCGCGGCGGGTTGGATCGGCCATTGCGGCGAAAATTGTATCAAGCGCGGGGTGCATAGCGTGATTGTATCTGGCACGCCCACGCTATGAAAGATGAAACGCTATAATCCGCGATGTGTGATGGTGCGCGACGGATATTCAAAACGTACCGTCGCCATTTGCGCGGGGCTTAGCCCGATATCGCGCGCCTGAGCATCCGAGATGTGACGCAATGATGGGCGCTGTCGTTGGCGGAACAGGTGCTTTAAGTTGGCAAGGCTTAGGCGGTCGCGCAGGCGCGGTTTGTTGTGTTTATCAGGCATGTATCACCTATTTGTTTATGATATGCCCTAATTGTGCGTGTTCGGCGGATCACATTCAACGCGCATTGCTTGACACGACCTGTGCAAAAAAGGCACGAATAACGAATGACACGTGAACTCCCTCCTTTAAATGCGTTGCGGGCCTTTGAGGCAGCGGGGCGCCACCAAAGCTTTAGCCGGGCTGCGGACGAACTGGGCGTGAACCATTCCGCAATCAGCCGTCATGTGCGTGGGCTTGAACACCGTCTTGGCGTTCATCTGTTCAAAGATTTGCCGCGCGGGGTCGAATTGAGCGTCGAAGGCAACGCGTATTTGGCACGCATCACGCCGGCGCTGGATTTGATCGCAGACGCAACCGAGGATTTGACAGAGGCGCCTGAAGGCCGCGTGACAATCAACAGTGAACCTCTGTTTGCGCAAAAATTCATAGTTCCGCGCATGGCCGAATTTCAGGCCGCGTTTCCAAAGATCGAATTGCGATTAGAGGCGTCACATACATTGGTGGATGTAAACCGTTACGAGGCGGATTTGGCCGTGCGGTTTGCCCGTCGCGGTACGTTGGATGTGCCATCAGAGTTGATCAGCGACGGCAGGATCTTTCCGTTTGCGGCCCCGTCGTTTTTGAAGGCGCGCAATTTGACGGCCAATTTAACGCCACAAGAAATCTTTGCCGCACCCCGTCTGCGTGACAGACGGGAAGACACTTGGATCAAATGGGCGCAAGCGGCTGGAACTGTCGCGTCGGAAGGGGCGGATGCGCGTTGGCGTTTGCGATCTGATCTTGCGGTCGAGGCAGCGATTGAAGGGCTCGGCATCTATCTAGGATCGCAGGAATGCGTGGCGCGCGAATGTGAGGCTGGGCGGTTGATTCGGTGTTCAGACATCAGCATCACATCGGGTGCGTTTTATCTGGTGTATGGCAGTCGCGGTGTGCGTCGACGCGCGGTGCGCCAATTCCGCAATTGGCTGTTGGATCAGTCAGCCCCGTTTCGCACTGAAATCAAAGATCAACCAAATGGTTGAATGACTTTTAGCCTGCAAAATCGTGCAAATCAGGGGTGTTGCAGACAATTCCAACATGTACTTGTGAAAAATAATCATTAAATAACAATGCGCTAAGGCGATCAAGCCTGCGGCGTTCAGGCTGTTGACTCGAACGCCCACCCATCATAGCAACCACTCAAGTCTTCGAGAGGGAAAGCCGCACGTGACCGGGCCAGATCAAAAGCAGCAGATGCAGCAGCTTGAGGCCAAGATCGCAGCGGTGAAAAAGTCGCAAGAGCGCGGCCCCGTTCAAGAAGAACATTATTCACAGGCGCAACATGCCTGGCGGATGGTGATCGAATTAGTGGCCGGTTTGGGCATTGGGTTCGGCATAGGATATGGGTTGGATTACCTGTTCGGGACGCTCCCGATATTCATGCTGATCTTCACTGTTCTAGGTCTTGTCGCCGGGGTCAAAACGATGATCCGCAGTGCGAACGAGATGCAAGAGAAACAACTGGCCGACTTGGCCGAAAAGAACGCAGCGGATCAATCCGCTAAAGATGAGGAAAGCTGAGAATGGCAAGCGAAGCAAATGGCGAAAGCGGCGGCGGGCTGGAATTCCACCCGATGGACCAGTTCAATATCGAGGCGTTGTTTGGCGGCTCTGATATCTCTTGGTACACGCCGACAAACGCAACGTTGTGGATGGGTCTTGCGATCGTGGCAGTCATTGCCTTGATGGTTTTGACCACATCGAAACGCGCAATCGTGCCATCACGCGGTCAATCAATCGCCGAATTGGCCTACGGTTTTGTCTACAAAATGGTCGAAGACGTAACGGGCAAAGATGGCCTCGTTTACTTCCCATACATCATGACATTGTTCATGTTTATCGTTTGCGCCAACTTCTTGGGCCTGATCCCGGGATCGTTCACACCGACATCCCACTTTGCGGTGACAGTTGTTCTGGCAATGGCCGTCTTCTTGACAGTGACCATCTTGGGTTTTGTCAAAAACGGTACGAAATTTTTGGGCCTGTTCTGGGTTGCATCAGCGCCTTTGGCCCTGCGTCCGGTTCTGGCGATCATCGAAGTTATCTCTTACTTCGTACGCCCCGTCAGCCACTCCATTCGTTTGGCTGGTAACGTCATGGCGGGTCACGCTGTTATCAAAGTGTTCGCAGGTTTTGCCGCGATCGCAGTGGTCAGCCCTGTCGCAATCCTGGGCATTACAGCGATGTACGCCTTGGAAATCTTGGTGTCCTTTATCCAAGCCTACGTCTTTACAATTCTGACGTGTGTTTACTTGAAAGACGCGCTTCACCCGTCTCACTAACTCTCGACTTATCTAAACAACCGCGGTCATTCGTCCGCTTATCTATCTAACTTCCAATCGTAAGGAGAATTCTCATGGAAGGTGAACTCGCACACATCGGCGCAGGTCTCGCAGCAATCGGTTCCGGCGCAGCCGCTATCGGTGTTGGTAACGTTGCAGGCAACTTTTTGGCAGGCGCATTGCGCAACCCATCTGCAGCTGCATCACAAACAGCGACACTGTTTATCGGTATCGCATTCGCAGAAGCCTTGGGGATCTTTTCGTTCCTCGTCGCTCTGCTGTTGATGTTCGCAGTCTAAGACCGCTCGAACAACAGCGTCGCTTGCATTCAGGTGCAGGTGACTAGTTCCTTACGGTCGGGCGGTTTGCGCAACGCATCCCGCCCGATGTAATGACCGCCTTTCGGGGTGATTGAACGGAGACCAAGATGGCTACCGAAACATATAGTGCAGCAGAGGCCGCCCAAGACGCAGCGGGCCCCGGCATGCCACAGTTGGACTTTTCGAATTGGGGCAACCAGATTTTCTGGTTGGTGCTTACCCTGATCGTGATTTATTTCGTTCTGTCGCGTATCGCGCTTCCGCGCATCGCGTCTGTTCTGGCGGAACGTCAGGGCACAATATCTAATGACATCGCAGCTGCAGAAGACCTGAAGGCCAAGGCACACGCCGCCGAAGCCGCTTATGATAAAGCACTGGTTGATGCGCGCGCCGAAGCCCAAAACATTGTGGCCGAAGCAAAAGCGGTTATTCAAACCGATCTCGACGCAGCCATCGCAAAGGCCGACGCGCAGATCGCTGTGAAAACAGCCGAGGGCGAAAAAGTCATCGCTGAAATTCGTGCCAATGCTTTGGACAGCGTCAAAATTGTCGCCAAAGACACGGCCAAAGAAATCGTGACGGCCATGGGCGGCAAGGCGGATGCAAAATCCATCACTGCTGCTGTGACCGCACGGATGAAAGGGTAATTTGAAATGCGCATGACACAAATCACCCTGACGGGCGCTGCGGCGACTGTGCTGGCAACCCCGGCATTCGCGGCCTCTGGTCCTTTCTTTTCCCTAGGCAACACCGACTTTGTTGTGCTGTTGGGTTTCATCGTCTTTATCGCGATTTTGTTCTATTACAAAGTACCGGCGATGTTGGGCGGCATGTTGGACAGTCGCGCCGAAGGCATCCAATCTGAAATCACCGAAGCCCGCACGTTGCGCGAAGAAGCGCAGACGTTGTTGGCCTCTTACGAGCGCAAGCAACAAGAAGTGCAAGCACAAGCAGACCGCATCGTGGCCTCGGCCAAGGACGAAGCCAACGCAGCCGCGGAACAAGCCCGCGCTGATTTGGGTAAATCCATCGAACGCCGTCTTGCCTCTGCCGAAGAGCAAATTGAATCTGCACAAAAATCCGCTGTTAAGGCAGTGCGCGACCAGTCGATTGTTATTGCAATTGATGTGGCACGTGACGTGATCGCCAAGCAGATGACTGCGGCCAGTGGCAACTCACTTATCGATGATGCCATCGCACAGGTTGACGCAAAACTGCACTAAGGTTCAGCGTCTTATCTATCAAATGGCCCTGCGGTTTTCTGCGGGGCCTTTTTGCATTTACAGCCAGCTTAGAACGATGGCCGCGAGCACGATGTAGCGTGTGCCTTTGGCGAGTGTGACCAAGATGATGAACGGCCCTATCGGTTCTTTCATGACGCCTGCCACGACGGTCAGCGGATCGCCGACAATGGGCAACCAACTGGCCAAAAGCGACCAGCGACCATATCGGCGATACCAGTTTTGCGCACGCTCGAGCTGTTGTTCTGAACTGGGAAACCAGCGCTTGTTTTTGAACCGCAGAATGTAGCGCCCCAAGTACCAATTTATGATTGATCCCAACACATTTCCCACCGTCGCCACAACGATAAGGGCAACTGTCGAATGCGCGTCTAACGCCAATAGCCCGACCAAAACCGCCTCGGATTGCATGGGCAGGATCGTCGCTGCCACAAGGGCCGACGCAAAAAGGCCAACGTAGGCGATCACCGGTTATTCACAGGTCCGGATCACTTTTCACCCGTCTCGTGATCCAACCGAAGTTGGGCGATTTTCTCGTTCTTTTGCGCCTTTTGCTGATCATGCAGGCTGGTCTCGACATAGCTCAGATGCGCGTGCACAGCGGCCTTTGCGGCCTCTGCATCGCGGGCCTGAATCGCAGCATTGATCGCGCGGTGTTGATCTAACAGCAGTTGCCGCGTGGTGCGTTGTTTGAACATGACCTGACGATTGTAAAACACACCCTCGCGCAAAAGTTGGTACATAGATCGCATCATGTGCAGCATCACGACGTTGTGGCTCGCCTCGATAATTGCCATGTGAAATTGAGCGTCTAGCTGGGCTTCATCCTCGGCATTTCGCTTTGAATGGGCGGCCTCCATTTTGTCAAATACGGCCTGAACCACCTTTAGGTCAGTGTCGGATGCAAACCGCGCAGATCGTTCCGCCGCCAGCCCCTCCATGTCGCGCCGAAAAGACAAGTAATCGAACACCGCTTCTTCGTGGCGGGCAAAAAGCTGGGTTAACGCGGGCGCAAATGCAGACCCCAAAACATCAGCGACAAACACGCCTGCGCCGGGTCGGGCCGTAAGCAATCCGGCGTCCTGCAACATCCCGATAGCGTCGCGCAATGACGGGCGCGATACCCCCAATCGATCCGCCAATTCGCGTTCTGCCGGCAGTCGTTCACCGGGGCGCAGAACACCACGCAGGATCAATTCTTCGACTTGGCGCACAACGGCACCAGATAATTTTTCAGGCTGAACAGTTCGGAAGGGCATGGCGGATTCCTTGATTGGTCAAATTATATAACCAAATCGAAACAGGCGCAATTTGTTACGATCCCAACCGGTTTGTCGCCAGAAATTCAGAAAGTATTAACCATGCACAGGCAAGGTTAAGGGATGTATCGCTTTATACCCTTGATGCTGCTTTTGGCAGCCTGCAATACACCCAGCCAAGCGTTTCGCGATGCAGCTGTTAGCACTGTCACGATCGATGGGTCGACCTTTGATGTGCGCATCAAGGACCGGCGTGCAGAGGCATTGCGCATTAACGTCCAATACGCGCCGCGCATGGGTCCGATCGGTGGGCGCGCGGCCATGGCGATTGAACAGGTCAGCGGCTGTCGTGTGCATGATATTTCCGGTGATCAGGCGGTGGTTCACGCGCGTCTTGATTGCGGCAACGGTCCGCCGCCGAAAAAACGTGGCGCGATTAACTATGAATGTCGCCGCGTCGAAGGTCTTCGTGATCCGAAATCAAAGACACCAAACTACATCCTGAATTGCGATCCCGTTCCGCGACACTTCTAGCGGGTCCTTGCCAGTAAACTGTGGATAACTCTGCTGATTGGGCTGTTTACGGTTTGCTTCGATTGACACAGACCCGTCGACCCCGTCACGGTAAGCGTTAACGCGGAATCAGCAAACGAGGCGTCATTGCGCTTTTCGAAACTCAGACTGACGGGCTTTAAAAGCTTTGTGGACCCCACGGACCTGATCATCGCAGATGGTTTGACCGGCGTTGTGGGCCCCAATGGTTGTGGGAAATCCAATCTGCTCGAGGCGTTGCGTTGGGTCATGGGTGAAAACCGGCCAACTGCGATGCGTGGCGGCGGGATGGAAGACGTGATTTTTGCCGGCGCTGCCACCCGTCCTGCGCGCAACTTTGCCGAAGTATCCCTGCAAATCGACAATTCGGAACGGCTGGCCCCGGCTGGTTTTAACGACACGGATGCACTGGAAATCGTGCGTCGGATCACCCGCGATGTCGGCAGTGCATACAAAGCGGCGGGCAAAGATGTGCGGGCGCGCGATGTCCAAATGTTGTTTGCGGATGCATCGACTGGTTCCCATTCTCCAGCTTTGGTGCGTCAGGGGCAGATCGCAGAACTAATTAACGCCAAGCCGAAAAACCGCCGTCGGATTCTAGAAGAAGCCGCAGGTATTTCTGGCCTGTACCAGCGCCGCCACGAAGCTGAATTAAAGCTGAAAGGCGCGGAAACAAACCTGTCCCGTGTTGATGACGTGGTTGAGCAGTTGGCCAATCAGCTTACTCAATTGGCGCGCCAAGCACGACAGGCCGCGCGCTATCGTGAAATTGGCGAAGAATTACGCCGGACCGAAGGCATGTTGTTGTATCGTCGTTGGCGCGAAGCAGACGATGCACGTGCGGCTGGCGATGACACATTGCGCGGTCGTGTGACCGAAGCGGCCCAAGCCGAAGCTTTGGTTCAAGCCGCAATAAAAGCGCGCGGCGCTGCGGAAACATCCCTGCCGCCACTGCGCGAAGAAGAGGCAATTGCCGCCGCTGTTTTGCAACGTTTGGCCGTGCAGCGCGACACGCTATCGGATCAAGAGGCGCAAGCCGCACAGACCATTCAAACGCTGAACAACCGGATCGACCAGTTGGTCAAAGACATCGAACGCGAAGGTGGTTTGAACCGTGATGCCGGCGAAACAATCGAACGGCTAGAATGGGAAGCCCGCGAATTGGCAAAGGCCAGCGAAGGGCACGAGGACCGGTTGAGCGAGGCCAGCGAAGCATCGCGTGAAGCCGCGCAAGTGCTGCAAGCCCGTGAATCCGATCTGGGCGAAAAAACCGAAGACGTGGCGCGTTTGGCCGCCCGTCACGGATCCGCCCAACGCTTGTTGCAGGACAGTCGAAAAACCGAGGAAAAGTCAGAACTTGAGGCTGATAAAGCGCGCCAGGCCGTTGAGCAAAGTCAGGCAGCATTGGCAAAATCTGGCGTTGATTTTGAAGCCGCACAAGACGCCGCGGTTATGGCAGAAGCCACCGCAGGCGAAGCTGATGATGCGTTGATTGCCGCGGAATCTGCGCGCGCTGAAACGCAATCTCGCGAGGCGGATGCGCGCGGCGAACGATCCGAGGCCGAGGGCGAAATGAATGCCTTGCGGGCCGAAACTGGGGCGCTGGCAAATCTGGTCAAACGCGACACTGCTGAAGGTGGCCAGATATTGGATCGCCTACAGGTTCAGCAAGGTTTTGAAAAAGCCTTGGGGGCTGCGTTAGCTGATGATTTGCGCGCGCCCGAGGTCGAAGAAGATGGCCCGTCTGGCTGGTCGCAGTTGCCCCCGTATGACGTCGATCAACCCTTGCCTGACGGTGTTACCGCCCTGACCGAACACGTGTCTGTGCCTGATGTTTTGGTCCGCCGCATGTCTCAAATCGGGCTGGTCGACAGTGACGATGCGTTGCGTTTGCAGCCGCTGTTAAAACCCGGTCAGCGCCTCGTTTCGCCCGAAGGGGATTTGTGGCGTTGGGACGGATATCGTGCATGGGCCGAGGACGCGCCAAGTGCGGCGGCACTGCGATTGCAGCAGTTGAACCGCCTTGAGGAATTAAAGCAGACGTTAGAACAAGCCAGCCAACGGGCCGAGGGTGCGCGCGGTGCACACGAGGCGTTGACGGCGTTGTTAGGCGAGCAGACCGAAGCAGATCGTTCCGCCCGCGCTGCCCGTCGCAATGCCGATCAAATGGTAGCAGACGCGGGCCGGTCGCTTAGCCGCGCTGAGGCGGATCGTAATTTAGCTGAAGGGCGTTTGGAGTCCCTCGGGTTGGCTGTGCGGCGCCACGAAGAAGAGGCGATGGGCGCGCGCGGTCGCGTGCTCGAAGCCGAACGTGCGCTGGCTGATTTGGGTGACGTTGAAGCAGAACGTGCCGCGGTCGAAGACCTTCGGATGACGGTTGAGGCCGCGCGCATTACGATGATGTCACGCCGATCTGGTCATGACGAAGTCCGTCGTGAAGGCGAGGCCCGGCTAAAGCGTGGTCAAGAAGTGACCAAGGAAATTAGCGGCTGGCGTCACCGTCTAGAAACAGCTGAAAAACGCACAGCAGAGCTGATTGAACGCAAGGATGCCTCGCAATCTGACCTCAAAACCGCGCAAGCTGCCCCTGCTGAATTGGCCGCGAAACGTGATGAACTTGGCATGGCTATTGCCGAAGCCGAGGCGCGCAAAGCAGGTGCATCGGATGCGCTGAGTGTCGCAGAAGGCACGTTGCGCGATGCGACCCAAACTGAGCGTGAAGCCGAGCGTTTGGCCTCAGAAGCGCGAGAGGCGCGGGCGCGTGCAGAAGCGCGTGCAGAGGCCGCGCGTGAAACGGTGACAGCCGCCGCAGAACGTATCGCCGAAGAGCAACAAAAGACGCCGAACCAGTTGCTGACCTCTCTTGATGTGACGCCCGATGACATGCCGGATGTTGAAGGTCTGGACGCGGATGTGAACCGTTTGAAACGACAGCGCGATGCGCTGGGTGCGGTCAACTTGCGCGCCGAAGAAGACGCCAAAGATGTGCAAGTCGAGCACGATAATCTGGTCACTGAAAAGCTGGATCTCGAAGAAGCCATCAAGACGTTGCGCAGCGGTATCGCCAGTTTGAATCGCGAAGGGCGCGAGCGATTGCTGACAGCGTTTGAGCAGGTGAACACGAACTTTGCGCTGTTGTTCACCCACCTGTTTGGCGGCGGCGAAGCGAACCTTGTGATGGTCGAAAGCGAAGACCCGCTGGAGGCTGGCCTTGAGATTATGTGCCAACCGCCAGGAAAAAAATTGAGCACGCTAAGCCTGCTGTCGGGGGGCGAACAAACGCTGACAGCGATGGCGTTGATTTTCGCGGTGTTCCTTGCAAATCCCGCGCCAATTTGTGTGCTGGACGAAGTCGACGCGCCGTTGGATGACGCCAACGTGACGCGGTTCTGTGACTTGTTAGACGAGATGTGCCGCCAGACCAATACGCGGTTTTTGATCATCACACACCACGCCGTCACAATGGCACGTATGGACCGGTTGTTCGGCGTGACGATGGCAGAACAGGGCGTCAGTCAGTTGGTGTCAGTTGATCTGAAAAAAGCTGCTGCAATGGTGAATTAAACGGCAGGTAAGGGGGGCGTGTCGCCCACCCTGCACGTTACAGGTTTTTCAACAATCGCGGCGTTGGCCACGCATCCGCAGGCAAGCCAAGCCGCTTTTGTTCAGCCTGCACAGCGTCGCGGGTTCGTGCACCCAAAATCCCATCGACCTTGCCCACATTGTACCCGCGCTTTTGCAGCTTTGACTGCAACTGTTTCATCTGACCACCGGAAAGGCCCGCGTCAGGGTTGCCCGCGTCGTACACCGATGCGCCTTGCAAACGCGTCGCAAAATAGGCGGCTGTTAGAACGTAAGTGAACGATTGGTTCCATTCAAAATAGACGCTGAAATTCGGGTAGGCCAAGAATGCAGGTCCTTTGTGCCCCTGCGGCAAAATCAATGAGGCTGGCAAATTCGTCAGCTTGCCGCCACGCGCCGTAACGCCAAGTTTCTGCCATTCGCCTGCTGATTTAACCGTGTTCAGACCGCTTTTTGACCAATCCATATTTGACGGCACGGTGACTTCTTGCAGCCACGGTTGTCCGGCTTTCCAGCCTAGATGTTGCAACATTTTGCCGCCCGATGTCAGTGCATCAGGGGCTGAGGTTTTTAACGACACACGCCCGTCGCCATCCGCATCTACACCGTTCTCGATGATGTCGCGGGGCAGCATTTGGACCATGCCGATTTCGCCAGCCCACGCGCCTGTTGTGCGGGCGGGATCAAATTGGCCACGCGCGTGCAATGTCATTGCGGCGATCACTTGGGGGCGGAACAGGTCGGGGCGGCGGCAATCGTGTGCTAAGGTCATCAATGCGTTGGCGGTGTTGAAATCACCTTGGAATGCGCCGTAATCGGTTTCAAATGCCCAAAACGCCAACAGCACATTGCGGTTCACGCCGTAGGTGGACTCGATGTTTTTGAACACACTGTTGTAGCGTTTTGCGTTTGTGCGCCCCGCATTGATCCGTCCGTTCGAGATCAAGCGTCGTGAAAATTCGATGAACGGTTTTTGAAATACGCCTTGGGCGCGGTCGGCTTTGATGACTTTGCTGTCTTGGCGCACGCCTGCCAAAAATGCGTCGGCTTTGGCGGCGGGTATGCCTGCCGAAACGGCTTCGGACCGGATTCCTGATTTAAAGCTGCTGAACGATCCGCCGCATTGGGCCTGAGCAAGGGCAGGAATCAGAAGAGCGGTGGCAAGAGCAAGAAGGCGCATGGGGGTCCAATCAGTCAATTAAAACAGGGCAATCACAAACACGACCATAAGCAGGACGGCCCATGCTTTCCACAGCATTGCGCAGGCCGCGTCAATGGTCGTCGCATTTGGGTGGTGGTTACCAATTGCGTTAACCCAGGGAAAATCTTGCAACGCACCGTCGTAAGATCGCGGCCCGGATAGGGCAATGTTGAGCGCCCGCGCCATCGCAGATTCTGGCCAGCCGGCATTGGGGGATCGGTGTAATTTTGCGTCCTGTTGGATTGGTTTCATCTGACCAATCACACCCGCTGGCAGTGCGATCAAAACAGCCGTCAGCCGCGCGGGGATCAGGTTTAGCAGATCGTCAAACCGCGCTGCCGCCCAGCCAAATTCCTCGTGCTGTTCAGTTCGATATCCGATCATGCTGTCGGCTGTGTTCACGATTTTGTAGATCAACAAACCGGGCAGGCCACCGATCAGAAACCAGAACGCGGGCGCAATGACGCCGTCGCTTAGGTTTTCAGCCGCGCTTTCTATAGCACCGCGTGCAACCGCGCTTTGATCCATATCACGGGTGTCGCGCCCGACAATCATCGCGACTTGTCTGCGTCCTTCGGCCAAGGACATACGCAGCCCGCGCCCGACATTCCCGACATGTTGAGCAAGCGATTTTTGCGCCAGTAAAATTGCGGCAACGATGATCGTGACGATGCCACCAAACAGGCTGATCAGATAACCTGCGATACCTGCCGCCAGCACTAAACCGACCAGGACCAAAACGCCGTTGCGCCGTTTTTGGTGGCCGGTGTTAAACCGCACATCACAGTATTTCACCGCGCGCCCCATCAAAACGGCGGGGTGCGGGACCTTGTCCCACAGCCATTTGGGTTCTCCCATAATCGCGTCCAAAATCATCGCTAGAAACAGCAGCGTTGCGGTGCTCATAACGCGTCCTCCAGTCGTGCCCAGTCTAGGGGGTGGGGCAGGCCCAAGCGTAACCAGCGATCAGAATAGGGAAAGATGCGCGACCAAATATGTGACTGTGCAAGGCGGTTTTGCCACGCAGCCGCGTCGCCCACATCATAAAGACGAAACAGCGTGGTGCCACCGACAACCCTGGCCCCTTTGGCGGTCATTAGCGTGTCTAAACGCGCGCTGTCTTTTTCCAAACGCGCGCGTGTTTCGGCAGCCCACTGCAGATCTCGCAAGGCATTGGCTCCGATGTGTTGCGCGGGGCCGGACACGGGCCAAGGACCCAACATGTCCTTTAGCGCGCCGATCAATTCCGGATCACCAATCGCAAATCCCAATCGCAATCCGGCAAGCCCCCAGAATTTCCCGAAGCTTTTCAAGATCACGGTGCCAGAGGTTGCCGCGTCTGCCATGTGGGTGACGTTTGGCGTCACATCGCAAAAGCTTTCGTCGATAATACGTAGCTGCGGGGATGACGTGTTTGACGGCCAAATGCGGCCATCGGGGTTGTTGGGATTAACCACAACTGACGCCACAGGGTCATCGCCATTGACCGTCCAGCCCGCAATTTCAAAGGCTGCGGCGTGTTCGTTGTAGGTTGGGCCGGAGATGGATACAGGGCCGGCTGCGGCCAGTCGCGGCATGTTTGCGATCAGGCAGGATGCGCCGGGTGCGGCAAGAATGGCGGCCCCATCGGGCACGTTCCAAAAGGCGCGCGCAGCGTCGATTAGTGCGTTTTGTGCGCCTGCATCGGGCAGTGCAGTCCATGCGTTTGGTGGAATTGCGCCAACGTCATAAGGCATCGGGTTAATGCCGGTCGATAGATCAATCCATGTCTCGCGCGTGCCGCCAAATGTTTGGGCCGCAGCGTCTAATCCACCGCCGTGGTCTTTGGCGTTCGGGGTGTGATCGGTGTCGTGTCGTTGTGTCAACTGGCGTGCCTTCGGGTGATCAAGGGGCGGCTTTCCGCCTGAATTCTGGTGTGAGAAAGCGGAAATTGGCTCGACTTTCAAGTCCGGTCAGGATTGTTAACAATTTGCCTAACATATTAATTGTTTGTTAACGCTTGCAGCGCTTATGTCGGGTAATATTTTTTAAGGCTACATGAAATAGATTGGGAGGTCTTATGAATGTTCTGATTGTCGAAAGTCGGCATGATCTAGGGGTGCTTTGGCAGCGCCATCTAGAACGGCTCGCGGCAAACGTGACATTGGTTCACGGGCAATCAGATGCAATCGAATACCTTCGCGACAATTCCCCTGACATTATTATTCTCGACCTCGTGCTGGACGAAGGTAGCCCGCTTGCCGTGTCTGATTTCGCAAGCTACCGGCAACCCGATGCGCGTGTTATCTTTGTGACCAACACCAGCTTTTTCTCGGATGGGTCGATCTTTGCCCACGCCCAAAACGCCTGCGCCTATGTGCAAAGCGGAACACCGCCAGAGGACCTGGCGGCTATGGTAGAGCATTACGCGTCGGTTCCGTGACACCTATATTTAGGTCCGACCGTGTGGTTCAAGAAAATCAATTGACGGATTTATCGGAATAATACGGTGCGGATTAATGCTGTCATGACTGTAATGATAATGGCGCACGATGTGATCCATATTCACCGTCGCAGCGACCCCGTTCATTTGAAACAGTTCGCGCGTGTAGGCCCACAAATTCGGGTAATCGACGATCCGTTTTTGATTACATTTAAAATGCAAATGGTACACTGGATCAAACCGCACAAGTGTGGTGAACAGCCGCCAATCAGCCTCGGTTAATGTGTCACCCATTAGATACCGGCGTGTCCTAAGCCGGTCTTCAAGCCAGTTCAAAGTATCGAACAGGGGGCCCACGGCCTCGTCATAGGCGGCCTGTGTCGTGGCAAACCCACAGCGGTACACACCGTTGTTAAGGGTGTTGTAGATGCGTTCGTTAACCTTTTCGATGCCGGCGCGCAGGTCGTTTGGCCTGTAATCAACGGTGTTGCCCGTGACTGCATCAAAGGCCGAATTGAACATGCGGATGATTTCGGAACTTTCGTTACTAACGATGGTTTCACGCTGCTTGTCCCACAAGATTGGCACGGTCACGCGGCCGGAAAATTCAGGGTCAGCTTTGGTATAGATATCGCGGGCGAACGGCAGATTGAACAAGGTGTCGCCGGTGGCCCCGTGATCATCAGTTTCAAACGTCCAGCCGTCAGTTAACATGTCAGGGTGAACCACAGAGACGTCGATATGGTCAGTCAGCGCCTTGAGCGCGCGAAAGATCAATGCGCGGTGGGCCCATGGACAGGCGTGGCTGACGTATAAATGATAGCGGCCTGATTGCGCCTTGAACCCGTCTGAACCTGATGGCCCAGCGGATCCGTCGGCTGTGATCCAGTTGCGAAATTTCGCAGCCGCGCGTTCGAATTTTCCACCCGATGATTTGGTGTCATACCATGTGTCGTGCCAGATGCCGTCAACCAATAGGCCCATGTGCAATCTCCCTTGCTGTGTTGATCCAAACGTAGGGAAGGCGTGACTGCGTGACCAGTCGTGTGATCGCGCAGGGGCCCTGCACAAATGCACAAATCTGCAACACTGCGCGGGCGGGTCTGTGCCTGTCACAGATATTTAACTTGCAGCGCCTAAAGATAGCCCCATCTTGGCTAGCAGGGAATGGAGTTTGCTGATGTCGACGTACGTACCAAAAGAAGTTCAGGACGGCTTGGATCGTGCCCGTTTGGCTGGTCTGAAAAAGGCGTCGCGCCTGCGATTGGATGCGGACGGCGTATTGTTTCCGGTGCTGCGTATGTGGAAAACAGGATTTTCAATTGATGCGGCGACGGCCCCTCATTTGCGCGGCTATGTGGATTTGTATGATGGGGCGGTGCACCTGTTCCAATGCCTGATCGTCGCGCATGAAGAAGAGAACGGTGAGATTCAGTTTGAATTCAAACGTTTGACAGACGTGTCCAACGGGCCGGCAGTTGATTTCGAACGCCTTGCAAACGCGCCAGTTGCCTTGATCGAAAACGTCGGTTGAGCGGTGCGTGGTACGCACACCTTACATTTAACCGGTGATCGCATGTCGAAGTAAGGTGGAGGTGTCCTCCACCTTGTTTGCTAACCCTTACTGCAAATCGCCAAACGCTTTTGCCAAACGATCCACGGCCTCTTGAACCCGCGCGCGCGGCGTCGCGATGTTGAAGCGCAGGAACGAATCCCCGCCGGTGCCAAACGTTGGTCCATGGTTCACAGCAATTTGCGCATCTTGTTCGACACGGCGGGTGAAATCCTCGCGGCTCATGCCAGTGCCGTCAAAATCAACCCATGACAAATAGGTGGCCTCTAGGTTCATCGAAGCAAGACCCGGGATCGCATTGATGCCTGCATCAAACAGTTTGCGATTGCCATCAAGGTAGGCGACCAATTCATCGACCCATGTGGCCCCATCAGGCGAATACGCGGCCGTTGCCATAAACAAGCCAAACGAATTCGCAGATAGCCCCATGGCCATCATCCGCGCCCCAAACTTTGCACGCAAATCCGGATCTTCGATGATCACATTTCCTGAATGCGATCCCGCAATGTTGAATGTTTTGGTTGTTGCCGTCATCATCACCAGCCGTTCGGTGATGCCATCAATCAGGCTCATCGGGGTGTGGGTGTGTCCGGGCATAACCAGATCGTGGTGGATTTCGTCAGACACCAAAATCAGATCGTGGCGTTTGGCAAATTCCGCCACCGCTTGCAGTTCTGATTTGGTCCAGACTGTGCCGCCGGGATTGTGCGGCGAACACAGGATGACCATCTTTTCGTTGCCGGTCATTTGCGCGTCGTAGGCGTCAAAATCCATGCTGTAACGGCCATCAGTATTGGCCAATTCACATTCGACCACCTTGCGACCAGCGGCGTTAATCACTTTGGCAAACGCATGATACACTGGCGTGAACAGCACAACGCCGTCGCCGGGCTTGGTGAACGCGTCGACACACATTGCGGTGCCGTTAACCAATCCGTGCGTCGTAAACACCCACTCTGGTTCGACTTTCCAGCCATGGCGCGTTTCCATCCACCAACTGATCGCAGCCTTGTATTTACTGTCATCCCCGAAATAGCCCATGACGCCGTGATCGACTTGGCCTTGAACTGCATCCAACACGCATTGTGGCGGTTTGAAATCCATGTCCGCGACCCACATCGCAAGGCCGGTGTCGGTTGGCACGCCGTACAGCTGCTCCATCATGTCCCATTTTACACAATGGCTGCCGCGTCGGTCGATGATGTCGTCAAAGCTCATGGTCGTCTCCGTTTATGTGATGCCTGCAAGCTACTTGGATATGGGCGGGACGCAAGAGGCGTTGCGCATGTCCTGCGGTTGTCCTACATCTGCGCCCCATGAAAAGATCGATCCTTTTGCACCCCGATCCCCGCCTGAAAAAGACCTGCGCCGCTGTGCCGGATCTGACGGATGACCTGCGCGCCTTGGCTGACGATATGTTGGAGACAATGTATGACGCCCCGGGTGTTGGTTTGGCCGCCCCGCAAGTGGGGCTTTTGCACCGTTTGGTCGTGCTTGATTGCGTGAAGGAAGAGGGCGCGACGCCACGTCCGTTGATCATGTTCAACCCGGAGATCATCGCGGCGTCCGACGAGACAAGTGTCTACGAGGAAGGCTGCCTGTCGATCCCCGAACATTTTGCCGATGTGACCCGCCCGGCGATGGTGCAGGTGCGCTGGATGGATCGTGATGGAAATGAACAGTCCGAGGAAATGGACGGGTTGTGGTCGACATGTGTGCAGCACGAAATTGACCACCTCGAAGGCAAACTGTTTCTGGACTACCTCAAGCCGCTTAAGCGGCAGATGATCACGCGCAAAATGGTCAAACTGAAACGCGAAATGGCGCGCGGATGAGCACCTTGGAAATCTTGCGTTGGCCTGACCCGCGATTGACCGAAACCTGCGTGCCTGTGACCGAAATTACCGACGATATTGTGACGCTCGCCGCAGATATGTTCGAAACAATGTACACCGCCGAAGGGCGCGGATTGGCCGCCTCTCAGGTGGGGTCGATGGTGCGCATGTTTGTGATGGATGCAGGGTGGCACGAAAAACGTTCTGACCCGTTGGTGTGCATCAACCCGATGTTGCAGGAAATTGGCGAAGAACGCGAAAGCCGCGAAGAGGGCTGTCTGTCGATCCCCGGCGTGCTGGCCACGGTGAGCCGCCCGTCGCAGGTGCAAATGGTTTGGACCACATTACAGGGTGGGCGGTGTGTGCAAAGTTTTGACGGCTTTGCGGCGGCTTGTGTTCAGCACGAAATTGACCATCTTGATGGCATCATCACATTCGATCATTTGGATGCGGCAGCCCGCGCGAGTGTCGAAGCAGATTACGAGACCGTGGTATGAGCGTGCGCAAATTTGTGCCGTGGCCTGACAAACGCCTGCGTACAGCGGTGCCTGAAGTGTCTGAAATTACCGATGATATTCACGCGATCTGGGCGGATATGGTCGAGACAATGGACGCGATGCCGGGCGTTGGTTTGGCGGCCCCGCAGATTGGCGTGATGCTGCAATTGGCGGTGGTGGATGCTACGCCAGATCGCTCGCGTCGTATTTTGCTGGCCAATCCAGTTGTTCTAGAGGCGTCGCCCGAGGCAAACATTTACGAAGAAGCCAGCCCGAATTTGCCCGGTGTGTCGGCAAAGATCACGCGCCCAAAAGCGGTGACTGTCCGGTATCTGGACGAAAACGGAATGATCACGCGCAAGGATTTTGACGGGTTGGAAGCGACCAGCGTCCAGCATCAAATCGACCATCTGCAGGGGCGGATGTTTTTCGACAACTTAGGGCGCGTTAAGCGGGATATTCTGCTGCGCAAAGCGCGCAAAGTTTAGGGCGTAGTGCGCGAAACGCGGATGTTTCAAACCCGAACCACCGGAGGCAATATGCGAATAATTTTCATGGGAACGCCGGAATTTTCCGTGCCCGTTCTGGATGCGTTGGTGGATGCAGGTCACGAGATCGCATGCGTTTATTCCCAACCGCCGCGACCTGCGGGGCGTGGCAAAAAAGACCGTCTGACACCTGTGCACGCGCGCGCGTTGGCTTTGGGTCTCGAGGTGCGCCACCCGACGTCGTTAAAATCTGATGATGAATTGACTCGGTTTGCAGCGCTTCAGGCAGACATCGCCGTTGTGGTCGCCTATGGCCTCATTTTGCCGCAGTCGATTTTAGACGCGCCGACGCGTGGCTGTCTGAACATTCACGCCAGCCTGTTGCCGCGATGGCGTGGTGCTGCGCCGATCCATCGCGCGATCATGGCGGGGGATGCGCAAACCGGTGTTTGCATTATGCAAATGGAGGCCGGATTAGACACAGGCCCCGTTCTACTTCGCCAGACGCTCGCGATTGAATCCCAAGACACAACCGCGTTGTTGCATGACCGACTAAGCACGCTGGGCGCGGCGGCGATCGTTGACGCGTTAACGCAGCTCGATACGTTGACGCCCGAAACTCAGCCCGAGGACGGCGTGACCTATGCGGCCAAGATCGACAAGGCCGAGGCGCAGATTGATTGGTCTCGACCTGCTCAAGATATTGACCGCCTTGTTCGCGGATTGTCGCCATTTCCGGGCGCTTGGTTTGATCACGCTGGGACGCGCGTCAAAGTACTGGGATCGACCATGGCAGATGGACACGGCAGTGCCGGTGAGACCCTTGATGATGCGCTGACAGTTGCGTGCGGGCAGGGGGCTGTGCGCTTGACCAAACTACAGCGCGCAGGCAAGGGTGCGCAGGACAGCGATGTTTTCCTGCGGGGAAATCCGATGCCTAAGGGCACAAATCTATAAAAGGAAGTCCAGATGTTTCCAACAATGATCGGGACAGTCGTGATTGCAGGCATCGTCGGGTATGTGTCCGAGCGGTCCAATTTCACTCACAACGGAATTCTGCAATCCATCATCATCTGCATCGGTGGTGCGTTTCTGTTTTACTTTGTGCGTTTGATGTTTGGCATTGGTTTTGGCAGCGCCGGATTAAACGCGATCGCGTCGTCCATTGGCGCGTTGATTATCGTGCCGACACACTGGCGCAAGTAGCGATTTACCCTAGAATATCGCGGGCAATCCGTTCGAAAATTGCGGCCCCCACAGGGATCAAATCATCGGGAAAATCGTAATCCGGATTGTGCAAGGCTGCGTGGTTTTCGCCGGGCCCCAAACATAGCATTGCCGCTTTTGCGCCCCAGCCGAACACGCCAAAATCCTCGGATGCGCGCATGGGTAATCCGGCATCACCGTTGGGCACATTCAGTGCGTCCATCGCCGCGACGGCCACAGCAGTTGCCTGCGGGTCGTTGATTGAGGCCGAGAATTCGTCGAAAACCTCAAAGCTGACCTGAAGGCCTGCATCGGCGGCTAAGGTTTTGGCCAATGTGCACGCGTCAGTTTTCAAATCTGCCATTGCCGCGTCTTGGGCTGTGCGCAGGGTTGCGTAGATAACGCCGTCGCCCGGTGCGATGCCGAATGTTGGCGCGCCGATATTCACGTGGGTCACGGTGACTAGGCGAAAATCATCGGTCAACGCGCCGCCTGTGCCCATGTCTGCCAACGCGGGGATCAATTTTGCGACAGTCAGCGCCGGTGAAACGCCGTCTTGTGGGTCGGCCGCATGTGCCGTTTTGCCGGTCAACGTGATAGCCAGCCCTTGAGATGCGCAATTTATCAGGCCTGCACGCGTCGATACAAACCCAAAGGGGCGACCCGGTTCGTTGTGGATCGCAAAGGCCCAGTCCGGTTGGATCGCCTGGAATGCAGGGTCCGCGACAACTGCGCGTGCGCCACTTCCGTCTTCTTCTGCAGGTTGGAACATCAAAACAACGCGACCGTTTTGAACAGGTTTGCGCGCGATCAAACGCCCCAAGGCCAACAGCATCGTCATGTGCCCATCGTGTCCACAAAGGTGACCTTTGCCAGCAGTTTGCGACACCCACGGCGCGTCAGATTGTTCTGTGATTGGCAGCGCATCCAGCTCTGCGCGAAACAAAACTGTCGGCCCGTCACGACCGGTATCAAAGATCGCCGCAACGCCGTGCCCACCCAGTCCTGTCAGAATTTTTGTCGGTGACAGCGCCTTTAGTGCGGTGGCAATCGTGCGCGCGGTCTGTTCCTCTTCGCCCGAAATTTCGGGGTGGCGATGCAGATCACGACGAAATTCCGTAAGTTCGACCAGATCAGAATTGCTCAGCATTTCGCGGTCTTTCTACTTTGGTTTGAACGGGGCCATGCCTGCGCGCGCAAGTTCATCAGCGCGTTCGTTTTCGGGATGACCCGCATGTCCTTTGACCCATTTCCAGGTCACATCGTGCGCGGCATTGGCCAGATCCAAACGCTGCCACAGTTCTGCATTGGCGACCGGTTTTTTTGCTGCATTTTTCCAGCCGTTTTTCTTCCAGCCAAAAATCCAGCTGGTGATGCCGTTTTTCACATAATTGGAATCGGTGATGATGGTGATTTCGGTACGCCGTGTCAGCGATTCTAATGCGTTGATCGCGCCCAACAATTCCATGCGGTTGTTGGTGGTGTGCGGCTCACCGCCCTTAAGTTCGCGTTCTTTGACAACGCTGGCACCGTCCATCGCCTGCAACAACGCACCCCAACCACCGGGGCCAGGATTGCCGCTGCATGCGCCGTCTGTGTATGCAAAAAGTTTAGTCATGTGCGCGCATTGCCACCCATTCTGAGACAGACCCGTCCAAGCCGGTGCCCGATCCTGTTACGATATTGCTGACCTGTAACCCTTGCGCGCCAAGCAGGCCAACCAATTCGTCTTGGGAATAATAACTGTAGTGTCGCCCGATCCTGTCGCGGTGTTCGCCGGTGCCCAGTTTTAGCGCGATGTGTAAAACGCCGGCGGGTTTCAGGGCTTGAACCACCGCGCGCAGGTGGCGTGGCATGTCAGATTTTGGTGCGTGCAGCAGGCTAAAATTTGCCCAGATACCGTCGTAGATATCAGTGCCTTGAATGTCATCAAAGGTCGCAAGTTCGGCCATTACGCCTGCGTGTTTTTGCGCCAGTGCCACCATTTCAGGCACGGCATCTGTGGCGGTCACTTTGAACCCGTTTGCCGCCATCACAGCCGCGCTATCACCGGGTCCACACCCTAGGTCAAGCAAACGGCCGCCGCTGGGAATGCACTGCATAAACGCCTGTAGGATCGGGTCATTCGCGTCCATGTCTTTGGTCAAACGTGCGTATTTATCGGCCTGTTCGGCATACACGCCAAGGGTCTCTGGATCGCTCATAAGAACACTCCGACGCTAAGGCAGATGATGACAATTGCCGTCAGAAGCAGACGCAAAGGCAGCCACCAGTCAGGCGTTAAACCCCATTTGCTAAACGCAAAATCCAAAATCAACACGCCAAGGAACCCCGTTATCAGGTTCATCGCCGCACTGGTTGGCCCGCCCCCCGTCATGAAAAACGCCCACAACGAAGGAAGCGTGGCGAGGGTGTAGCACATCACCGCTTGGGGCCCGTTGGTTTTGGTCGCAAACCCCCACAGCACACCGGACATAAATGACAGGATGATCGCGCCGTAAAACAGTTGCACGTAGGGGCCGGTAAATCGGGAGCCAAGGGACGCGATGCTCCAATCCGCAAGCGGGTCATGCAGGTAGGTCGCAGCCCCCCACAAAAACGGGATCAGGCCAGCAAGGCCAAGGATCAGGGGCGCGCGGGGAATGTGGGTCATGCTTGTTCCAATGCAAGGCGGGCGGCGAGGGCGGCAAACACGGCAGCAAAACCACGGTTCAACCAGCGCATGATGGTGACAGAGCCAAGGATGAACCGCCGCGCCGCAGAGGCGAACAATCCGTAGCCCACAAAGACCACGAACGTCATTAGCA
>JBLHSG010000002.1:0-160438 GCA_047626725.1 Ascidiaceihabitans sp.
CAGGCCAAAGCGCCAGAACTGACGATCGAAATCAATGCCTCAAACGAACTCAGCGACCTGCGGCGGCGCGAGGCCGATATCGCGATCCGTCATGTTCGTCCGCAAGATGAAAACCTGTTTGCCAAACGGCTACGGGACACGACCGCAAAACTATATGCATCAACGGATTATCTAAACGAGGCAGGTCGACCGTCGACATTAGATGATCTGGCCCGCATGCAGTTTGTAGGGTTCGATAATCCTGAACTGCGGCTTGGGCTGATGGCCTCGCGCGGGGTTCACCTGACAACGGCGAATTTCAATTTCCTCACGTCCAGCGGGACGCTTTCAGTCGCGCTGATCCGCCAAGGGCTTGGGATCGGGATTCTTCCGGTTGATGTCGGGGACGCTGATCCAGAACTTGAAAACCCATGTTCTGCGTTTGACCCGATCACGATTGAAACCTGGTTGGTCGCGCACCGCGAATTAAAAACCAATCCCAGTATTCGATTGGTGTTTGACCTGCTGGCCGAAGGCATCTGACGGCAGCAGTTCTTGGCCACGACCTTCAAATTTAGTCGCCTAGATAAACGGGCTAGACACGTCGTACGCGTCCAGCCCTGTGGTTTAGTCGGACTTCATTTCTGAATGATCCATCTTCATTGCGCCGTGCGTGCCTTTGCGTTCGTTATCGACGGGAATTTCGATCACCACGTCACCAGCGATTTCAAAAACCAGCGTCACTTCAATCATTTCGCCCTGCACCAGTGGCCCCGTCAAACCCATCAGCATGATGTGATCGCCGCCGCGTGGCATCATGTGCGAGCCACCCGCAGGCAGTGCGACGCCGCCTTCGATTTCGTGCATTTGCATCACGCCGTTGCCTATGTCCGTGTGGGTGTGCAATTCGACCCGTTGCGCCGCATCAGAGCGAACGCCGATCAGCGTGTCATCATTAGCAGAATGGTTCTGGATCACCATAAATGCAGCGCCGGATTTGGCCAACGGGGACGCGGCGCGCGCGTAGGGGTCTTGCACCATGATGTCATCCGCAAACGCGGTACCGGCCAACAGAAAAGTTCCGGCCAAAGCCGTTGTGAATATCGATTTGAAAGACATGTGTTTATCCTGAGACTGTAGATTTGATTTTATGGGGGTGGTGTAAAAATCAAATCAGGCAGGCGGTGCGCGGGACAAATAGGACGCGATGCGCAGTTGTGCGTGGACAACCCGAGCATTCAGTTTCGGGCCCTGCCACTGGGACAAATGCGCATCAAAACTGACCGGATCACGCGACTGCGCCGCCATCAAAGACATCACACAATCGGGGCAAATATGCGCAGCCGCGGTCGGCGCACCGTTTTCGTCGGTATAAACGAGGACAGACCCCGTTCCCGTACACAGCACCATCTGACCAACAACAGGTGCAGCACCGCGCGCGGCGGCCATGCTTTGCCCCGTTAGGGCCAGCACAAACGCTAAACCAATTGCAATGAAACTACGGCTGATCATAGGCATTATTTATACCGCGCCAGTCGACACTTCAACTGCGGCATCCACGACAAAACCCCGCCTGTTTCCAGACGGGGTCTTAAATTCTTCGTGAAGAAGGATCGGTTTACGCGGCTGCTGCCAGCGCCTTTGCGATCTCTTTTTTCACTTTCAACGCGCTGTCGGACAGTTCGTCGACTTTGGCTTTTGCCATAAAGCCGTCCAAGCCACCGCGGTGATCAACGGTGCGCAATGCAGCAGCTGAAATGCGGAACTTGATGCCGCGACCCAGAACTTCGGACTGCAAAGTCACATCGTTCAGGTTCGGCAAAAACCGACGCTTTGTTTTGTTGTTCGCATGGCTGACATTGTTGCCAGACATGGGGCCTTTACCGGTCAATTCGCAACGACGCGACATGGGATCATCCTTTTGCTACAGTCATTCCAAAGCGGTCTTTGGAGAATGACTAAAGGGCGCAGCCGTTGGCCGTGCCCGGAAATTCGTTTGCTCGACTTAGGGGGAATCGCAGATGTGGTCAACCCGCTTTACGCCCTTTTGCCTGTCTCATCTTTGCAAAAAGGCCGTAACGGAACATCGCATGCCGTCTTGCTGGTGTACAGCATTGGGTGCGAAGCTGATTTGTAGACATTTTTAAGGGAGCCTCGCGCATGCCAATTTCTGGTTTTGACTTAATCGTAAACCGTTCGGATTTGACACAAACACAGGTGGTCGAGGCGCAATTTCCCGACACGTTGGCGGATGGCACTTGCCTGCTGCGCATTGATCGTTTTGCGCTGACGGCCAATAATATCACGTATGCCGTGGCCCCCGACGCGATGGGGTACTGGAATTTCTTTCCGGCGGACGCGGACGGTTTTGGCCGCGTGCCCGTTTGGGGTTACGCCGAAGTCATCGCCACAGCCCATCCACAAATCGAAACCGGCACGCGCCTGTACGGTTATTTGCCGATGTCAACGCATCTGGTGATTGAGCCCGGTCAGATCAACGCGTTTTCAATGATGGACGTGACCCCGCACCGCCAAGACATGTCGGCGATCTACAATCAGTACAGTTTTGCCAGCCACGACCCTGCCTATGCGCCCGATCGCGAGGGGCTGATCAGCCTGTTCCGCCCGCTGTTCACCACGTCGTTCCTGTTGGATGATTGGCATCGACGCGAGGATTGCTTTGGCGCGACGACGCTCGTGCTGTCCAGTGCGTCCAGTAAAACCGCGTTGGGCATGGCGTTTTTGATGGCGCGCGACAAACCAAAGGGGCTGACGATTGTTGGCCTGACCAGCCCCGGCAATGTCGAATTCACCAAAAACCTTGGCTGTTACGATCAAGTGTTGGCGTATTCAGATCTCGAAACCTTGCCGCAAACCAAAACCGCGTTTGTTGACATGGCCGGTGACGCCGATCTTTTGCGCCGCATCCATGCGCATTTTGACGCCAACCTGACCAGCAGTTGCCGCGTCGGGCTGACCCATTGGCAAACCACATCCAACCACATTGACGGGCTTACCGGTGGTCCAAAACCCGCGTTCTTTTTCGCACCGACCTACGCCCAAGACCGGATCAAAGACTGGGGTCCGCAGGATTTCCAGAAACGCGTCGACACAGCATCTGCGGCATTCTATCAGGACGCCGCCCGCTGGGTTCAAATCAGCGCCGCATCAGGGCCAGACGCCGTCACCAACGCCTATCTGGAAATGCTCGCGGGTCGCATTGATCCTGCCAAAGGGCACATCCTGTCGATGCTCGCCTAACGCTACTCGCCGCGCAGGTGTGACAGCATCTGCGTGGCGGCAACCGCTGGGTCCAAATCGCCGCGCGCCACCTGTGTGCCCAGTGATTTCATCGCGGCGCGCATGTCTGGCTGATCCAGTTGCGCCAACAACGTCGCGCGCACGTCCTGTTCAAACCAATATTGCGCTTGGGTCGCACGAGTGCTGTCAAAAAACCCGTTTTCGAGCCGCCAATTGTTCAGTTCCTGCAATGTGTCCCACGCGGTTTGCAGCCCGTCCTCTTGTAAGGCGGACACTGTCGTTGCCATGGGAAAACCGTCAGGATCCTGCGGGCGCTTGCGCATCAAACGCAATGCACCGGAATAATCCGCGCAGGTGCGCATCGCGGCCATTTTCAGATCGCCATCCGCCTTGTTCACCAGAATCACGTCGGCCATTTCCATGATGCCACGTTTGACGCCTTGCAGTTCATCCCCACCGGCAGGGGCCAACAGCAGCAAAAACAAATCCGCCATCTGCGCCACAACCGTTTCCGATTGCCCAACGCCCACCGTTTCGATCAGCACCACGTCAAATCCGGCCCCTTCGCACAGGGCCACGGCCTCGCGGGTGCGCCGCGCCACACCGCCCAAATGAGTCTGGCTCGGCGACGGGCGAATGAACGCTTTTGGATCACGACTTAGCCTGTCCATGCGGGTTTTATCCCCCAAAATCGACCCGCCCGTGCGCGACGATGACGGATCAACCGCCAACACTGCCACGCGCAACCCCTGCGCCGTCAGCATCATCCCGAAACTTTCGATGAACGTCGATTTGCCAACACCGGGCGTGCCCGACAGGCCAATTCGCAACGCTTGGCGATCTTTGGGCAATTTCGCTAACAGTTCGGCCGCCAAAACACGGTGATCCTTGCGCGAACTTTCCACCAGCGTGATCGCACGCGCCAGCGCACGCCGTTCGCCTGTCATCAGACGTTTTGCCAGATCATCCAAGTCCATCGTGATCGCCTTTTGCCGTTTGCATCGGTTGTCTTGCAGCGCGCCCAAAATGTCTAGAGCGCGGTTTGGCTTGGCCTCTGCCCTGCTTTGATTGATAAGACGGTTATGAACCAAACGCTTCCTATTGATGCCGTGATGCCAGAGGTGATCGACGCCCTGCGCGCGCACGGTCGTTTGGTGCTGCAAGCGCCCCCCGGTGCCGGCAAAACCACGCGCGTTCCCTTGGCGATGTTGGCTGCAAACCTGACCAAACAGCGCATTGTGATGCTGGAACCACGGCGTTTGGCGGCGCGCGCTGCGGCGGAACGAATGGCGCAAACTTTGGGGGAACCTGTCGGGCAAACCGTCGGCTACCGCGTGCGCGGTGTGTCCAAGGTCAGCAACGCGACAAAAATCGAGGTCGTCACCGAAGGCATTCTGACCCGTATGTTGCAGCACGCCCCGGACCTGCCCGGCATCGGCGCAGTCATCTTTGATGAATTTCACGAACGCAGTTTGAACGCCGATTTGGGGCTGGCGCTGTGTTTAGAAGTCGCCGGTGCCTTGCGCGATGATTTACTGCTGGTCGCGATGTCGGCCACGTTGGATGCAGAACCGATTGCCGCCGTGATGAACGCGCCGATCGTGACATCCCAAGGCCGGTCGTTCGACGTAACCCCCCACTGGCTTGACCGCCCCATCGACAAAAATACGCGGTTCGAACAGGCAGTCGCTGACACCACATTGCACGCGCTAAACCAAACCAAAGGCAGCGCGCTGGTGTTCCTGCCGGGCGAAGGTGAAATTCGCCGCGTCCAAGGGTTTTTGCAAGCTCAAGTGCCGTCCAATTGCACCCTTGCCCCCCTGTTCGGTGCCATGGATTTTGCAGCCCAGCGCGCGGCGATTTCACCAGCTGAAACAGGGCGCAAAATTGTGCTGGCCACGTCCATTGCCGAAACATCGCTAACCATCCCCGACATCACCGTTGTGATTGATGGCGGCCGATCCAGACGGGCGCGATTTGACCCCGCCAGCGGCATGTCCCGCCTGATCACCGAACGGGTCACAAAAGCCGAAGCCACGCAGCGCGCGGGCCGTGCAGGGCGCGTCAAACCCGGCGATTGCTACAAGGTCTGGACCAAAGGCGAAGACGGCGCGCTTGCCGCCTATCCGCCCGCAGAAATCGACGTTGGGGATTTGACGGCCTTTGCGCTGGAACTCGCGCTGTGGGGCGCTGAATCTACTGATTTGTCGTTTGTCACGCCCCCTCACGAGGGGCGCCTGAACGAAGCCCGATCCGTGTTGCAAATGCTAGAGGCGCTGGACCACACAGGCCGTATCACCACGCACGGGCGCGCGCTGGCCGCCTACCCGCTGCACCCGCGCCTTGCGCATATGTTGGAACGCGCCGGTCGTGATGCCACCCAAGTTGCGGCGGCGTTGGCCGAACGTGATCCGGTGCGCGGACACTCCGTTGATCTGGCCCGCACGATGCAAGCAATCAAAGACCCCGCGCGTTTTGGTGCTGCCGTTAACCGCGCCACGATCGAACGTATTCGGCAGGAAACCAAACGCCTTGGCAAGCGCGCGCCTGAGCGGTCAGAACGTCTGTCGCTCGGGGCTCAAGCCGCGCTTGCCTATCCTGATCGCGTCGGGCTGCGCCGCAAGGGCGATGCCCCGCGCTACGTGTTGTCCGGGGGCAAAGGTGCTGTGATGCCGCTGGAGGATGCCATGGGCGGGCACCGTTTGATTGTGGCCACAGATTTGGACGGTGACCCCCGCGAGGCGCGTATTCGCAAGGCCGCCCCTTTGAATGATCCGGAATTACGCGCGCTGTTCGCAGACCAAATCGCATGGCATGACGTGTGCCTGTGGTCGCGTCGCGAGGGGCGTGTTTTGACCCGTCGCCAAGAACGGTTTGGCGCGCTGGTTCTCGAGGATCAGCCAATGCCAGACGCGCCACCTGACGCCATTGCGCTAGCGATGCTGGACGGTGTGCGCCAGATCGGTTTGATCCCGACGCCAGCTGCAAAACGGTTCATCGCGCGCTGTGCATTGATGGGCGCGCAGGATGCGACGTTTCCTGATTTTAGCGAAACAACGTTGATGGACACGCTGGATGACTGGCTGCTGCCGCATCTGAACGGCGTGCGTACGTCCGGGCATTGGAAGGGGTTCGACATCACCCCTGCCCTGCGGCTGCGGCTGAATTGGGATCAAACCCAAGCGCTGGATGCCTCTGTTCCCGGCAAATTCGAAACCCCATTGGGGCGTACAGTGGCGATTGACTATTCCGGCGCGCAGCCCCAAATCGCGTTGCGCCTGCAAGAGGTGTTCGGGGTCACGCGCCACCCGACTGTCGCAGGTCAGCCCTTGCAAGTGACCCTGTTGTCGCCCGCCCAGCGCCCTGTACAAGTGACCACGGATTTGCCCGGATTTTGGGCGGGCAGTTACGCGGATGTGCGCAAAGACATGCGCGCAAAATATCCACGTCATCCGTGGCCAGATGATCCGAACCAAGCCGACCCAACGCTACGCGCCAAGCCGCGAAAATAGGTTACACATCGTTCCAATCGCCGTGGTGCTTGCCGTCTTCGTCAAGACGTTCAAACCCGTGTGCGCCAAAGAAATCGCGCTGCGCTTGGATCATGTTCGCGGTCCCACGGCCCAGCGCCATCGTGTCATGCCAGGCCAGTGCGGCCGACAATGCAGGCATGGGTTGACCCAGCAAAGCGCTTGCCGCCAAAACTCGGCGCAACCCGGGCAAGGCCGTCGCCAATCGTGCACGCATCGCAGGGGCCAAAATCAGGTGACCCTGCGGTAATTCTGCGCGAAATGCAGCTGCAAATTCATCCAACAACGCAGATCGGATGATGCATCCCGCCCGCCAGATTTCAGCAATGCGCGCCATATCCAGCGACCAGTCAAATTCTTCGGACGCGGCAGACAAAATGCGAAACCCTTGTGCATGGCCCAGAATACGGCCCGCAAGCATTGCGTTTTCCATGTCATCGACGCTCGGCATGTCAGCCGGTTGTGCGCCGCGTTCCAACACTGGTTCTCCTGCCATGCGTGTGTCTTTTTCCGATGACCACCCGCGTGCGCCCACTGCTGCTTCGATTGTGTTGGCGGATTGGCCTAGCTTTAGCGCCTCGACCAAGGTCCAGCGGCCCGTGCCTTTTTGGCCAGCTTTATCAAGGATCACATCCACCATAGGCTTGCCGGTTTTTGCGTCGGTGGATTTTAGCGCGGCTGCCGAAATTTCGATCAAATAGGAACTCAGCACGCCGTTTGACCAGCCCTCGAATACGTCACCAATTGCACCCGCATTTTGCCCGCCTTGGTCCCGCATCAAACCATACAATTCCGCAATCATTTGCATGTCGGCGTATTCGATGCCGTTGTGAACGGTTTTCACGAAATGCCCTGCACCGTCAGGCCCAAGATGATCCACACAAGGGTCGCCTTCGAATTTCGCGGCAATCGCTCGCGCCATCGGTTTGAGCTGCGCCCACGAATGATCCGTACCGCCAACCATCATCGACGGGCCAAATCGCGCGCCTTCGGACCCACCGGACACGCCCATGCCAACGTAATGCAGGCCCGTGCCATCCATCGCAGCAGACCGGCGGCGGGTTTCATTGAAATCAGCGTTGCCGCCGTCGATGATCGTGTCGCCCTCGGACAGCAGTGGCGAAATCGCGTCGATCATCATGTCCATCGGCTTGCCTGACGGGATCATAAACAGAATTGTGCGCGGCGCTTTGATCGCTTTGACAAACTCGGCTAGGTCGCCATGACCGCTTAACTTGGGCTTTAGATCGCCCGCTTCTGCCAGAAAACCATCGATCCAGTCGGCCTCGCGGTTGGTCACTGCCACCTGAAATCCGTTGTCCGCAAGGTTCAATGCCAAGGCACTGCCCATCGTTCCAAGCCCGTATACGCCGATGTCTGCCGCCATGTTGTAATCCTTTGCGATATTTGGGCCAAGGTACACGCCTGTGCGGTGGGTACAAGACGGGCGATGTCAGTCTGAAATATCTGCAGGCGACAGCCCCGGCGGGCCATTTCCAGCGGTTTCGGCATCACGGATCAACGCGCGAATACGGCTGTTCAGGGCAGCACTTTTTCCGGTTTTTGCGGCCAGATCGATAATCACGCCCTGCAAAGCGTCGACTTCGGTTTGCCGCCCTTGGGTCAAATCATCCCACATGGATGAGCGCGCCTTTGGGTCAATTGTCAGCATTTTTGCGGCCACCCGCCGAAAAATCGGCGTGGGCAAGCGTAGGATAAATGGCAATGCGTTTGGCGGGACAGCGGTGGTTTTGGCAGGTGTAATACCGTTTGCCTTTAGAATGCCCAAGGCCTCTGCCATCTGGTCAGCCATCAGTTTACGCCAAGGCCGCTGGTTCAACATATCCAGCAGGGGCAAATCAGACAGCGCATTTAATGCATTTCCCAAATTTATCAGCAGCTTGCCCCACTGGACCGCCTCGATATTGTCGACACTGCGCCACCCGATGTACGTGGTATCGAGGGGGGGCAACGGCCCTGCTTGCACTTCGATCTCACCCGAGGTTGCGCGGTGGTATGCCGCGTCACCCATCGGCACCACATTGAACGGCACCATTCCCGCACGCACATCGTGATCGGGCAAAATACGGCGCAGAACGCTGACATTTCCGACACCGTTTTGCAGTGAGATAATCAACGCATCAGGTTTGGCGTGCGTCGCAATCAAGCGCGCGATTTCCGCCGTGGCAGAGGATTTGACCGTGACCAGGATCACATCTGCCACACCCAAAATACTTAGGTCATCTGTAAATACTGGCTCGGGCACAGATGCCTGCAACCCGTTGTAATCTGACAACTTTAGCGCGCCTACGCGTGCGACTGCTTGGATGATCCGTGTCCGCGCCAAAAACTGCACATCGTGCCCGGCCAAAGCCAACGCGCCACCAACATAACAGCCAATACTACCTGCACCGGCGACTGCGATCTTGATGCTCATTTGATGTTTCCTCGCATTTGGTGATGGAACGTGCCCAGCGCCAGTATTTTGCGATCCTTAAACAACAACGCCTCAAGCCCCGTTTGTGATGTCGCTGGCGTCAGCGCCTGATGCTGTACGTGAAAAATCGGCACATCGGGGACGTGGTTCCATCCCGGCAGTATAGGTTTTGGCGTTTGATCCGGCATTTGGGGCCCCATTCATCTGCGCACAACGATGGCGAACCAGCGCGCACCTGACAAGAGGACATAACAAATGGGAACGCCATACTTGGCAAACGGCCTTAGCTAAACGGCTGGACCAGCGCGCGTTCAACCATCTCTAGCCGGTCCTGACCATAGAACATATCGCCCTGCACAAAATAGGTCGGAGAGCCGAATACATCGCGCGCAATCGCCTCGGTTGTGTTGGCGCTATACTGGCGTTGCACATCGTCAGACAGCGCGGCCTTTAGCAATGTGTCAGCGTCCAAACCCTGTGTCGCGGCGATGTCATGCAACGTTTTATGATCGGCAATATCGCTGTCCAGATGCCAATGGGATTGCAGAATATTGAACGACAATTCATCCACATCAAGGCCAGCATTTTGCGCGGCAATAATCAAACCGCCCGCAATATTCAGCGGATTATCATGAAACGTCGGGCGCCCAGCCATAATCGGCAGATCCCGCCATTCACCCCAACGCGCGATTTCGCGACCAAAGAAATACGCGGTGTGCGCGCCGGATCTGTCCCCTGAATGATGCGGGTTAGCGCCGTTCACCACCGGCCAGAAATCCATTGGACGATGGTGAATTTTATATCCATGTGCATCTGCAATTTCAGACAGCTTGCGCGCGCCCAGATAGGCAAATGCAGAGTGGGCCGAGTAGAAATATTCGATGACCTTGGTCGTCATATTCACTTACCCAAACAGTGACGCATGATCGCCTTTTGCGCGTGCAGACGGTTTTCCGCCTCGTCAAAAATCACCGACGCAGGGCCATCCATGACAGAACTTGTCACCTCTTCTTCGCGGTGCGCAGGCAGGCAGTGCATGAACAAAGCATCCGGTTTTGCATGCGCCATCAACGCGTCATTCACCTGATAGGGGCGCAATTGATTGTGGCGCCGTTCCTTGGTGGATTGGCTGTCATGCATCGACACCCACGTGTCCGCGACCACCAGATCAGCGCCCTGAACGGCCTTTTCTGCGTCGCGTTCGATCTGGATTGTGCAACCAGCACGACGCGCCAATCCGACAAATTCATCCTCTGGATCAAGTTGCGCGGGGCCAGTAAATGTCAGGTCGAACTGGAATTGTGCCGCCGCATGCAGGAACGATGCGCAGACGTTATTGCCGTCACCACACCAGACGACTTTCTTGCCTTTGATCGGTCCGCGATGTTCCTCAAAGGTCATCACGTCCGCCATGATCTGGCAGGGGTGCGTGCGATCCGTCAGCCCGTTGATCACCGGCACATCGGCGTATTCGGCCATTTCCAACAGCACAGATTCATCAAATGTCCGGATCATGATCAGATCAACGTAGCGCGACAAAACCCGCGCCGTGTCAGCGATGGTTTCGCCGTGACCCAGTTGCATGTCAGCCCCCGACAGCACCATTGATTGCCCGCCCAACTGGCGCACTCCAACATCAAAACTAACGCGTGTGCGTGTCGATGGTTTTTCAAAGATCAGCGCAACCATGTGCCCATCTAGCGGGCGGTCGTCATCAAGGGCTGCGCGCGGGCGACCAGCGCGGGCTGTTTTCATCGCGCGGGCTTGATCCAGAATGCTGGTCAGGGCGGCGGGGTCGGTTTTGTGGATGTCTAAAAAGTGGTTCATAAGGGTATCTCTGAATGGGGTGGCCAAAAGGCGTAAATGTCAGGTGGCCGCGACGGCTGTGGCGGCGGCATCAAGGCGAAAGACGGCCTCGTTAATTTCATCATCTGTGATGGTCAGCGGTGGCAGCAACCGGATCACGTTGTCGGCCGCGGGCACGGTGATAACTTCGGCCGCGTAACCTGCGTTGACGATATCCATGTTGGTGGCTTTGCATTTCAGGCCCAACATCAGGCCCGATCCGCGCACGCTTTCGAACACATCAGGGTGGGCGGCGATCAATCCTTCAAGGCGTTGACGCATCAGGCCGGCTTTGCGGTTCACCTCGCCCAAGAATTCAGGCGTGTTGATCGTGTCCATAACCGCGCAACCAACCGCGCAGCCCAAAGGATTGCCGCCATAGGTCGACCCGTGGGTGCCTGCGGTCATGCCCGACGCCGCGTCTTCGGTTGCCAGCACCGCGCCCAGTGGAAAACCACCGCCGATGCCCTTGGCGACCATCATAATGTCAGGTTCAATCCCGGCCCATTCGTGCGCGAACAGCTTGCCGGTACGGCCAACACCGCATTGGACCTCGTCCAGAACCAGCAGGATGTTGTGTTCATCACACAGATCGCGCAGCCCTTTTAGGCATTGATCTGGCAGCACGCGAATACCGCCTTCGCCTTGGACCGGTTCGACCAAAATCGCGGCTGTGTTTTCGGTGATTGCAGCGGTTAGGGCATCGTGATCGCCAAATGTCAGATGTGTAAATCCGGCCAGCAGCGGGCCAAAGCCCTTGGTCATCTTTTCAGACCCAGCCGCCGCGATGCCTGCCGCAGACCGCCCATGAAACGAGCCGTCAAACGTGATGATATCGACCTTTTCAGGCTGGTCTTTGTCGTACCAATATTTGCGCACCATTTTCACCGCCAGCTCGCACGCCTCGGTGCCGGAGTTGGTGAAAAACACCGTGTCGGCAAAGGTCGCATCAACCAGTTTGTCAGCCAGCATTTTTTGCTGTGGGATGTGATACAGGTTCGATGTGTGCCACAGCGTTTGCGCCTGATCGGTAATCGCCTGCACCAACGCGGGATGCGCGTGGCCCAGTGAATTCACCGCAATCCCTGCACCAATATCCAGAAAACGTCGCCCGTCTTCTTCGATTAACCAAGTGCCTTGGCCTTTGACAAACGTCAGCGGCGCGCGGGAATAGGTCGGCAAAACGGAAGAGATCATTGGATCGTCCTTTAGAAATTATGGCCGCGAGAATATGAAGCACGATGTGTGCAACAGGGGCGCGAGCAGGTCAACAGTTTGGAAATTCGGGGTGCACCGGATGATGCGCGTTCAAAACGAGGGACTTAGGCCGGAATACGGCGTCGTCGGATCGAAGATATGATGCGTGTTTTGAACATAGTGTATGCGTAGCGCAGGGGTTTTGATTTGACCAGATAAAAATCTGAACGCTGTTTTTTAGCGACCTGATGAATGCGTCTTGCATCGCAGCAGACATGGGCAGATAGCTGGATCATGTTTGAACCGCGCCCCCAAAACCCGGCATTGGCTGCCTTGTTTATCACAATTGCAGGCGCGTTCATTGCGATGACAACGCTGTTCGCCAAGGCCTTGGGCAGTGACCAATTTGGCGACGCGATGCACCCGCTGCAAATCAGCCAAGGGCGGTTTGTATTTGCGTTTATCGCGCTTAGTCTGGCGGCAATGGTGTTGCGCCCGAAGTTCAATAAAATCCACTGGGGGCTGCATGTTGTGCGCACCAGTTCCGGCTGGTTGGGCGTTAGCCTGATGTTTGCGGCCGTTGCGTTTATCCCGTTGGCGGATGCGACGGCGATCACATTTGTGAACCCGGTTTTTGCGATGATGTTGGCGATTCCGCTGCTGGGCGAACGGGTTGGACCGATCCGCTGGCTGGCGGCGGGTGTGGCGATTATCGGGGCGATGATCTTGTTACGCCCCACGCCTGCCACGTTCCAACCTGCCGCGTTGCTGGCCGTTGGGGCGGCTTTGGCGTTTGGGTTCGAGGTGATTTTCATCAAAAAGCTCGCCAATCGCGAAAGCCCGTTTCAGTTGTTGATCATCAACAATCTGGTCGGGATGGGGATTGCGACGCTGGCTGTGATCCCGTTCTGGCAGATGCCAACGATGGAACAATGGGGGCTTTTGGCGGCCCTTGGGGTGGCGATGGCCTGTGCGCAGACGTGTTTTGTGAACGGAATGGCGCGGGCCGACGCCAGTTTTGTGGCGCCTTTTAGTTACGCCACGCTGATCTTTGCCGCGTTGTATGACGTATTGTTTTATAAGGTAATTCCCGATTTGATCACCTGTATCGGGGCTGCAATTATCATCGGTGGCGCGGTGCTGCTGGCGGTCCGCGAGGCGCGTCATGCAAGGGTTCGATAACCGCAATGACGTATCGCGCTTGTCACTGGCGTCAGAACCATTAGAATAGAAGGCTGAATTACACCACAAAGCGGCCCCATTGACGGGTCGCTTTTTAGCTAGGGAAACCTCATGTCCTGGACTGACGACCGCGTTGAAGTGCTCAAAAAGATGTGGGGCGAGGGCCAATCGGCCAGCCAGATCGCAAAAGAACTCGGCGGCGTAACCCGCAATGCCGTCATCGGTAAAGTACACCGTTTGGGTCTGTCCAATCGGGCAGGCAGCGCAGGGGCCGCCAAGGCCGAAGCCAAACCAAAAGCCGCGCCAAAGGCAGAGGCCAAGCCAAAGCCGATCATGCGCACCGAACCGGCAGTCAAACCTGTCGATCCGAATGCGCCCAAGCCGAACTTGCCAGCGCGCAAGCAGATCATTCCGGCAGGCCAACCTTTGCCGCCGCAGCCATCTGCAAACGAGATCAGCCCCGAAGCATTGGCCAAGGTCAACGAGATCGAGAAAAAGGCCAAGCGCCTGACCTTGATGGAATTGACCGAGCGGACCTGCAAATGGCCTGTTGGTGATCCGGCGACAGAAGATTTCTGGTTCTGTGGTTTGACCGTGCAGCAAGGCAAACCCTATTGCGAGGCGCATGTTGGCGTCGCGTTCCAACCGATGAGCGCACGACGCGACCGTCGCCGTTAGAACCGGTGGTGTGCGACACGCACATCTTACACAGCACATATAAATTGCAAGGCGCGCTTCGGTGCGCCTTTATCATTTTCAACCGATCAGTTTGTCGCCTAATTGGTATGGTGCGGGTGCCGCGCGCCCCTGCCAGTTGAAACATATCCCACACAAGTGTCACTTGAACTTGCCCCACCTCGCGTGGCACGCCTGATTTGACCAAACCGGAGCCACGCCAATGACCACCACAATCCGCACCGCAGATGCCCTAGCCCGCCGCCTATATGCCGCAGGATGCCGTGTTGCATTCGGAATGCCGGGTGGTGAGGTTCTGACCCTGATCGATGCGTTGGAACTGGCAGGCATTCAATTCGTTCTGGCAAAACACGAAAACGCCGCCGCCTTCATGGCCGAAGGCGCATGGCATCGCACAGGCGCACCGGGACTGTTGATCGCAACCGTCGGACCGGGTGCGCTAAATGGCGTCAACGCAGTTGCGAATGCATTACAAGACCGCGTCCCGCTGATCGTTTTGGCCGGTGCCGTAGACGATGACGAGGCGCAGACCTACACCCATCAGGTCCTTGATCAACGTGCCGTTTTTGCCCCGATCACCAAAGCCACATTTACCCTGAATGCCGGTGCCGCCCACATCATCGCGGACAAGGCCGTCGCAATCGCAACCGAAGGACACCCTGGCCCCGTGTTCATCGACGTTCCAATTTCAGTCGCCTTGCAGCAGGTCACATCCGACAGTCCGGCACCACGGGCGCTCGCATCAAAAATGGTTCCTGCCGCTGATGTTCTGGCCCAAGGAGCCACGTGGCTAAGCGCTGCAAAACGTCCTGTTATGATTGCTGGCGTTGATGCGATGAATGAAACTGCCGCACCTGAAATCACCGCGTTGGCAGAGGCATTCAACATCCCGTTGATCACCAGCTACAAGGCCAAAGGTCTGATGCCCGAGGATCACCCGCTGGCGCTTGGCGGTGCGGGCCTGTCACCCTTGGCAGATACGCATTTGTTGCCGCTGGTCCGTTCTGCTGACCTGATCATTTGTGCGGGCTACGACCCGATCGAAATGCGCCCCGGGTGGCGCGATATTTGGGATCCGCGCCGCGTCAATGTGATCGACATCGCGGCAGAACCAAACCACCACTATATGCATCAAGGGACGTTGAACATTATCGGATCGACCCCTGCAACGATCGCCGCCATTCACGGTGCTGCGACGCCAAATACCACGTGGGAAGCCGGTGAAATTAGCGCGACCAAAGCCACCCTTGCCCGTGCGTTTCCTGCGGATGATACGTGGGGGCCAGCCGCGGTCATCGATGTCTGCCGCACGACCCTGCCGCGTGATACATTGGCCACCGCCGACAGTGGTGCGCACCGTATTTTGCTAAGCCAGATGTGGGAGTGTTACGAGCCGCGCGGCCTGATGCAATCCAGTGCGCTGTGCACAATGGGCTGCGCCATTCCGCTGGCAATGGGCGCGCAATTCATTGAACCGGATCGCACCATCGTCAGTTTTTCTGGCGACGCTGGTTTCTTGATGGTTGCGGGTGAACTGGCCACAGCCAAGGAACTAAACCTGCCCACAATTTTTGTCGTTTTTGTGGACGCATCGCTGGCATTGATCGAACTGAAACAACGCCAACGTCAACTCCCACAGCGCGGTGTTGAATTTGCCGAACACGATTTTTGCGCCATCGGCCGTGCCTTTGGTGGGGCGGGACACACCGTGCGCAATCGCGCCGAACTGCACGCCGCCCTTGTCGCCGCGCAGGGCTGCGATACGTTCACTGTGATCGCCGCAATCATCGACAAGGGAGCCTACGATGGCCGCATCTGACACGCCAACTGCCCTCGGTGATTTGTTCGTTCTGGACCTAAGCCGCATTCTGGCAGGCCCGACAGCCACCCAGCTTTTGGGCGATTTTGGCGCGACGATCATCAAAGTTGAAAACCCGAAATCCGGCGGTGATGACACCCGTGGATGGGGCCCGAATTTCGCGCGCAACAGCGATGGAACTGCGTCAGACCTGAGCGCCTATTTCATGGCCGCCAACCGCAACAAACAATCCATCGCCGTCGACATTTCCACGCCCGAAGGACAAGACATCGTTCTACAATTGGCCGCGCGTGCTGATATCATCATCGAAAACTACAAACCCGACGGCCTAGTAAAATACGGGCTAGATCACGCAACGATGCTGAAAAAACACCCCGGCGTTGTTTACTGTTCCATCTCGGGCTTTGGGCAATTCGGGCCAAACCGCGACCAGCCCGGCTATGATTTGATGGCCCAAGGATACGGCGGCGTCATGTCGCTAACCGGCGATCCGGATGGCCCACCGACCAAGGTTGGCGTTGGAATTGCCGACGTGATGTGCGGCATGTACGCGACCATCGGCATTTTGGCCGCCTTGCGCCACCGCGACAAAACCGGCGAAGGACAACACATTGATCTGTCATTGGTCGATGCGCAAATGGCCTGGCTGATCAACGAGGGCACCAATTTCCTGACCTCGGGTGAAGCCCCGAAACGACGCGGCAATGCGCACCCAAACATCGTGCCCTATGATGCGTTCGAAACCTCGGATGGGCATGTTTTGGTCGCCGTCGGCAATGATCCGCAGTTCATCCGGTTTTGCGACGTCATCGGGCGGTCCGATCTCGGCGCTGATGCACGGTTTCAAAACAACACCTCGCGGATCGAACATCGCGACGCATTGATCCCGCAAATTCGCGACACATTACGTGGCTTTACCAAGGCCGACATTCTGGCAAAACTACAAAGCGTCAAGGTGCCCGTCGGCCCGATCCAAACGGTTCCCGAGGCGCTGAATTCAGATCAGGCCCAAGCGCGCGGCACCGTTATCAGCGTTCCGACAGCAGGGGTTCAAGACGGCGCTGTGCAGCTTTTGGCGAATCCGCTCAAGCTGTCGCGCACCCCTGTGCAATACAAAAGCGCGCCGCCGCGTTTTGGTCAGGACACCGACGCCGTGCTTGAAACACTGCGCACGTCACCTGTGACAAAAGACAGCTAATTTTCCCTGCAAAACACCCCGCAACCGGCTGATTTCCGCCAATTGTTTCGGGATTGACGGCTTTTGCTCACGAAACCGGTGGGCCTTTTCACGGTTGCGTGTGAAGACCCTGTAGACCGTGTTTTGAAGCCTCACATCGGATAAACCAGTGACAATCAAACCAATTCTTAAGAGGTGCCCCCGATGATGCACGATATCTGCGACAGCCCCATCAGCCTGACCGAACAAAGCCACCTAACCGACTGGAACGGCGTCGTGCACGGGTTCCTTTCGCATGGCACGCAAACGCCTGTTCACTTGGGCGCGTTGCTGGCTGCCAAACCGGATTTCGCAATGGGTCACGCAGCGCGCGGTCTGTTTTCGTTGATGATGGGCCGCAAGGAATTGTGGAACGTTGCCGTGGATGCCGCCGCTACCGCCAAGGCCGCGCAGGCGAACACGCCGACAAACACCCGCGAGGCAGGGTGGCTCAAGGCACTGGACGCATGGCTGTCGGGCAGTCCGCTGGGCGCAATTGCCGCGATGGAACAAATTCTGGCCGAAAACCCGCGCGACACGTTAAGCGCCAAAGTCAGTCAAGCGATCCGGTTCATTTTGGGCGACGGTGTCGGCATGCGCGCATCCGCAGAACGACTGTTGGGCGCACATGACAGCGATCACGCCTGCCGCGGATACATCTTGGGCTGTCACGCCTTTACGCTTGAGGAAACCGGCGAATACGGCGCGGCAGAACGCACGGGCCTGCAAGGTTTACGATATTCCCCGGACGATGCGTGGGGCCTGCACGCCGTCGCGCACGTCTATGACATGACCGCAAATCCGGACGCTGGCATCGCGCTGATCGAACAGAACGACGGCGCGTGGACGCATTGCAACAATTTCCGCTACCACGTTTGGTGGCACAAGGCGTTGCTGCACATGGATCGCGGCGAATTGGATCTGGCGCTGTCGCTGTACGACACTCAAATCCGCGAGGACAAAACCGACGATTACCGTGACATCGCCAATGCGACATCCCTGTTGATGCGTCTTGAGCTTGAAGGGCTAAACGTCGGCAATCGCTGGGCCGAGCTGGCTGATTTTTCTGAAAACCGTACCGACGATGGCTGTTTGGTGTTTGCCGATCTGCACTACATGCTGGCGCTGGCAGGTGCTGAACGTGGCGATGCCAAGGCCGCGATGACCGCGCGTTTTGCTCATGATGCCCGCCAAGGCAATGAGATGGCAGGCCGTGTGAACGACCCCGGGCTTGCCGCGCTTAGTGGCCTGAATGCCTTTGCCGAAGGGCGCTATAACGATGCGTTCAATGATCTATCCATTGCGCGCCCTGCTATGCAAACCATCGGTGGCAGCCACGCCCAACGCGACGTGTTCGAACGTATGACAATCGATGCGGGTCTGCGCGCTGGACGCACGGAACAGACCGAAACCATCCTGTCTGAACGTATGGCACAACGCGCCGGTCACGAAGATCGTTTCACCGCGACCCGCTTTGCCAGCCTTGCGCAATCTCGTCGAATTCCGGCGCAATAAGGTCGAAATGCTTGACCCCAGCGTACATCCACGTAGATCGCAGATATGACATTTGCTGATCCCTCGCAGGTTGCGTCCGCAGCCACCAAAGCGCCCGCACCCGTCGCCTCTGTAAATGTGCGCGATCTGCGTCTCGATTTCTTTCGGGGCATCGCGATGTTTATCATTTTGATAGCGCACACGCCCGGCAATTTCCTAACCAGCTGGATTCCGGCGCGGTGGGGGTTTTCGGATGCCACTGAAATCTTTGTGTTTTGTTCTGGCATGGCCAGCGCGATTGCGTTCGGGCGTGGCTATGATCGCGCCGGTTGGACACTGGCAACAGCGCGCGTCGGATTTCGTGTGTGGCAAGTGTATTGGGCGCATGTTGGCCTGTTTTTTGCCACGCTGGCGCTGACGGTCGCGCTGACTGATTCAGGGTTTGGCACCCGCAACTATTGGGGGCAGTTGAACCTGTGGCCGATATTTGTGGAAAGCGAAAAATGGACCAACCCTGACATTTTGCTGTCGTTCATGACCCTGCGCTATGTGCCGAATTATTTCGATATTCTGCCGATGTATATGGTCGTGCTGCTATTGATGCCGATTATCATGGCGCTGTCGAATGTGAACAAATGGCTGATTGGCGTGTTTGTCGTAACCGTTTGGATTTTTGCGCAAAAAGGTCTGATGACGGCCCTTGGGCTTGAGCAGCTTTACATCGGTTTGCCCGCAGAACCGTGGACCACACGCAATTGGTTCTTTAATCCATTTGGCTGGCAGCTGATCTTTTTCACCGGATTTGCGTTTATGCGTGGCTGGTTGCCAAAGCCGCCAGTGAACAAATTGCTGATCGGACTTGCGCTGTTTTTGGTGCTGGCGAACGTGCCTTTGTCAAACATTGGCGTGCGTGAATTCGGGTTTGAATGGGCGCGTGACTGGCGTGTGTCCAACAAAATCCTGATTGATAAATCCAGCTTTGGATTGCTGCGTTATGTGCATTTCCTAGCGCTTGCCTACCTGTGTTGGGTTGCGGCGGGTGACAAAGGCGATCGGCTTTTGGCGCAGGGTAACGGCATGATCGCGCGCATCTGGAAACGCTGTCTTGCGATTATCCTTAAGGTCGGTCAGCAGTCATTGGCGGTGTTTGTCGTATCGATGTTTACCGCGCGTTTGATGGGGTTTTCGATGGATGTTCTGGGCCGCGATACCGGCACTGTTTTGCTGGTTAATCTGGCGGGTGCCTGCATCCTGATCGGCACGGCCTACGGCGCTGGCTGGTTCAAATCACAACCCTGGAGGGTCAAGTAATGTTACGTCGCGAACTGCTTGCATCACTTGCTGCTTTGGCCGCAACGCCGTCACTGGCGTTTGCCGACGAACCCGGTTTGCAACTGGGGGATGCGACGCCGTTTGGCCGCGAAACCGTGCGTGATCGTGCCCGTGCGATGGCCGCCGAAACCTATACCCCGCGCCCCCTGATCCCAGAGCAATGGCGCAACCTGACGTACGACCAATATCGTAAAATCTGGTTCGATGCGCGCAACGCGTTATGGGAGGGCACGGACACGCCCCAACGCGTCGACGTGTTTCCGCCGGGCCTGTATTTCCCCCAAGGGGTCGCGACGCATGTGGTCGAAAACGGCCAGTCCCGCCCTTTGAAATTCGACATGGGCGTGTTCGATACCACTGACAAATTTCCCGACGTTCCTATCGACGACACGCTGGGCTATTCCGGCCTGCGTCTGCGCGCGGAAACGGAACGCAAAAGCATCTTTCAGGAATACGCGGTGTTTCAGGGCGCCAGCTATTTTCGTGGCATTGGCACGGGACAAACTTACGGTCTGTCCGCGCGTGGCCTTGCCCTGAAAACCGGCGATCCAATGGGCGAAGAATTTCCCGATTTTGTGTCATTCTGGATGGAACAGCCCGCGCCGAACGCCAAAAACGTCGTGATCCACGCCTTGCTTGATAGCCTCAGTTGCACGGGGGCCTACCGGTTTGACATCACCCACGGCCAGACCCTGTCGATGGACATCGAAGCCGAGATTTTCGCCCGCAACGACATGGGCCACGTCGGCATCGCGCCGCTGACCTCGATGTTTTTGTTCGATGATACCGACCGCCAACGGTTTGATGATTTCCGCCCCGCCGTACATGACAGCGACGGTTTGCTGATCCACAATGGTGCTGGCGAAGTCATCTGGCGTCCGCTTGCCAATCCGCTGAACCTGCAAATCAGTGCGTTTGGTGACATGGATCCCAAAGGGTTCGGCCTGTGCCAACGGTCGCGCGCGTTCAGCCAGTTCAACGATCTTGAGGCGAATTATCACGAACGTCCGTCAGTTTGGGTCACGCCCAAAACCGGTTGGGGTCGTGGGACCGTCACGCTGGTTGAAATTCCGGCTGACCTTGAGATTTATGACAACATCGTCGCGTATTGGCGCCCGTCTGGTACGATCAAAGCCGGCGATAGCCACGCGATGAGCTACCGATTGGATTGGGGCAACGACCCTGCCCCGGCTGGCGCATTAGAAGTGTTGAACACTGCCGCAGGTGGCCGCCCCGAGGGTGGTCGCATTTTCACCATCGATTTTGCCCCCGATGCGCGGGTGCCCGATGATTTGAACGCGCTCACCAAAATCATCCGCACCTCAGTCGGTGAAGTCAGCGAAGGCGTTCTGCAGCGCAACCCTGACACAGGTGGCCCGCGCCTTGCCTTTACGTTTTATCCCGGCGACGCGACCTTGGCTGAATTCCGCGTGCAATTGCGCCTGGACGGCGCGGCATTGTCCGAAGTCTGGCTGTATCGGTGGACCGCAACCTGATGCATGATACGCCCGATCATATCATTGCGCACATGCCCGCGCCTGCCCCGTTGGTGATGCCAACGCAGGATTTTGGCGCGCGCGTTCAGACCCGCAAGGCAACACGCGGCGGCAGTTTGATGTGGCGTTTGGCCGTGTTTGTGCCCGCAATGATTGGCACCGCATTGCTGATGTGGGGCCTGCACGGTGTGTTGATGCAGGCGGGCATGACGGTGCTTGAATGGGTGCTGCTTAGCCTGATTGGCATGACATTTATCTGGGTGACTTTGGCCGTTAGCACGGTTGGCGTTGGCCTTGCCGGACGGATGCGCCAGCCGCAACATGCCCAGCAAACCGGCCACGATCCACTGAATGTCGCGCTGCTGATCCCGATCTATAACGAGGTACCGTGGGACGTGTTTGGCAATGCCACCGCGATGATGGAAGACCTCGCGCGGCGTGATAGCAAACACGCCTACACCCTGTTTGTGCTGTCAGACAGTTCCGACGATGCCACCGCGTTGCACGAATGGAACGCCTTCGAGGTGCTGCGTGCCACGGCCCCCAAAGGCATGGATATTTACTATCGTCGACGCATAGAAAACACGGATAAAAAGGTCGGCAATCTGGTCGATTGGATCACCGGTTGGGGCGCTGATTACGACGCGATGCTGGTGCTGGACGCTGACAGTCTGATGACGGGCCGCGCGATTGAACGGCTTGCTGATGAACTGGCGGCTGATCCAGATGCGGGCCTGATCCAAAGCTTTCCGCAGCTGGTCGGCGCTGAAACCGTGTTTGCGCGCATCCAACAGTTTTCCAATGTCGCTTACGGTTGGTTGCTGGCCGAAGGGCTGGCCCGTTGGTCCCAACACGAGGGCAATTATTGGGGCCACAACGCGATCATTCGCACCCGTGCATTTGCCGCCACCGCTGGCCTGCCCCACGTCAAAGGGCTGCGCGGCGATGACCAACTGATCATGAGCCATGATTTTGTCGAGGCGTCTTTGCTGCGCCGTGCCGGTTGGCGTGTGCGGTTCCTACCCCGTGTCACCGGATCGTTCGAGGAAACCCCCGGCACGCTGATCGACTATGTTTTGCGCGACCGTCGTTGGTGTCGTGGCAATCTGCAACACTTGCGTTTGTTGGGCACGCGCGGCCTGCACCCAGTGTCGCGGTTCCACATGTTCCAAGGCGCTGTGGCCTATTTGATGTCGCCTGCGTGGTTTGTTTTGCTGGTGTTTTGGGCGCTTTTGGGCCGCGACGCTGACACCAACGTCATCACCTATTTTAACGAAACCAATCCGCTGTTCCCCAACTGGCCGCCTGAGATGAGCCACATCGATTCAACCGTATTTCTGATCATCATGTACGCTATGTTGCTGACGCCAAAGATCGCAGGCGCGGCAATTATCGCCGCCAATGGCAAGGCCGTGCGGGTGTTTGGCGGGCGTGCTGCATTCCTCAGCGCATTCATGGTCGAGGTGGCGTTGTCCGTCTTGTACGCCCCGATTTTGATGGTGCAACAGACCCGTGCTGTTGGCCGTGCGATGCTGGGTGGATCCAGTGCGTGGACCGCCCAAAGCCGCGAAGGGCGTGCCTATCCGCTGCGCACCCTGATCCGCTTTCACTGGATGGAAACCGTCATTGGTTTGATGCTGGTTGTCGGGTTGGTTGCCGGGCTGATTTCACTGTGGTTGCTGCCGATTGTGTTCAGCCTTGTGATGGCTGTGCCGTTGTCGGCCCTTAGCGCTGTGCATTTGGGGCGCGCGCCTGCTGGCCTGCGGATGGACAGCCCGAATTCGTTGCGCGAACCTGCCATTGTGATCCGCGCCAAACGCGCCCGCGCGGTTTTGCGCACGGCCGCTGACAAGGCGCGATTGCCCGCAGAATAATCTGTTCAGTTCAGGTTTTCGGCCCAATCAAACGCCATTTCTGCCCAGCCTTCTGGCACGCGGTGCCCACCGGGAAAGATCGCGAATTCCAACGCGGTATCATCAGCGCAACGCACCCACGACCGACGCATAAAATCACCCTTGGTCACAAACCGGTCGGCGCGCAGCTGCACGCAATCATTGGCCTCGCGCCAAACATTCATCGCGTTGAACACGTCACCTTGGACCAGCGCCTTGGGGTCATTCACGTCAACGCCACGCACAACGCGCCCCTCTAGTGGAACCGTCGTATCGGTCCAGCCGTGGGTGTGCAGCAGGCGCACAGGCCCCGCGCAAGTTGTCGGATGCGGGCGCCAAAAACTGCCCGCGACAGGCAAATAGGCGTGAAACGTTTCAGGTGCTGCGCAGGCCAGATACGAGGTCATCGACCCGCCAATTGAAAAACCGCCCAGCATCATTTTGTCGGCGTCCAGATCAAACCGCTTGGCCGCATCATCACGCACGTCCGCTAAAAATGCGAGGTCATCACGTTGCGCCGGCCAATCAGGATGAAACGACCAACGCCGCCCATTGCGCCCCTCGCGTTGGGTGCCATCCGGCGCGATCACCGCATAGCCACGATCCAACGCCACAGGCACCCAGACTTTGTTATTCAACGTGCCCATGCCACTGCCACCGAACCCGTGCAGGAACACGATTGATCCGTTAATAGCACCTTTGGGCAGTGTGATATTATAGGTCCCGCCATCGATTTCGCAGGCATCAGGGTCATCGCCACACCCCGCATGGGCCGTGACAGTTGAGGCCGCAAGCAGCGCCCACGGCATTAGAAATTTGAACATCTTAACCCTTTGTAACTGGTAGCCCGCGCTTGATCCAACCGGGCCCCGCACCAGAGCCAAGCATGCCTTCCGGCACATCGAGAATATTGGTGAATCCGGCCTGCGTCAGACGCGCGCCCATTTTACGGGACCGCACGCCGCGCGCACAAATCAAGGCCACGGGAACCGTCGTGTCGCCGTCAACCAACGCTGTCAGTTGTTCGATAAAATCACGATCCAACATGTTGATCGGATTGGCCCCAACGCCCGTGCCCGTGCGCGCCCATTCATCTGGACGGCGGATATCAATCAAGGTGATCGACCCTGCGTTTGCGGCCATGTGCGCCTCGGTGGCACTCAGCGCGCCGGCTTGCCCCGCTTGCGCGGTGATGTTGAACCAGTTGGCTGCAAATATTGCGCCACCGCCCAATGCAAGGGTCGCGGCCCCCGTCAAAACGCCTCTGCGGGTCAGTGTTTTACGCGGTGTGTCAGGTGCGGTCATGGATAGGCTTTCGTGGTTATTCGCCACCAGCCTAGCGCATTTAAATCAACCAAAGCACCCCTGCTCGCGTGGATGTGACACCGCTGCCAGCTTTGTGATCGACGCTATTTTAAAATCGGCGGTTTTGCGGGGTCAGATCCGGGTGCTGCGCGTTCCAACGTCACGTCTGCAGGCTGCGGCAAATCAAACCGCAGACCAACCCGTGACAGGCGCGGCGTGATCGGATCATTGCCATCAAAGAACCCGACATCCATCGCACCAGCTTCGATCCCTGAAAATGTCAGCGCTTCGCCTGCGGCTTGGGCCAGCGCGTCTTCGGCCCCCGGTTGCGCCCCGACAAAGGCAAGCATGTGGCCCTTTGCGCCGCCCTGATACGTGACGCCAACCAAATATGCGCTCAGCGCGAGGCCCGTCGCAGTCGCCAATTTTGTATCAATCGCCCCGATCAATGTTTCGGGCAACCCTTTAGGCGCTGCGACTTCTTCGATATGCGCCTCGACTTCATCCGGGGCGTGACCCAACGTGTCGGCCAGCCATTCGACCCCTTCGGCAGGCAGCAGAAATGACGATGGCGCGACCTCCAGGTTCAGACCCATACCCAAACTTTGACCATCCAGCATTTGCGCAATCGCACGGCCCGATACAGCAACATACGGTGCGGCCTCGCCCGTAAAGGCGGTCAGGCGTTCGGCGCGGTCAAAGACCAAGACGATCTCCTGAACCCCTGCGTCAAAAGTCTGGGGTGTCACGTCTTCGCCAATCGCTTCGGATTCAAGCAACAAATACAGTTCGGCGTCCGCGAGGCGTTCGTAAAACGCAAGCCGCACACTGTCGTCATCCGGTGCAGCTTCCATTGCGGCATGTGCCAGATCAAGGGGGGTCATTTCGCTCATTTTTGCACCTTTTTGACAGCGCCGCGCCAGGCGGGCAACGTGCCGGTTTTAAACCACAGATTTTAATTGCCCCCAGCAGTATTGCGCCCGCTGGGACGGGGCAAGCCAAAGACGTCGCGCCTGTGTATTTCGCGACCTTTGATTGCGTTAGTCAGGGGCCTGCAACAGTTGCGCGACCTTGGATTGAATGCGCGGAACAACCTGTGTTTCAAACCAGTCGTTTTGCTTGAGCCAACGATTGTTGCGCGGGCTGGGATGGGGCAACACAAACATGCCGTTTTCGCCCTGCGATGTGCGCCTGACGGCTTCGGTCACGGGCTGTCCTTTTAGATCGGGCAGATGCCATTCAATCGCGTAACGCCCCAACACTAGTGTCAGTTCCACATCGCCCAGCGCTTGCATCACCGGCGCGCGCCACGTGTCGGCGCATTCGGGTCTGGGCGGCTTATCCCCACCCGAACCAGAGCCCGGAAAACACAGGCCCATCGGGAATATCCCAATCCGTTTGTCGGTGTAAAATGTCGTTGGTTCAACGCCAAGCCACGCGCGCAGGCGCACACCGGACGGGTCATCAAACGGGCGATCTTTGGCGTGGGTCAAACGGCCCGGTGCCTGCCCAACAATCAGAATTTTGACGGCTTCGTCCAGTTGAAAAATCGGTCTGGGGCCCAATTCCAGCCCCGCGCAGATCGTGCAGCTGCGCATCTTTTCGCTGAGCGTTTTGAGGTCTTCTGGCACGTTACATCACCCCGCGATCTTAGGTCTGTTTCGCAAGGTATTGCCCGAACCGCGCCAGTCCTTCTTGCAATATCGACGGCGTGTTGGCGTACCCGATGCGCACGTAGCCTTCCATATTCAGCGCAGACCCGGGCGTGAACATGACGCCGGTTTGCTGCAAAACATCGATACACAGGTCTTTGGATGTCACGTCCATGTCGAATTTCAACAGCGCTGTTGTGCCGGATTTTGGCTTTATCCATGAAATATGCGGCTGTTCGGCGACCCACTGCGCCAAAATGGCCAGATTTCCGCGGGTGATCGAATGGCTGCGCGCCAGTACTTTGTCGTAGTTTTCAAGCGCAAGAGCCGCGAAATGATCGTTGATCATGCCAACAGAAATCGTGTCGTAATCGCGGTGGATCGAAACGGTTTCGATAATTTCGCGCGGTGCTGCGATCCAACCCAGACGCAAACCGGCCAGCGCATATGCCTTGGACATGCTGGCCGTGCTGATGCCTTTTTCGTAGATATCCGCAATGGATGTGGTCATGCCCGACCCCGTTTGATCGGTGCCGCGATAGACCTCGTCACACAGCACCCACGCGCCGACATTGCGCGCGATTTCAGCGATGTTTTCCAGCATGGCGCGGTCCATCAGTGCGCCCGTTGGGTTGTTGGGATTGTTGATCGCGATCAACCGCGTGCCGGGCACAGCCAGCGCGCGCAATTCATCCAGATCAGGCAGGAAACCGTTGTCTTCGCGCAGTTTGAGCTGGTGCACATCTGCGCCGATACTGGCGGGGATTGAATAGTGTTGCTGATACGTTGGCACGACTGCAATCACCCGATCACCGGCAGACACCAAAGCCTTGTGGATCAGCATGTTCGCCCCAATTGTGCCGTGCGTGACGATCACGTTTTCAATCGCCTGTTGTTGATAAAGGGCGCAAATCGCGGTGCGCAAACGCGTCGATCCTTCGATTTCGCCGTAGGTCATTTTCATCGGCAGCAGGTCTGACAGATCGACGTCGTTTTTGCCGGTCAGCGCCAATAGTTCCGCGATTGTCAGGCTTTCCACGCAGGTTTCAGCCAAGTTCCAGTCGCACTTGGTTTCCCATTCATTCATCCAGATTTCGACGCCAAATGGTTCGATATGCATGGGTAAGGTCCTATGTCTGGGCGCGGATGGCGCGGGCGATGTCATGTCCGGCAACAGAGCACCCGACAGGCACAAGTTCGTCACGAATGGGCGGCACTGTCCAGCCATGATCGCAAAGGGTCAGAATTGTCATTTCGATAATTTTCGAAATAAAACTTGCGCCACACAATTATTTCTATATTTCTAGTAATATGAAAATAGAATCAACAGACGATCTCGACCTGACCTTGGCGGCGACCAGTTTCGCGGCCCTTGGTTCAGAACAACGCCTTGGTGTGCTGCGGGCTTTGGTCCGTGCGGGCCCCGATGGGCTTAGCATTGGTGATCTTGGCGCGCGATCGGGGGTGACGGGCAGTACGCTGACCCATCACGTCAAGGTTTTGGCCACGGCAAATCTGGTCACCCAAGCCCGCCAAGGGCGTTCGATTATCTGCGCGGCAATCGCTTATGACCAAGTCCGCGCGCTCTCTGAATTTTTGCTAACGGCCTGTTGCGCCGACAGCACCACCCCTTGCGAGGATCACGAACATGACTGATGCAACCCATACCACCAGCCCATCGCTGTCGACACGTATCGGCGGCGCGTGGGGCGTTTCGATTTTACTGCTGGCGACCATCGCAATCTTAGACACACCGCAGTTTGTTCCGACTGTGATTTTCACCGGTCAAGCCATCGCCAGCACCGCGCCATTCATCCTGTTTGCCGTGCTTGCCATCGCCTATCTAAAGGCCACGGGCGCTGAAAACCTGTTGGCCAAAGCGTTTGAAGGCAACCCAACGCGCATGATCATAATGGCCGCGCTGCTTGGCGGACTGTCGCCATTTTGTTCCTGCGAGGTGATCCCCTTTATCGCCGCATTGCTTGCCGTTGGTGTGCCACTCGGCGCTGTGATGGCGTTCTGGTTGGCGTCCCCGTTGATGGATCCGGCGATGTTTTTGATCACGTCCGGCACCTTGGGCTGGGAATTTGCAGTTGCGAAAACAGTCGCCGCGGTTGCCTTGGGGATGTTTGGTGGCTTTGGTACGCTGCTGTTGTCGCGCACTGTGATCTTTGCGGACCCGCTGCGCGAACGCACGGCGATGGGCGGGTGTTGTGGCGTGCAAAAACCGTTTTCCAGCACCCCGCAGTGGAAATTCTGGAACACGGGCGAACGTGTCACCGTATTCAAGGACACCGCGTTTGAGAACGGGTTGTTCTTGTTGAAATGGCTCACGCTGGCCTATGTGATCGAAGCCTTGATGCTGAATTATGTGCCGGCCGAAATGATCGCAGGGCTGTTGGGTGGCAACGGTATTGGCCCGATATTTATGGGCGCGTTGATCGGTGCACCGGCCTATTTGAACGGATACGCAGCTGTGCCATTGGTCGATGCGTTGCTGGCCAGCGGCATGTCACAAGGTGCCGCGATGTCGTTTGTGATTGCGGGCGGCGTTAGCTGTATTCCAGCCGCGATCGCCGTCTGGGCACTGGTCAAACCACGGGTGTTTTTTGCCTACCTGACATTCGCCATTGTCGGCGCGATGATCGCAGGCATCACGTGGCAGGCTGTTGCCTAGGAAATTGCGCCACTAAAAATTCGAAAACGACCCAAAAACCAGTGCTGAGGCGCTGGTTTTTTATTTCCCCTGATCAACAATCCCTCAGCCAATGTACATTTGTTTCACAATTGGACATAATGTAGCCTAATTCGATGCATAAACCGTAAACACACCTCTGGTAAGGAGGGACCGGAATAACCAACTATAGTCTATAGTTGGCAACCGGAACAGCAGTCGCCGGAGCACTTGATGCTTGAGTTTGAAAACGTTTCGAAGTCCTTTTGGACAGGTACCCAGCGCAAGGTAATCCTTGATCGCGTGTCTTTTCGCGTGGAATTGGGCAATTCGATGGGTATTCTGGCCCCCAACGGCACCGGTAAGACCACGTTAATCAATATGATGGCTGGTTTGGAAAAACCGGACGAAGGCGAGATTCGGCGCAGTTGCAACATTTCCTTCCCGCTCGGGTTCATGGGCGGTGTTGTTGGCAAAGTTTCAGCGATGGAAAATGCCCGCTACATTGCGCGGCTGTATGGGTTAGACCCCGACTATGTCGAAAGTTTCTGCCGCTGGTTGTGTAACTTGGGCGAATATTTTGACCAACCGCTTGGCACTTATTCTGCCGGTATGCGGGCGCGGTTTTCATTCGCGCTGATGCTGGCCCTGGATTTTGACATGTACCTTATCGACGAAGGCATGCCAGCAACCACAGACGTAGAATTCAACCGCAAAGCCGGTGAAATTTTGCAAGAACGTCTGCGCACAACGACAATTATTATCGTGTCCCATCAGGCCGGCACGCTCGAAAAATTCGCACGATCAGCCGCCGTACTGTTGGATGGGCAATTGCAAATGTTTGACACCTTGGAAGAAGCGAAGCGACTTTATGACTACGAAACCCAAAGCTAGGAAGTTCCGTATCAAGCGCAGCACTCCAACCGCGAGCGCATCTACGGAAGAGACGGTTCGCCGTGTCGCCCCTCAGGCGGATGCGAAAGCTGTGCAAACACCACCCCCGGCCACCCAAGGTGCGACAGCCCAAGGCCAAGGGCGCGCGGCAGATCAGCTGCGCCAACAATCAGGTCGTGCGCAAGCGACCCCCGATCAGCCGGCTGCGGCCCCAAAAACACCGGCCCCGCAGGCCCGCACAGGCGAAGTGTCCAGTGCGGCCCAAGTTGCTGGCGAAACCGACATTGATGCGATCCGGCGCGAAGGTTTGACAGGGCGTCAATTGCGCATGGCGCGTCGCGTCGCACAAAAACACAACCTTGCTCCGACCTCAGATTTCGACGCTGTGCGTTTGCTGCGCGAGTCGGGCATCGACCCGTTCCAACGCTCGAATATGCTTGAATTGGTGGTGCCACCTGCGGGCGGCGAACATCGTGACGGGGCCCCGCCAGAAATGCTGGGTCAGTTGACGCCAACCAAAGGTGGCGCTGGGACTGACCGTGTGCAATTGCCACAAACCGTGCCTGCCGCGCGCGAAACGCTACCCTCAACCGAAGTTAGCCCGGCGGAACGTCGTAGCCGCGAGATTACCGAAATTCAGCGCGATATTTCGCGTCGCCGTCGCAAAAAAATGGGCCTACTGCTTATTCGTTTGGCATTCTTTGTGATGATGCCGACGTTCTTGGCCGGCTATTATTTCTACGGCATTGCCACGCCAATGTACGCCACAGACAGCGACTTTCTAATCATCACGAACGAAGGATCAGGCGGGTCGTCGCCATTTGGTGGTCTGTTGCCATCCCAATTCGCCAACAACGCTGATTCCATTGCCGTTCAGGGGTATTTGCAGTCCAAAGACGCCATGCTGCGCCTAGATCGTGATGCCGGTTTCAAGGACCATTTCACCCAAGACTGGATCGATCCAATCCAGCGATTAAACCCTGATCCAAGCAACGAAGAAGCCTATAAACTGTACAAAAAGAACGTCAAAATCGGCTATGATCCGACCGAAGGCATGATCCGAATGGAGGTTGTGGCAGCCAATCCGGAACTGGCCGCAGAATATTCGCGGAACTTGATTAATTATGCGCAGGAACGCGTGAACAATCTGTCGCAAGACAAACGTAACGACGGTATGCGCGACGCGGTCGAAGCCTTTGAAAAAGCGAAACAAGAACGCCGTGACGCCGAAGAAAAATTGATCCGCCTCAAGACTGAAAACGGCGCGGACCCCGAAGCGGTGATTGCTGCCGTGCGCGCCCAAATCACCAACTACGAAACGTTGCTGATTGAAAAAGAACTTGAGCTGGCGGCCTTGCAGGACAACTCGCGACCGAACCAAGCCAAAGTAGATGGCGCGCGCGGTGATATTCGCCGCCTTAAGGCGACGCTGGTCAAGCTGACGGATCGATTGAATTTGCCGAATGCGGATGGGTTAACATTGGCCCAGCAAGCCGTCGCGCAGCAGTTGGCGCAGGCCGATCTTGCGAACGCTGACGCCAATCTGCAACTGGCCAATGGGTCGCGCGAACAGGCCCGTACCGAAGCAAATCGTCAGGTCCGGTATCTGACAATTGCGGTTGATCCTGTCGCATCCGAGGAACCGTCGTATCCCCGCTCATTCGAGAACACTATTCTTGCGTTCCTGATTTTCGCAGGTATTTACCTGATGATCTCACTGACCGCATCTATCCTTCGTGAACAGGTAACATCCTAATATGAAACACGTCCAAGTCGCCGATTTCACCATCGGCAACGACCTACCGCTCACAATCATCGCTGGTCCCTGCCAATTAGAAAGCGCGGATCACGCGCAAATGATTGCGGGTAAAGTCAAAGAAGCCTGCGATGCTTTTGGGGCGAACTACATCTTTAAGGCCAGTTTTGACAAAGCCAACCGCACGTCAATTGACGGTGTGCGCGGACCCGGTATCGAGGAGGGGCTTGCTATGCTCGCCTCTGTTAAAAAGGCGATTGGCGTGCCGGTTCTGACGGACATCCACACGCCGGACCAATGTGCCCTTGCCGCCGAAGTATGTGATGTTTTGCAAATTCCTGCGCTTTTGTGTCGGCAAACCGATCTTATCCTTGCCGCCGGCAACACGGGCGCGGCTGTCAACGTCAAAAAGGGGCAGTTCCTTGCGCCTTGGGACATGCAAAATATCGTTACAAAGATCGAAAGCACTGGCAACCAACGTATCCTTTTAACGGAACGTGGCACGTCATTTGGTTACAATACTTTGGTCACCGACATGCGGTCTTTGCCGCAAATGGGCATGACCGGATATCCTACTGTTATGGATGCGACCCATTCGGTTCAGCAACCCGCGGGTTTGGGTGGTTCCACCGGAGGGCAACGTGAGTTCGCCCCGCTCATGGCACGCGCTGCTGTGGCCATCGGAACGGCGGCGGTGTTTATCGAAACCCACCAAGATCCTGACAAATCCCCATCTGACGGGCCCAACATGATCTATCTCGATCAAATGCCGGCCTTAATCGAAACGTTGATGCAATTAGACGCAATCTCCAAATCCAATCCTCTGTCCTTGTAAGCGAGTTTCTCACGTGACCAAACCGGCCTCTTCTGTTTCCCAAAACACTTGGGAATTCCTTCGCGATGCAATGATAACCCCTACTGGATTTCGCGAATACGACGCGCGCTGGCAGTATCCTGATGCAATCAACTTGCCGGGGATCACCGCGCTTGGCCTTGGGCTTGGCACGCAAATGCACCTGCGCGGAATCGAACCTGTGATCGCCGTCGGTAATGATTATCGCGAATATTCACTCAGCATCAAAAACGCCCTGATGTTGGGGCTGATGCAGGCCGGTATTCACGTCAAAGACATCGGGCCGGCCTTGTCCCCGATGGCGTATTTTAGCCAGTTTCATCTGGATGCGCCTGCGGTTGCGATGGTTACGGCCAGCCACAATCCGAACGGCTGGACGGGCGTAAAAATGGGCTTTGAACGCCCACTGACCCACGGCCCTGACGAAATGAATGAACTGCGCGACATCGTACTGGGCGGACGCGGCCAGCCGCGTGATGGCGGCAAATACGAATTCATCAACGGCGTGCGCGAAGCCTACCTTGATGACCTTGTGGGTGATTTCAAAATGACCCGCAAACTCAAGGTCGTTTGTGCAACGGGCAACGGCACAGCATCCGCATTTGCGCCGGAATTGTTCCGCCGTTTGGGCGTCGAAGTTGTCGATAGCCACAACCAGCTTGATTACAATTTCCCACATTACAACCCGAACCCCGAAGCCATGGAAATGCTGCACGACATGTCCGACAGCGTAAAAGCATCAGGCGCGGATTTTGCCCTTGGCTTCGACGGCGACGGCGATCGTTGCGGCGTTGTCGACAACGAAGGCGAAGAGATTTTCGCGGACAAAGTCGGCGTAATTATGGCCCGTGATTTTGCCAAACTTTACCCCGGTTCCACCTTTGTTGCGGATGTTAAATCCACCGGCTTGTTTGCCTCTGATCCGGAACTGCAAAAATACGACGTTAAGGCGGACTATTGGAAGACCGGGCACAGCCACATGAAACGGCGCGTGAAAGAACTTGGCGCGTTGGCGGGCTTTGAAAAATCTGGCCACTACTTTCTCGCTGAACCAATCGGGCGCGGCTATGATTGTGGCATGCGGGTTGCGGTTGAAATCTGCAAATTGATGGACCGAAATCCTGACATGTCGATGGCTGATTTGCGCAAGGCACTGCCACAAACATGGGCCACGCCAACCATGTCGCCGTTCTGTTCTGACCTTGAAAAATATGACACATTGGATCGTCTGGTTGCGAAACTGGTCGCCAAACATGCCGCAGGTGAAACGCTAGCAGGCCGCACGATCAAAGAGATCGTGACCGTAAACGGCGCCCGCGTCATTCTAGACAACGGTGCGTGGGGTCTGGTGCGTGCCAGTTCGAACACGCCCAATCTGGTTGTCGTTTGCGAAAGCCCCGAATCGGAGGCTGAAATGCGCGCGATCTTTGCCGATATCGATGCAGTCATTCGCACAGAACCCAGCGTTGGCGAATACGATCAAACGATCTGATTGTAACGCTGAATAAGACACTCAAATATCAAGGCGCGTGAGGTTTCAAACCCACGCGCGTTTTTCGTTTTCACACCGCTAAGTCAGTCAAATAGCTTGAACAGCTGTTTCTTCAGCTTGTCCTCGACCTTGTCTTTGGCGGCATCTTCGATTGATTGCCCGTCTTCGGTTGTCACACCCAGCGATTCTTCGACCTTTTGGCGCACAGCATCTTTGGCTTTTTGTTCGATCTTTTGCTTTTTGTCAGCAAAGTTCAAATCGATCGCCGCGCTTAAATCCGGCAAAATACGCGGGTCCGCCCACGGGCCTTTGATCGCGACTGGAATGGCCAGCCCCTTACCCTCGTTCGCGCGCAATGCGGCGGGCGTGATCAAATAATCGATGTCTTGCGCACCCAATCCGACACGGCCTTTTCCACGCGCTTCGTAGTTTTTAAGCGCGAACAACAAATCATCATTGCGCATGTTGCCACTGTCCATTGTCCACGTGGCACCAAGAGAGTTGAAAACAGTGGTACCGCCCGCGCCCTTGCCGTTGCGCAGCAGATTGTTCAAATCGATCCCTTCGATCGTGCCCTGCCCCATTTTGACAGCACCCTTGCCGGACAGTGATTTCATGATCGCATCGACCGATGATCCGGACCCTAGGAACGACATTTCAAAGTCGCCCTGCCCCGTGAACCGTTCGATTGATGCCGCATCTTTTAGCAGTTTTTGCATCGCAATCGAGCTGGCAAAAATCTTGCCACCGACGGAGAGGCCGCCGCGATTGTTCATCACAAATTCACCACTGATCGACCCGTCATAGGCTTGCACTTCGCGCAGTTCCACGACAGCACGCGAGCGGTCATTACGCACCAAAGCCCGCGTTTGACCCAATTTGAATGTACCAAGGTCAATGGATGTCGCGCGCAGACCGATTTCGCCGTTAAAGCTGGCCAAACCAGAGGCGTCGATGCGCGTTTTGCTCCAGCCTGATCCTGCAGGTTGGCTTGCGGATGATCCGGTGCTCGCGCCTGTGCCGGCGTCCGCGTCAGTCAGGCCTGTCAAATCCAAGGCCCCTGCGGTCAATTGCGCGTTCACTTGCGGCACGCCGTTCAGGCTGATGTCAGCCGCACCTTTGATCTGATTGCCGCCCAAATCTGCCGTCATCTCACGCAGTGATAACCGCCGATCAGAGGTCAGCGTCATATCGGTTGTCATCTTGACCGACCGGCCCAAACCACGCGGTAAATCCGCCCCGCTTAGGCCCAGACTGCGCAAAAATGCGTCCGTGTTTGACAGGTTCAAATCCAGTTTGCCAGCCACATCGCCCGCCGTACTGCCGCGCCCTGTCAGTTTTGCAGTACCGCCATTGGTGTTGATCGCCGCTGCGAACTGCTGCACCTGACCGGTGATAAAGCTGGCAAAACGATCGATGCGCACGGTGACCGACACGTCGTGATCACCCGGGCGCAGGGTCGCTGCGATATCAGCTGCGCCCAATCGTTCCGGCCAATCCAGCGCTAGACCAACACCGGAATATGACACCAGATCGCTGCCCTCGGCATCATAAATGAGCGTCGCGTCGGTGACGGACAACCGCTGGATGCTGAATGCCTGTGCTTCGCGGTCGGGCGTTGTTTGCGTTGCGATCTCGGCCTCTCCGGTCGCGTCGGTGAACACCCAGCTGGCGCGTCCATCTTTGCGGCTTTCCAATCGGATCGTTGGGCTCGCGGCTTCGATGTTGGTGATTTTGATTTCGCCGGTCAAAAGCGCGGCGGCATCAATACCGATCGCTGCGTTTTGTGCCGTGAACATTGCGCCTTGGCGTGACCAGTCTGCGTTGCCGACTTCGATTCCACCCGCTGACACGCCCAGCACAGGCCAAAGTGTCATGGCGACATCACCGGTGATTGTTACATCACGCCCCGTTTGCGCCTTGATTTGTTCGGCTGCGATCCGTGCAATCCGGTCCGCTGGCAAAAAGAACAGCGACACAACCACCACGACAATCAGCAGCAGCAAAACCCCGAAAATGCGCCCGATCCATTTCATCCCAACTGCTCCTTTATTATGGTTACTTCTTTGGTAAGCGCAGACGTGCCACACCTCAATCCCAAACCCTTTCGCAACCCTAATGGTTCCAGTATAGCAAAGTCATGAGCACAAACCCGCCGAACCTGCGCCCCGACCTCGCCCCGAAACTGCAAGTGCGCGAACCCGTGCGCCGCGGCCAGCCCACCATTGGTATGGTGTCTTTGGGCTGCCCCAAAGCCTTGGTCGACAGTGAACGAATTCTGACCCGTTTGCGGGCCGAAGGATACGGCGTTTCCCCTGATTATTCGGGCGCGGACGCCGTGATCGTCAACACCTGCGGGTTTCTGGACAGCGCCAAGGCCGAAAGCCTGGACGCCATCGGCGAGGCATTGTCCGAAAACGGCAAGGTCATCGTGACGGGCTGTTTGGGCGCTGAACCGGATTACATTCGCGAACACCACCCACGCATTTTGGCCGTGACTGGCCCGCATCAATACGAACAAGTGTTGGACGCGGTGCATGCCGCAGTCCCCCCATCGCCTGATCCGTTTGTCGATTTGTTGCCCGCATCCGGCGTGTCGCTGACCCCGCGCCATTTCAGTTACCTCAAGATTTCCGAGGGCTGTAACCACAAATGCAAGTTCTGCATCATCCCTGACATGCGTGGTCGGCTGCAATCGCGCCCTGCGCACGCGGTGATGCGCGAGGCGGAAAAGCTGGTCGATGCGGGCGTCAAAGAACTGTTGGTGATTTCGCAAGACACATCCGCCTACGGTGTCGATATCAAACACGCGACAGACCGTGGGCATCGCGCGCATATTACCGATCTGGCGCGTGATCTAGGGTCGTTGGGCGCGTGGATTCGCCTACATTACGTTTATCCCTATCCGCATGTGCGTCAGTTGATTCCGCTGATGGCAGAGGGGCTTGTCCTGCCCTATCTAGACATCCCGTTTCAGCATGCGCACCCTGATATTTTGAAACGCATGGCGCGCCCGGCTGCGGCCTCGCGGACCTTGGATGAAATCGCCGCATGGCGTGAAATTTGCCCTGATATCACGCTGCGTTCGACATTTATTGTTGGCTATCCCGGTGAAACAGAGGCCGAATTCCAAACCTTGCTGGATTGGATGGCCGAGGCGCAGTTGGATCGTATCGGCTGTTTTCAATATGAAAACGTGGCTGGTGCGCGTTCAAACGCGTTGCCCGATCATGTCCCTGCTGAGGTTAAGCAGGAACGTTGGGACCGGTTTATGGAAAAAGCGCAGGCGATTTCCGAGGCAAAATTGCAGGCCAAAGTCGGCACGCGCATTGACGTGATCATCGACGAAATCGACGAAGATGCCGCGACGTGCCGCACCAAGGCGGACGCACCAGAAATCGACGGGAACCTGTTCATTGATGAGGGGTTCGACAAGCTATCTGTAGGCGACATCGTCACGGTCGAGGTTGATGAGGCCGGCGAATACGATTTGTGGGGTAAGGTCGTTTAACAAAACGTCGCCCTTAGATGAATTGGCGCGGCAGTCCTGAAAGTCGCGTCAGCTCATCAAATCACGACACATGATGATGGTTTTTTCTGCGCCGTATAATTCTTCTTTTATGACCTGATAGACAAAGTCGCAGTGCCAACCACACGCTGTTCATGAAACGCTACGAACACAATTCGTTTTTGCGTCAAGGAAATGATCGCAGGCACGTAGTCTTTTGAGGTGCTTTCCCGAAGTGCTGTTTGGATAACAAAAGCAATGCCTTCAGCGTCTTTTTGCTGTGCCAGTCGAATATGTACTTCAGTTTCCATCTGATAAAAGTCGTGGGGATATCGCTCGTGTATCAAGGCTGATTCAGTTCCAAAATTACTGCCTCAATCGAATATTTTATGCTAAACTTTATTCAATTGATCTTCAAAGGCAGCCAAATGAGCACTCCAAAAATCGCGCAAACAGCCCCCTACCCGATCGAAGTCGAAGCCGGAAAATCCTATTTCTGGTGTTCCTGTGGGCAGTCATCAAAACAACCGTTCTGTGATGGATCGCACAAGGGATCTGATTTCAACCCGATCAAATACACCGCCGAAGACAGCAAAAAAGTCTTCTTTTGCGGGTGTAAAGCCACGTCAAACACGCCGCTTTGCGACGGATCGCATTCCAAACTTTAGCGCGTGAAATACGGGTGTTCCACACCACCCCTTGCAAATGTTCTCTTTTTGTTCTAATTTGTTCTTACGATAGGAACAAAGGAACATTGCAATGCATCATCAAGCACAATTTCCAGGCATGTTTGCACCCGTTCAGGGCGCGCTGCCGATTGAACCGCCCGTTGCGGCCACGCAAAAGCAAATCGCGTTTGCCACGTCCATTGCGGGTAAGGTGGGGCTTGCCCCGCCCGCCGCGTTGTTTCGCAACCGCACGGCCCTGTCCGCATGGATCGACACGCACAAGCCAAAGCCACCGACGGGTCAATTCGCCAATTATCCATCGTCAAAACAGGTCGCTTTTGCGGAACGTATTGCCCGTCTTAAACGTAGTGAAGTACCGCATGAATGTTTTCGTGACAAAACGCTGATGTCGCGTTGGATTGACGGTAATAAGCCGCGTTAAGCTGGGTGTCACGCCTCACAGCGCGTCCAGATACGCCCGCACGCATGTTTGCACGTGACGGAACCGGTCGCCGCCCAGATGTTTGCCGCCGTACCAGCGCGTCACTATAATCATGTGATCGGTTAGTCCTTCGCGTTCCAACATCCGCACAATGACCATGCCCGCGCCGCTTTCGCCGTCGTCACCTTTGATAGGCCCACCCTCTGTCAACGACGCAGCCCACGTGTTGTGCGTCGCCTTGGCATAGGATTTTTCGCGCATCAAAGACTTTAGCGCCGCATCAATGTCAGCGCGCGATTTAACAGGACAACCGGACACCGCGTATTTTGACCCGCGATCGGTCAGAATTTGACCCAACTGCTTCAAGGTAAGGTATCCCAGACCTGCGCCCTTAAAATCGTCATGCTAAACCCGTCATCATTAAACGGTACATCTGCACGATTGATATTAAGGACGAAAATGATGGAATTTCTCATCGTAAACCCGGATTATTTTGAACTGATCGGCATCGCGGGCTTTGCCCTTTATGTCATCAATTATTCTCTGCTGACGCTACGCTTTATGAGCGGCCAAAGCCTCAGTTATTTTGTACTAAATCTACTGGCCGCCGCCTTTGTATTGGTAGGTTTGACGGTCAGCTTTAATTTGGCATCTGCAATGATCCAGTTGTTTTGGGTCGTGATGTCGACCTTGGGAATCGCATTGCGGTTGATGCGCCCAGCACCTGAGTTGGCCTAAAAAATGTAACCTAGCGGCTTTGATCCCGATGTGTCCGGATCAAAGTCTGCTGGCCGTTTCACGCACAATTTTTATGCGGTCCGCGTTGGGCGGATGGGTTCCCAAGAACCTATCACCGGGATCGGGAATGCGGCTAAAGAACTGTGCACCTTTGATCGGGGAATAGCCCGCGCGCGCCGAAATGATCGTGCCTAGCGCGTCGGCCTCAAGTTCGTAATCTTTGGAATACACACGCGCGCCAACCTGCGCACCCCACTGGGCTGCCGTATCAACAGAGGCTTGACTTGCGCCGCCCAATGCCGCGATTCCACCCAAAACCAGTGCAGTTGCAGCTGAATTTCGCTGTTGTCGCCCGATGTGCCCTGCGATGTGGTGTGCCGCCTCGTGCCCCATAACAAATGCGATTTCGTCGGCGTTGCGTGCCTCGTTGATTAGCGCAATCGTAAAGGCGATAACAGGCCGCCCGTCTTTGTCAAATGTCTGAAACGCGTTCGCCGGTTGTGATGGATCAGGGTCAACAACGATGCGATAATCGCAATTGCTGCCGCTGGTGCGCGCCCGACATTCGCGTTCTGCAACTGGTTCCAAGCGTTTTGTCACACTGGCGAATGCGCGTTCTGCCTGCGCTGCGTTTTGGAACGTGCTGGACGGTTCACTGGCCACGATTGGCCCGTTCCCCCCCGATGTGCTTGGTGCGGGAAGTTCCTCACATGCGGCAACAAACAACGCTGCCCCCAGTACAATCGCCAATCTTGAAAACATCATGGGCACTCTCTGTCACCTTTTATTATGGCAAGCCTACCATGCTCGCCCCCAGCATCCACCCCAAATCCTCGTGAACGCCTGGGATGCCAAATTGATCAATTCCCCTCCGTAAAATTAGGTCTGGATACATGACCTAACTATGTTAGGCTTTGCCAACTCGAAAGGACATTCAATGGCAACCGGCACTCAGATCAAGACCTTTTATCAAGGCGCATGGCACGACAAAGACGTAGCAATCATGAAGGCTGCCGATCACGGATCGTGGCTGGGCACCACTGTGTTTGATGGTGCGCGGTTCTTTGACGGGGTCGTGCCTGATTTGCGCGCGCATTGCGAACGGATCAACCGATCAGCCGAGGCGTTGATGATCACGCCAACCATGGGCACCGACGATATCGTTGAGGCCGTCCGCGAAGGTTTGAAGTCTTACGACCCGACGACACCCGTTTATATTCGCCCGATGTACTGGGCGCTTGAAGGCGACGAAATGGGCATTGTCCCCAAACCGGGTGCTACGGGTTTTGCCATCTCGCTTGAGGCGATCCCGATGGCCGATCAGAATGCCGCCGCGACCCTGACAACCACCCGTTTTCGCCGTCCCGTGATGGAAGACGCCGTTGTGAATGCCAAGGCTGGCTGCCTTTATCCCAACAACGCCCGCATGTTGGCAGAGGCCCGCCACAAAGGGTTCAGCAACGCGCTGGTCGCTGATGCGATGGGAAATGTGGCCGAAACTGCAACTGCCAACGTGTTTATGGTCAAAGACGGCGAAGTGTTCACGCCCATCCCGAACGGCACATTTTTGGCCGGTATCACCCGCGCACGGCACATGACGAACATGCGGGCGGATGGCATAAAAGTGCATGAATCCGTGCTGAGTTTTCAAGACTTTCACGAGGCCGACGAGGTGTTCTTGTCGGGCAATATGATGAAAGTCACGCCCATCAAAGCCTTTGATGACACCCAATACCAGATCGGTCCTGTCACCCGCCGCGTGCGTGAAATGTACTGGGACTGGGCCTTATCAGAGGCTTAGCAACCGCACCAACTGGTCTTATAGAAATCCTTTGGGCGCATGCGCAATTGCGTTGCCAGTTGGCGTGCACTGCGTCACAATCGGCAACGGATCTGAATTTGATCAACCGAAGGGAAGAACAAGATGCGCAAGTTTCTAGTCGTACTTGATGACAGCCACGAATGCCTGAACGCCATGCGCTTTGCCGCGCTACGGGCCGCCCACACTGGCGGCGGCGTCGAAGTTTTGGCCGTGATTCCACCGGATGAATTCAACCACTGGATCGGTGTTGGCAACGTGATGCGCGAAGAAGCCCGCGAACGCATTCATGCGCATTTCGAGGTCTTCGCCAAATGGATGCGCGACAAACAGCACGTTGATCCGGAATTGGTCATTCGCGAAGGTCAGGCCGTGGACGAAATTATCAAACAAATCGCTGATGATACTGAAATTGGCGTCCTTGTTTTGGGGGCTGGCACCAGCAACAAAGGCCCCGGCCCGCTGGTTACACAATTGTCCAAAAGCGCCGGTAGCCTGCCAATTCCGATCACAATTGTGCCCGGCGATCTAAGCAAAGAAAAACTTGAGGCGATCACATAACGCCTCAAGGAATTGGTGATGTCGGCCCGACCAGTTCGGCGGCACGTCGCCAACATCGCTCGTTTAAATTAGATAAAACCACGTAAATGCAAAACACCTGACCCACTTTGGCCAAGCCGCCAAATGGGTCAGAGACACGGGATTTCCACGCCATGACAACCAACAAACGCATCGTTCTATCCAGCGATCACGCCGCAATTGAACTGCGCCAGACCATTGCCGCGCACATCAAAACCCAAGGTTGGGAAGTTGTCGATATCGGGCCAACAACCCCGGAAAGCACGCATTACCCCAAGCACGGCAAGGCGGCGGCGAAACATGTCGCGTCTGGTGATTGTGACCTTGGCATCCTGCTATGTGGCACCGGTCAGGGCATTATGATGGCCGCAAACAAAGTTCCGGGCATCCGGTGTGGCGTTTGCACAGATACGTTTTCCGCCCGTATGATCCGTGAACACAACGACGCAAATATGCTGTCTATGGGCGTACGTGTGATCGGCGAAGGGCTGGCCCTTGATATTGTCGATGCGTTTTTGAACGCCCGTTTCGAAGGTGGCCGTCACGCAACGCGTGTGGATATGATCGAGGCACAGGACGACTAGCGCGCCTCTTTGCCGCGCCACTTGGGTTAACCAATTCCAAAACCTCAACTTAGAATGATTCTAATACCTTGACTTGGGACACAAGCGCGCGCATATCTGTAGCCTGACAGCTCAGGAGGCTTTGCGCATGTTTATCCAAACAGAATCCACCCCGAATCCGGCCACACTAAAATTCTTGCCCGGCCAAGAGGTCTTGGACGTAGGCACCGCAGATTTCCCAAGCGCTGAAACCAGCGACGGATCTCCATTGGCACAGCGCATTTTTGGCGTTGATGGCGTGGCTGGCGTGTTCTTTGGCATCGACTTTGTCACCGTTACAAAGGCTGACGCGATCGAATGGGACCACATCAAACCAGCGATCCTTGGCGCGATTATGGAACATTTCCAATCCGGCCAACCGGTCATGGCGGCAGATCACAAACCATCATCAGGCCACGCCGAACACACCGGTGAAGACGGCGCAATTGTTGGTCAGATCAAAGAATTGCTCGACAGTCGTGTACGTCCTGCCGTGGCCCAAGACGGCGGCGACATCACATTCCACGGCTTTGATCGCGGCATCGTTTATCTGCACATGCAAGGCGCGTGCGCAGGTTGCCCATCGTCCACATTGACGTTGAAAATGGGCATCGAAAACCTGCTACGTCACTACATTCCAGAGGTCACAGAGGTGCGCCCTGTTGCCGTCTAATCCGGCATTTACCAGCCTCGGCTCTCAAATTGCACCGCCTGTAACAGGGCGGTGTTATTGTGGAAAGACATCGCTGTCTGCGTCCACGCCCCCCATCGTCACCACATATTGTCACTGTCATTCATGCCGCCGACTAACCGGCGGTCCGGTCGCGGCGTTCAGTGCATTTGCAAAAGGTGACATCGACATTTCGCCTGCCCCACAGCACGCTGAACCTGTCAGCGCCGGCGTTGACCGCTGGTTTTGTGCGCGCTGCGGGACTGCATTGGCCGCAACCTACGACTACTTGCCTGATCAGGTTTACGTTCCCATTGGTGTGATTGATCAGGCCGATGATTTTGCGCCCACACAGCACTGTCACGCAGGGTCCGCCATGTCATGGCTGCACATTGCAGACGATTTACCCCGCGCCACAGACAGTGCACGTGCGTCGTTAAATGCGTCTTGTGAAAAATCTGACCGCTGACGATGACCGCACCTGTATTCATCCTTGGCTTTGATACATCTGCCGGCCATTGCGCCGTGGCGGTGATGCGTGACGGCGTGGTTCTTGAGCACATCGGCGAGGACATGAAAAAAGGCCAAGCCGAGCGTTTGATGGGCTTGATCGACGACGTAATGCAACGCTGCGGTGTGGCTTACAGCGATCTGTCGGCTATCGGCATCGGCATTGGACCCGGCAATTTCACCGGAATTCGCATCGGCGTTTCGGCGGCCCGTGGGCTGGCATTGGGCCTTGGCATACCGGCCTACGGCGTCGACGGATTTGACCAACGCGCCCTATGCCATCCCGATGCGCCCTATCAATGTGTGCCTGCACCACGCGACCAAATGTACGTGCGCGCACAAGGATCAGCGGCGTTACAGCCCCGCGCTGATCTGGAAAACATCCCCGATGAACCATCCCCCGCAGCGCTGGCAAAAGCCGTGGCACTAGTCGCGCACAGCCGTTGGCCCGCCCCGTCGTCTGCGCCAGCGCCGTACTACTTGCGCGCGCCAGATGCTGCACCCGCACGCGACGCACCGCCAAAAATCCTACCATGACCCCGGCCGAGCTAAGCGTTTTACACGGTGCAGCGTTTAACGATGAACGCGCATGGAGCGCGACTGAATTCGAGGACTTGTTAAGCCAACCGACCGCGCATTTGTTTACGGCACCACGCGGTTTTGCCCTCGTTCGTGTTGTCGCAGACGAAGCTGAATTGCTAGTGATCGCCGTGCATCCCAGCGCCCAAGGTGCCGGCGTCGGACGTAAACTAATGCAAGACTGGATGCAGGGAATCGCCGCGAGCGAGGCGTTTCTAGAAGTCGCACAAGACAATGCAGCCGCCATTTCGTTGTATAAAAGTTGTGGATTCGCCCAAGTTGGCCAACGTCGTGCCTATTATGCGCGCAAAAATGCACCCGACGTGGACGCAATCGTCATGCGGTGCCGATTCACTTAACGTCAATATGACCAAAACCTTAAGACTCGCCTGTCCAGCCCCAAAAAGCAGTTGACGATGGGTGCGCGCTGCGGCCTTATTTGCATCTGATCTAAAGCCTGCTGCAGGTTTAAGATGGCCATATGGGCCGCGTGGAACACTTCCACGGCCTCAAAAATAGACAACTGGGAGAAAATTCTGATGACCCTGATGACCAAATTCCTTGGCGCTGCCGCCGGGATCGCACTGTCGGCCGGTGCCGTATCTGCTGATCCTGCACTGATCTTTGATCTGGGCGGCAAGTTCGACAAATCCTTTAACGAAGCCGCATTTTCTGGCGCGCAACGTTGGGCAAACGAAACCAACGGCAAGTTTCTTGAAATCGAATTGACGTCCGAAGCACAGCGCGAGCAAGCCTTGCGTCGTTTCGCAGAATCCGGTGCCAACCCGATCGTCATGGCCGGATTTGCCTTTGCCGATGCATTGTCACAAGTCGCACCAGACTATCCTGACACAAAATTCGCTGTGATCGACGTTGACTGGGTTGACCTGCCAAACGTGCGCGGCATCGGTTTTGCCGAGCACGAAGGTTCGTATTTGGTCGGCATGATGGCGGCTCAGGCCTCTGAAACCGGCACCGTGTCGTTTGTTGGCGGTATGGACATCCCGTTGATCCGCAAATTCGCCTGTGGCTACGCCCAAGGCGCAAAAGCAGTGAACGCGGACATCACCGTCATTTCCAACATGACCGGCACAACCGGCGCTGCATGGAATGACCCGGTAAAAGGGTCCGAGATCACAAAAGCCCAAATCAGCCAGGGTTCTGACGTTGTATTTGCAGCCGCTGGCGGCACAGGCGTAGGCGTTCTGCAAACCGCAGCAGACGAAGACATCCTGTCAATCGGTGTGGACAAAAACCAAAACCACCTGCACCCGGGCAAAGTTTTGACGTCGATGCTAAAGCGCGTAGACAACGCCGTTTATGACGTGTTCACAGCCGGCACAGATGTTGAAACCGGCATCTTTTCCATGACAATCGCCAATGGCGGCGTCGGCTATGCGATGGACGAAAACAACGCCAGCCTTGTGAGTTCTGACATGCGTTCGGCAGTTGATGGCGCAGCCGAAAAAATCTCGGCCGGTGAAATCGTTGTTCACAACTACATGTCCGACGACAGCTGCCCAGTCCTCGACTTCTAAATAAAAAGGCCCCAAGCCATGACAGATTGTCTTTATACACTCTTTTCGGCTTGGGGCGATCCATCACCCGAGGCGCGCGCATCCAAAACTGATGCCGCAATCGGGGCTACGTTTTACTACGCAAATCCAAATGCGCCCGCGCCCCTTCGCACCCGCGATGACTACCTTGCCTACATTCAAATGTTCGGCGATATGGCCCCCGGTGCCACGGCCAAAGTTGTTGCAGTGTCGGAAAAACACGGGCACGCACGGGCAACAGTTGAATTTGTCATTAACAAAGACATGTCCCAATTCGGTCAGTATTTTGCAGATATCCAAGACGGGAAAATCACCCGCCTGATCGGATTTTCAGGGATGGGAGAACCCACTTGAACACCTCTGCCCCGGCGATCGAATTAAAAGGCATTTCCAAAGCCTTTGGTCCGGTCCAAGCCAACAAAGACATTTCAATTAGCGTTATGCCCGGCACGATCCACGGTATTATTGGCGAAAACGGTGCCGGTAAATCGACCTTAATGTCGATCTTGTACGGGTTTTACAAAGCCGACAAAGGCGAGATTTTCATCGCCGGGAAAAAGACCGAAATCCCCGACAGCCAAGCCGCGATTTCCGCAGGCATCGGCATGGTATTCCAGCACTTTAAGCTTGTCGAAAACTTTACCGTTTTGGAAAACATCATTCTGGGGGCCGAAGGCGGATGGTCCTTGTCGACCTCACTGGCCAAAGCGCGCAAATCGCTGGTTGAACTGGCCGCAGAATATGAATTGAACATCGACCCTGACGCCTTGATCGAAGAGATCGGCGTTGGCATGCAACAACGGGTCGAGATTTTGAAAGCCCTGTATCGACAGGCCGACATTCTGATCCTTGATGAACCCACCGGCGTGCTGACACCGCCCGAAGCAGACCAGTTGTTTCGCATCCTTGGCCGTCTGCGCGAAGAAGGCAAAACCATCATCCTGATCACCCACAAGCTGCGCGAGATCATGGACATTACCGACACCGTCAGCGTGATGCGCCGTGGTGAAATGACTGCCACCGTAAAAACAGCCGAGACCAGCCCAGAACAGCTCGCTGAACTTATGGTCGGGCGCAAAGTGTTGTTGCGGGTCGATAAAACGCCAGCAAAACCGGGCAAAGTCGTGTTGGATATCAAAGATTTGCGCGTTGTTGACGAACAAGGTGTAGAACGCCTTAAGGGTATCAACCTGCAAGTGCGCGCGGGCGAAGTTGTCGGCATCGCCGGTGTCGCGGGCAACGGGCAATCCGAATTACTAGAGGTGCTGGGCGGTTACGCGGATGGCACTGGCGTTGTCCTGCTGAATGACGCGCCTGTGGATCTAACGGGCAAAAATTCTGACGGACAGTCGCGCCGCGCAAACGGCATCGCGCACGTGCCCGAAGATCGCCAGCGCGAAGGTCTGATTATGGATTTTATGGCGTGGGAAAACACCGCCTTTGGCTATCATCACGACGACGCGTATCGCGCGGGTTTCTTGATGGACAACGCCGCAATCCGCCAAGACACCGAAGAAAAGATGCAGCGTTTTGACGTGCGCCCCCCCAATCCGCGTCTGTCGGCCAAGAATTTTTCCGGCGGCAACCAGCAAAAAATCGTGCTCGCCCGCGAGATCGAGCGAAATCCGGATTTGTTGCTGATCGGCCAGCCCACCCGCGGCGTCGACATCGGGGCAATCGAATTTATCCACCAGCAAATCGTCATGCTGCGCGATCAAGGCAAAGCGATCCTGCTGGTAAGTGTCGAGCTAGAAGAAATTCTAGCGCTGTCCGACCGTGTCGCCGTCATGTTTGACGGGCACATTATGGGCGAACGCATGCCAACCGAAACTGACGAAAAAGAATTGGGCCTGCTGATGGCCGGAGTAGGGTCGTAAAATGGAAGTGATGCCAAAATGGGCCGAAGTGGTCCTCGTGCCGCTGATCTCTTTGTTGCTGGCCGCGATATTGTCAGCGTTGATCATTCTTGCGATTGGCGAAGACCCGATTGCCGCGGCAAAGTTGATGTTTAACGGGGCCGTCGGGTCGGTGCGCGGCTGGGGATACACCCTGTATTACGCGACCAACTTTATGTTTACCGGGCTCGCTGTTTCGGTCGCGTTTCATGCGCGCATGTTCAATATTGGCGGCGAAGGTCAAGCGATCTTGGGGGGCTTGGGCGTCGCCCTTGTGTGCCTTTATGTCCCTTGGCCGCACTGGTCGATCGCATTGGTTGCGGCCACGATTATGGCGGCAGCGTTTGGGGCACTTTGGGCCGTGATCCCCGCCTATTTGCAGGCCAAACGTGGCAGTCACATCGTGATCACCACGATCATGTTCAACTACATCGCCGCCGCTGTTTTGATCTATTTGCTGAATGAATTCCTGAAACCTGTCGGCGCGGCAGACCCGTCGTCCGCACGGTTTGCAGCACATTTGGACCTACCAACACTGAACAGCGTGCTAACGGGCATGGGCATCAAAGCATCAAAAGACGATTCAGTGAATGTGACATTCCTGATCGCCGTCGCGTCCTGCGTGGTGGTTTGGGTGCTGCTTTGGAAAACGCGGCTTGGCTATGAAATTCGCGCATTCGGGCATTCGCAATCGGCCGCACGTTACGCCGGAATCAACCCTACCAAAATCATCCTTGTGTCGATGATTATCTCTGGCGCGCTGGCCGGCATGATGGGCATCAACGTGGTCATGGGCGAGGCAGAACGGCTGATCCTTAACTCCGTCGAGGGGGCTGGATTTATCGGAATTGCCGTCGCTTTGATGGGTCGAAATCATCCATTCGGCGTGTTTTTAGCCGCGATCCTGTTCGGGTTTTTATACCAAGGCGGGGCTGAGCTGGATTTCTGGACATCGATCCCGCGCGAGTTGATCGTCGTGATCCAAGCCCTCGTGATCCTGTTCACCGGCGCGCTTGATAATATGGTGCGCATGCCGCTGGAACGCATATTCCTCGCGCTGCGCAAGGGGAACGTGTGATGGATTATATGACGCTGCTTCAGGTGCTCGACACGACTGTGCGCTTGGCGATCCCGTTGTTGTTGGCCTGCCTCGCTGGCTTGTTTTCGGAACGTGCCGGTATTTTCGACATCGGACTTGAAGGTAAAATGCTAGCGGCTGCATTCTTGTCAGCGGCTGTTGCTGCAACATCAGGGTCGGTCTGGATCGGATTGATGGCTGGCATCGGGGCCTCCATTGTCCTCAGCTTGATCCACGGTCTGGCCTCCATCACGTTTCGCGGCAACCAGTTGATTTCAGGCGTTGCGATCAATTTTTTAGCCGCAGGCATGACAGTCCTTATTGCACAAAGCTGGTTTGAACAGGGTGGACGCACGCCTGCCTTGTCGGGTGCAGCCCGTTTTAACCCGCTGACATTGCCATTCGCAGATAGCATGTCAGACGTGCCGGTGATCGGGCCTGCGTATTCCGAACTGATTTCAGGCCACGCGCTGGTCGTTTACATCGCCTTTGCGATTGTGCCGTTGTCGTGGTGGGTCTTGTACCGCACCCGTTTTGGCCTGCGTTTGCGCGCCGTTGGGGAAAACCCGGCAGCTGTTGATACCGCCGGGATTTCGGTTGTGGGTCTACGATATTCAGCGGTGATTATTTGTGGCGTGCTGTGCGGGATCGCGGGGGCGTATTTGTCCACGGCGCTGCAGGCGGGCTTTATCAAAGACATGTCTGCGGGGCGTGGTTTTATCGCACTCGCCGCGTTGATCTTTGCAAAATGGCGCCCGTGGCATGCGATGTACGCCTGCCTGTTGTTTGGCCTATTCCAAGCCCTGGAATTGCGCCCTGATGTGATCGAAGCCCTGCTTGGTTTTAAGGTGCAAAGCCAACTGCTCAGCGCCCTGCCCTACATCATGACCGTTGTTATCCTTGCCGGTTTTGTCGGCAAAGCCATCCCGCCGCGCGCCGGTGGTGAACCATATGTGAAAGAACGTTAACAAAATTCGGTGAGGTGGCGCATGCGTCACCTTGCCAGACAAACCAGCATCTAGCATGCCCACAACCAAAACAAACCAACAGTCGATAAGTCCAGATTCACCTAACCTATCACACCATTTTGCTGCATAGCAGCGTCACATCTTGATTTTCGACCTTCCTTAGGGTTAGGGGTTCTCATGCAAATATACCTTCCCATCGCTGAAGTCTCGGTTAACGCTTTCCTCCTGCTTGGGTTGGGCGGCATTGTTGGTATCCTGTCGGGCATGTTTGGTGTCGGCGGCGGGTTCCTTATGACGCCGTTGTTGTTCTTTATCGGCATCCCCCCCGCAGTTGCTGTCGCCACCGAGGCGAACCAGATTGTGGCCTCATCGTTTTCCGGTGTGCTTGCGCATTTCAAACGAAAAACCGTGGACCTCAAGATGGGGACCGTGCTGCTGATTGGCGGCCTGATCGGCGCGGCCCTTGGCGTTGTGGTATTCAACTACCTCAAGTCTCAGGGTCAGGTCGATCTGCTGGTCAAGCTTTGCTACGTGTTATTCCTTGGTGCCATCGGTGGGCTGATGTTCATCGAAAGCCTGAACGCGATCCGCAAAACGGCCAAAGGCACTGTCACCACGCGCAAGAAACACAACTGGATCCACGGTCTGCCGTTCAAAATGCGGTTCCGGGTGTCGGGCTTGTATATCTCAGTCATCCCACCGCTGATCGTTGGCTTGCTTGTCGGTATCCTCGCTGCGATCATGGGTGTTGGCGGCGGGTTTATTATGGTTCCGGCGATGATCTATTTGCTGGGAATGCCCACCAAAGTCGTGATCGGCACCTCCCTGTTTCAGATTATTTTTGTGACCGCATTTACCACGATGCTGCACGCCACGACCAACTATACCGTTGATATCGTGCTGGCCGTTCTGCTGCTTGTTGGCGGTGTGATCGGCGCACAAATCGGCACACGCATCGGCGTTAAAATGAAGGCCGAACAGCTGCGTATTCTGCTTGCCATGATGGTTCTGGCGGTTTGCTTTAAACTGGCATTTGACCTGCTGGTTCAGCCCACCGAACTTTATTCCATTGGCGTGGCAGGGCATTAATATGATCAATTCCATCATCCAACGCATGCTGATCGTCGCCATGTTTGTCGCACTGCCACTGACCCATTCTGTCACAGCAGAAGAAGTCGTACTGGGCCTAAGCAAAAACGAAGTCGCGATTACAACGTCCTTTGACGGGTCTGAAATCTTGATTTTTGGGGCTATCAAACGCGAGGAACCGATCCCCGAAGGTCCACCGCTTGACGTGATCATCACCATCGCCGGTCCTTCCGTGCCGCTGACCGTGCGCCGCAAGGAAAAGAAACTGGGCATCTGGGTTAACACCGATTCAGTCGAAGTTGATTCCGCCCCCAGCTTTTACGCCGTCGCCACCAGCAGCCTGCTCCGCGAGGCGTTAAACGACACCGAAGACTTGCGTTACAAAATCTCGGTACCGCGCGCTATTCGGTCCGTCGGTGCCCCGATGAACGTCGCAAATGCCGCCAGTTTTACCGAAGCGGTCATTCGCATTCGCCGTGAATCCAACCTGTACCAATTGTTGGAAAATACCGTAAAAGTCGATGCCCAAACCCTGTTCCAAACATCAGTGCAGATGCCCGCTGCCTTGACCGAAGGGTCGTACATCACCCGCATTTACATCACACGCGGCGGCAATGTCATATCCAGTTACGAGACTGCAATTGACGTGCGCAAGGTTGGGTTAGAACGCTGGCTATACACGCTGTCACGCGAAAATGCGTTGCTGTATGGCTTGATGTCATTGGCGATTGCGATCGCCGCAGGATGGAGCGCGTCAGCCGTGTTCCGCATGTTCCGCGCATAACTGACTGTAGGGTGTCGCGTGTCGCGCACCTGCTACTTGGTTAGCCACGCCCGATATAGGGCATCTTTGTTGCCATAACGGTCATGTTTTGCACATTCACGCTTAGCGGCAGGTCAGCCATATGCATGACGGCATTCGCGGCATGCTGTACATCCATCGTCACTGTGTCAGTTTGGCTGGCCTTCAGCGTCGCCACCAAATCGGTTTCCGCATTGCCAATATCCAACTGGCAACAGGCGATATCAAAGGCGCGCCCATCCAGCGACAGCGTCTTTGTCAGACCGCTCACCGCGTGTTTGGTTGTCGTATAACATACCGAATTCGGGCGCGGCACATGGGCGGACAGCGATCCGTTGTTGATGATACGCCCGCCTTGCGGATTCTGTCGACGCATCTGCGCAAAGGCCAATTGCGCCGCGATAAACATGCCACCTACGTTGACGTTCATCACCTGCATCCATGCATCCAACGGGATTTCGTCAATGGTGGTCATCGGGCCGAACATGCCTGCATTGTTGAACAAAACGTCCAAATGCCCGGCCTCTTCGACAAAACTATCAAAGGCGGCTTTCATCCCGTCGGCGTCTGTGACGTCCGCAGGCAACGGCACCGCAGTGTCGTATTGCGAGGCGATGTCTTCTAAAATTTCACCGCGGCGCGCGATCAATCCAACCCGCCAGCCTTTGTCCAAAAACGTCTCGGCGGTGGCGCGTCCGATGCCGGAACTTGCGCCTGTGATGATGATCGATCTCATATGAATTCCTCCGGATCAGGTTCAGCCAAAGTTAATGGCGCGGGTGCGACGCTGCGCAAATCATCGACGCGCAGACCCTCGGTTGGCTTGGACAGACGGTTGCGCACCACCCAAATCAGCCGTTCTTGCGCTCGTGTAATCGCGACGTAAGCCAGCCGTTTCCACAGCGGTTGCCCCGCCTCCATCCGCCCCATGCGCGCGGCGACAAACAGGTCAGGCGCGAACACTTGCACCGTGTCCCATTGGCTGCCCTGCGCCTTGTGAATGGTCACCGCAGAGCCGTGCAAAAACGTGGCACCCATGCGCGCGGCAAAGGGGATAAACGGTTCTTCTTCGTCCGGTTTTTCGATCTTCACGATAGACGCGGCGCTGATTTGCGGATCTTCGGCCCCCATCACATGCAGGCGCGAAAAGCCCGGCTTGCGCCCCTCGCCCAGAAAAATAACCTGCGCACCTTTGATCAGTCCGCGCGCCTCTAGATCCAGCCGTTTTTTGCGATGCTTCATCGGCAATTCGATGCCATCACAAATCAACGGTTCGCCGGCCAACAGCGCGTCTTCGGGTGCGCCGTGAACCGCGCGAAACGCGTTAATCAAACGGATGCGCGTAGCGTTGCGCCAAACCAGAACCGGACTGCGCGCCATTAAATCGACTTCGACGCGCTGACCCCAAACGATACGTTCGTCTTTTTTGGAAAACTCTTCGATCATCTGTTCAAAATGATTAAATTCTAAACCGGGATCAGCCAAAGCATGCGCCAAATCAAGGATCGGGTTGTCAGCCGTTTGGCGGTGCACACGTTCCAGATTCAGCACACGCGGGGCTGGTAGTTTTTCAAAAACCATCGCGCCTGATTGTTTGACGGGGGCCAACTGCGCGGGATCCCCAAACAACAACAGCGTCGGGAAAATCTCTTTTAGGTCTTCGAATTGCTTGTCATCCAGCATCGAACTTTCGTCGACAAACCCGATGTCCAATGGTTCTTCGCGCCGTTTCCAGCCAGTGATAAAATCTGATCCGCGCAAACCCGCAGCTGCCAAAGCCCCTGGAATGGATTTGTTCTTGGCATAGAACGCTGCGGCGCGATCCAGCGATATTTCAGTGATGCCTTCGATCTCGGGCCGCTCACCGTTGCCCGCCAGCCATTCAGCGATGCGTTCGTATTCGGGATCATACATTGGCGTGTACAAAATCCGGTGGATCGTCGTCGCAGGCACACCGCGCAAACGCAAAACGGACGCCGCTTTGTTTGTTGGTGCAAGGATCGCCAGCGTGCGTTTGTCTTTGCGTTTTTTAGACTCGTAATCGCCCGAAACAACATCGACCCCTGCGGCCTCAAGGGCTTTGTACAATTCGGCCAACAACAGCGTTTTACCGGACCCGGCTTTGCCCGTCACAGCCATCACCGAATGGGCGGAATTAACCGGCGGCATCAACAGGTTGTTGTCCAAATTGACCCCTGCAGAACGCAGCATTTCGGTCACGCTGTCAAAGGCGTTGGCTTGGTCGTCGGAAAGGGTCACGGCAAGGGTGTTCATGGTCGCGACCCTATAGGCGAGGCTCGCGCTGTACTAGCCCGCTTTGGCCATTTGCGCGCGTGGTTCGCTGCCAAATGCACGTTCGAACCATAGACGCGAAATAGCAGGTGACAATCCGGCACGACGCGCGACCTGCACCTGGTGTGATTTATCAAAATGCCACAACCCAACGCTGATGCTGTCACGCCCTGATCCGGTGCTGCCCAACACCTCTGGTGATGATCCGATCATGCGGTAAATTCGAACCATGCGAGCGTCAAACACGCCAACAAAATTTTCGATTTCAAACCCTTGCATGATTTCACCGCCACCCAACATTAGGGCTGCTGCAACCTTGGCATCAGCCCCGCGCGCTAGGCAAAACCGCGTGCATTCCCAGATGACAGGGCTGGAAACTGCGCCCCCACCCAACAGATCAGAAAAGTGATCGTTGACCATGACGGACCCTGTCGTTGGTAAAAAACGCATTGACCCGCCGTGTGATCCATCTGCGTTTTCCCAGATCACATACAGCGGGTTAAGGTCATCGTATTCATCGCGTTCATACCCAGCTGCATCGACAGTTACATCCCAGCCAAGGCGCGTTTTGAATTGATCTGCGCGATCACGAAACATGGTGTCGCCAAGTTTCGGGTATGTCGGCAGGTCGTCGGCGTAAAGGTAACGCAGCATATAAATCTCCATGTCAGCGGTCCGAATGAACCGTTAATCCGGAGTACTGTGCGCTGACTTAAAGGAGCGTTTGACCGCCGTGCGCAGTGTTGCAAGGTTGCGCAACACCTGACCCTATTGCGTTGTATTCAAACGACAATCAAACCTCTGGAAATTGCGCGGGCCACAGCGTGCGTCGTGTTCATTGCACCCAGTTTGAAACGCGCACTTTCGATGTACACCCTGACGGTGTGTTCTGAAATCGTCAGGGTCTGTGCAATCTGCGCGCGGCTGTACCCCATCGCCAGCAAGGTCATAGCGTCGATTTCGCGGGGGGATAAAGATTGCGATGCCTCTGGCGCGCGATCAGGTTCCAGATCCAACGCCTTTTGATTAAACGCATGCGCGATCAAGATCATTTCGCGGCGGTGAAGTTCGGTGAATTCCGCCCACTGCGCGTCGTCGATGGAATGGTTGACGCTGAACAATGCGAATTGCCCGTTGGGCCCACGGATCGGAACGGAAAATCCCTGATTGCCGACACCGTATTCAATTGCTTCGGCTTGAAACAGTCGCGCGGCTTTGCTGGACCAATCCAGACGTTTCCAATCAACCGGATGAAACCGCTGGTAACAACCAGCAATAACCGGATCGATGCGTAGATAATTTTTTTCAAGATACCGTTCGCGCCATGCGTCGGTGTAGGTGCCGCAACCGTATTGATCGCCGGCACTGTCGACCCAATGGTAAACCATGTGATTCACACCCATCAGGTCGCGTAATTCCTCAATCGCCGCTTGGAGCGACGCAAGCCCCTCAGCTCGTTCGAGTTCCTCCAATATGCGCTCCAGGCGCGTAGTCGGGTGCAGGGGCACTGGCGGCTTGCCTTTCGTTGAGGGTCGCAATTTCAGCCATCGCCACGATTGCCGTATCCTCAAGTTGCTCGGCCAAAGCCAGTAACTCGTTCGAACGGGCAAATGTCTTGAGGTCCGTCAGTACGTCCAAAATCCAGTCACTTCTCATATTAGGATACACCTTTAGTTGGTTAACGAAAGCTTAACACAACTCTAGCATGAGCGGAAAAGGTAAAGATATTCCCTCATTCCAACTCCCCAGATATAGGGAGGGGCAGTTTTGCAACTCATTGAAAATGCGTAATCGGGTGGTTAACACGACAAACGCCCGCGACAGCATTGCTGATTCGCGGGCGTTTTAAGAACTGGATCGGCGTGGTTTATGGCTATTTGCCGGCTTCGACTACGTCTTCGACTGTGCGCAGGCCGGTTTTTGGTGCTTGGACCAAGACCGACATGTTGCCCGGTTTATGTTCGTTGCGCAGCATCTTCATGTGGGCGTCTGGCAGCGCGCTCCATTCGAACACTTCGGACATGCAAGGGTCCAAACGGCGCTCAACCATCAGGTTGTTGGCCGCGGATGCTTGGGCCAAGTGGGCAAAGTGGCTGCCCTGAAGGCGTTTTTGGTGCATCCACATGTAGCGCACATCGAACGTCAGGTTAAATCCGGATGTACCGGCGCAAATCACGACCATGCCGCCTTTTTTGCAGACCAAAGTCGATACCGGGAACGTCGCCTCGCCGGGGTGTTCGAACACCATGTCGACGTTGTTGCCTTTGCCGGTGATCGCCCAAATCGCTGCGCCAAATTTACGCGCCTCTTTGAACCACGTGGCATATTCCGGCGTGTTCACCGTGGGCAATTGGCCCCAGCAGTTAAAATCTTTGCGGTTCAGAACGCCTTTGGCCCCCAGACCCATTACAAAGTCACGTTTGCTTTCGTCTGAAATAACGCCAATCGCATTTGCGCCCGCCGTGTTAATCAACTGGATCGCGTATGACCCCAGACCACCAGATGCGCCCCAAACCAGAACGTTTTGACCGGGTTTCAGATCGTGTGGTTCGTGACCAAACAACATGCGGTATGCGGTCGCCAATGTTAGCGTATAGCACGCCGCCTCTTCCCATGTCAGGTGCTTGGGACGCGGCATAAGCTGTTGGGCTTGAACGTTGGTGAACTGGGCAAATGACCCATCCGGCGTCTCGTAACCCCAGATGCGTTGGCTGGTCGAAAACATCGGATCGCCGCCATTACAGTGCTCGTCGTCGCCGTCATCCTGGTTGCAATGGATCACGACTTCATCGCCGATTTTCCAGCGTTTCACCTTGTCACCAACGGCCCAAACGATGCCCGATGCGTCGGATCCTGCGATGTGGAACGGTTGCTTGTGACCATCAAACGGGCTGATCGGTTGGCCCAACGCGGCCCACACACCGTTATAGTTCACGCCTGCGGCCATGACCAAAACCAGCACTTCGTGACTATCAAGCACGGGCACATCGACAACTTCCTGAAGCATCGCTGTGTCTGGTTCGCCGTGGCGTTCGCGCCGGATTGTCCACGCGTACATTTGCTTTGGCACGTAGCCCATGGGCGGCATTTCACCGACTTCGTACAGATCTTTTTCGGGTGCGTCGTATTGTGCGATACCAGTGTCCAAAGCCATGCTAGCCTCCGTTAAATTACAAACATGCCGCAGTGCAGAATCGCGCTGCTTTGATCTAGGGATATGGTTCGCAGGGTAATAATGCAACCACCTGAGGTGGCTTTTTGTAACTTTATGACTTTGCGAGTGCAGAAAGTATGCTGCGGCTGCATCTATGCATCAAAATAATGCGCAATCGAATTGGAATAGTACTGCAAGACCGCGACCTGATCCGGTGTCTTGGCCCAGCCCTGGTTGGATTTTGTGATCAACTTGCGCTGTTCCATGTGATCACGGGCCAAACACACCGCACTTTCGACGGTATCATCTGCGATCAAGGGGTCGGCCCCTTTGCAGGTTTTGATTTCAAAGATCACAGCGCGTTGCAATGCATCATCATCCAAAGGCGCATCGGACCGCAGCATCACGCGTGACAACAGCGGTACAAACAGAACTGGCATCACGTTTTGAATACGTTCCATCAGGTCTTGCGCCAGTGCTTCGGCGGTTGGCGGTTCGGCGTATCCACGCAATGACACCGGTTCGCCAAACACCACGGCCGCGGTGCCAAAGCGCAGGAACCGGCCACGCATGCGCAGCCACACCTTGCGCGCGATGAATTTGAAAACAACTGAAACCTTGCCACCAAAACGGCGATCACCACGTTGATCTGCCGCAATCAGCACCCGATCTTCAAGAACACGATCATAGTTAATCGCGACTGGCACAAAGATAACTTCGCGTGCTTCGGGATTATAGTCTTCGAGAATGTAGGACAGCAGGCCCATCTTTGGCGGCATCAATTTACCATTCAGGCTTAGGCCGCCTTCGGGGAAAACGGCTTGGGTCACGCCGCCATCGCGGGCCATTTGTACGTAGCGCGCCAACACCTTGCGGTACAACGCACCACGCGATTTGCGGCGAATGAAATATGCGCCCAAGCTTTTGATCAGACGTGACAGCGGCCAAACCCGCGCCCATTCGCCCACCGCATACGACAGCGCAGATGCGCGCGCAGCCAAATACGTCACTAACAAATAGTCCATATTCGATCGGTGGTTCATAATGAAAATAACAGTCGCATCTTTTGGCAAATCCGCCAAACGCGCGTCGTTATTCAGGCCGGTGCGCACAGTATACAACGCCTTGGCCAACCAGCGTGCCACCCGAATGCCAAACCCGAAATACGCAAACGCACTAAAGCTGGGCACAATTTCGCGGGCATAGGACTGCGCCTTTTGAAAGGCCACGTTTTCCGGCATGTCATTTTCGGCAGCATATTCGACAATCGCGCGGGTCACTTCGGGATCATAACTAAGGCGCTGGATCATGTCGTAGCGCCGCGCCAATTTGAAGGGCTCGATCGGGCGTTCCAGCCGTTCATTCAGCTTTTTGACAGCCCGTTCCAAACGGCGGCGGAAAAACCAGCGCACAGAAGGCAGTAAAAAATGGCTAAGCGCTGTGACCGCCGCAAAAAGCAGGATCAGAACGAATAGCCAAATAGGGAGTTCAACAGTCTGCGTCATTGCCGACCACCCTTACAGGGCTGGGACTAGGGGTAAACAGAAAGTTACGCATGCGGTGCTGTTCATTCACGCAAAGGCTGGGCAGATTGGGCGCATGTATGATGGCGACTCCTTTTTTACGCTAAGTGCCTTTGGGCAATTCGGGTTGGCGGTGCTGTCAATTGTGCTGTCAGTGGCGGCGATTTGGCTGATGACGCGACTGGCTTTACACTGGACCTTGCGGGTGATCGTGGCGGGTATCGGGTTTTGGCTGTTTGTCTGGCTGACGCCACAAATCTATTACTTGTACTATCTGGCAATCATCGATGGGCTGCCGATGCAGTGGGTCGTTCAGCACGCGCCGAACCCATTTGCGATGCTGGATCTGCTGATTTTTCGTAGTGACAATACCCTGTCTGCCCATTCCCAAGGGCTGCTGGGCTGGGCCATGATTGCTGCGGCTGCAATACGTCGCTAACGTTCAATTGCCGCAATGCAGCGAATTGACACTGGTGTAAAATTCCAAGTATCAACCATCTAACGCAAGATTATTGCCGAAGCGATTCACGAGGTTTCCCATGACACAGTCTTCTACAACTCCGGCGCAAAAAGACCGCCCTTGGCTGATCCGCACCTATGCCGGGCACTCGACCGCGCATGCGTCGAACCTGTTGTATCGCTCGAACCTTGCAAAAGGGCAGACGGGTCTGTCCGTCGCTTTTGATCTGCCAACACAAACCGGATACGACAGCGATCACGTTTTGTCGCGCGGCGAAGTTGGCAAAGTTGGCGTGCCGGTGTCGCACCTTGGCGATATGCGCGCATTGTTTGCCGATATTCCGCTAGAACAAATGAACACCTCGATGACAATTAACGCGACGGCCCCGTGGTTGTTGGCGCTATATATTGCTGTCGCCGAAGAACAAGGCGCTGACGTCACGGCCCTACAAGGCACTGTGCAAAACGATCTGATCAAAGAATACCTATCGCGCGGCACCTATATTTGCCCGCCAAAACCATCCCTGAAAATGATCGCGGATGTGGCCGAGTATTGCTATACAAACGTGCCAAAATGGAACCCGATGAACGTGTGTTCCTATCATTTGCAAGAAGCTGGGGCGACACCGGAACAGGAATTGGCGTTTGCGCTGGCCACTGCCACGGCAGTTTTGGATGAATTGCGCCCACGCGTTGCGGAAAAAGATTTCCCTGCCCTTGTTGGCCGTATTTCATTTTTCGTAAACGCAGGAATCCGTTTCGTCACCGAAATGTGCAAGATGCGCGCCTTTGTCGATCTATGGGACGAAATTTGCGAAACTCGATATGGCGTGAGCGAAGCAAAATACCGCCGCTTCCGCTATGGCGTTCAGGTCAATTCACTTGGGCTGACCGAACAGCAGCCCGAAAATAACGTCTATCGGATTTTAATCGAAATGCTGGCCGTCACCCTTTCGAAAAAGGCCCGCGCCCGCGCTGTGCAATTGCCCGCCTGGAACGAAGCGCTTGGCCTGCCCCGTCCATGGGATCAGCAATGGTCTATGCGGATGCAACAAATCATGGCCTTTGAAACCGACCTTTTGGAATTTGACGATTTGTTTGATGGCAATCCCGCAGTCGATGCAAAAGTCGAAGAATTGAAAAATGGCGCGCGCGCGGAATTGGCAAACCTCGACAGTATGGGCGGCGCAATTGACGCGATCGACTATATGAAATCGCAATTGGTTGGATCAAATTCCGCCCGCTTGAACCGAATTGAAGCCGGCGAAACAGTTGTGGTTGGCGTCAACAAATACACCAGCACCGAACCATCGCCATTGATGACAGCAGACGGCGGTATCATGGTCGTCGACCCTGCCGCAGAAAAAGAACAAATTGACCGCCTCAATGCATGGCGCGGTGACCGTGATCAGGCAGCCGTTGATGTCGCATTGGCCGATCTACGCCGCGCGGCCGCCGAAGGGCGCAATGTCATGGAACCGTCAATTGCTGCTGCCAAAGCAGGGGCAACAACAGGCGAATGGGCCGCACAAATGCGCGTGGTTCATGGGGAATATCGCGGACCAACAGGCGTAGCAGCGGGTCGTTCAAACCAAACCGAAGGCCTTGATGAATTGCGCGACAGCGTCGATGCAGTCAGCGACCGTTTGGGACGTCGACTGAAATTCCTGGTGGGCAAACCGGGCCTTGATGGGCATTCAAACGGCGCGGAACAAATCGCTGTGCGCGCGCGCGATTGCGGCATGGATATTTCATACGAAGGTATTCGCCTCACCCCCGAAGAATTGGTCGCCTCCGCAATTGATGGTGATGCGCATGTCGTCGGCCTGTCTATTCTATCAGGCAGCCACATTCCGTTGGTCGAAGAATTGATGCGCCGCATGCAAGCTGCCAATTTGGGCGACATTCCGGTAATTGTCGGCGGTATTATCCCCGATGAAGACGCAGAGCGATTAAAAGCCATGGGCGTTGCGCGCGTTTATACGCCCAAAGATTTCGAGCTAAATACGATCATGATGGACATTGTTACCTTGGCAGACCCATCTCAGGTTGACGCAGCATAACCCACAGTTATTGACACAAACGCGATCACGCGTTTTTCTTGATCCTCTCCGGTATTGTCGTATATGCCCATTGCAATTCAAATGGGATTGCGAGGGATACCCGATGAAATTTGATCTTAAATCAATGACACGCAAAGAGTTAGAAAAGCTTGGCGCGGACGTAAAAAAGGCATTGCTGACTGCCAAGGCCCGTGATCGTCGCGAAGCGTTGAAAGCTGCGGAAAAAGCCGCCGCTGAATTCGGTTTCTCTTTGACTGATCTGGCCAAAGAAAAAGCACCTGCAAAAGCTGCTCAGCCAAAGAAGAAAAAGAAAAAGCCGGCAGTTGCTAAATACGTAAATCCAGAAGAGCCAACGCAAACCTGGACCGGTAAAGGACGTCAGCCATTCTGGTTCAAGAATGCGGTTGATGCCGGTGCGTCTGCTGAATCGCTCGAAATCTAAATCGTTCTAATTTTAGGAATGGCCCGTTTTAAGGAACGGGCCATTTCTGTTTCTATATCAAATTACACCGCCAGCGCGCCGCGACCAAAGATGAATCGCCAGCGACTGCCGTCTTGCATAATGATTTCGCCGCCACCTGCGCGCGGTGTTTCGTATTGCGCGGTTCCAATTCCAGTTAGTCCGTTTGAACATGTGACCGGAAACGTGACTTTTCGTGTTTCTGATGCTGGCGTGTAACGGCCTGAACAAGTGTTTCCGCCGTTGTTGACCTGAAACCATCCGCCCTCAAGAAACGTGGCCGTCGCCGTGCCGCGATAAACCGTATTCGATGGGCCAACGACCGCAACAGGATGTGACACGTCGCACGCGGTTAGGCCGATGGTACTTAATACGATCGCACAAAAAGTGATTTTCATGGGTTTGCCTTTTGTTTCGACAATTCATCATGAACGTCGTTCAAATACATAATGAACAGCGTTCACCGATACCCTCAAGTATGGAATCCCCCACTTGTCCCTTGCTCTTGTCACCCCCTCAGGGCAGGTTGCCTGAAACACGAAAGGATCCCCTCATGACTGTTCACATCGGCGCAAAGCCTGGCCAAATTGCGGAAACTGTACTGCTTCCCGGCGACCCGTATCGCGCCAAATGGGCCGCAGAGACGTTTTTAAAAGACGTCGAATTGGTCAACGAAGTCAGAGGCATGCTGGGCTTTACCGGCACATGGAATGGCCACCGCGTCACAATCCAAGGGTCCGGCATGGGCATGCCATCGCTGTCCATTTACGTGAACGAATTGATCAAGGATTACGACGCAAAAACACTGATCCGCATCGGCAGTTGCGGCGGCATGCAGCCTCAGGTCAAAATTCGCGATGTGATTGTCGCGATGACCGCCAGCACCGTCACATCCCCATCGTCAGGTATCTTTAAGGAATTCAATTTTGCCCCCTGCGCCGACTACGGATTGCTGGCAGCGGCCGTAAAAGCGGCCGAAGCCAAAGGCACAGATACCCACGTCGGCGGAATTTATTCATCAGATGTGTTCTATGATGAACGCCCTGATTTGAACGAACAAATGACCCGCCACGGCATCCTTGGCGTCGAAATGGAAGCCGCAGAACTGTACACATTGGCCGCACGATACGGTCGCCGCGCATTGGCAGTTCTGACCGTATCGGACCACCTGCAAACCGGCGAGGCCTTGCCGTCAGAAGATCGCGAACGCAGCTTTGGTGACATGGTCGAAATCGCGCTATCAGCCGCGTTTGAAGGTTAACGTCCGTGGCTGCGGTTGTACCCGTTTGGCAGTGGTGGCGTCCATCCATCCAAACTGCCAGACGCGGGTTTAAAGACCTCGATCAATAATGGAAAACAGGCGGCCTCGTCTGATGAATGTTCTGATGAACAATCACCACCGGGGCATGCACTAAGGCATCCAAGCAGATCGATTTCTGCAAAGAATTCCAGATAATCCCCCGGCCGCACAGGCGAGGCTTTCATAAAGTACTGGCCGGTATCGCGGGTAAATCCTGTGCACATGAATACGTTTAAAACGTCGTGCACGTGTGCTTCGGCCTGCTGTGGGGTGGTGTCTAAATGATCCGCCATCGCGCGCGTCAGATTTGAATGACAACAGTGATGGTACTGCCCACCCGCCAACAAATTATGGGTGTAGGGGTCACACCGCGTGCCGATCACGTCATGCACAGAGCCGCCAAAATCATCCATTCCGTACCAACCCAGCGTGTCGTGCGTGATCGTTGCCATCGGCCGCAACCCCGGAAAACTGGACCACATCCGCTGACCAGTTGTGATGTGGGTGCCGTGCAGCGCGCGGGTTTTTCCGGAATAGAACCGCTCGTTCAGATCATTGGCATTGAACAAATTCAAATCACCGACCTGCGACCCCTCGACCGAAATGATGCGGAAAAAATGGCCCACAGGTACGTGAAATGTCGCGGCGTCACGTGCGGGCGCGATGACTTCATCCACCTTGACCAGTGTTTCGCGCGCGGCTGTATAAAGCGCCATGTCGGGTGCTGGCAGCGTGTCGACAGGATAACAAATGACGGGTTTAATGGCGCGGCGGGCATCCGCGTCGATGGGTTTGGTCATATCATATCCTCAAAGGCTGGTTGGGCGATGGGTGGATTTGCAATCTTTTGGCGCACCTGCAGACGATGTGAATGCCTCTGCTCCGCACGCCACGCAATTGTATTTACGCAATGTCCCGCGGTCACCTGTTTTGTCTGCGCGCCACCGGCATTTTCGGCCCGGCCCTGCGCGACGGGCAAGAAAGGCGATCACAAAAAACGCGACAACTGCAATAATAAGGATGGGCACGTTTTGGCTTTCTGCTGTGGTGTGGCACCTGGATTTTGGCGCAATGCGAATTCAGGATCAACAAACAAAAACGGCGACCCGTAGGCCGCCGAAATTCTTGGCATGATTAACCGGCTTAGACGCGCCGTTCGACCATTGTTTTCTTGATGTTGGCAATCGCTTCTGCGGGGTTCAGGCCCTTGGGGCATGTTTTGGCGCAGTTCATGATCGTGTGGCAGCGGTACAATTTGAACGGATCTTCGAGGTCGTCCAAACGTTCGCCTGTGGCCTCGTCGCGGGAATCGATGATCCAGCGGTAGGCGTGCAGCAACGCGGCTGGTCCTAGGTAGCGATCGCCGTTCCACCAGTAGCTCGGGCACGAGGTTGAGCAGCACGCGCACATCACGCATTCATACAAACCATCAAGCTTGGCGCGGTCTTCGATTGACTGCTTCCATTCTTTGGCCGGGCGATTGGTTTTGGTTTCCAACCACGGCATGATTGATGCGTGCTGGGCATAAAAATGCGTGAGGTCAGGGATCAAATCCTTGATCACGGGCATGTGCGGCAAAGGATAGACTTTTACGTCGCCTTTGATTTCGTCCATGCCATAGATGCAGGCCAGCGTGTTGATGCCGTCGATGTTCATCGCGCAAGATCCGCAGATACCTTCGCGGCACGAACGGCGGAATGTCAGCGTTGGGTCAATCTCGTTTTTGATCTTGATCAGCGCGTCCAGAACCATCGGGCCGCAGCTGTCCATATCGACCCAATAGTTGTCGAGCTGGGGGTTTTTGCCATCATCCGGGTTCCAGCGATAGATGCTGAATTTGCGCAAGTTTTTTGCGCCCTCGGGTTTCGGCCACGTTTTACCTGCAGTCATGCGGGAGTTTTTTGGCAAGGTCAGTTGAACCATGTCAGTGTTCCTTTCTGCTTTGGACAAGCACATCGGTCAGTTGGTCAAAAATGGGTTGGTTTTGCACAACAGATTTCGCCAATTCACGGCGCACATTGCGCGGCAATTGAAGCGTATTGGCAAGGCGCATGAATTCGAGCGCGCCTGGGGTAAGGCTTTCGTTTCGATCACCCGGGATAGGATCAAGGGCGTTGATATCTGCGTCGTTTAATCCGGCAATTTTCAGCAGTTGCTGACCCGGGCGGGCGCGATCGGTTTCGTTTTCCAGCGCGATCCACGTGATCCGGTCTGCCCCAACTGCCGCGGTCAATCGCGATTTCAGGTCGTCCCAATCGGTCAGCGTGCTGGTGTCCGCGCGGAACCGTTCCAGCGCGTGGGTGTAGTTGTTGGATTTCACGACCTGATTGTGAACCGAAGATTTCCAGCGCGCGATATCGCGGGTGTAAAACACATATTCCGGCTTCAACGGGGCAAGATGCGTGTCGAGCAGCCCCATGATTTCAGGCAAATGCGGGTATAAATCCAGCAGACCACCAGTACCCGGCATCGCGCCGCACAGGTTTTCATGGCTCAGCAAACACAGATCATGGTCGGCGGCTTGCATGGTACCACGGGCCGTTTCAATCGCACTGATCAGATCTGATTTGTCGACAATCCCTTGGGAATAATCCCACGCGGCACGGCCAACCAAACGGCACACAGATTTTGCGTTTGGCACCATCACCAGCATACGTTTCGCCAACGCATCACTGTTGCGCCGCAAAAAATGCTGCAGCGATGTGGTGCCCGTTTTTTGAACACCCATATGAAGGATCAAACGCATGATCTAGCCAAGCACCGAAAGGCCGGCTTTGGTCACGCATTGCACCGTTTCAGGACGTTCAAGAACCGAACGCACCAAGACAACCGTGGCTTCATCAACGCCGACAACCGCGTCTTTTGCAAATTCAGCGATCTCGCGACCGGATGAATTGTCGATGATGCAATCCGTGAACGGGGTCACAAGTTTATTTGGCACAGCGGGGAAACGCGTCGCCAAGGCTTCGGACACGGATGCCTTGGCGCTGCGACGCGCCACATCGTCAACCGCCTTGGTCGCGCTGTCGCAGCCCACCAGGGCTACGAGCAGACCGAGCGTCATAAATGCTGGTTTCAACATCAGAAGTTGCGCACTTTCGGAGCGATTTTTTTCGGGTCAATGCCGCCGTCATTGTGGCTGGTCAGCGGTTGCAAATGTACGCCGCGATAGCTCAGGCGCGCTTCGTTTTTGCCGTTGAACCATGTCAGCGAGTGCTTGCGCCAGTTGACGTCATCGCGTTCCGGGAAATCCTCGTGGGCGTGGGCACCGCGGCTTTCTTTGCGTGCTTCGGCCCCTGTGATCGTGGCGACCGCGTTGGGGATCAGGTTGGCCAATTCCAGCGTTTCCATCAAATCCGAGTTCCAGACCAATGAGCGATCCGTAACGCCGATGTCAGACCATTTGGCCGCGACCTCATCCATCTTGGCTTTGCCCTCGGCCAAGGTGTCATTGGCACGGAAAACAGCCGCGTCTTTTTGCATGGTTTGTTGCATTTCCATACGCAGTTCAGCCGTTGGCGTGTGGCCTTTGGCGTGGCGTGTATTGTCAAAACGTTCAAACGCAGCGTCTACCGATTTCTGGTTCGGCTTTGGCACTGGCGTGGATGGATCGACAATTTCACCGGCGCGAATGGCAGCCGCGCGACCAAACACAACCAAATCGATCAAGGAGTTCGATCCCAAACGGTTTGCGCCGTGCACAGATGCACAGCCTGCTTCGCCCACAGCCATCAGGCCAGGGGACACACGGTCAGGCGTGTCAGCGGACGGGTTCAAAACCTCACCCCAATAGTTCGTCGGAATGCCGCCCATGTTGTAATGCACGGTTGGCAGAACTGGAATTGGTTCTTTGGTCAAATCGACACCAGCAAAGACGCGCGCGGATTCCGAAATGCCCGGCAAACGCAGGTCCAATGTTTCTTTTGGCAAGTGGTTCAGGTTCAGGTGGATGTGATCGCCCTGTGCGCCCACTCCGCGCCCTTCGCGGATTTCCATCGTCATACAGCGCGACACGTAATCGCGCGGCGCGAGGTCTTTGTACTGCGGCGCATAACGTTCCATGAAACGCTCGCCTTCGGAGTTGGTCAGATACCCACCTTCGCCGCGCGCACCTTCGGTGATCAAGCAGCCAGCGCCGTAAATGCCGGTTGGGTGGAATTGCACAAATTCCATGTCTTGCAGGGGCAAGCCCGCGCGTGCAGTCATGCCGCCGCCGTCACCCGTACACGTGTGCGCAGATGTTGCCGAGAAATAAGCGCGCCCATATCCACCTGTCGCCAGCACAACCATTTTGGCCGAGAACAAGTGCATCGTGCCGTCGTCCAGCTTCCAACACAGCACGCCTTGGCATGTGCCGTCATCGGACATGATCAAGTCGATCGCAAAGTATTCGATGTAGAATTCAGCGTTGTTTTTCAGCGACTGGCCATAAAGCGTGTGCAGAATGGCGTGGCCGGTGCGGTCAGCGGCAGCGCAGGTGCGTTGCACGGCTGGCCCTTCGCCAAATTCGGTGGTGTGACCCCCAAACGGACGTTGGTAAATCTTGCCTTCTTCGGTGCGTGAAAACGGCACACCGTAGTGTTCCAGTTCGTAAACCGCTTTGGGGGCTTCGCGCGCGAGGTATTCCATCGCGTCGGTGTCGCCCAACCAATCAGAGCCTTTGACCGTGTCGTACATGTGCCACTGCCAGTTGTCGGGGCCCATGTTGGACAGCGACGCGGCGATCCCGCCTTGGGCGGCAACTGTGTGCGAACGGGTCGGGAAAACTTTGGTCACACACGCGGTGCGCAACCCTTGTTCTGCCATGCCGAGTGTGGCGCGCAAACCTGCGCCCCCTGCCCCAACAACAACCACGTCATATTCATGTGTTTCGTATTCGTAAGCAGCCATTTTCAGGTCTCCCTATTAATCGATTAAAGCGCAAGGCGGGCGATGGCAAAAATGCCCGTCGCGGCCGCTGCATAAGAAAGACAGATCATCAAAACGATGGTGACCTTTTGGGCCGTACCATGAACGTAGTCTTCGATCAGGGTTTGGACACCCATTTTAAAGTGTATCATTGTCACAGCAATCGTCAGGGCCGACACAATCGCCGGAAAGGGCCGCGCGAAATACGCAATCACTTCGGCGTAGGGTTTGCCCAGCATTGGCCCAAAGGTGAAAACAAACACCGGGATCAGCAGCAACAACGCCACAGAGCTGACTTTCATTGCCCAGAAATGTTCGGTTCCGGTTTTTGCAGAACCCATGCCAACGGCGCGTTTACGGTCGGTCAAAAATGCCATGTGCTGCGTCCTTTATACAATGATGATTGTGAGGATGGTCAGGAGGACGGAACCGCCGATGCAGGCCCAGCCCATCTTTTCTGCCGTGGGAATATCAAGGCCGATGCCGTTGTCCCAGATCAGATGACGCAAACCGGCAAGTGTGTGATACCACAATCCCAGCGCTGACAGTGTCATGACGATATCGCCAAACCAGCTGGTCAAAACCCCGTCCGCAAATGCGAAATATGTTTCAGAAGTTGCAGCCGCTAAAAACCACCAGATCACCAACAAGGACGAAATCAGCAGCGCGTTGCCAGTGATCCGTGTCAGGATAGAGGTCATCGACGTCAATTGCGGTCGATAGATAGAGAGGTGCGGTGAAAGTGGGCGATTGCCCCGATTTACATCAGCCATGCTACTGGTCCCTTTTCAAAGCTTGTTCCTTTACTAGCGATTTTTACGCCAGTGTCACGTGTCACGAGGTTAATATTGCGGTGAATTTCTGTAGGATTGATGCGGTTTCGACCATTTGTGATCACAGCGCAAACTGGTGTGATCACAATTATCGCGAATCTGTTGGATTTTGTGGCTCATTGTCCAATCCCGTCAGCTGCTTTGTCGTTTCGCGCTGCAATTTGCGTTTTATTTGCGCAGGGTAGTCTTCGAACCCCAGGGCTGTGACCACAAATGCGCCCGGTCCGGAAATCAGGTTTTCGTAGAAATACGCGGTCAGATCAGTTTGATCGGTTTCAATCGCCAGCGCATTCACCACGACATTTGCCGCCCGCACAGCTGCCAATTGCGAGGTTGGGCTGACCCCTTCGTTCGACACACCATCACCGGACACATCAATCACTTTGCGCGCGCAGTGGGGCACTTGATCAAACAAGGCCAGCGACACAGACAGCGCCTCTCCGATTGCGGTGGAAAAATTGCGCCAGACCCGCGGATCATTATCAATCGCTTGCGCAAGGGTGGCGACATCGGCGTAGCTGCGGATCGGCGTCCATGGAATTGTCTGGCGCTGGCGCGACGATCCGGTCCATTGCACCAACGTCACCTGCGCGGATTGATCGATCAATGCGTCCACAACTATGCCATCGCGCAAGGCCGTCGACAGCCCCTGCATCTGGATCGCATATTCGTCCCTGTCGACAGATCCTGACACATCAACCGCCAACACCAAGGCCAACTCACATGCCACAACAGGTGCGGGGGACAAAAGCAGTGCAGACAGGATCAAGCATTTCATGGGGTACGATATAGCGAATTTTGCGCAGCACCGCACGTCACATTGATGTGGGCGCATCGGATCAGTCGATCGGCAAGGCGCGCAGCCAATCCACCAGTTCCTCGCACATGATGATTTCGACGGTTTTAGGGTCATAAAACGCGTTTGGTTCATCACAGGTTTGCACGCTGAACAGCAACGTTCCTGGCATCACAAAATCCAGATTTAAATCAGCAACTTCGTTCGCGACAAGCTGCTGTAAAAGGCTGTCAGTGGCCCCGTTGTAGACCATCGATGTGCCCGGCGCATGTTCGGCCAAGTCATCAAAAACCGGCCCCCAACTGTCGATGGCCAGATCAAATTCATCCTCGCAGGTATCTTGACGATCTTTAGGCAACCCAAGGTCATCAGCGATGTCGCCACGTTCGGCTAAATCCGCACCGGCAAACACGCAAACCAGGTTGTAAAACCGCTGCAAATCCGCGCCGTGCACATCCGACCATGCGGGGGCGTCGCTGTTGGCGTTTGCCTCGCCCAAGAACCCAAACGCGGAATTGTAGGCAATATTGGTTGCGCCCTCTTCGTCAAACAAATCATTGATCAGCAGGATCGAGGCCATGTCAGCCGCGTCTTCTTCTTGGCCAAAAATCGGCAACTGCGCGGTATCAATAATCGCGTGACCCAATTCGTGATACAACACCGACAGCAGGTTGGCGCGCACGAAATCATCCGAATTTTGTGCCTGTGCACCGCTCGCCAAAACGGCAAAAACAACACCAAAAATGCGCAACATGAAACGGCCCCTTAAAATACTTCGATGCGGCGCAAAATCTCGGCACCCAGTTTGTCTCTGTGCGGCACAAAGGACACGTCAATTGCGTCAGCCTGCGCTTGTGTAAACGTCAGGCGCGCGGGCGCATCCGGCAATTGATCGACAAAAGCGATGCGATACACAGTTGGCGGATGGCTGCTGTCGACGGATGATTTCTGCGTTTCAGCCTGTGACATCAGATGCTCTTTTCGGTCATCAGGCGTATTGCGTACGGCCGCTGCGATGTGATCAAAAATCCAGCCATCCTGGGGCAAACCATACGTGCGCAAACCTCGGGTCGACCGCTCTGCCTCGGGGCTAAGAATTGTGGTGTACAGCAGTGTATGTGCGGCGCGTTTGCCTGCCACAGAAACCGATTTTGCATCTGCCACATATTCGGCAATCTGGGAATGATACATCATGCTCCAGTTCAGCAATCGCCATATCAATTCACACAACAGACCAAACACCGCCAAGGCAAAATGCGCCATCATTTCGCCCAGCCCCCTGCCGTGCGCATCATCATCAGGACGCAGCCAATACAGCCAAGCTTCAAGCGTCTGCATCGCGTACCAAATGACCAAACTACGGCCCGGATCACGGTTCACCAAATGCCCGACCTCATGCGCGATCAGGGCCAGTCGTTCTTGTGGATCAAGCGTGTACCAATAGCTCAGGCCAATCCCCATAATATTGCGTTTAGCGCTGAAAAGCGGTCGATATTCAAACAGATAGGCGTTCATATCGCTGATGAAATGCACACCATCAATCTGCGGCGCGTTCAGGTCGGCGCAGACATGATCCAACAGATCGAACAGTTCTGGCAGATCATCGCGCCCATAGGTGGGTTTCGTATTCCGAGGGCGACGCGGGATCAAAACCCAAGCGAGCCCCAGAAGTAACGCCGCCAAAATCCAGCCCAAAACGGTGTCATAACTGACGGATACCAGCCAAACGGCGCAGGCCATCACCAGCAGCGGCGTGATCACCACCATGACGGCCAAAACATTGGCCAAAATCAACGACGCCCGCATCTTGGTTTGCGCGGCGACCACATCGTTTTGCGCAGCAACAAAGGCCTGCGCGGCAAGGTACGCGTTTATCCGGTCAAACAGTTTGCGCATGATTATCCTGTCATCTTCTGGTGATTCAGCCACTGCGTAAGGTGTGCGTGTCGCACGCCATCCAGCCTACATCGGGATCAAAACCCAGTAATCCAAATCTAGCAACACGTCAGGCAAATATTTTCCATCTTCACCGCGTAGTGCAAATGGCGCACCGCCTTTGGTCGCAACCAAACGCATCCGCAATGCACCAACACCGGGTGCAGCAGTTTCTGCCTTGTCCAAAACTTGCGACCACGCGCGCACGGTGTCCCCCGCAACACAGGGATTCGCATGTGCCCCACCGTTCAGCGCAACAACCATTTGCGCGTTCGCCAAACCGTTAAACGACAACGCCCGCGCCATCGAAATCACGTGTCCGCCATAGATCAGGCGTGATCCATCAGGGCGCGCCGACGTGTCGAAATGCACCTTGGCCGTGTTCTGCCACAACCGCGTGGCCATCATGTGTTCGGCTTCTTCGATCGTCACGCCGTCGACGTGGTCGATCTGTTCGCCGATCTCATAATCACCCCAGCGGTGTGGTTCCCCCGCCAGCGTGAAATCGTAGTTGGTAAAATCCAGGCCCTTTGGGATCACCAAGTCATCAACGCCCAGCGCGTCAGGCAGATCAGGCACTACCGTTTCCGGCGCAGGCGCATCGACATCGCATTTGCGCACCATCACCCAGCGCACGTATTCCATAACTGTTTCGTCATGCTGGTTCAGACCCGTTGTGCGTACATACAGCACACCGGTTTTGCCGTTTGAATTCTGCTTTAGCCCAATCACTTCGGACCGCGCGCGCAGCGTGTCCCCCGGCCAGACCGGCAGCAACCAACGCCCTTGCGCATAGCCCAAATTCGCCACCGCATTCAGCGACACATCCGGCACGGTTTTGCCAAACACCACGTGAAACGCGATCATGTCGTCAAGCGGGCTAAACGGCAGACCGCAGTCTTGGGCAAACTGGTCGGACGAATACAGCGCGTGACGCGCCGGATACAGCATGTGGTACAGCGCCCGTTCACCCATTTTCACAGTGCGTGGCACCGCGTGATCAATCACTTGACCAACGCTGTAATCCTCAAAGAAACGGCCTGAATTCGTCTTTTTCATCTAGTGTTGTCCCAGTTTGGTGTCAGGGGTGTATTCGCCAGGCACGTCTTTGACGACCGACTGCCCACAGCGCATCACACCTGCTGCGTGATCCCACGTTTGGGTGGGCGTGCCGTACAACTCCCAGCCTTTGTTCAACGCGTCGGTGACCTTGTGGCAAAAGGCGGATGTGTCCTCTTCGGACAGGAATCGATACAGTTTCATGGGCAGTTCCTTAGCCAAATGGATTGGGGCCGACCAGAATATGGATGGCCGCCGCGATAAAGAATGTGACCAGCGTAATCACAACCAAAATGATGTCTTTGGATGCCGCACCCGGTTCAGGGCGATCCCAAACAGGTTCGCGGCGATTGATCAAAATGATTGACCCGACTGCCCACGCCAGCATTCCGCCAAACAACAGGATCGATGCAGAGTCGCCATTGACCAGCAAATGCGCCACCGCCCAAACGATCACGCCCCACAACATCGGATGACGCATTTTGCCGCGCAAACGGCCCGTCGTGGCAGACATTCCGATCAAAAAGAACGCGACCAGCATCATCAGATTGTTGATGTGTTGGACAAAGCCCGGAAGGCTCCACACGAATGTGGTTTCAGCACTGCGGTAGCCAAAAATCATGCAGGCAATCGCCACAAAGCTCAGGACGGTCACGACCATCTTGCCTTTGTCGCCGACTCCGGCGCGGTGATCCGGCGCGATGCGTTTCCAGTAATGTGGGACGATCCATAGGATCAGGCCGAGGGCGATTAGTAGCATGGGGTTACTCCGTGGCGATTGCTGCGATTGCTTTTACTTTTGCCAGAGTATCGCGGGCAGTAGCAACATGAAGGTTTTCCACGATCTTGCCGTCAACCACAGCCACGCCTTGGCCTGATGCTTCGACTTCGGCAAATGCAGCGATCTGACGACGGGCCAAATCGACTTCTGCGTCTGACGGTGAAAACGCGATGTTTGTGACATCAACCTGTGCAGGGTGGATCAAGGTTTTGCCATCAAAACCCATGTCGCGGCCCTGATCACATTCCACTTTTAGCCCGTCATCGTCCTTGAACGCGTTGTACACGCCATCAACAATGGCGAGCCCGTTGGCTTTGGCCGCCAGAACGCACAGGCCAAGACCGGCTTGCAACGGCAAACGATCGGCGCGGTGGCGGGTTTGCAGTTCTTTTGCAAGATCGTTGGTGCCCATGACCATGCCTTGCAACATCGGGTGCGCGCCAATCGCGGCGGCGTTCAACATACCCGCGGGTGTTTCCATCATCGCCCACAACGGGATGTCGCCGGTGATTTTGGCCAAAACGTCCAGATCTGCGGGGCTCGATACTTTGGGCAGTAAAATCGCGTCAGGTTTCATAGCGGTCGCGGCCTTTGCGTCGGACTCCCCCCACGGTGTGTCGAACCCGTTGATGCGAATGATTTTCATGCGTGCGCCGTACCCGTCCTCGGCCAAGGCTGTCGCCAGAATATCGCGCGAGGCATCCTTTTCATCAACAGACACCGCGTCCTCTAGATCAAAGATGATCGCATCAACCGGCAGACCACGGGCCTTATCAAGCGCGCGCGGTTTGGACGCAGGAATGTACAGAACGGAACGAAGGGGACGGGCCAAAGGCATGAGCGGCTGCTTTCTTTGCATATTTGATCGAGACATAAAGTTGCGCGCAGAGGTGCATTATTGAGCGAAAAGTTCAAGAGCTTTTTGCTGCGCTGCGGCAAAAATCAAATTGAACGCATTCTTTTTCAAAGCCCCGTACGCCGCGTTAACCATTATTTCAGGGCTTACGGACCAATATTTAGGCAGTCAGATACCCCAAGGATCCGTCTCGGCAGGCCGCCGAAATCTAGACGCCAAACCTTGGGCGCCCAGCCGTGAACATGGGCATCAGACGTAGGAGTAGAACCGGGACCGCATGGTCTTTTGCACACTATCGCCGGCACATCCGGTGGGCCAGATGGCAGTGCGAAACGATCACGCGACACCTTTTGAATAAAGGCTGACACGACATGAAACGCAAAAACAAAATTCTGCATCTTAGCGCGCTGACAGTTGGTGCCGGTATGTATCTTGCCCTTGCCACGGACGTCGCGGCGCAAAATGCGCGCAACTGTGGGCCGCGCGAAACTGTGGTGGATCGGCTGGCCAGTGGTTACGGCGAAACCCGCCAATCCATGGGCCTTGGCGCGAACAATGCCGTGGTCGAAGTTTTTGCATCCGACGAAACGGGGTCTTGGACCATTACCGTGACGTCAGTGAATGGGACAACCTGCCTTGTCGCATCCGGCCAATCGTTTGAGGAATTGGTCGAAGCACTGCCTGCAAAAGGCAACGACGCATAATCACGTGGTGGGCGACACGCCCACCTTACCCAACACAGTGTTTCAAGTGTTCAACGGGCGTGACGATCCGCAAGTTTTACGTCTGATCAAACGTCCGTAAGCTGTGCGTATCGCACATCAGCGCGTTCAGAACAGTCCATCCCAAATCAATTTGAGGCCTGTTATGGCCAAAATCACGTAGGTGAATCCGAAAAATAGTCTTTCGGACACCAAGTGGTGCGCCTTGACGCCCAACCACGCCCCGAACAGTGCAAACGGGGCCAGCATCAGATTCGCAATTCCGGTTTGCAGCGTAAACATGCCCAAGAATGCGTAGGGCACAAATTTAGCGATATTGATGACCCAGAAGACCAACACAGTCGTGGCTTGATACTGGGTTTTTGTGATCCCCTTGGACAGCAAATACACCGCGATTGGTGGCCCGCCTGCGTGGCTGACAAAGCTGGTGAACCCTGCCGTAAATCCCGCGAGCGCGCCAATTGTTGATCCAAACGGGTGCTGTCCAATCTTGATCCAGCCCAACCGCAACACCAGTCGCCACATCACAAACGCGACAGAAATTGCACCAATCAGAATGCGCAAAAAATCATCGTCCACCAGTGTATAAAGCGCTGCGCCAAATGCCACACCGGGCACGCCACTGATCATTAACAACCGCGCTTCAGCCCAGCGCCATTTGCCCCAATACGGGCGCAGGCTGGCAACATCGATCAACATCAGCAGTGGAAGCATTACGCCCAATGCCAAGCCCGGCGGTACGATCAACGCCAAAACCGATGCGGCCGCAAATGCAGCCCCTGACCCAAAGCCACCCTTGGAAACACCTGCAAAAACCACCGCCGGGGCGGCAATCAGGAAAAAGCTGAAATCAAGTACAAGCACGTAAAACCCGCTGAAAAACCGACCGTCGTTCATGGTTTACAATCAATTGACGCGGACGCCCACCGCAATTGCCGGACGTCGCTGCAACGCAGCACCCTTGCTAAACCGTGCATTTGGGACTAGGCACGGCGCGAAATTCAACCTTATTTCGGAGATTACACATGGCTCGACCCAAGATTGCCCTTATCGGCGCAGGTCAAATCGGCGGCACGCTCGCCCACCTCGCAGCGATCAAAGAATTGGGTGACGTCGTTATGTTCGACATCGCGCCCGGCACGCCAGAAGGCAAAGCGCTCGACATCGCTGAATCCGGCCCGTCCGAAGGCTTTGACGCCTCAATGTCCGGTACGCAGTCGTACGAAGACATCGCAGGCGCCGACGTTTGCATCGTGACCGCAGGCGTTCCACGCAAGCCAGGCATGAGCCGTGATGACCTGTTGGGCATCAACCTGAAAGTCATGAAATCTGTCGGCGAAGGCATCCGTGACCACGCGCCAAACGCATTTGTCATCTGCATCACCAACCCGCTTGATGCGATGGTTTGGGCGTTGCGCGAATTCTCTGGTTTGCCACACGAAAAAGTCTGCGGCATGGCCGGCGTTCTGGATTCAGCCCGCTTCCGTCACTTCCTTGCTGAAGAATTCCAAGTGTCCATGCGCGACGTCACAGCATTTGTTCTGGGCGGCCACGGCGACACAATGGTGCCACTGACACGCTATTCCACAGTTGCAGGCATCCCATTGGCCGACATGGTCAAAATGGGCTGGACCACACAGGAAAAACTGGACGCAATCGTTCAGCGCACCCGTGATGGCGGTGCCGAAATCGTAGGCTTGCTGAAAACAGGATCCGCGTTCTACGCCCCTGCAACAGCCGGTATCGAAATGGCCGAAGCTTACCTCAAAGACCAAAAACGCGTGCTGCCATGTGCGGCTTGGGTTGATGGCGCACTGGGCCTCAAGGGCATGTACGTTGGCGTTCCGACTGTGATCGGCAAAGGCGGCGTTGAAAAAGTTCTCGACATCCAAATGACCAAAGACGAACAGGCGATGTTCGACAGCTCTGTTAAGGCTGTGAATGGTTTGGTTGACGCGTGCAAAGCGATCGACAGCTCGTTGGTCTAACGCTTTTCCGCTGAAAAAACTTAAAAAGGCCGGGCGCATCACGTGTCCGGTCTTTTTCTATTCAAGCCAGTATTTTTCTACGCTAGGCTGCGCGCATGACACAGTCCCCTGCCATCAAACGCAAACTGACCACAATTTTAGCGGCTGATGCTGCGAATTTTTCGGGTCGCATGGCCAAGGACGAAGTCGAAACCATCCAAGCCTTGCGCAGATCGCGCGCCGTTATTGACGCCAATATCACAACGCGCGGTGGCCGGATCGCAAATACCGCAGGCGATGGGCTGATTGCAGAATTCCCATCCGTGGTCGAAGCCGTGGCCGCAGCGGTCACCATTCAACGCGCGTTATGTGCGGCGCAAAACCTGCTGCCGTTTCGCATTGGCCTGCACTTGGGTGATGTGATTGTCGAAGGTGACGACCTGTTGGGCGATGGTGTGAACCTTGCCGCGCGGTTGCAAACTGCGGCCCCCGAAGGCGGCATTTTTGTTTCACGCCAAGTGGTTGATCAGGCCAAGGGGCGGCTGGATGCTGAATTTCGCCCGTTAGGCCCGACTGTTCCCAAGAATTTCACGGAAGAGGTCGCAGTTTACGCGGTCTTGGCCGATGGCATCAATGGCCCAAGCGATCTGGCGGCCGTGGTGCCGAACCGCACTGTCCCCACGCTTGAACAAGACGCATTTGCCAAATTCAAACGCACAAAGTGGCGCGCGGGCATGGGGTCTGGCGGATTGCTGTTCATTGATTTGGTCAATGGCGCAGGGCCCGGCCTGCCCGCGTTTGGCATCGTGGCGATCGGTGTTGTGGTGTTTATGAAGTGGCGCAAATTGCCCCCAAAGCCCGACTAGCGCGCACCGCGTTATTACGAACCCGTCAATCACGACGCGAACAGGCCAAACATGCGACCGATATATGTCGGCAATTCTGGTCCTATACGCACAGACTCACTCGAGGGTCGGAACGCGACACAATTTGTTGCTTTTGCGCAATTGCCCGCATTGTGATCACAAATTTTTTCACTGTGATCACAAAATAGATAAAACCCCACATAAACAGTGAAATTCAGCATTTTCCCATTTACTGCACCTTTAGACATGATCGTATAGAGCTAACAAAACGCAAATCGCTATCGCTCTTATCACGCACTTAAACGGGACCAAGCTTATGAACATTCACGAATACCAGGCCAAAGCATTGCTACGCACGTATGGGGCACCGGTTTCAGACGGTCGCGTCGTGCTAAAAGCAGAAGACGCAAAATCAGCTGCTGGCGAAATGGATGGCCCGTTGTGGGTGATCAAAGCGCAAATTCACGCAGGTGGCCGCGGCAAAGGTAAGTTCAAAGAAGCAGACGCTGGCGAAGCCGGTGGTGTACGTTTGACCAAATCAGTCGAAGAAGCCGCAACAGAAGCCAAAAAGATGTTGGGCCGCACCTTGGTCACGCACCAGACCGGCCCTGCTGGCAAACAAGTCAACCGCATCTACATCGAAGACGGTTCTGGCATCGAAACAGAATTGTATTTGGCGCTGCTGGTTGATCGTCAAACATCACGCGTGTCATTCGTTTGTTCAACCGAAGGCGGCATGGACATCGAAGAAGTCGCAGCCGAAACACCTGAAAAAATCCTGAGCTTTTCTGTTGATCCAGCAACCGGATACCAAGCATTCCATGGCCGCCGCATCGCGTTCACCTTGGGTCTGACCGGCAAACAGGTCAAACAATGTGTGGTTCTGATGGGCCAGTTGTTCAAAGCGTTCATGGAAAAAGACATGGAAATGCTGGAAATCAACCCACTGATCGTCACGGACAGCGGTGACCTAAAAGTGCTTGATGCCAAGGTCAGCTTTGATGGCAACGCCATGTATCGCCACCCGGATATCAACGAATTGCGCGACGAAACCGAAGAAGACGCGAAAGAACTTGAGGCCTCCAAATACGACCTCAACTACATCACGCTTGACGGTGAAATCGGTTGCATGGTGAACGGCGCAGGTCTGGCCATGGCAACAATGGACATCATCAAATTGTACGGTGCCGAGCCTGCGAACTTCTTGGACGTTGGTGGCGGTGCGACCAAAGAAAAAGTAACCGAAGCGTTCAAAATCATTACGTCTGACCCAAAGGTCAAAGGCATCTTGGTCAACATCTTTGGTGGCATCATGCGCTGCGATGTGATCGCCGAAGGTGTGGTTGCTGCGGTCAAGGAAGTCGGCCTGAAAGTGCCATTGGTTGTGCGTCTTGAGGGTACAAACGTCGCTGAAGGTAAACGCATCATCAACGAATCCGGTTTGGATGTGATCGCGGCGGACGACCTGAAAGACGGCGCGCAAAAGATTGTAAAAGCGGTTAAGGGTTAAGCGGCCCAATGCAGGGTCCAGCCTTCCAACTGTCGAAATCGCATGTCATTCGCCCAACCGGGCGGATGGCTGCCGTCGTTTTTTCGGCGCTTGTGACGTCATTTACGTGGGTGGGACCGAGCCAAGCCAAAGACATATCTGCCGCGCAGATGGTTTCGCATTTTAACACAATCTGTTTAAAAACCGGCACCGAAGTTAACGCGATCGCCGCCGCGTCGAAAAGGAAAGGGTTAGAGCCCTACAGTAAAACGCAATGGAGCAACGCCTCCATGACTTTGAATGCGCATGCATTGACCTCAGATCGCGGCACTGCAGGTGGAACGATTGAACCTGCCAAGGTCACAAAGAAAAACTGGGACTGGATTAGATTCAACGTCGCCGACCTTGCCAACTACAAGGGCAAAGGCACAGGATGCGTTGTCACTGCCTATGGCCTAACAATGACAGACGTCATCAACGGCTTGTCGCAGCTAAGCGCCCAATACGGTGCACAAGTTAAGGTAAAGTCACGTGGACGCGTTGGCCAAACAACGTTCAAAATTAGCGGAGACACCTACCGCGTCATCGCACGCCCTTTGAAATTACACAATCTCGACTTTGTGGCCCTTTCAGTGGTTAGGGGCCGCTAAAACATGCATTTTAATATCTCCAACAGTATATGCACAGAGCGCGGGTATTTCTCATTTTTGAATGTTGAAAGGAGGCCGAGCAATGCTTGATGCCCCCACATATCGCCCCTGCCCCAGCTGCACCTCGACCGACAGCACGCCGTGGACACAATATTCGCAAGACAACTGGCAGATCGTACAATGCACCCCGTGTGATTTGACCTACCTACGCAACCCGGTCACCTACGAGGCACTCGAAGAAGATTTCGCGTGGGAAAAAACCTACGTCGAAAAAAGCACCAAATCAAAAGGGTCGACGCGGCTTAGCCCTTATGTGCGGAAATTGCGTGGCGCATTGGGCATGTACCGTGACAAAACCAAAGAATTCCGCACATGGTTCAATGACGGACATGTGTTGGATATTGGCTGCGGTTGGGGCCAACGCATCACGGCCCCGATGACCCCGTACGGAATCGAACTGTCCACAGAATTGCACGGAATTTCAGACGCTGCCATGCGCGAACGCGGCGGATACTGCCTTCATGGTGCTGGCGCCGAAGCGATCTGGAAATTCGACGAAGCCCAATTTGATGGCATCGTCATGTTCTCGTATCTCGAACATGAAACCGACGTGATGGAAGTGCTGAAAGGCGCGCACCGTGCCCTAAAATCTGATGGGGGCGTATTCATACGCGTGCCTAACTTTGGCTCCCTTAACCGTCGGATAATTGGCCCGAAATGGTGCGGTTTTCGCTACCCCGATCACGTCAACTATTTCACTCTCGCGACACTCACAGCCGCTGCCAAACGCGCAGGTTTTGAAACGACGCTCATCAATACCGTCACCCGCCACGTTGATGACAATATCTCTGTTTTGCTGCGAAAATCAGCAGCCCCGTAACCCGAATTCACAAAATACGCCGCGCAAGCGGTGCAGAATTATCAAACGAAGGAAACACCATGGCCGTACTTATCGACGAAAACACCAAAGTGATTTGCCAAGGCCTGACCGGCTCTCAAGGCACGTTCCACACAGAACAAGCGATTGCTTATGGCACTAAAATGGTTGGCGGCGTGACCCCTGGCAAAGGCGGTCAATCGCATCTGGATCTGCCCGTCTACAATTCGGTGCACGAAGCGATGGCAATGACCGAAGCCAACGCATCCGTCATCTATGTGCCGCCCCCGTTTGCAGCCGATTCCATTCTTGAGGCGATTGACGCAGAAATGCCGTTGATCGTTTGCATCACCGAAGGCATTCCGGTGCTGGATATGATGCGCGTGCAGCGTGCCTTGGACGGTTCTAAATCCCGCCTGATCGGACCAAACTGCCCGGGTGTTATCACACCAGACGCCTGCAAAATCGGCATTATGCCTGGTCACATTCACCAGCGCGGCACATGCGGCGTTGTCTCACGGTCCGGCACGTTGACGTACGAAGCGGTCAAACAGACCACCGATCTGGGTCTAGGCCAATCGTCTGCTGTCGGCATCGGCGGCGACCCGATCAAAGGGTCCGAGCATATCGATATCTTGGAAATGTTCTTGGCCGATCCAGAAACACAATCGATCATCATGATCGGTGAAATTGGTGGTTCTGCCGAAGAAGAAGCAGCGCAATTCTTGGCTGATGAAAAGAAAAAAGGCCGCTGGAAACCAACAGCTGGCTTCATCGCCGGACGCACAGCCCCTCCCGGCCGTCGCATGGGCCACGCGGGCGCAATTGTTGCCGGTGGCAAAGGTGGCGCAGAAGACAAAATCGAAGCCATGAAATTGGCAGGCATTGTCGTCGCAGACAGCCCCGCGACATTGGGCGAAGCTGTTATTGAGGCGATTGGGTAAGGGTTGAGCGTGAACAACACGTCCACATATTCGGCCAACACGGCGTTAGACCTTGGAAAGTTTCAAAGCGCTTTCCCAAGGTTTAACGCGACCCGATCTATAATACTGGCAATGTGTCTAGGGCTCGTTGCAATCATGCATCCTATTGCAGCGAATGCAAAAGATTTAGCTGTTCTAACAATTGACACCTGCCTCGAATTGGCTGTTGACCAAGAAACCATTTTGAAAGAGCTAAAATTAATTGGCTGGCAAAGGGTGGTCGCTAAAGAGCTTTCCGACGCTAACATTCAAGGATTGGCGGCTTTAGGCCTTAACGATCAGCTAGGTAACGGAACAGTTTCTGCTGTTCGCTGGAAAAGCACTTGGGAACTCAGGTTAAAAAACGCTGGTGGAAACAGGCGATTAAAAGAAATTTCTGGTGCGGCCAACCAGAATTTCTGGTTTGAAAAAGAATCCTCACGCAGCATCCTCCAAGTTAAAACCACGTCAATTGGTAGCTACAACTGGATATTGTGCCAAATCGGTATAACATCCGACATTGCAACTGAGAGCTTTGCTCCTGCTGCCGCGACCGAACTTACCCCAGAATTGCCACCGATATTCCAAATTCGAGACCGAAAGATCGAGACCGATAGTCGATCAAAAACCGTAGGTCTTGCATATTTTCAGTCTCATCAAATCTCAGAATTTATCCAAGACGATTTTCCATATATCGCCGTGGCATGGGTTCTAAATTCAACAAAACGTTAGGTGACCCCATGACCGACCACCCAGCCAACGACCAATTCCATGCCTCAAGCTTTATGCAGGGACACAACGCGGAATACCTCGAACAGATGTATGCCCGCTACGCAAATGATCCGTCCGCTGTCGATGAAAGCTGGCAAGCGTTTTTCAAAGCCATGGGCGATGATGATGTTTTGGTCAAACGCGAAGCTGCTGGGCCATCTTGGGCGCGCGCCGATTGGCCGCCGATGCCCGGCGATGATTTGACGGTTGCGTTGACAGGCGAATGGGCCCCCGAACCAGAGGTCAAAGGTGCCGGCGACAAGATCAAGGCAAAAGCCACCGCGACCGGCGTCAACGTCAGTGACGATCAAATTAAACGCGCAGTTCTGGATAGCATTCGCGCGCTGATGATCATTCGCGCCTATCGTATTCGTGGCCATTTGGTCGCTGATCTGGACCCGTTGGGCATGCGCGAAACCACACCGCATCCCGAACTTGATCCAAAGTCCTACGGTTTTACCGAAGCGGACATGGATCGCCCGATCTTTATCGACAATGTATTGGGCCTGCAGATCGCATCGATGCGCGAAATCCTCGCCATCGTAAAGCGGACCTATTGCGGTACGTTTGCCCTGCAATACATGCATATTTCCAACCCCGAAGAAGCAGGTTGGCTCAAGGAACGGATCGAAGGATTGGGTAAAGAAATCCAATTCAGCCGCGAAGGGCGCAAAGCGATCCTTAACAAAATGGTCGAGGCCGAAGGTTTCGAAAAGTTCTTGCACGTCAAGTACATGGGCACCAAACGCTTTGGTCTGGATGGCGGCGAAAGCCTGATCCCGGCGATGGAACAGATCATCAAACGCGGCGGATCGCTTGGCGTCAAAGACATCGTAATTGGCATGCCACACCGTGGTCGTCTATCGGTGCTCGCGAATGTGATGCAAAAACCGTACCGCGCGATCTTTAATGAATTCCAAGGCGGGTCATCAAAGCCTGAAGATGTCGATGGATCGGGCGATGTGAAATACCACCTCGGCGCGTCCTCGGATCGCGAATTTGACAGCAACACAGTGCACTTGTCACTGACGGCAAACCCCTCGCATCTAGAGGCGGTGAACCCTGTTGTTCTGGGCAAAGTTCGCGCCAAACAAGACCAGTATAAAGACGCTGAACGCACGTCGGTTATGCCGATTTTGCTGCACGGTGATGCGGCGTTCGCGGGCCAAGGTGTTGTTGCGGAATGTTTCGCGCTGTCTGGCCTGAAAGGTCACAAAGCAGGCGGCACGATGCATATCGTGGTAAACAACCAAATCGGTTTCACAACTGCGCCGCACTTCTCACGTTCGTCCCCTTATCCGACCGACAACGCGCTCGTTGTTGAATCGCCGATCTTTCACGTCAACGGTGACGATCCAGAAGCCGTCGTACACGCGGCCAAAGTCGCAACAGAATTCCGCCAAAAATTCCACAAAGACGTGGTTATCGACATCTTTTGCTACCGCCGCTTTGGTCACAACGAAGGCGACGAGCCGATGTTCACCAACCCGGTGATGTACAAAAAGATCAAAACGCAAAAGACATCTTTGTCCTTGTACACCGAACGTTTGGTGCGCGACGGGCTGATCCCCGAGGGCGAAATCGAGGATATGAAAGCCGCGTTCCAAGCCAAAATGAACGAGGAATTCGAGGCCGGAAAAGACTACAAACCCAACAAAGCTGACTGGCTGGATGGCAAATGGTCACATCTGGATCGCAACAAAGAAGACTACGTGCGCGGTGACACGGCAATCGCACCGGAAACATTTGCTGACGTGGGCAAGGCCTTGTCGACGGCACCAGACGGTATTCCGTTGCACAAAACCGTTGGCCGTTTGCTGGCATCCAAGGCCGAAATGTTCAAATCTGGGACTGGCATTGATTGGTCAACCGGCGAGGCTTTGGCCTTTGGATCGTTGTTGACCGAAGGGTATCCAGTTCGTTTGGCTGGTCAGGATTCAACCCGCGGCACGTTTAGCCAACGCCATTCGGGTCTGGTCAATCAGGACACCGAAGAACGTTACTACCCCCTAAACAACGTGCGCAAAGGACAGGCCCAATACGAGGTCATCGATTCAATGCTGTCCGAATATGCGGTCTTGGGTTTTGAATATGGGTATTCGATGGCCGAACCAAACGCATTAACCCTTTGGGAAGCGCAATTCGGCGATTTTGCCAACGGCGCGCAGATCATGTTTGACCAATTCATCAGCTCAGGCGAAAGCAAATGGCTGCGCATGTCCGGTTTGGTTGTGCTGTTGCCGCACGGATACGAAGGCCAAGGGCCCGAACACTCCTCCGCGCGACTGGAACGCTTTTTGCAGATGTGTGGACAGGACAACTGGATTGTTGCGAACTGCACGACGCCTGCGAACTATTTCCACATTTTGCGTCGCCAATTGCACCGTTCTTTCCGCAAGCCATTGATCTTGATGACACCAAAATCACTACTGCGTCACAAAATGGCCGTGTCCAAAACCGAAGAATTCACCACAGGATCGTCATTCCACCGCCTGATGTGGGACGATGCACAGCATGGGAATTCGGACACCAAACTGGTTAAGGACGACAAAATCAAACGCGTCGTCATGTGTTCCGGCAAGGTGTATTACGACCTACTCGAAGAACGCGATGCACGTGGGATCGACGACATCTACCTGCTGCGCGTTGAGCAATTCTATCCGTTCCCAGCCCAATCTGCGGTTCAAGAACTTGAACGGTTCAAAAATGCCGACGTGGTCTGGTGTCAGGAAGAACCCAAAAACCAAGGGGCCTGGACCTTTATTGAACCCAACATCGAATGGGTTCTTGGACGGATCAAAGCCAAACACACACGCCCGAAATATGTGGGCCGCGCGACTTCGGCGTCCCCTGCAACGGGTCTCGCCTCAAATCACAAAGCACAACAAGCAGCCCTCGTTGACGATGCGCTGACGATCAAAGGAAACTGAACCATGACAACTGAAGTACGGGTGCCCACATTGGGCGAAAGCGTCACCGAAGCCACCGTTGCCACGTGGTTCAAAAAACCGGGCGATCCAGTCGCGGTTGATGAAATGCTCTGCGAGCTGGAAACCGACAAAGTCACAGTCGAAGTGCCTAGCCCTGTGGCTGGAAAAATGGGCGATATCATTGCGGCCGAGGGTGAAACCGTTGGCGTTGATGCGCTGTTGGCCACAATCGCGGACGCAGGCGAAGCGACCGCAGCCCCGGCAAAAGCCGACGCAAAATCAGACGCGCCAGCCGCGAAAAAAGCTGATGCAAAAAGCAGTGCAGCTGTCGATGTGATGGTGCCAACATTGGGCGAAAGCGTCACAGAGGCCACCGTTTCAACGTGGTTCAAAGCCGTTGGTGATACCGTCGCCCAAGACGAAATGCTGTGCGAGTTGGAAACAGACAAAGTCAGCGTCGAAGTTCCGGCCCCCGCCGCCGGTGTGTTGGCAGAAATCACTGCCGCCGAAGGTACAACAGTGGACGCAGCCGCCAAACTTGCCGTGATCTCGACCTCAGGGGAGGCAATTGCCGCACCAACTGTCGATGCAGCACCAGCGCCTGCCGCGAGTTCTGGTGGTAAGGATGTCGAAGACGCGCCATCAGCCAAAAAAGCCATGGCCGCAGCCGGCGTGTCGCGCGATCAGGTCACCGGTTCAGGCCGTGACGGTCGTGTGATGAAAGACGACGTGGACCGCGCAGTCGCGGCCGCAGGATCAGCCCCGGCACCAACAGCCGCCGCCCCGCGCGCGGCCTCATCCGCCGACGATGCATCACGCGAAGAACGGGTGAAAATGACCCGTCTGCGCCAGACCATCGCCAAGCGCTTGAAAGACAGCCAAAACACCGCCGCAATGCTGACCACCTACAATGAGGTCGACATGACCGAGGTGATGGCCCTGCGCAACGAATACAAAGACCTGTTCCTGAAGAAACACGGCGTCAAGCTGGGCTTTATGTCGTTCTTTACCAAGGCTTGCGTTCACGCCCTACACGAGGTTCCCGAGGTCAACGCAGAGATCGACGGCACCGATGTGGTCTACAAAAACTTTGTCCACATGGGCATCGCGGCTGGCACACCTCAGGGTTTGGTCGTGCCTGTTATTCGTGACGCCGACGCCATGAGCTTTGCTGGAATCGAAAAAGCGATCGCTGAAAAAGGCGCGCGCGCACGGGATGGCAAACTGTCGATGGCAGAAATGCAGGGTGGCACGTTCACCATTTCAAACGGCGGCGTTTATGGATCATTGATGTCTTCGCCGATTTTGAACCCACCACAGTCCGGCATCTTAGGTATGCACAAAATCCAAGACCGCCCCATGGCGATCAACGGACAGGTTGTGATCCGTCCAATGATGTATCTGGCGCTGTCGTATGACCACCGTATCGTGGATGGCAAAGGGGCGGTTACGTTCCTTGTACGGGTTAAGGAAGCGTTAGAAGATCCGCGCCGGTTGTTGATGGATTTATAAAACCAAAGGGGCGGATTTAATTCCGCCCTACTCCTGCGACACAACAAGGCTCACATTACAATTTGGCGAAAAACGGCATGACACGACTAAAGGCAAAACGGTTTGGTACAACTTGTGCGCTTGTTGCATTGGTCCCTGCATCAATGCTGGCTGGGATACTGGGCTTTGATAAGATGGATGGCGGTATCGGATTCTTTCCGTTTTTGGTCTATGTTTCCGCTTTGCTGTTGGGGTTTGTTTTACTCTCCCACTTTGCGCCCCTTGCCGAAGATCAACATGAAAAACTGGCCTCAATTTTGAACGTGGCAAAGTTGGTCGGATCTGGCCTAGTGTTGATAATAGGGTCTGTAACTTTGGTCATGGAGTCAGCGTGGGGCATCATTGGGTCTACAGCCATGAGTATCGGCGGCTTTCTCCCCCCAGCAATTCTGCTCGTTTTGTCGTTCATTACACGCCAGTATGAAAGCAACCCATTATGACCCCCGAACTCACTGTCCTCACCCTCGCCGCCCTTTTACAGGTCATCCAATTCAGCATGTATTCGGCGGCCTCCATTAGCCAAGCAGGCCCGAAAAAGGCCGCGGGTCCGCGCGACAATGCAATCGTCCTTACTGGTACTGCTGGCCGCCTACAACGCGCGATGAACAATCATTTCGAGGGGCTGATCCTGTTTGGTATCGCCTGTTTCGTCATCACCATCTCAGACCAATCCAGCGAATTTACGGCGGCTTGTGCGTGGATCTATCTGGGCGCGCGCATCCTGTACGTGCCCGCCTATGTGTTCGGCTGGGCACCGTGGCGTTCGCTGATTTGGATGGTCGGCCTGATCGCCACAACCCTCATGCTACTTACGGCGCTCATCTGATGGCTGCCGTCACACCAACCCATTTTTGTTTACATACGCTTTCCAGACGGGAAAAATATGTAATCCAGACACGGATTTTCCCTAAAGGAGACCACCATGGCAAACTATGACGTGATCATCATCGGCTCCGGCCCCGGCGGCTATGTCTGTGCAATTCGTTGCGCGCAATTAGGCCTGAAAACGGCTGTGGTCGAAGGGCGCGACACCTTGGGCGGCACCTGTCTGAATGTCGGGTGCATCCCGTCAAAGGCGTTGCTGCACGCATCCCACATGCTCCACGAAGCAGAGCATAATTTTGCCGCCATGGGCCTAAAAGGCAAAAGCCCGTCGGTCGATTGGAAACAGATGTTGTCGTACAAAGACGACACAATTGGCCAGAACACCAAAGGCATCGAATTCCTGTTCAAAAAGAACAAAATCGACTGGCTAAAAGGCTGGGGCACGATCCCTGCTGCGGGTCAGGTCAAGGTCGGCGATGACATCCACGAAGCCAAGAATATCATCATCGCGTCAGGGTCCGAACCATCATCGCTGCCCGGTGTTGAAATCGATGAAAAGGTCGTCGTGACATCGACTGGCGCACTCGAACTCGGCAAAATCCCCAAGAAGCTAGTGGTCATTGGCGCCGGCGTCATTGGCCTTGAATTGGGCAGCGTATACGCGCGCTTGGGGTCCGAAGTTACGGTTGTTGAATTCCTTGACGCAGTCACGCCGGGCATGGACGCCGAGGTTCAAAAAACCTTCCAGCGCATCCTGAAAAAGCAGGGCATCACCTTTATCATGGGTGCCGCAGTGCAAAAAACCGAAGCCACAAAATCCAAAGCCAAGGTACATTACAAACTGCGCAAAGATGATTCCGAACACGTAATCGACGCCGACACCGTTTTGGTCGCCACGGGTCGCAAGCCGTTCACCGATGGCCTTGGGTTGGACGCGCTTGGCATTGAAATGACCAAACGCGGGCAGATCGCCGTGGGTTCCGACTGGCAAACCAACATCAAGGGCGTCTATGCGATCGGCGACGTGATCGAAGGGCCGATGCTAGCGCACAAAGCCGAAGACGAAGGTATGGCCGCCGCAGAACAAGTCGCGGGCAAACACGGCCACGTAAACTACGGCGTCATCCCCGGTGTTATTTACACGCACCCAGAGGTCGCGAATGTCGGTGCCACCGAACAGCAGCTCAAGGACGACGGACGCGCATATAAAGTTGGTAAATTCAGCTTTATGGGCAACGGCCGTGCCAAAGCGAATTTTGCCGGTGATGGGTTTGTTAAAATCCTCGCGGACAAAGACACCGACCGTATTTTGGGCGCGCACATCATTGGCCCTGCGGCGGGTGACCTGATCCATGAAGTTTGCGTTGCGATGGAATTTGGGGCCTCAGCCGAGGATTTGGCGATGACGTGTCATGCCCACCCAACCTATTCCGAAGCCGTACGCGAAGCCGCGCTGGCCTGCGGCGATGGTGCGATCCACGCCTAATTGCGGCGCGCATTAAAACTGAAAACAAAAAAGGCACGGGTCAATTCCCGTGCCTTTCTAATGCGTAAAGCCTGTAACGATTATTCTGCAGGTGTTGGTGTTTTCTGGAAAATAAATCCGCATTTCTTGGCGTTTGACGCAGCTTCCAACGCAATCAGTTCACCCTTCAGCTGGGACAATTCCGCAGCTTGGGTTTTGTTGCCTTTGATAAAGAATGCCGCTGGCCAAAAGACCACCAAAGCAACGCCTGTGGCGACTGCATCATCTTTGGCCGATTTGTTTTGCTGACCAGTCAATTTACCAACACGACCAGAGACACGTTTGGCCTCAACCCCGATTTCTTTGCAAGACAACCCGGTGAACGACACTGGGGAAATTTCCGCGGCTTCGATTTTCTCTGCCTTTTGCGCACAAGCCCCTAGGGCTACGCTTGAGGCTGCTAATACTGCAAACAATTGTTTTTTCATGATACTTATAACTCCAAACTTGAAGCAGCTTGGTAACTTTGAAATGGCAGCCCAACAAGTGACGTTATGTAGCGTCAGCAGTCTGTGTCTATTTCACCACATCGTTTTTGCAGCGCGCGGGGCCCATTCTGCGTCATACGCGGCGCCACCTTCGACGCCATCTGTCATCTCGGCCAGGATTTCACCCGCGCTTGGCAAACCGGCCGCGTCGTTGCGTTTCCATGTTTCGGCGCGCATCAAAGCCCGCGCACATTGCGTGTAGATTTCGGCAATACGGATCACGATTACAGTCGCAGGTAGCCGCGATTTACGTTCGAAACGACCACGCAAATCGGTGTCGTCCGTCAACGTTGCAGTACCATTTACCCGCACAACCGTGTTCGATCCAGGCACCATAAACAACAACGATACACGCCCGTCCGTCACGATATTGCGCAAGGAATCCAACCTGTTGTTGCCGCGCCAATCTGGCATCGCCAAGGTTTTAGCGTCCAGCTCCAGGACCACGGGACCGTCATCACCGCGCGGGCTGCCATCAGTGCCGCTGTCGCCGACCGTGGTCAAAATACAAAACCGCGAAGCCATGATCCATTTGCGATAAAGCGGGGTCATCTGCGCCGATACTTTGCGCAAAGACGGCTGTCCAGGTGTGCCGTACAATGCCTCTAGCGCTCGGATATCGGCGATAAAGTTCATGACGGATCGAACCCGGCATCACGCATCAGGCGATCTGAGTTCGTCTCGACCACGTCTTCTAATTGGGCCATGAACGCATCACGCGACATGCCCGGCGCGATGTGCGGAAGGAATTCAACCACGGCCAAACCCGGTCTGCGAATGACGCCTGTGCGGGGCCAAAACACGCCGCAATTGGTAGCAACAGGCGCGCATGGCTGGTTCAATTGTTGGTACAAAACGGCAGTCCCAACCTTGTAAGGCAGTTTGACCCCCGGCGCGACACGTGTGCCTTGCGAATAAATGATCAACTGTCCGGCCTCGACGTGACCCGCTTCGACGTCTTTGACCATTTTCGTAATCGCCGCGCCGCGTTTGCCGCGTACAACCGGCACGCAGCCAAGGCGTTTGGCGTACAGTCCGATAACCGGCGTCCACAGGATTTCGCGCTTCATGATGAATTTCGCTGACGGAGAGGCGTAAAAGATCATCATAATGTCTAAGAACGATTGATGTTTTGCGGCAATAATCACCTCGCCCGACGGCGGTGTTCCGCGAAATTCGGTTCTAAGGCCGATCATCCAACGCGCTGTCCAAAAGATCCAGACGCAGTAACATTTGCACGCCGCACGCGCGCCATGAGTGCTGAAAATCGCGTAAGGCGCGTAGGCCAGCCCGATGACCAACATCATGATGTAGGCTTGGGTCATAAAGACCAATGATTTAATCCATTGAAACATTTAACGCAGCGCCTCCAACGCTTTGCGGGCGGCAATACGAGTTGCGATCAATGCGACGGCACCAGCCAAAATTGGGATAAGCAGTGGTGTTAACCAACTTGCGCCCTGAAATCCGAGGCCCGTCAAAAACCCTGCTTCGTCCCCTGCGGACGGCAACAATAACACTGCCAACAGGCCCACAATCATGCCTGCAGCTGCACCGGCAAAGGCGCGGATAGTGAACCGGCGAATGAACGCATCAGCAATGTAGTGATCCGTGGCCCCGACCAATCGCAAGACCGCAATGACCTGCGCATTGGCCGACAAGGCCGCGTTTGCCGCCAGCGTGATGATGGATGCAACTGCCGCCGTGATCAGAACAATCGCGACCCAGCCCAACAACCGAAGCCGGTTTGCCGCCTGCACCAACGGGGCGCGCCAGCGGGTGTGATCGTCTAGAAATGCTGCGGGGACTTCGGCTGATAATCGCAGGCGCAACCCTGCGGCGTCAAATCCGGCTTCGGCCTCGATCACTTCGATCAGGCGTGGCACCGGCAAATCATCAAGGCTGATGTTGCTGCCAAACCAAGGGGCCAGCAGGGCCTGTTGTTCATCATCGCTTAGTGCCCGCGCGCTTTGAACACCCGCCGTGGTTTCGAGCACACGTAATGCGGCCTCGGTTTGGACGGCGCGTTGCCCGTCTGGGGCGACAATTCGAATGGTTGATGTGCGCGCCAGTTCATCCCCCCAGCGCGTGGCCAAGCGCCCAGATGCCAGCGACAGCGCCAGTGCAAACACCGCCAGAAACGCCATGGCTGCGGCGGCAAACAATGTCAGTTGCGCGGTGAAACCTGATGGCGGGACAACACGATCCGCCTGTTTATCGCCTGCAAAAAGTGTCTGAAAAAGCGCGCGCACTGATTTCATAAGTCCGCCCCTGCCAATTGAACGCGGCGGTTTGAAATACGCAACACACGAGCTTGGACTTCGGATTTGGCGGCACGGATCAGCGATAAATCATGGGTCGCGATCAAAACGGTTTTACCCATTTTGTTCAGTTCTAACAGCAGCCGCAGCAATCGCTGTGACATTTCCCAGTCGACATTGCCTGTTGGTTCATCGGCAAGCACAACATCCGGCGACATGATCACAGCCCGCGCAAGGGCCGCGCGTTGGCGCTCGCCCCCTGACAATTCTGGCGGCAATGCATGGGCGCGATTGGTCAGGCCAACCCATGACAAAAGTTCGCCCAGATCTGGCCCCGCAGCTTCGGCGTGGCGCCCTGAGACGGTCAAAGGCAACGCGACATTATCCGCAACAGGAAGGTGATCGAGGAATTGAACGTCCTGATGCACAACGCCAACTTTGCGCCGCATCATCGCAACATCGTCACGGTTCAGGCCGCGCACATCATTGTCAAACAGGCGCACATGGCCGGCCGTGGGCAGCAACGCGCCGTAGCACAATTTCAAAAGCGTGGTCTTGCCAGCGCCCGACGGGCCCGTCAAAAAATAGAACGACCCGGGGGTCAATTTGACAGATACGTCCGACAACAATTCGCCGCCGCCATAGCTGTACGCCACATTTTCCAGCTCGATCACGTGGGATCCCCAATTTTCTTGTATTTCTGTTGTGCCTTAGCTGCACTTGCGTTGCAATCCACCAGCAGTCACGCAGTGGACGCAGATAGCACTTTTCTGCCTAAACAACACACCATATAGTACCGTTTAAGGAATTGACGGGGGTCATGACAGAAACATGCGACTGATTTGTCCAAATTGCGATGCGCAATACGAGGTGCCGGTGGACGTCGTCCCGACAGAAGGGCGCGATGTTCAGTGTTCAAACTGCGGTCAAACGTGGTTCCAACATCATCCCGATCACGAACCTGCCACCGAAGAAGACGTTCAGGCAGACACCGTTGACGAGGCAGAAGAACGTGCCGAGGCCCCTCAAGAACCACAGCGCCGCGAGATTGATCCCGCCGTTGCAGATATTCTGCGTCAGGAAAAAGAGCACGAAACCCAGTTGCGCGAACAGGACGCTGGTGGCTTAGAAAGCCAACCGGATTTGGGCCTTGATGACGCCGAAGATGAATCTACCCGCCGTGTGCGCGAAGCACGTGATCGCATGGCTCGCATGCGTGGCGAAGAACCGGTTATCGAAACCGCCGCCACTGCTGCTGCCGTTGGATCGCGCCGTGATTTGTTGCCCGACATCGAAGAAATCAATTCCACCCTGCGTTCTACCAGTGACCGTCAAATTGCAGGCGATGATGCGTCCGCAATGGCCCCCGGTCGTGTGCGTAAAAAACGCGGGTTTCGGCGTGGGTTTATCCTGATTGTCGTGATCGCGATCATCATGGCCGTGTTGTATATTTTTGCGCCCGCAATCGCCAAGGCGATCCCCCAAGTTGATCCGTATCTGTCCGCATATGTCGGCTGGATCGATCAGGGGCGCAGTTGGTTGGACGGCCATGTGCAGTCGATGCTCAAGTGGCTAGACGACACCGCAGCCTCGCAGAAAAACGGCTGATAGTCAGAAACGATCCAACAGACGTTTGAGGTAATCCAACTCTTGCTCAGGCCGTTCGCCTTGGGCTGAACGGCGTCGGATTTCGTCCAGCAAGTCACGCGCACGGCGATAGACATCTTCGTCGCCGATGTTGCCAGTTGCGTTTGGATCTGTGCCGCCACCGTTCTGGTCACGCCCCAAAGGATCGCTTGATGGACCTTGGCGATCAGACCGTTGCTGGCCCTGCCCCTGCTGTTGGTCCTGATCCTGCGCCAGTGCTTCGCCCAAAGATTGCAGGCCGTCGCGCAAGGCTTCCATCGCTTGTGCTTGATTGTCGATGGCACCGGCCAAATCATTGTCACGCAAGGCCTGTTCTGCATTGTCCATCGCATCACCGGCGCGGCCCAAAGCATCGCGCGCGGCGTCCCCTTCGGGTGTTCCGGCACCGGGCAACGCACCCTGTTGGCGGCGCAATTCATCGCGCAAGGCTTGTTGGCGATCAGCAAGTGACGACTGCCCTTGCGGGTCTCCGGATTGGGATTGATCGCCGGATTGACCTTCGCCTTCACCCTCGCCTTGGCCCCCTTGCCCTTCGTGGCTTTGACCTTCGCCTTGGCCACCATTACGCCCACGGTTGCCTTCACTTTCGCCAGCTTGAGCATTGGGATTGAACTGTTCCTGCAAGTCACGGAACGCTTGATCGCTTAGGCCCTGTTGCTCACGCAGGGACTCAGACAGCCCTTCCATGGCTTGCTGGCCTTCTGATTGGCCTTCGCCCCCCTCGCCTTGGGTCACGCGCATGTTTTCCATCATTTCCTGGAATTCTTTCAGCGCCTGTGCAGCTTCGGCCATGCGCCCTTGTTCCATCAAATCCTGAATGTGGTCCATCATCGCTTGCAAATCATCCTGGCTCATTTGCATGGGGTCGCCGCCTTGCTCTTGGCCCTCGTCACCTGCTTGCTGATTTTCCTGAGACTGCTGTTGGGCCAATTGACGCAAGTAATCTTCGGTCGCTTGGCGCAGCTCTTGCATCAGTTCTGCGATTTCAGCGTCTGATGCACCATCGCGCATCGCCTGTTCCAGACGCTCTTGAGCACGGCGCATTCTGTCTAACGCATCCTCAAGATCGCCTTCTTCCAGCTCGATCGCCAAGCCCCAAAGATCCTCGGCAATGTCATCGCGGGTTTCGGGATCTAGCTGGTTCAGGCTGGCCAGAATTTCGATCCGTTTGACCAATTTGCGAAGACGCAGGTACGTCACTTGCTTGCGAAACACATCGTCGGGGCGATGCGAAACAGCACGCAAAATCTGCGAAACCCGTCCCGAATTATCACGCGACCACAGCAAATCGCGCCGTTGTTCAATCACTGCGGCTGCCATCGGATCAAAGAAACGACGCCCCGGCAGAATGATCGCACGCGGTTCGGATTCAGTTTGTTGTTCAGCAGCGTCCAATACGCTTAGGCGCACCTCAACCGGCAAATTTGCCCAAGGATGCTGCGAGAAATCCTCGACAAGATTTTCCTCGAACATCGTGCGGGTGCCAACGATCGGCATGGGCAACGGCAGGGTCAAATCAGGGCGCGTTTCCGGCACAACGGTCAAACCATGCTGGCGGGTGATTGCGCCTAAATCCAGACTGATCCGCGCCTCTCCAGCTTCGACGCCGTAGTCGTCAGCGGCTGCAAACGGCAAGGCCATCTCGCCCAGAGTTCCGGCCTCTGGCAGATCAAGAATACGCACAACCGGCGCTGAATCTTCGATGATTTCGATGGTCCACGTGCGTCCACCCGGGCCGTTGATCGCAATCTCACCATTCTGAAGCGCGGAAAAATCTTGGGCTGAATCAGACGCTGGAGGCACGTTTATCCGTCCTGAAACTGTCTCCGCCAAGGTTAGCGCGCCAACTTGGCCGTACATGCGCAAGGTGATCAAACTGCCCTCGGGAACGCGCAATGCGCCTTCGGGAATGTCGTTCAAATACAGCGTCGGTCGGCCCGTGTAGCGCGGGCTTTCGACCCATCCTTCCCACACCGGACCTTGCGCCAATGCCTGACCACCCGGGGTCATTTCCGCCACTGACGCCACTTTGAAAATCGACCCGAACAGCAGGGCGACAGCAAACGCAATCGCGGCCACATACCGCAAAGCATAGGGATCACGGCGTGCAATGCGCAAGTCTGCGGGGACGGCGATCGCCTCCGCGGCACGTGCGGCCATGCGTTGCTGGTGCGCGCGCCAAACGGCAGTGGATGCATCATCACCTGCCCCGATCGCTTGGGTGTCCATCAGCGCCTTGATCGGACGGCCTGCCAAACTGGCATCAAGGCGTTCCAATGCGGCTGCACGGCTAGGAATTCGGAAACGGATCAACGCGTAAACCAGGGCTGCAATCGCGGTTAGCGCGGTCAACACGGCACCAACCCAGACAGCTTCGATGGCGACCAATTCGTGCAGGCCCAGCATTAAAATAGCCATGACCAAAAGCACCACAGACATCAGTGGCCACAATGCGTTTGCGACCGCTTCGGCCAACATTCCGGCCCACGTCAGACGCAATGGCCACCGCAACGCGGTCAGCCCGCGGCGGATGTCATGTTTGGAAAAATTCGAGGCCATACTGCGTTCTCCGAGCTATCAAACGCGCATTTGCGCTTACAGCCATTCTGGAATGGTATCTCGATTTATCATTTCGTCAAAGGTCGGACGTCGGCGGATAACCGCAAATTGATCGTCTTTCACCAAAACTTCGGGAATAAGGGGCCGCGAATTGTACTCGCTGCTCATCACCGCACCATACGCGCCCGCACTTCGGAAGGCGACCAAATCGCCCGCTTTCATTGGCGCCATCACGCGATGTTTGGCGAAAGTATCGCCGGATTCACAAACCGGACCAACGATATCGTACTTTGCAGGTTCGCAGCCCGGCGCAGGTTCGATGACCGGAATAATATCGTGATACGCGTCGTACATCGCAGGCCGGATCAGGTCATTCATGGCCCCGTCGATAATCAGAAATTCGCGATCTTCGCCTTCTTTTACGTAAATCACTTCGCTGACCATCAGGCCTGCGTTTCCAGCGATCAAACGCCCCGGTTCGATTTCGATTTCGCAGCCCAGATGGCCTAACGTGCGTTGAACAAGAGCACCATAATCTGACGGCAAAGGCGGTGCGGCGTTGGACCGTTCATACGGAATACCCAGCCCGCCACCCAGATCAAGACGGCGAATGTTGTGACCCTGCGCACGCAATTCCAGCGTCAGTTCCGCGACCTTTTCATAGGCCAACTCGAACGGCGTCAGGTCAGTCAATTGGCTGCCGATATGCACGTCGATCCCGATCACATCGAGACCCTTCATCGCGCCAGCCATCGCGTAGACTTCGTGCGCCCGCGAGATCGGAATACCAAATTTATTCTCGGATTTCCCCGTGGCAATTTTGGCGTGGGTTTTGGCATCAACATCAGGATTTACGCGAATGGTGATTGGCGCAACTTTGCCCAATTCCAGCGCGACGGCATTCAACACAACCATTTCAGGTTCTGATTCGACGTTGAATTGGCGAATGCCACCCGTCAATGCCAGATGGATTTCATCACGGGTTTTGCCAACGCCAGAAAACACGATCCGATCGCCAGGAATGCCTGCGGCCTTGGCACGCAAATATTCACCGCCAGACACAACATCCATGCCAGCGCCCGCATCGCCCAACGTCTTGAGGATTGCCTGATTGCTGGCCGCTTTCATCGCGTAGCATACCAAGTGATCCATGCCGGCCAATGCCTCATCAAACAGATGAAAATGGCGCAGCAAAGTCGCTGTGGAATAAACATAAAAAGGAGTACCAACAGCAGCTGCAATTTCAGCCACGGGCACGTTTTCGGCGTAAAGTGCGCCATCTTTGTACAAGAAATGATCCATGCCCCGCATCAGCCATGAATTGCGGGGCAGGTCAATGTCGATCCTGTTGGTTTTTATTTAGCGAGCTTTTTCATACGTGCGATTTTGGCCTGTTGGCGGTCTGAAACCACATTCCAGATTGGTGCAAAATCGCTGTTCAACACACCACGACGCGCAGCCAACTGGTACAGGGAATGCGACGGGTTATCGTTACATTCAACGATTTTTGGCCCCTCGTCTGTCATTGCAATGTCCCAACCGCAGACCCCGAATTCAGGAAAAATCGCGTGGGCATCACGGGCCAAATCAATCGCGGCCTGCCAATCGGGCATCTGAGCGCCCACAACTGGCACACCAGATTTCGGGTGTTCTGCAATGTCCGCAGTGTCGCGGCCGGACCCTTGGCGACAAGCCTGAACCACGCCTGTTTCCAAATCGATGTGGGCCAGCATGCTGCCGTCTTGCCAGAAATTATCGGACATCGCGTTGTGTGCGGGGATTTTCCAGACGCTATAAACCGGTCGTGGCGCAGCGCCGTCCATGGCTGTCACAATGCGAACGCAGCCAATGGCCTTGCCTGTGACGTTGGCCAATGTATCGTGCTGGATCAGCGCCTTTTGGAACAAATATCCGCCCGCATATTTTGTGGTGACTTCGGCGCAGAACGCGGTCAGATCAACGGACTTTCCATTGCCGAGGGTCAAAGTCGTGCCATCACAGGCCGTCAACAAAACGGATCCCACAGATTCAGAACCGTGCGCTGGTTTGCCAAAAATTGGGTAATTCGCCGCGTCCGTCAGGAACGATTTTATCGCGTCGGCGTCGCGCAATGCTGGCAATGTGCCAAAGTGGCGATGGGTTGATGCAACCGCAAGCGTTTCGGTGGTCGCGATGCCCAATTGGCGTAGCAACGATGTGTACAAAACCTTGTTGCCGACAAACGCAGCCGTGGGCACAGCCGCGCGTGGTGACAGGCGGGCGTTCAGCGCGATGTTGGATGTAATACCGACGTATTCGTCGCGCGCCGCCTTGCTCATCTTTGGGTCATACAAACCGTAGGCATAGTAATCTTTGGCCGTCAGCTTGTTTTTGCCCAACCGCAACGCCAGGGATTGGCGCAATTGTTTGATCGGGCTGACGCCGAATTCTTTGGCGACCTGAACGATTGCGGGTGACGGTGCCGCAGTTTTTGGGGCCGTTTTTTCCAAAAGCGCGTTATCAAGTGTTGCTGAAGTCATGCCAAATATCCTGCTCGGTTTTTTACCTTTGAAGCAGGGGTAAATGGAAATAATGGCGCAAATTGGGCGTCACTGTTTCCAATTTTAGCGAAATACAGTGCGCGTCGTTCAGGTGACGGGGCGCGTGCGCAAGAAAAGGTACAGCGGCAAGCCACAGCTGACACCGATGCAAAACGTTGCAGGGATCGCAATCAAGGCGATGAAATTACGGCGTGTGGCGACTTCAGCGATGATCCAAACGGTTAACGCGATTGCGGCAATAGTCAGATCCCAGACCAGCCCACTAGACGCCGCGTTGGCGTGCCATGCATCGACCATAGCCATGATATCATAGCCATTGGTCTGAAACCATTGGATAAAATAATACATCGGATGAATGGCACCCCAGACCGCAAGGCCCAGATAAATTATACGCAGTGGGGACATCTTAATACCTTTTGATAACGCCAACGTTCACAGACCCCGACACATCAACGCCCGGTTGGGTTGTCGATGGCTGCTGTCTTTGATGGGTATACGTCGGTTTTGCCGCGTTTGGATCACAGGCCGCAGCCAAAACAACAAGGCTGAAGGCCAGTGCCAGTTTCAAAAAATGTTCCAGCCAAGCGAAAATGGCCCCTTGCGAACACTGACGCCAGCGTTGGTGTTCAGACCGTTTGGCCCGACAGAAACACCTGCATTCAGGTTCGGCGTAATGGGTTCGCCGTCAGCGCCACAGGCCGCAAGCCCCAGGGCCAAAACCAATGTCATTACATATTTCATGCCAGCAATTCCTTCCAGCGTTTGATCTGCGTACGCACTTGCGCCGGGGCTGTTCCGCCATAAGACATACGCGAGTTGACCGAGTTTTGCACACCCAAGACATCAAACACATCGGCGGTGATCTGCCCGTGAACCGATTGCATGTCTGTCAGGCTAAGGTCCGGCAAATCGCAATCCTTGCCTTCGGCCATGGCCACCAACGTGCCGGTGATGTGGTGTGCATCGCGGAACGGCATGCCAAGGACGCGCACCAGCCAGTCAGCCAAATCAGTCGCGGTAGAAAAACCGGACGCGGCGGCCACGGCAAGGCTATCGCGGTTGGCGGTCATGTCTTTGACCATGCCTTCCATCGCGGCCATCGCCAGCATCCATGAATCGGCGGCATCGAACACTTGTTCTTTGTCTTCTTGCATGTCCTTTGAATAGGTCAGCGGCAGCCCTTTCATCACCATCATCAGGCTGACGTTCGCCCCAAAAATACGCCCGATCTTGGCACGGATCAATTCTGCGGCGTCCGGGTTTTTCTTTTGCGGCATGATCGATGATCCGGTGGAAAACCGGTCAGACAAGGTCACAAACCGGAATTGAGCAGAGGACCAGATCACCAGTTCTTCGGCAAAACGCGACAGATGCATGGCACTGATCGACGCGACGCTTAGGAAATCCAGCGCGAAATCACGATCACTGACCGCGTCCAACGAGTTGGCGGAGGGGCGATCAAAACCCAATGCTTCGGCTGTCATGTGACGGTCAATCGGGAACGACGTGCCAGCCAACGCAGCCGCACCAAGTGGCGATTCATTCATCCGTTTGCGCGCATCGCGCACCCGCGACAAATCACGGCCAAACATTTCAACATAGGCCAACATGTGGTGGCCCCACGTAACAGGTTGGGCGACTTGCAGATGCGTGAAACCGGGCATGACCCAATCTGCGCCTGCTTCGGCCTGACCCAACAGCGCGTGGATCAGTGCCAGCAATCCGGCCTCTGCGGCATCAAACTGGTCACGCACCCACAGTTTAAAATCTGTCGCGACCTGATCGTTGCGCGACCGCCCCGTGTGCAGACGACCCGCAGGTTCGCCGATAATTTCCTTCAGACGGCTCTCAACATTCATGTGGATGTCTTCGAGCGCGGTGGAAAATTCAAACGTTCCGCCCTCGATTTCTGACAAGACCGTGAGCAGGCCTTCACGAATGGCCACGACATCGGTATCTGTCAAAATACCGGTGGCGCCCAACATGGCGGCATGGGCGCGCGACCCTGCGATATCTTGTGCAGCCATGCGCTGGTCAAACCCGATGGAGGCATTGATGGCTTCCATAATGGCGTCTGGTCCAGCAGCAAAACGGCCGCCCCACATGGTGTTCGAAGAGTTGTCAGTCATGTAAAAAGAGCCTTTTGGAGACAAAATGAAACATATTGTTGCTGCGATCATGTATACGGCGCTGGCCTTGGGCGCAAACACTGCAATCGCCGATACGTCAGATGCGGCGGCCTTGCGATCCGGTGATATGAAAAAACTGGTGTTTCATGGCACGCCCGAAGGTGTTTCGAATGCCGCGTTTGAATTGGCGGACGGTGCGGGCCCCCAAACCCTTGAGGCGTATGAGGGCAAATATGTTTTGCTGAATTTCTGGGCCACGTGGTGTGCGCCTTGCCGCAAAGAAATGCCGATGCTGTCCGAATTACAGGATGAATTCAGCGGCGATAAGTTCGAAGTTCTGACAATCGCAACGGGCCGTAATTCACCTGCGGGGATCACAAAGTTCTTTGCAGACACCGGTATTACCAACCTGCCCCGCCATCAGGATCCGAAACAGAAACTGGCCAGCCAGATGGGTATTTTTGGTCTGCCGATCACCGTGATCCTTGATCCGCAGGGGCGTGAAATTGCCCGCCTGCGTGGTGATGCGGATTGGGCCAGCGACAGCGCCAAGGCGATCATCGCTGAACTGATTTCCGAAGATTAAATCAACGGGCCACCAGCCTCATCAGGCTGCGTGGCTCAGGATTGCGGCCTCGGATGCGGACAGGTTGCGCCGCGCGTATCCGCCATATGTGTGCGGGTCGTATTCCAGATCAGGAAACTGCGAAAGCAGGCGCGCACGGTCTGCGGCTTCAAGCGTTTTCAGCGCGGCATTTGCCGGATGGAAGCTTTCTGTTTCGATGCCATTTGCCCACAAAACCTGATGATCCGGCAACAACAGGTGCACATACGTGACCTTTTGCACGTTCACATCAACAGTGATCGACGTCCCGTTAATCAAGTCTTTTGCCGCGACCAAAACCTCGGGTGTATTGAACAATGCGCGGGCTTCATCGCCCTGAATGACCATGCGATGTTCCGGTGACACCAACAGTTCTTCGTCCGGGCGATCAAGGCCAAGCGCGCCAGCTTTGATCCGGACAGGACGCAGTTGTGGCATCGCAAACAAACGCGCGCCGGTCATGTGACGGCTGCCAATCCACAAGATATCTTGAGCGCCGTTGTCCTTTGTCTGGACCTTGTCGCCTTCGCGCAGATCCTGAATGAGGCGTGGACCATCAGGCGTTTCAATACGCGTATTTGGCGTGAAACAAATCACCCCACCACTGGCTGGCACCATCGGGTTTACCGCGGCTGTTCCCAGCGTGTGATGCACGATCCAAAGGTCACAATTGCGCGGCGGCATTTGATCCATGAACATCAACAATGGCTGCGATCCACGACCGACTTCGATCAAGGTCACGGTATAGCTTTGCGCCCCGTCAGTGACGACAAAACTGCTGTCCATCAGCGGGCTGTCATCGACCACGTCAGACGCTATCGGTTTGTTTTCAACGGCTGCCCCAACCAGGCGGTGCACCATGCGTGCCGCCCGTTTGCGCAAATTTTCTGATCCGTTCGCACCATCTAGTCGCAATACATCAGCCGGACCGTCCACGCGGACTGCGTCCCCTCGCCATGACCACGCCGCACCCACACTTAGGGAATGCAGTGGCGCAGCATCTAGACCATCAACTTCTGTTTGCGACCAAGAGATGACAAACGTGCCTCTAAAGCCCGTTTTCATTTCCAAATTGCCTGCCTCATTAGTATCGAGCGGTTTTCCGCCTCTATTAACCTATCGTTAACAAACACAAATCACTTCTAAAAGACCGGAATTGTGTCAGTCTCGAAAGTGTGACTTTTAAAACTTGAGGTTGAACTTGACAGATCCCACAACTTGGCCACTGCCCTGACCTTCGAATTCTTCGCCCAGCCACGTCACCCCGTAAAACCCGCCTGCGCCGCTTTTATTTTGCACATGTAGGCCCGCGCGCACACGATCACGGGTGTTGGTTGTACTAAGCCCACGGTTGGTTGGTAAAAACACGGACGATCCCACATGCGCCATGTCCGCGCCGATCACAAAACTGGCACCAGACCACGCATCATTTTTGATCGTGCGGTAACGGTGGCCCGTGACCGGATCACGCACCAGCAATTCGCCCTTGCCCAATTGCCCAAAGGTCAGGTCAAAACCGGCCCGCACCAGCGTTTCCGCCCCTGCTCGCGCCTCAACAAAGGGGCGCAAATTGGTCGTTTCATTCAGGTCAACCGAACGACCCATTTCCATAACAAAGGTCGGGCGGATCTGGTTACTGATCTGATTGTCCAGCACGCCACTGGACGGTCGGGCCACCCCGAATACATCGTGCAGCGTATCCTGAAAGCTGCCCAAACCCGTCGAAGACCCGATAAAAACCAGATCAGCACCCAACGCGAATTCGGTATTTTTCTTTTGAAAATGCGAATGAACACCAATCGACAACGCGCCTGCATACGGTCGATCGCCGGCTGCGGGTGTTTGTAGATTTGCGGGTGCGATGATTTCGCCGCCAAGACGCAATTCTATAATTTCGCCAAAACTGTTGGGCAATGCGCCCGTCCATTCAGGCCCCCAAACTCGAGAGGACGTGACCGAACCTGTGCGCCAGCGGTCTTGGCCGTCGCCGACAAAATCATTGGTCAAAAGGAGGCCAAAGCCAAGGCGCACACGGTCTGCATGGGCGACACCGGACAATAGAATGAGCGCACTAAGTGCGGCTACAAATTGGCGAAACATCAACGAAAACCCCGTCTGAAATGCCCCCCCGAGCGCGTTTTACCTAGCGCGCGCACCCAAAGGTGGCCAGAGTTTTCAAACAGATGCCTCGAATTTTGGCGCGGGTGTTGCGCCTTAGCCCACGCGATCAGCCCAGACTGCGCAGCAACGCCTGTGATGGATCGCCTGTCGCGGCTTGGCCGATGCTGGACTGATAATTACTGATGGCTTTGCGGCTGTTGGGGCCGATCACGCCGTCCGCGCCGTCAGTGTCGAACCCTTTGGCGGTCAGGCGTTCTTGCAACCTGATCCGGTCCTTTTTGGTCAACCCGTTTTCATCAGGCGGGAACGAACCGCGCAACGGCCCTGCGCCACCGATGCGGTCTGCCAAATGGCCAACCCCGATCGCATAGGCATCCGAATTGTTGTAGCGTTTGATTGCGCGAAAGTTGCTGGTGACCGCAAATTTTGGCCCACCCGGTTGTGGCTGAATGATGCTGCCTGCTGGCGCGCCCGAGCCTGCTTCTGCGCCCCAACGTGTGCCGCGTGTCCAGCCGTTGCGTTTCAAATATGCCGCCGTAGATGCCAAGGCGTCAGTCGGATCGTCGGACCAGATGTCGCGTCGCCCATCGCCGGTAAAATCAACTGCAAACGCCTGATACGATGTCGGGATGAACTGCGTGTGCCCCATCGCACCGGCCCAACTGCCGGTCATTTGTGACGCTGGAATGTCACCGTTCTGGATGATTTTTAACGCTGCGATCAGCTGTTTTTCAAAGAACGCGCCGCGCCGCCCATCAAACGCCAATGTTGATGTCGCCGATATCACCGGCACATCGCCGCGCCGTTCGCCAAAGAAACTCTCGAGCCCCCAGATCGCCGCGATAATTTCCGCATCGACCCCGTATTTGCCCTCAAGCGTGGTCAGCGTGCCGCGGTGACGTGCAAAGGCTGCGCGCCCCTTGCTGATGCGTTCGTCAGAGGCGGCGATGGACAAGTAGTCTTCGAGGCTGCGTTTGAATTCTGTCTGGTTGCGGTCGCGTTTTACGACGCCGGGCAAATACCCTGTCCCGCGAAATGCAGTGCGCAAAGTTGCGTCACTTATGCCCTTGCTTGAGGCCCGCGCGCGGAACGATCGCACCCACGCGTCATAGCTGCTGTTGGGTGTCGGTCGCAAATCTGCGGGCAAACCTGACGGGCGCGCAACGCTGCGTGTCCCCCCGGTTTGCGCCGTCGAACTGCATGCGCCCAATCCAAGGGCCATGGCCCCAAATCCGAAATTCCGTCTTGTAATGCTCATGACACTGCCTGTTTTTATGCGTCTGATGCTTATTGTTAGCTGCATTCTAACAACAAAAACGAAGTTCGCAAACGTGGCTTTTGTTTATAAACAGTTATCCGCCGTCGAGGCGCTGTTTTGCCAAGACTTGATCGTGATCGCGTAATAATACCGCCAAACAGTGACACGGGTTATGTGCCCGCTATGTGTATCAGTCATGGTCGCGTAGCGGTATTTTGAAAGGCAACTGAACAATGAAAATACGATCAACAAAGCACGACGACATTGCCGCAGTGCAGGACGTTCTGAACGGCACTGAGCTGTTCCCGAGCGAAATGCTGCCTGACATGGTGCAAGGATTTTTATCTGACGATGAAAGTTCGGACATCTGGCTAACATGCGAAGAAAACGGCGCACCCGTAGGCTTTTGTTATGCGGTGCCAGAGGCGCTTACCGACGGTGCGTGGAATATGCTGGCCATTGCTGTTTTGCCCACAAAACAAGGCGCAGGATGTGGTGGTGCCATCACAAAACATCTGGAAGCAGAGCTAAAGGAACGCGGTCAACGCATCCTGATCGCAGACACATCGGGCGCAGACGATTTCGCGCAAACACGCGCGTTCTATCGCAAGAATGGCTACACCGAGGAAGCCCGCATTCGGGATTTCTGGGCAGCGGGCGACGATAAAATCGTCTTTTGGAAGTCGCTAAGCTAATCGTTTGACCAAAGCTGGTCCGCCTGTTGGTGGGCCAGTGCTGCGGACGTTGGATTCAGGTTTTCACGCGTTACGAGATTCAAGAATTGCACGGCGCAGCACCCGTGAGGCACGCGGCATGCTGTCTTCGGACATGTTCGAAAACCCGATCAGCAAACCAGATCGCAGTTTCGCATCAATCGTATAATCCGAAAGCGGTCGCGGAAACAGGCCAAGGCTGCGCGCTTTATTGGCGACAATCCGGTCATCTTGTCCATCTTGCAAATACCCCAAAAGATGCAGACCTGCATTCAGCACATGGGTTTCTAGCAATGGGCCAAGTTCGTTTTCAAAAACGCGCGACAGTTCATTTTGGCGGCGAATATAAAGGGACCGCATTTTGCGAATATGCCCCTCAAAGGCGCCCGTCGCGATAAATTCTGCGGTGGTCAGTTGGGTCGCCAGACTAGGTGGGCGCGAGACGGCGTCCAGCAGGCTTCGAAAGGTTTCAATGTAGCGGCGCGGAACCACCAGATAGCCGATACCAAGGGAGGGCAGAATGGTTTTCGAGAACGTTCCGAAGTAAAAAACCCGCCCATCTGGGTCAAGGCTTTGGAGCGACGGCGAGGGCTGCCCGCCAAATCGATATTCCCCGTCATAGTCGTCTTCGAGAATGTAACCGCCCGTTTCATGCGCCCAATTCAACAGATCGACGCGCCGTTTAATCGTCATCGTGTGACCCAGCGGCGCTTGTCGTGCGGGCGTGACATAGGCAAATTTTGCGTCCCGTTTTAACCGGATACCTTCGTCGACCATTAGCCCTTCACCATCCACCGGGACAGGCACAGGTTTAACCCGAAATAGGTTGTAAGACACTGAAGTACCTGGATAACCCGGGTCTTCGGTCCAGCCACAATCACCCGGATTCGATAGACCAAGAAGGATAAGCAGCAAGGCTTGTCGCGTACCAGATACGATCAAAATCTGGTCGGTGGAACAGACAACACCACGGCTATTGGCAAGATAACCAGCGACCTGTTCGCGCAATTCTATCGCCCCTTCGGCCGGACAACGGGCAATACCCGAAGGGGCCAGTTGCGACACAATCGGGCGCATCAAACGCGACCAAACCTGCGAGGGAAATTCTGATACTGCAGGAATTCCGGGGTTGAACGGCAATGTCCGACTGGTGCGTTCGCGCGGCTTTAGCGGGTTGTCGTCAAAACGCATCGCCAAGTCTGTTTCGAGGTCGGCGTCAGTTGGGCCTAATTCAGGTGATGCCACGTTTTGCAAGGACAGAGCCTGCGGCAAAACATCGGTGACAAACGTGCCCGATTTCTCTTTTCCAATCAGGTACCCTTCGGATTTTAGCTGCTCATAGGCCGTCGCGACGGTCGTGCGCGATATTCCTAAATCCGACGCAAGCGTACGTGTCGACGGCATGCGAATTCCGGGGTCAATTCCGCCAACTTTGATCTGTTGGCGCAGCGCGTTGAACAACTGCGCGCTCATCGGTTCTTTGGCGCTGATATCAACAACGACCCCGGGCAAAAGAGCACCTGACGCGGTTCTGGCCATGCTGACATCCTTCGCAAGTTATCAATTCTGGACCCTTGAATGGATCTGTTTTTGGACATTGCCCCAAGGCCACTATTTTTTCAACATCAAAACTCAGCGGTTCAAACCGCCTTTTAAATTCTTAGGGGAGACACCTGATGAGACCACTATTCCACCACATACGCCGTTCTATTCTGGCCTGTGCAGCACTGGTAATGACGCAAACCGCTGCATACGCCGAGACTTTTGATTCAACAATTGCCGATATGCGAACGCTTGCATTTTTCAAGGTCGATGCCGACGCGTTGCAGCCGTGGTTGCCTGACACACACGTGTCTGATCCATACGCTAAGGGATCATTTTCCGGCGCAAATGTTCTGTTCATGTTCATCGACAGAATGCTGCATCAGGACGCAAACGGGGACCCAAAGAACGGCGGTGCCTACCGCATGGTTGCGATGATCGTGCGCGGGAAAGACACCAAAACCGGTGAAACGGCGACCTTCATTTCGCGGGTCTATGCCCCTAGCGATGGCGCTGGCCCGTACAAAACCCAGCGTCAGGCCGAGGTGTCTCACGCACTGTCACTGTCAGGCACCGGCACGCAACCTTTGTCTGGCCGCCACGCGTGGACCGTCAAACATGATGGAGGCGAAATCGCGATCGGGTTCGACTACATCGGTGCCGTTCCGGGGCGACGATCTGGCGAAAGCGTCTTGTCGACCCCTCTAGATGCATCGGTCAGCCGGATTTACCGTTTTGACCAACTGACAGACGTCGTGAACAGCGCGCCAAAGGGCATTGACCGCACATCGAACGTGTCGATCAACATCACGATACCCGAACTTTCAACGCTGTTTGACGGCACAGAACAGCTGATCGGCCTGGCTGATCGCCCGTTCTACACCCGCGAAACGTTTAAGCCGTAAAAGCGCGCTTAAGTTCTGGCATTTTCAAAAATAACCATTCTGGCTATCTCGTAATATCCAGAAAGAATCTAGTTTAGGTCCTGCCCTCTTGCGGGGCCTATCCTTGGGAGGAAGAAATGAAGAAATTTGCAATCATGACATCCGCGCTATTTCTGGCAACGACAGTCGGCGCGCACGCTGATGGCCACGCCGCTATCGACGAATTACAGCTCGAAGTCGTGGGCACTTGGGGCTTCTTGGATAACTATTCCAAGTTCGAGGCACCCTTTTGGAACACAATCATTCCCGAAGCGTCGGGCGGCAAAATCACAGCCAACGCAAAACCCTACACAGAGCTGGGATTAAGCGGCTACGAAGTGATGGCGGGCGTGCGCACAGGATCCTACGATGTGGTCCACGCATTAACCAGTTATTCCAGCCAAGCCAGCCCAGCGCTTGAGGGTATCGACCTGTCCGGCATCATTCAGGACTGGGACACGTACCGTTTGGCCGTGGATGCGTACCGCCCAATTATCGAACGCGAAGTCCGCGAAAAATACAACGCGCAGATCGTGAATATGTATCCGTTCCCGTCCCAGCAAATCTATTGCAACCTCGGGGATCGTTCGATCACGGATGTTAGCCTTGCCGATCTAAAGGGCAAAAAAATCCGTACCTATTCGCGCACGCAGGGTGATTTTGTCGAAGGTCTGGGCGGTACATCCATCACGCTGCCGCTGGCCGAAGTTGTGCCTGCATTGGAACGCGGCGTTGCCGATTGTGGCGTTACCGGAACCCAGCCTGCCTACAACGGCAATTGGGGCCAAGTCGTCACGCACAACATCCAAGTGCGTCTAGGGTTTGCCGCGACATTCACCGCGATCAACCTCGATGTGTGGAACGACATGAGCGATGCGACGCAAAACCTGATCACCGAAAAAGCCGCTGTTTTCGAGAGCGAAGCATGGACCTACATGCGCGCAATCGATGAAACGTCGATGGCGTGCAACACATCCGGCCCCTGCGACGCAGGCGAAGTCGCAGGCATGGTTCCCGTCGTTCCATCAGCCGAAGATCAGGCATCCCTTGAACGTATTGCTACCGAATTCACGGTCGCCCGCTGGGCCGAACGTTGCGGTGCGACATGTGCGCAAGAATGGAATGACACCATCGGCAAAATCATCGGCGTCGCAGCGCCCGGTGCAAGCAACTGATCAAATTCCACACTCCGGCGGCACACACCTCGCCGGAGTTTTCACGTTTTTCGGGGGAGGAACCATATGCTTGATCACCTACACAAAAGCCTCGCGGGCACAGCACGTTGGGCCGCAATTATGGGCGGTTTTGCCCTGATGATCTGCGCCTTCATGGTGACGGCTGATGTTTTGTCTCGAAAATTTCTAGGCGTTACGATGCGTGGATCTGATGAAATTACCGGTTATGTTTTTGCTGGCGTCACGACCTGGGCTTACGCGCATTGCCTGTTCACGCGTTCGAACATCCGCATTGATGTGGCCTATTTAAAGGTCGGAAAACGGGTGCGCGGCACGATGGATATCGTCGGCCTTGGGCTTTTATCCACTTACATTTTTGTGCTGTCGCGCAGTGCGTGGGACGTTTTGCACGTCAGTTGGTCGTATAATTACACATCCACCACCCCCCTCGCTGTGCCGCTTTGGGTGCCGCAATCTGTCTGGTTTGGTGGTCTGGCCTTTATGATGCTGTGTTGTCTGGTTTTGATGGCTGCGTCCTTGCGGCATCTTATTGCCGGACGTTGGCAAGCCCTCAGCGCGCTGATTGGTGTGCGATCGGTCGAACAAGACATCAAAGAAGAAACCCACATCTAATCGCAATACGACGATAAAGGTCATTTCAATGCCTAGCATTATTCTGTTCTGCCTACTTTTTCTGGTCGCAAGCGCTGTCCCGATTGCTGCCGTCCTTGGTATTCTTGGCCTTGGTCTGGACGAGATTTTCATGCGCGGGCGCCGTGCCTTGATGCTGGGTGATTTTGTTTGGGAACAAAGCATTCAATACATCCTTGTGTCGGTGCCTATGTTTATTTTGTTGGGCGAAATCATGTTGCGTGCCGGCATTGCACAACGCATGTATGCCGCCGTTGCCACGTGGCTGTCGTGGTTGCCGGGTGGATTGATGCACGCCAACATCGGGTCCTGCGCGATCTTTGCGGCGACATCCGGGTCCAGCGTGGCGACGGTCGCGACAGTGGGGACTGTGGCCTATCCAGAAATCGAAAACCGCAAATATAACGAACGGCTTTTCCTTGGGTCATTGGCGGCCGGCGGCACATTAGGCATCTTGATCCCCCCCTCGATCAATCTGATCCTATACGGTCTGCTGACCGAAACATCGGTGCCAGAATTATATCTGGCGGGCGTTTTTCCGGGCCTTATCCTTGCGGGTCTATTTATGTTGGTGATCGCAATTGCCTGCATCGCCAGACCGTCTTGGGGCGGTGAAAAGGTTGACGCGAATTGGGCGCTGAGGATTGCGACATTACCCGATCTATTGCCCCCAATCGGTTTGTTCATCATCGTCGTTGGATCGATTTATGCCGGTTTCGCCACCCCAACCGAAGCGGCATCAATCGGCGTGGTCACAGCGCTCGGGATCGCGGCACTGTACAGATCGCTGAGCTTCAAAATGCTGATCGCGGCATTTGAGGGCACCATGCGCGCGACCGGAATGGTCATGATTATCATCCTCGCCGCCGTTTTCCTGAATTTTGTCCTCGGCTTTATGGGGGTTACGCAAAAACTGATCTCTGGCATCGACGCGCTGGGATGGACCCCGACGCAAACCATTTTGATGATCATCGTGTTTTACCTGTTCCTCGGGATGTTCATGGAAACCCTGTCGATGATGTTGACAACCGTTCCAATCGTGGTGCCGATTGTTGTGCACATGGGGTACGATCCGGTCTGGTTTGGTGTTTTGATCACCGTCCTAATGGAAGCCGCGCTGATCACCCCACCCATTGGCCTGAACCTGTATGTGGTGCATGGGACGCGTGCGCGCGGTGGGCCGTTCAACGATGTTAGCTTGGGTGCGTTGCCATTTTTGGTCGCGATGCTTGCGCTGATCGCTGGCCTGTTGATGCTGCCTGATCTTGCGCTTTGGCTGCCCGGCCTTGTCTATTAACCCCCATCGAAAGGATGAACGCGTGAGCGATCCCTGTTTGCCCCCGTTAGAAAACCCAAGCGCGCCGTCCCACCCCCTGCCCGCCGGCGCGTGTGATTGTCATGCGCATGTTATCTTGCCTCAGGCTGCGCACCCCTTTGTGGCCAACCGGTCCTACACCCCGCCACCTGCCACATTGGATGCCTATTCGGCGCTGCATAAACGGTTGGGGATTGAACGGGCCGTGATCGTTCAGCCGTCAGTTTACGGGACCGACAACAGCGTGACGATTGATGCGATTGCAGGATACGGCAAAAACTGTCGCGGCATTGCGGTTGTCAAACCGGACTGTTCGCTGAACGATCTTGCCGTGCTGGACGCTGGCGGCATTCGCGGTGTGCGGATTAACACGTTGTTTGGCGGTGGTATTGACCTTAGCGCGCTTGATGCCCTTGCCCAGCGCGCCGCAGATATGGGCTGGCACCTGCAACTGTTGATCGATGGGCCCACGCTGGCTGAACTGGAGCCGAAACTGGCCGCCCTGCCCGTGCAAATTGTTGTCGATCATATGGGGCATATTCGGGCGCAGGATGGGCTAGATCAACCCGGTTTTGTGGCCCTAAGGCGTTTGGTGTCGACGGGCAAAGCATGGGTGAAACTGTCAGGCAATTACAGAATTTCAAATCAAAGACCCGAATATCATGACGCCGTTCCCTTTGCCCGCGCCCTGATAAGCGACGGCGCAGAACGGATGTTATGGGGCACCGATTGGCCACATCCTGCGTTGTTTGACTACATGCCCGACGATGGAAAACTGCTGGACGCACTGGACAGCTACGCAAATTCGAGCCGTGAAAAACACGCAATCCTCGTCGATAATCCGGCCGCGCTGTACGGTTTTCCACCTAACCCCTGAATGAGAAAATACAAATGCCACATGTTTCAATCGAATTTTCCGACGGTCTTGAGCAAAATTACGATATCCAATTGCTGTGTAAAAACGTGTTTGCAGCCCTCGCGGATCAGCCCGATTTTCCCAACCCTGCTGCGATCAAAATACGTGCGCAGCCTGTCTCGTTTTTTTGTCTGGGGTCCGGTATTCAGACATTCGCACATGCGACATTATCGTTGCTGTCGGGGCGTGATGAACTAACGCGCAAACGTCTAAATTCGGTCATCCTCAATGCTTTGGAAAACGCTCTGCCTGACGTCGCAAGCCTGACTGTTCAAGACGTCGAAATGAGCAATGTCACCTATGCAAAAAGGGTGCTGTGATCGCCGTAACCCTATTAATGCTGATGCCGCCCTTAGCCAAGCAAAAGCGTCGGTTCATTGGCTTGCTGCGCAATTGTAAAATACGATCAACGATCAGCATTTTTCCATTTGATCGGGGTCACATACGCGACGCTTTCATCGACACTGACCATCACATCACCGTCCTGAATATTAACCTGCAGTTTCATTGAGCGGCTTGCCAGCTTGGCCAGTTCAGTCGTGTCTTTTTCCGAGAAATTTACGACCGACAGGTTATCAAAACGGGTGGTGCTGTTTTTAATCTTTTCCCACCACATCTGGGCGGTGTTACCGCCGTAACAATACACAATCACCTTGTTGGCTTTGCCACTGGATTGGCGAACAATCTTCTCGCTCGGAAGCCCCAACGCTACCCACAGTTCCAGCTCGCCGCTCAGGCATTTTTGCCAAATGTCCGGCTCATCATCGGTTGAAATGCCACGGGTCATTTCCAACTGTTCATGGGCATTCAGAGCGAACGCCAGAATGCGCACCATCAACCGTTCATCCGTTTCCGAAGGGTGTTTGGCGACCGTCAGTTTATGGGTCTCATAATAGTGACGATCCATATCAGAAACGGAAAGTTCGACTTTATAAATAGTGGCTTTTTGCGCCATGTTTTTTCCTGAAATAGCAAAGATAACGACGCCTAGTGTGTCTGATGGCTTTATGAAAGCAGATAAAAAATCGCCGCAAAAACACCGCTGCAGGGAAACCTGCGCTCGGTCCTCGCATTTTTATACCTCGCTAATCCTAATTCACCAGCTTGGGGTTTTCCAGAAAGCTGGACAGGCAATACGGCATGGGCGGCTTCGAACCTCTGTAAGATCATGAAAATCATACAATATAAAAATAGCCCCACCGCGTCAGATACTGATTGGCGGTGGAATAATCGCGCGCCCAAGGCCGCGCTGAACTCGTTTCACACAACCAAAAATGCAGGGCGGTGCTGTGACCGTGTTGGAAAAACCGTGCCAAATGGACACGTTGATCGACACGATTAAGGGCGGTTTATGCAGGCGCGCGGCGATCATGAAAACCCGCCAGAACCGGTCGCAAAAAGCGGCGCGTCATTCCGGCGGCAGACCATCATCGGATCGCGCGCTTTCACCACAAATGGTGGATTACGAGCGGGAACTGATCAGTCGGGCGCTAAAACGCAACATCGGCAACAAGGTCAAGACAGCGGGTGAACTGGGTATTTCAAAAAGCCAACTTTATGCAAAGCTGAAGTCATTCGGGTTAACTTGATTTGAGGGCCAGCTTGAATGAGAAACAGGTCTTTTCTGCATCTGATGCAACGGTCAGATCACCGCCGTGCGCCTTGGCAATTTGATCGCTAATGTACAGACCAAGGCCCAAACCCTGCATTGAATTACTATCTTCACCTCTTGAGAACGGCTCAAGTAAATTTGGCAGGGCGGCCTTAGGAATTTGCTGTCCATAGTTCACAACTGAAATTTCCAGCACATCGTTGGCGGTCTTTACGTCAACATGAACGGCACGCCCTTTTGATCCGTGCATCACCGCATTTGCAACAAGGTTCGACAGCATTTGGTTCAGCCGCGCGGCGTCACAAACGACCGTCGCATCGATGTGTGTGTTCAATTCAATCTCGCGATCAGGATGGGTTAACCTGATTTCGCCAACGACCTGTTCGAATTCTTTGGTGAGGCTGTCGGTCGGCAACATCGTCACAGGAATTCCACCGCCAAGCCGCGCGCGCGCGAAATCCATCGTGACATCAATCAGTTGGGCCATGCGGTTCGCACTGCCCTCAATCGAGGTCAGCATTTGCCCGATGGTTTCAGAGTGATCATGGTCAGACGCGATGCGCACAGCCGAACCAATCGCGGCAAGCGGGTTGCGCAGATCATGGCCCAGAATTGCCACGAACTGTTCGCGCAAAAGCGCTTCGTCCTCGTGAGTTCTCAAGGAAAGCAGATGTTCTTTATCCGCCGTTACATCCCGTGCAGAGCAGAAAAATACATCGGCTTCTTGTGCGGCAACCCAAGACAGCCAACGGTATGATCCGTCTTTGCATTGATACCGATTTTCGAAATGCAAGGCAGTGCCGCCCTGCTTCATATCCTCGAAAACGGCTAAGGTGCTGTCCATGTCGTCAGGATGCAAAAAGTCGACAAACGTCTTGGATCGGATTTCATCCACGCTCCAGCCAAGCACAATTTGCCACGCCGGATTGGTCTCGAAAAAGACCCCGCCAAGATCGACAAACCCTAACAAATCGGGCGACATTCGCCATGTCTTGCTCTCTGACCCTTCTGGAACCGGCATCTTCAACTTCTCCATTTTGGATCGGGTATATCCCCTGAGTTGAATAAAACCATGCAAAAAAGAAAGCGCGTTGGGTGCCTATGTGATCGGCGGTTGCCTGCCCAAGATGATCTTGATCGTGTGCGGTTCAAATTAGCGGTCGATAAGCGCGAATTATTCCGCCAATTCGACCTTCAAAAACCTAGCGCTCGCATTTCACGTCATCGCCTTCAAAAGGCTCGGCAGGCGCTGGCCTTGCAGCATCATGTGGTCACGCATCAACGTGTTTGCACGCGCGCCATCGTTGGCGAAAATAGCATCGCAAATTTCCTTATGCTCCTGCAGTGACGTTTCAAGTCGCCCGACAATTTCATAAGGCATCAGGCGGTAAACGTTAATTCGCGCCTGAATCTGAGTGAGCTGTTCAACCAGCCAATTGTTGCCGCTGGCCTGATGGATGGCGGAATGGAACGCCAAATTTGCAGCCGCGTATGCCGGGACATCTTGCGTTTCAGCCGCGGTTTCGCACTGATCCAATCCGGCTTTGATTTCCTGCTTTGCCGTCTTTGTCAGCGCCTCACTTGCCAAACGACAGGCCATACCTTCGAGTTCGGCGGCCACCTGGAATAGATCGTTCAGCTCCTTTGCCGATAACACCCTGATGATCGCGCCCTTGCGTGGCCGTGTTTCCAGCAATCCACAATCGACCATGGACCGGATCGCTTCCCGAATGGGCGTTCTGCTGACACCAAAACGGGCCGCAAGATCGGCCTCTTCCAGCTGATCGCCGGGCTTTAGCAAACCACTAAAAATCTCGTGTTTCAGCTGATCAATAAGCTGGTCAGAAGCGCGGGCCATCGTGAATCCTTTTCGTCATCTCATAGGTCGTTCGCTGTTGGGGTTCCAGTTAAAACACATTTATCTGGATGTTTTATCTTGCCATATGGATACATATAAATGTACTAAGAATCCATAGGGAGAAATTAAAATGAAACATTTTCTGAAAAATTCAGCACTTTCACTTTTGCTTGCAGCCGGTGCCGCGCAGGCCGAAGAACTACGTTTGTCGCACCAATGGTCGACCAGCGATGTCCGTCACGAGGTTGCACAAATTGTGGCCGACGAGGTTGCAGCAGCAAACGTCGACCTTGAGATCACGATTTTTCCGTCAAAATCACTGTTCAAACCACGCGAACAATATCGCCCACTGTCGCGCGGTCAGTTGGACATGACGGTTTTTCCACTGTCTTACGCAGGTGGCCAACAACCGTCGTTTAACCTGACGCTTATGCCCGGTTTGGTGAAAAACCACGACCACGCAGCCCGCCTAAGCCAGTCACCTTTCATGGAAGCCCTCGAGGCCAAGATGGCCGAAGATGACGTGATGGTTCTGGTCCATGGCTACCTTGCTGGTGGTTTTGTGGGCAAAGACACGTGCATTACCAAACCGTCTGACGTGGTTGGTTTGCAAACGCGCGCCGCTGGGAAATCCTTTGAACAGATGTTGGTTGGTGCGGGTGCGTCGATTACATCCATGGCTTCTTCCGAGATTTATTCAGCCATGCAAACCGGCGTTTTGGATGCTGCAAACACGTCGTCTGCATCATTTGTATCCTACCGGATTTTTGAACAGGTCGCATGCTACACACCTGCGGCCGACATTGCGCTTTGGTTCCTGTATCAGCCGCTTTTGATGAACAAATCAACGTTCGAAGGACTGTCTGGCGACCAACAATCCGCCCTGTTGTCCGCCGCCGAAAAGGCCGAAGCGCACTATCTAGAACAGGCCAAACTGCAAGACGCAAAGTCGGTTGATATCTTCCGCAAAGCCGGCGTTGAAATCGCAGAAATGACACCTGCGGACTTTGCCGCATGGCAGGCGATCGCCAACGAAACGTCCTATGCGGCCTTCGTCGCGGACGTGCCAGGTGGTCAAGATCTGCTTGATCTCGCGCTCGCCGTCGAGTGACCCGACCACCCCGGAATGCATGAACCGCGTTCCGGGGTTTTTTCCAAATTTTCATCAAAAGGAAGATCGACGTGGCCAGCCATGCCCCTTCGCCTGTCCAAAGGTTAAAGAGCGAAAACATATTCGTTCGCACCGTGCAAAATATTTCCAGCGTCGCAGGCTGGTGCTCTGCCCTTATGATCCTCGCGGCTGTGTTTTTGACCTGCCAAATGATTTTTATCCGGTTTGTCCTGAATGGATCGACCGTCTGGCAAACAGAATACGTCGTGTTTCTGGTCATCTCCGCGACCTTGATCGGGCTGCCTTTTGTCCAGTTCCAACGCGGTCATGTGAATGTCGATCTGATCCCCTTAGCCCTAAAAGGGCGCGTGCGTTTTGCGCTCGCTATTGTGACGCTGAGCCTGTCAATCGCCATCACCGCGATCATGCTGTTTTACGGCTATGAGCATTGGCATTTTGCCTGGGCGCGCGGCTGGACATCAGACACCGTGACGGCTGTTCCTTTGTGGATTCCCTATCTTTCATTGCCCCTCGGATTTGGCTTGCTGCTGTTGCAGTTAATCGCCGATCTGGTGGCCCTTCTTATCAAATCTGAAACGCCATTTGGCTTGGAGGCATAACTATGGACCCGCTCCTTTTGGGTGCCCTTGTTGGCATTTGTACCATCCTTGTCCTGTTTTCCGGCGTCTCTGTCGGTGTTGGACTGCTTGTTGTATCGGCCGGTTTTCTGGTGATTTTTGACGGCATGCGGTCGCTAGAATTGATGCCGGAAATTTTCTTTGGCAAACTCGACAGCTTCGCACTGCTGTCCATCCCGATGTTCATCATTATGGGGTCTTCGATTGCGTCGACACGTGCGGGCGCTGACCTTTACGAGGCGCTTGAACGCTGGCTGACGCGTGTTCCCGGCGGTCTTGTGATTTCCAATCTTGGGGCCTGCGCGCTGTTCGCGGCGATGTCCGGTTCCAGCCCCGCCACCTGCGCGGCCATCGGTAAAATGGGCATCCCCGAAATGCTGAAACGCGGCTACCCTGAAGGGATCGCAACCGGTTCAATCGCGGCAGGTGGCACGCTCGGTATTTTGATCCCGCCATCGGTCACAATGATCGTGTACGGCGTCGCCACCGAGACATCGATTGGCCGCCTGTTTCTGGCCGGCGTGTTCCCCGGTCTGATGCTCGTCTCGCTCTTTATGGCATGGTCGATCTACGCAACTTGGAAATCTGGCGATATGGCGTTGATGACCGCCCGCAGCTATAGCTGGCGTGAAAAATTCGAAGTGTTACCGCGCGTTCTACCGTTTGTCGGCATCATCATCGGCGTACTGTATGCCATGTATGGGGGCGTCGCGACACCATCCGAAACCGCCGCCGTCGGCGCGCTTTTGTGCCTGACCGTCGCGATCGTGATCTACAAATTGTACGACATCCGCAAAATCTGGAACATCCTACAAGAAAGCACCAAAGAAAGCGTGATGATCCTGTTTATCATCGCCGCGGCTGGTGTATTTTCCTACATGCTGTCCAGCCTTTCGATCACACAAAGCATCGCCACATGGATCGGTACGCTGGATGTGAACCCATGGGTTTTGATGATCTCGGTGAACATTTTCTTGATCATCGTAGGATTTTTTCTACCCCCTGTCGCGGTGATTTTGATGGCCGCGCCCATCTTGTTGCCGATCATCACAACCGCTGGTTTTGATCCGATCTGGTTCGCAGTGATCCTGACCATCAATATGGAAATCGGCCTAATTTCGCCCCCCGTAGGTCTGAACCTTTATGTGATCAACGGCATCGCACCGGACATTTCACTGCGCACAATCCTGATGGGATCACTGCCATTTGTGGCTTGTATGCTGCTCGCCATTGTCCTGCTTTGTGTCTTTCCCGGCATCGCGACCTGGCTGCCCGAAGCCGTCATGGGCCCAGCGCTTTAACTCATCCCCTTTGAAGGAAATAAAATGTCATTTGCACCAAAATATCGCCGCGTTGGCCTGATCGTTCCCAGTTCTAACGTCACGATGGAAACCGAAATCCCTGCGCTTTTGAAAGCACGCGAAACGATCCTGCCCGACCGTTTTACCTTTCATTCCTCGCGCATGCGGATGAAGAGCGTGGTAAAAGAAGAACTCGAGGCGATGGACGCCGATAGCGTGCGCTGTGCGACGGAATTGTCGGATGCCGCAGTCGAGGTTCAGGCCTATGCCTGCCTTGTTGCGATCATGTCGATGGGGCTGGGCTATCACCGTGCCTCGCGCGAAAAGCTTGAAAAAGTCACCGCCGAAAATGGATGCCCAACACCGGTTTTGAACTCTGCTGGGGCCTTGATCGACGGGATGAAAGACATGGGCATCAAAAAGGTTTCGATCATCTGTCCGTACATGAAACCGCTGACCAAACTGGTCGTTGATTATATCGAAAACGAAGGGATCGAAGTGCAGGATTTTCTGGCACTTGAGATCCCCGACAACCTCAAAGTCGCGTCCCAAGACCCAACCGCCCCGTCCGAGCTGTGGCGCAAACTGGATCTGCGCGGCGTCGACGCGATTGTGGCCTCTGCTTGCGTGCAAATGCCGTCATTGCCATCGATCGAGATGATCGAACGGGCCTCTGGATTGCCAACTTTGTCTGCTGCTGTCGCCACGACCCGCCAAATCCTGCGCAATCTGGATCTGACCGAAATTGCCCCCGGCGGTGGTGCATTGTTGGCAAATGGTTTGCCGGCGTCGCGGTCGATGGTGGCCTGACATTCCACGCGCAGCCACTATGGTGCCGTTATGAACGCGCCAAACCAAACACCCGCAATCCTGCCTGATGAGATTGGGCAGGTTTCGATCTTTCCGATTACACAGGCGACGACCGCCACCTTTGCCGATCTCTATTTTCGCCTCACCTTCTTTTTCTTTATTCAGCGCGGCGAAAAGCATGTGGAAACCCCGACCCAAGGCGACATGCTGGGATGCGAAGGTGATCTGATGATTTTTCCACCCGGCGCCATGGTTACGATGGTCAATCGCCCTGTTTTGGATGATGCCTACCGCGCCCTTGGTGTGTGTTTTTCGCACGATCTAATCGACGCGGTTTTTGCAGATTCTCCCAAACCACAGCGCGCCACGGATGTGCAAATTATACGCGCCGACGCACATAATCCAAACGCGATCCTGTCCCTTATTCAAGAGAACCTCGCGAATAAGGACCTGCCGGATTCCATTCGCCAACACAGGCTGATCGAACCACTGATCTGGCTGCGCGAACAGGGCATAATTTTGCCCACGACGGTCGTGGATGAACCGATCAGCAAGGTGCGCCGCCTGATTGAAACCGACCTAAGCCACCCTTGGATGGCCGAAGACGTTGCCGCACATTTTGCCATGAGCGAAGCGACGATGCGACGGTGGTTGTCAAAAACCGGACAGGGGTTTGCGAAAATTCTGCTGCACACACGGCTCGAACGCGGACTTAGTTTGTTGCAAACAACGGACGATCAAATCTCGGAAATTGCATTGGATTGCGGATTTAAAACGCCATCGCATTTTTCAGACGCCTTTCGAAAAAGGTTCGGGATTAAGCCAAAAGATATCCGTTTGGCGGCACATTGATCGAAATCCGATAGTTCTTGCGTGGCATCAGGAAGCGGTGGGCGGCGTTGATGGCTAAGTTGGCATCATCAACAACGAACATCCGAGAAAGGACTTCAACATGACACGTGTCTCATTTTACGCATCCCTACTGGCTGCAACAACGCTAGGTGCCCCCCTGCTTGCCGACAGTTTTACGTTAAGCAGCCCAGACATCGCCGAGGGGAAACAGCTCGCCAATGATTTCGTTTTTCAGGGCTTTGGATGTGACGGCGGGAACGTCGCGCCAACGCTGGCATGGTCCGGTGCACCCGAAGGCACTCAAAGTTTTGCAGTCACCGTTTACGACCCCGATGCACCGACAGGTTCAGGCTGGTGGCACTGGTTTGCCTTTAACATCCCGGCCGATGTGACCGAACTGCGCGGTACCAGTTTTGTAGACGGCGTGCAGCTGACGAACGATTATGGCGCGACAGGTTTTGGCGGCGCATGCCCGCCTCCGGGTGAAGTGCACCGCTATGAATTCACCGTGCATGCCCTGGGCACAACATTGGAAATCGACGGCTCAGTCAGCAATGCGCTCGCCGGTTTTATGGTCAACGCAAACAGCCTAGCGTCATCCACCATCACCGCCGTTTACACCCGCTAAACGCAGTGCGCCGCGTATGATCGGGGCGCACCCCACACATTCAGGAATAGAACATGAAATTCACAGTTGATGGTGTTGCAAACGGCGCGCCAATTTCCCCCAGATTTGCCTTTGGCAACATCCCAAACGACGGACATTTCGAACTATCAGACAACATAAACCCCACGCTTTCTTGGAGCAACGCGCCCGCTGGCACCAAATCCTTTGCGATCATTGTGCATGATCCAGACGTGCCTGCATCGGGCAAAGACGTGAACCAAGAGGAAAAGATCGTCCCGTCCGACCTGCCGCGCGTGGATTTTTATCATTGGGTTTTGGTTAACATTCCTGCGGATTTGTCCACGATCGCCGAAGGTGCCGACAGCGCTGCAGTGACACCCACAGGCAAAAAGGCGGGCCAGCAACCGCACGGTTTGACAGGCATAAACAGCTACACCGATTGGTTCGCAGGCGATGCAGATATGGGTGGCAACTACGGCGGCTACGACGGTCCCTGCCCGCCTTGGAATGACAGTATCATGCATCACTATTACTTCACGATCTACGCGTTGGATGTTGAATCACTAGACCTTGATGGCGCGTTTACAGGCGCGCAAGCTTTGGCCGCGATGAAGAACCGTGTTTTGGCACAAGCCTCACAAATGGGCACCTACAGCATGAACCCTGACGTGCGCGGCGCACTTTGACACGACGTTCCCGACACGCCCATTTCAATTCTTGAGGTGGGCGTGTGGCTAAAAATGCAGGAGTGTTGCAACGTCGCGTTTTCCACTCAAGGGGATGTCCATGGTGGTATTTTATGCGTAGTATTTTACCGTCACCAATCACCAAAAAACTGACGTTGTTAAACTTGACGAGGCTCAGTCCTGTTTCAATCGGGCCAAACGTTCTTTGCTTGTGTAAATTTCAATAATACCAAAAAACAGCCGGTCACAAACGAACCAAATGGACAAATAGATCCAGCGTCGTCTCAAGATCATCGGGGTGTTCTATGGCGCGGGCCACCATCATCGCGCCCTCAAGGCTGGACACGAACATCCTTGCCAAAGCGGCAGCATCAAAGTCTTTTCGAAACTCTGCGTTGGCTTGGCCTTGCCGCAAAACCGCAGCGACCCATACATGTTGTGCGTCAAAAAATGCGACGACTTCGGCGCGGACTTGATCTGGCAATGTTGTTGCGTCTGCCGCCAGCACACCACCTAGGCACAGGCCGCCATGATCGCGCAGGGTTGCCACAAACAGTGCCCCATAAGCGCGCAAAAGGTCTGGCGCTGTTGCCGCGTCAAGCCCGTCTAATGCGTCGCTGAACGCCTCGCGATATGCCTTTGCAGTTGCCTCGCCTAGGTCGGCCTTGGTTGCGTAATGGTAATGGATGCTTGCGCTTTTGATCCCGACTTCGGCTGCGATGTCACGAAAGCTAAAGCCGTTGTAGCCGCGGTCCATCATCAACGCGCGCGCTGAATTCAAAATGGCGACGGCCTTGTCGTTCGGGTTTGTCATGCGCATCACAGCCTTTTATCTATCAAGTACTAGATAGAGGATTGACGGCTGAAAATCAAGACGCTAGCTAGGGGGCGTTAATCTACCTATCTAGTACTTGATAGTCACATCAGATAAAGGAAACCCAGTGACCAATCTTATCCTCAATCGCCGGTCTTTATTGACGGGCACCGCCGCAACAGCGCTCGCGGCCCCAAGCATCGTAAGCGCGAATATTCTTGGCGGTGGACCCATCGGCCAAGGCACCACGCCACTAAAGCACGGCGTCGTCACACTCGCAGATTTTGGGGATGTAAAAATCCACAGTTACCAAAGCCCCGATTTGACGGGATGTGTGACAACGCATGTCATTGAAACACCTGAACGTCTGGTGTTTGTGGACGGTCAAAGGTCCGTCATCTACGGCCAGGAAATTCGTGATTACGCCGAAAAAACCGGCAAGCCAGTGGATCGTATGATCATCTCGCACCTGCATCCTGACCATTGGTTTGGCGCTTATCAATTTCGCGATGTGCCGATTTATTCCTTTGCCGAAACGCAGGCTGAAATTGATCAACTGGGCGACTTCTTTATTGAAATCAGCATCGAGTCTTTGGGCGAACATGTGCCGCCAACCAAGGTCGTGCCGAACCGTGTGATCGAACATGGTGCGACCGAAGTGATCGATGGTGTGACATTTGAATTTCGCCATGTCACGGATGCGGAATCCGACAACATGATGACGATCTATTTGCCGGATCAAAAGGTGCTGATTGCCCAAGACATGCTGTACAATAATTGCCATCTATTTTGCGGTCACGGTAACTTTGATGGTTGGAAAAAGGGGCTTGTCGAGATGCAAAAAGACACGTCGTTCGACCTCGTGCTTCCGGGTCACGGCCCTACGGCAGGATCACGTCAGGCCATGGACGATGCGCTGATTTATCTGGATCATGTTCAGGCTGCATATGCCAAATCGGCTACGGGTGATGACTTGAAGGCGGCGATTTTAGACCGGTACCCATCTTATCTGGCCGCAGGGCTTGTCGATATTCAAAACCTGTTTTTGTTTCCAAAAAGCTAAATGATCTTCGTCGCGGGCAAAGTGTCCGCGACGTATCACGCCGATCACACCAGTTCAGCCAACATTGCCTTGTCCACCCCTGTAGGAACAGGCGACACCCCGAAAATGAACGACCATATTTGACGCACCCATAACGAATGCTGGGCGCTCCCTTTGGTTATTCAGGAAAACTTTCACCATGAACCGACGTACTTTTAATGCGATCAGCGTAGCCGCAATTTTTGCACCTATGCCACGTCTTTCATTTGCCGAACCGTTCACGCAAAATTCGGCCGGCTATCAAATTGCTGAAATCAACGACGGGCGTTTGACGACGGGCCATGGCGGTATGGCAACCCAACAGATGGCTGTTGATGACGCCACCCTATTTCAGGTGGCATCCTGTTCGAAAACAGTGACCGCGTTGGCCATTTTAACGCTGGTGCGTGATGGTCGCGTGAACCTTGACCAACCGGCCAACCGGTATCTTCGCCGGTTTCCATTGACTGGACCCAGAGGCACGACCACCACCATCGAAGAACTGATGTCGCACACCGCCGGTGCCACGGTTCATGGGTTTTCTGGATACGGCCCAAATGACAAAATACCAAGCTTGCTGGAAGTCCTTGGTGGTCGCGACCCTGCTAATTCGGATGCTGTCCGCACGCGTCATCAGCTGTTTGGTAAATTCAAATACAGCGGCGGCGGCATTATGGTTCTGCAAAGCCTGATCGAAGATGTCACTGGAACAGATTTCGCAACCTACGTCGCGTTGGAGGTTTTGACTCCGATTGGTGCACCTCGCGCGACTTTTGCGATCAGCCCAGTGGCCGCGTTTGCCCATGGATTTTTTGAGGACGGCAAACCGCTACCAGGTGGATACAGACGGCACCCGGAAAGTGCGGCAGCCGGCCTTTGGGCGACAGCATCGGACCTTGCAAAAATCTTGCAAGCCATCCTTCATTCGTTGGCTGGTGCAACCGGCGCCATCCTTCCCGTTCCATTGGCCCAGCGCATGGTGACCCCAGTCAATTGGCGATCAGGTCTAGGCGTTTTTATCAGCCCAGACGGCACAATTTCACATGAGGGGCGAAATTACGGATTTGATTCTGTAATGGCCGCCGACCTTAAAACCGGAAGAATCCGCACCGCTGTTACGAATAAAAACGGAGCAATCGACAGTTTTGCGCGGAAATTAGTGCCCGACTGATAGGGTATTGGAACAGCCAAAATCGGAAAATCCGGATCGCGCGGCGTCCATCCTATCAGGGGAGGACAGATTTCAGGGCATCTGATGCGTTTGTGTTCTGGCCTCTTGCGCGAGTTTGCGACAATTTATGGCATGGATTTTATCATCGTAGAAATGGCCAGCACGGCCACAATCGCAATCACAATCACAATCACAGTGTTCGGCATCGTCTTTTGCCTGATGCAAACCAAATATTCGCGGGTAAGCCGCAGCTTTGCCGTGTTTCTGGGCACGGTTACGGTGAACAACATCCCCGACGCGTTCCATCGTTTTTTTGAGGGCGCGGATAATATCTATGTTCAAACCGCAGAGTTGATCATTTGGACCCCCAGCAGCCTGTGCGTTGCGCCGCTATTTTGGCTGTATGTGTTCACGTTGACATCAACTGAAGATGGGCAGCCTGCGCGTTTGTTTCGACACTTTGTGCTGCCTGCTTTTGCGGTGTCAATCGGGCTGATCGCAGCCCTTACATCGCCGGATATCGGGTCGGCGCTGGCCTATGATGACGCAATGATACCCACGGGATGGCGGCTGGCATTGATCTCTGTGATCGTCCTTTTACACGTTTCCTTGTATCCACAAATGGCGATCTATCTGTATTTGATCCTGCGCCGGATGATGCGTTACCGCCTTATGTTGCGCGATTTTTACGCCAGCACCGAAGAACATGAACTGCGCTGGATTTACGTAATTGGCGGTTTGGGCGGGCTGTATTGGCTGGGCCGCGTTCTTCTTTTAATCTTTGGATTTGATCCAGAACAGGCAGACACCTTCGCTGTATTCCTGGGTTTTGCAGGGTTTTGCAATCTCGCTTTGATTGCCGCGATGACGCTGTGGGGGCTACGGCAACGCCCGCCGTTGATGCCTGATACAAACGACGAAAGCCCGCCTGAAATCACCGAAGATATTCCACCGCATCAGCCGAGCGAAAAATACGAAAAATCAGCGCTAAGTCCGGAAGCATCATCGCGCATCGAGCGAAAACTACGCGCCGCGATGGAACAGGATCATTTGCACCGTGACCCCAACCTCTCGCTGTGGGCTTTGGCGCGCCACACTGGCGCGTCGTCAAATTATATTTCCCAAACCTTGAACGAAGTCGTTGGCGAAAGTTTCTTTGATTTCGTCAATGGCTACCGCATCTCAGAGGCCAAGGAATTGTTGTCCACGACCAACGCAACTGTCCTTACCATCACGTACGATGTCGGCTTTAACGCGCGATCGTCCTTTTACAACGCGTTCAAACGGGTCACCGGTCAAACGCCGACAAGTTATCGAAAAACACTGTCTCATCGTGTTGGGATGGACGACGTGCGGGGCTGATTGCGCGACACCTGATCCCATCGCGGCTGATCAGGAGGACCCCAACGCTATCGCACATTTTGATTGAACGAACAGACAGGACATCCGGCTGGAACCGCACATTTGTTGCGGCGTCGACCTGTGCCCTTACCCCCTCCCCAACGACAAAACATGAGAAAGATACTCAAATGAAAAAATACCTAATTTTGGCAGTTCTTGGCCTAGGTGCATGTGAATCCCAAACAGAGATTTCGGCGCGCGAGCAAATCGACGCCGCCTGTAGAGCAGGAAATCTCCAAGCTTGCGCTGCAGTTCAACAGCGCGTTGCCGCAGAAGGTCAAAACCTCGCGCTGACTTTGATCGGTCTGTGACCAGCACAAGCGCATTAGAAACAGGATCGGTTCTGTTAAGGTAACTCGTCGCTTTGCGTGAATTGGTTTGACCAATTTCCGGCGGCACTGGGCAGCGCAACAAGACAAAGTTCTGTGTTCGCATCGCTCAAGCCCCATGGGTGCCCGCCGGAAACTGCATTCGACATCGCCACGCGCATTTCAACGTTTCGAGTGCCACCAAAATCAAACATTTGCCTATGTGATCCACGGTAAAACACGAAAAAGAAAAGACAAAATATGATAGCAAAATTAGTATTGGGCGGAATTTTTGGCGCAATATTCGGGGCCACTGCCGGTTGGTTTGTGTTCGACAGTTTAGCGAGCGCGATCGGCATCGGCTGTTCTGTTGCCGCCTGTATTTGCGGTTTGATGATCGCCTTTTCGCCCGACGACGACTGGCTTTGATCACCACGATCGGTGCGCCGACGTTTCCGACCTACAGCAATTCTAGATGGTCAGCGGGATCTATTTTACCATAGATGGGACCGCGTTTTGGACCTAGCGCACAAACACCAAAGGCACACGACATGGACAGACGGACTTTCCTCAAATACTCGACCATGGGCTCTGGTGCCCTTGTTGTCAGCGGCTGCCATGCGAGTGGTTGGCGCACGCATCAGGGTGGGGCCATTTCGCAAGGCGCGGATCCCTTTTCGCCTTGGGATGCGCTTCATTCCATGAAAAACCATGATCGTGCCGTCCTGCCCGCCGCTGCGATCCTCGCATCAAGCCCTCACAACACCCAGCCTTGGACGATGATTGTGGACGACAAAAGATTTCAAGTCAGCGCCGATACGAACCGTCACCTTGGGGCGTTTGACCCCTACCAACGTGAAATGTGGATCGGATTGGGAGGCGCGATTGCCAACGCAGAAATTGCCGGTGCCGCGTTTGGATTTCAGACAGGGCGGCCAAGGCTTTCTAGACTTGGTCCCGATGGTGCAGGACGCATAACGCTGGCTCTTGAAAAAACCAAGCCAATCCAACACCCGCTTGCCCCATCAATTGGCACGCGGCGCACCAATCGCGCACCCTATTTGGACAAACCGGTTCAACCAGACACCCTGATGCGTATTTCAGATTTGGTCGGGAACATACCAGGGGCCCGTTACACGACTTTTGATCGGAGTTCAGATCAGGGCCAAGCATTTGCGCAAGCAACACTGCACGCAACACGCGCCATCAACGCGGATCAACAGATGACCCACGATGCCCATGCTTGGTTTCGCAGCAATGCCCAAAAGGTTGCGCTGCACCGCGATGGTGTTTCAATCTCGACTGCTGGATTGTCACCCGTTGTTTCGTTTTTTGGCCAACTGTTGCCAGAAATGGACGCACAGAAATCTGGTGAATATTGGCTGGCATCAACACAACGGCAGGTGACGCGCACTGGTGACTTTGGGCTGATCACGGTGAATGACCTGTACGACCGAAACGACCAAATCGCAGCGGGTCGTCTGTGGCAGCGCCTGCACTTGGCCCTTACCGCCGAAGGTTTGGCGACACAGCCAATGAACCAATTGCCCGAGCTTGTGGATCGTGATCGCGATTTGGGCAACGACCGTGGGTGGCGCAATTATTTGCGCGCAATATCCGGAACGCACAGACACACCACGTTTGCCTTTCGGTTTGGGTATCCGACGCGCCATGTACCGCATTCAGCACGCCGTCCTGTCAGCTGGGTGTCGGCGGGTTAATGAATGTTTGATCGTCTGGACACAAAATAAGACGTTTGACCGGTCAAGTTTTCTCCAAAAGGTACTGGCCAACGCGCTTTAATCCATCTTTTTAAATTGCAGGGTTGTTTGCGTAGCCAATGCGCACATAGCCTTACCCAAGACATCAACTTCTGGCCTTCGATCCACTTTGACAAGATCGCCAAATTCCCACGCGTGATCGCTTGGCTTCGCGCCAGAACCTTGTCGCTGTTTTCAAGTGCAAGTGCTGCGAAATGATCGTTGATCATGCCAACAGAAATCGTGTCATAATCGCGGTGGATCGCAACGGCTTTGATCACGTCGTGCGGGGCTGCGATCCAGCCAAGGCGCAGACCTGCATCCTATTTCTCGGCGCACGCGGCGCGGTAAAGGGCATGGGCGATGGCGATATCCTCAAGCCCCAAACCGATCGAGCGGAAGAAAACTGGGCTTTTTTCACCTGCCAATGGGCATGTACCAACGGACAATTCGGCCAAATCCCCAAGCACCTCGGTCGCTGACCAGCCATGATCTTGGGCAGCCAGAACCATCTCGCCTGCAGCTGTTGGCGTTGTCGCATGGTAATCGCATCTGAATTGTTTTTCAGGTTGGGTGAATAGACACACACCTTTTGCCAAGGGCGCAGTGATTGACGCGGCCGCAAAAGAAGCAGTGCAGTGCTATGTCGACAGTACATATTTGCTGAACCCACTCTACAATGCTTTTTTGGCGGGGCTGAAACCGGGGCCGCACCGCATGATTGATCTGGCACCGGACAACTGGCATTTATCTACGGATCCCCCCAAGTCGTTGTGGAGCAAGATGAGCAAGTCGGATTTCGCACGCTTGGTTGGCCTGCGAATTTGCAAGAGCTTGCTCTGACTGTGGATTTTCCGAACGGAATGATGGAGGAAATCAGCCTGGCGCGACTATCAGACCTTGGTGGGCTTTCTGCGCAAATGGTCGCGCAGCTTCAGCCGTTGTTTGCGACAGCATTTCGCCACCTTTGGGCACGCACCTTGGGCACTGCCCCAATTACAATCGAGCGACGCCAGCGATTGGACGATTTTGCAGTTGGCGTCCTTTCGCCCCGCGAAGCAGAGGTCGTTCAACTGATCTTGAAAGGGCATTCAGGCCTATCGATAAGCCTGACATTGAAAATCGCATTGCCGACATTTCATACCGTCACGTTTGGGGGGGGGGCGTACCCGCTTTCAAATCCTTGCGGCATCACTCAATTTATACCCCGAACGTACCATCGATACGAAGTACCACCGCCAAAAATTGGTCCGATTTTCTGTCACCATAGTCTCCACAAAGTAAGACGTAGCCATGGCGGCTTTGATCCAACGCTGCTAAAATAACAGAGAAATTTTCCTAAAAAGGATTTGGCGATGATCCAGCCAACTGCTTCGTTTAAGAACAATCTGCAGCTTTTGCCCTCGATCGACGGCATCGCTCGTATCGACCTTATCGACCCGAATGGTACCGTTGTGACGACCATCGAAAACCTGCCGGGCAAACAGGGTTCGCTCGCCGTTTATCGGTATCTTCAAGAAAGCTTTGGTACCTTGAATGCCGACGCAGCAGCACACGGCCTTGCTGTTTTTGCCGAACACACCGCAGATGCAAAGAACCGCCCTGGTGCGCATCCGAATATCGACCGATTGCAAGAGATAATAGATGGGGCAGACGCATTGAAAATGCGGCTTGTTGAAGATTAAGAAGACCCGTCTATTCAGACAAAGCTATAAAAATCACGGATGTCGCCGAGGACATTGGGGCCAATAAATCACTTGTAAAAAGTGGACGAAAGAGATCGGCACACGCGTCAGACCCTTTCGAGTTTGGGCACAACATCGCTATTCAACCAAACACTTCTGCGGTCCCGGTTTTGCAAAATGCGCGTGGCATGCGTCGACGAAATGTTGAACCACGCGGCGCGGGCGCGTTTTGTCGTATCCAATCGAAAGGGTTAACGGCGGCAAAGGGTCCGATATCGGAACGCCAACCAGTGCGGCACCACAGTAACTTTGCAGGGTTAATGGCTGCATATTCAAAACAGCACATCCCCCCCCCGCACTCACAAGGCTACGGACCATTTCAGTCGAATTGGCGTAGGCGGCGACCGTTATGTCATTGGCGTGGGCATCGAACAGGCTTTGATAATATTTGGCCGCGACGGGACGGTTAAGAACGACCAAAGGCTGCGTGGCAATCTGCGCAACAGTGACGCTGGGCAGTTTAGCAAACGCGTGATCCGCAGCGACAAGACAATATGCCGGGGCTTCGATCAAGACATCAAAATCAACAGAGGGGCGCACACCCTCGCTTATAAAAAGAATGGCGTCATAGCGGCCCTGCAACAATCCATCTTGGGCACTATCGTTGTCACATTCGTCAAGATGCAGGGTCACATCGTTCCCTTTGGGCACAAAACTGGCCAAGATCGGGGGCAGAAAAGCAGGTGCAATTGGTGCGTAATATCCGATGCGAAGCGTGCCACTCAGCGCTTGTTTCAGCTCCGCTCCTTCGGTCAAAACCGATCGGTAATCCTCCAGCAATCGTTCGAATTTTTGGGCCACATGCCGCCCGCTGGCATTGGCCTCGATCCCGCGCGATCGTTGCCGGATGGTGAGCGTAAGATCAAAAGCGGTTTCGACCTGATCAATCGCCGATCCAATCGCAGAGGCCGCGATGTTAAGCTCTGCCGCCGCCTTGGAAATATTCCCATGCCGCAACGCAGTTGTGAAATATTCCATCGCCTTTAGGGAAATTGCCATGACTACCCCTGATAATCCGATTTAGTTGTTAGATTTAATCTGTTTTTCATGCATTCGTCTTTCTGTCAAACTGCGCAGTGAACCGCTCCGGAAAGGTACGCAGATGGATCACGAACCCCTAAAAGGTTGGAACCATGTTCCGGCTGTCCCGCTAAAAGTATCGCCGTTCTTTCGCTGGCCATTGCGCCCGATGGAAATGCTGTCTTGGGTATGGAATTCTTGGTTTTTGATCACCGAAAAACTGATCATTGTCGGCATTGCGTTCGTGTCGTTTTACCTGTTCCAGCCCCCGCTAGAGGAAACCAAAACGCTGGCGTTTGGCTGGATTGCAGAAATGTACATCCGCAACTTGGTCCTGATGATCGCCGTGGCGGGCGGGCTGCATTTGTATTTTTACACCTTCACCAAGCAGGGCAAAGAACTGCGGTATGATCCGCGCCCGCTGATGAAAAATGGGCGCCAGTTCACCTTGGGCGGGCAAATCAAAGACAACATGTTTTGGACATTGGCCAGTGGCGTCACGGTCTGGACGGCCTACGAGGTGCTGATGTTTTGGGCGCTGGCGAATGGATATGCGCCGATGCTGACGTGGGCCGCAAATCCGGTTTGGTTCATCGCGATGTTCTTTCTGATCCCAATCTGGGAGAGCTTTTATTTCTACTGGATTCACCGGTTTTTGCACGTTCCGTTTTTCTACAAACACATCCACGCGCTGCATCACCGCAACATCAATGTCGGGCCGTGGTCGGGGCTGTCGATGCACCCAGTTGAACATGTGATTTTTCTAGGATCGGTCTTGATCCATTGGGTTGTCGCCGCCCACCCCGTGCATATTCTGTTCCATTTGCAGTACTATACGCTGACCGCTGCCACGACGCACACCGGCTTTGAAGGGTTGGTGGTAAAGGACGAAAACCGGCTGGCTTTGGGCACCTTCCACCACCAAATGCACCATCGCTATTTTGAGTGTAATTACGGATCACTTGAAATTCCGTGGGACAAGTTTTTTGGGTCGTTCCATGATGGCACCACGGCTGCCGATGCAAAGATCAAAGAGCGGCGCAAACGTATGATGGGACCTAAAACATGACCGCGATGACCGTCAAAGACCTGCTGGAGGCCAAAGGCAAACGCCAGCTTGCCTACGTGCAGGTCGCCCGAGAAGAAGAGGCAATCGCGGCATCCGAAGCAGGCATGGACATGATCGGCACCGCCTTTATGCCGGAGCGTGCACATTTCGCCAAAGCCGTGCCAAATTCACATTTTCAGTTCGGAATGCCCTGGGGCAAACATGCCGATGCGACAGAGGTTTTGCGTGATGCAATGGCGGCGATGCAGGCCGGCGCGCAGTCGGTTTACTGCGGCATGAGCCCCCAGATCGTCGAGGTCCTCGCGCGCGAAGGTGTGCCGGTCATTTGCCACGTTGGATTGGTCCCGCCAAAAGCGACGTGGACAGGCGGCTACCGCGCAGTTGGCCGCACGCTTGCGCAGGCCAAAATGGTTTGGCAACAGGTGCAGGATTTTGAAAGCGCCGGAGCATTTGCCGTCGAGATGGAAGTTGTCGCAGCAAACCTCGCAACCGAGGTCACAGGGCGCACAACAATGCTAACGATCTCTTTGGGATCAGGCGGCGGGTGCGATGCGCAATATCTATTTTCGGCAGACCTGCTTGGCGAAAACACAGGCCACATTCCGCGCCATGCCAAAACCTATCGAAACTTTGCCGCGGAACGTGATCGGCTTCAGGCAGAACGGATCGCCGCGTACAAAGAATACATCGCTGACGTCACAACCGGCGCGTTTCCAGAGGCCGGCCACGTGGTGAACATCGATGAAGACGCGCTTGAAAAAGTTTGGGACCGGTAGCAGCAAAATCAGTTCAAACCGGACAATCCTTGCGATCGTGAGCGGCGACTTTGCCGCCAACAAACGTGCATTTTTCTATATCCGCATTCGCCCCTTATTCGAAACCTTCCCACCAATTAAAGAATTCATTTTCCGCATGAATGTCGATGAATTCACCAATTTGCGGAGTAATCAGAGAAATGTTTTTTTGCGCGGCAGATGCTTGCGTGCGCATGATGGGTTCATCCCAAGGGTGGTAGGCCAAATTGAATGTGCCCCAGTGAACAGGCAACATTTTGCGGCCTTTGACGTCGATGTGGACCTGAACGGCTTCTTCGGGTGTCATGTGAATGTCGTGCCACGCGTCGCCGGGACCATAAGAGCCGACCTTGAGGATGGTCGCATCGAAGGGGCCAAGGCGTGTTCCAATTTGTGAAAAGACGTCTGAATACCCTGTGTCACCGCTGATGAAAACACGGTTGGTCGGGCCGATAATCGACCACGAGGACCAGAGCGTTTTTTTGTAATCGAATGTCCCCCGATTGGAATAATGACGCGATGGGGTCGCAACAATTCTGAGATCGCCAAGCGTAACTTCATCCCACCAATCCAGTTCTGTGACCTGTGTTTCGGGCACATTCCACGCCAGCAATTGCGCCTTGTTGGCAAGCGGCACGTAAAACTGGGTGCCCTGTTTGGCGAGGTGGCGGATCGTTGCGCCGTCCAGATGGTCGTAGTGATTGTGGGAAATGACAACCGCATCAATTCCGCTAAGGTCGGGCAAATTGATGGGGGGCTGATGGAACCGCTTGGGGCCAACAGATGAAAAAGGCGACGCGCGTTTTGACAAAACCGGATCGGCCAGCAGGCGCATTCCGTCGATCTCGATCATGACACCGGCATGACCCAGCCACGCCATGCGCAGCCCGTCTGTCGGCGAGGTTTCCAGCCGCTTTGCCGCAATCGGGATGACGGGAATGTCGCCAGTTGGATTGGTCCGCTCATGACCTGAGAACGCTTCGATGACGCGCGCAACCGATATTTCGGTGCTGGCCTGCGGTTCTATGTTGGTGAATTTACCGTCGCCAAACGGTGCCGCCCGATCCGTGCGGGTTTGTTCGTTATGTGAAATCGGGGCGCTGATCAGATACCCGGTCAATGTGCCTGCGACGCCGACAAACAAAAGGACGGCAATCAATGTTAGTCCTATTTTCTTAAAAGATAGCAAGAAACTGCCCTCCCTTTGCGGGTTTGATAAAGTCACGCTTGGACAAACACCGTCTGCCCAAGCGATTGTTAATGTCGATTACGAGAAATTGCTCTTTAGAAACAGGATCAATTCGTCGGGATGCGCGTTAAAATAACCATAGCCATCGAAACGCTTGCCCGTCCCAAATGGTTTTGCCTCTTCCGGTCCAATCCAGATAAGTTGGTTTTCCGTCGGAGTGATATCGACCACGTCCTGAATGTCGTTGCGACCACTGATTGGATCAAACGTGTATTCGTCTTTGCGCACTTGGGCATACAAGACGGGCACGGTCAGGGATTTGACCGTCGTCATCACATCGGCATAGCCAAAGCCGTATTTTTCACGTTGCGCATCCAAGACTTTATCGACCAAATCCATGCCGGTTTTTGCTTTGATAAAGCGATCAATCATAGCGTAAGACACCGGCGGCTGGATCGCGACAAGCGACGTAATCATCGGGTCGTTGAACAGTTCAGGTTCGTTTTGCCACGCAAGGAACGTCGCATTTGCGCCCATACACTGGCTTAGAAATCCGATTTGATCATCGCCAAAGGTTGGGTGCGCTTTGACGTAACGCAGGGACGCGGCAACATCCTGCCATTCGGTTTCACCTGCACCAACCGGGGCCTCGGACCCGATCAGCGTTTTACCGACACCGCCGTCACTGTCGCCTTGGCCGCGATGATCGTACATCACAATATTGTAGCCCGCGTTGTGCAAGTGCTTGATCATAGGCAGAAATTCGACAGCAACACCATCAAGACCCTCAAGCGATCCATAGCGCGTTGTTGTCAGTGGATGGTTGACGATCAAGGTTTTATCCGAAGGGGTGGCCGCCATAATTTCCCATGCACTCAGGCGCACGTTATCCGCCGTCATGATATCGACATCGGTATAGGCCATGCCGTAATCCAGTGGTGTTTTGGGGTTGGTCAGCCGTTCTGGCGCGACGCGCATTTTGACAATCTGGCTGACGTAAACGCCTTCTTTTAATCCGAACAGATTGGTAAGCCAGACGCCGGCAAGCAGGGCAATAATGCCGACAAGTGACAGCGCAATGGTCATAATTGCTTTCCTCATGATAAGTCCTTTTTAAATGAGCGCACAAAGCCATTGGCCCCGCGCGGGCCATTGGGTGAGGTGCAAAAGATTTCACGTCGTATGTTTACGGTGTATATATTGGGTAGCGCGCCAGCCTGCGGCGGTCAAGAAAATATTTACACTGGAAATATTCTATCTGATAAGGGTAATATGTTGGCTGAAAAATCGTACCATCACGGCAATCTCAAGCAGGCCTTGGTTAAGGCAAGTTTGGATATCCTGCACAAAGACGGACTGGCAGGATTGTCATTGCGTAAATGCGCGGACGCCGTCGGTGTCAGCCACACGGCACCAAAGAACCACTTTGGGAACATGGCGGGTCTTTTGACGGCATTGGCAAGCGCGGGATACGCGATGCTGGCAGATGACATGCGCAAAGACTGGATAGCGGATAGCCCGCGACCGGATCGTCGGGATTTGGCTTTGCAGGGCTACGTCAGCTTTGCCGTTGATCACCCCGATTTGTTTGAATTGATGTTCGCGCGCGGCCGTACCAAAAGCGATGATCCAGAGCTGATGAGCAACGTCGTGGCGTGCTTTGGCGTGCTTGCAGACATCGCGCAGGACTTGCCCCTTGGCCATCCGAATGACGATCTAACATCGACGCGCGCCCAAATGTTCATCTGGAGCGCAGTGCACGGTTACGCGCAACTTTGCATCGCCGGGCGTTTCAAAAAAGACGAGATGAAACGCCTCACGATCCTCGACATCTTGCCGCATCTAAAATCGTGAAGCGCAAAAACCGGACATGCTATTTGGTTCTGAATGTCCAATTACCAGCAATCTGAAAGTTCTTTGCTGAAGCTAAATAGCACGCTGCCCCAAGGATACGACGGTTTTCATCCATGCTTTGACTTGGTCTGGTCCAGCTTTGCCAGCAGGCGAAAAATGCGTGATCCTAGCGGGCTTTATCCCGACAAAATGGAAAATTTGACCTTTGATTTGGCGCAGCAATGCTTTGCGGTACAGTAACCCAAAGAAAAAATTAGGCGTATCAGACGTGACAATCGCGCGCGCGGTTCGCCCCTTAAGCATTGGGGCCGGCATTCCCATCTTGAGGGTTCGGGTATCGAACGCCCACCCGGGTAAAAAAGTACGATCAATAAGGCCCTTCAACTTGGCAGGCAGGCCACCCCACCACATTGGCGTGGTCATGACAACGTGTTGTGACCATTCAATATTTTCTTGAAACGTTTCCAAGTCCGGCTCTAGCGGTTTGTGTTTAGCGTACCCAGCAAAGCCGTAGTCCATATCGAAATCAAGATCATGCAAATGCATTATCCGCACCTGATGTCCGGCAGTTCTAGCCGCTTCAGCGTATGTTTCAGACAGTGCTTTAGAGAGGGAACTGGCGGCAGGATGGCCGTTCAGAACAAATATTCGCTTACTGGACATGGTGTTTCCTATTAGAAATGATAAATATTGACCGTGGTCATATTTAATAAAATGACTGTGGTCAATTTATATTTTGACCCCGGTCAATAATCCGCTATTTATGCGATATGAAAAAACCTATCCAAAAGCGCGCTTTGGCCACACGCGCCAAACTTATTGATGCGGCTCAGAAAATCATTTCGACAAAGGGCTTTGGTGCGATGCGCGTCGAAGACGTCGTTCAAGGTGCCTCCGTGGCAAAGGGGACATTTTTTGCGCATTTCCACGACAAGGATGCCTTGATGGATTTCATGATTGGCGGTGAAATCGATGCGCATCTTGACGGTTTTGAAAAACTGCCACCTCCAGAAAATCTGGACACTCTTATTCGCCATCTCCTGCCTCTTTTGCAGTTCATGACCAGTGAAAGGTATATCTTTGACCTTATCCTTCGCCATTCCGGCGCCGCTGCAAAGGAAGAGATCGGCCCAATTGCCCAAACATTCGACCGACAAGTTAAGGTGCTAACGCAATGGTTAACTGATGGTCCGTTTCGCAAGGATGTGCCCGCATTGATCCTGGCAGAAGGCGTTCAGGCGTTTGCGGTGCAGTGCATGGCTCTGCATTTTTGTGCGATCAATAATGAATTACCGATGCAAAACCGCCTGAGGCTGTATCTGGAACCATGGTTGTGTTCAGAAAAATCGTCGTGAAAAAACCGCGCTCTATCACTCATTTTCGGCCTTAGGTCGCCGTCACACCCAAAATGACACAATACAAATGTTGATAAAATTAACGTCATGATCGCCCCAATCATCGCTGTCTTCGTCGACAATTGGGGCACCGGATTGTGCCGGTGCCCCCTTTGACTTACTTCAATTTCGTCACGGTCAACTTTCCTTTGACCGGCTGTGCGACAAACTCGATGTCCTGACCTTTGGACATTTTTGCGATCATTGCCTCATCTGCGCGAAACACCATTTTCATGGCAGGCATATCTAGGTTCAACAAAGGCCCGTGGTTGATCGTAACCTTGCCGCCTTTTGCATCCACTTTGGTGATTGTGCCTTTGGTGTAGACGACGTCGGCAGCCGTGGTTTTTTCAGAAACCGTGATCGGGCCATGCATGCCGGATTCGTAGTGGCCCGGGATCAGGCAGGCAAATTCGAACGTGCCAGCATTCGTGAATGTCCAGATCACCTCGCCTGATTGGCCTTCATCAAGGCGGATGGAATTGGGGTCATCGTGTTCCATATCCATCGCGGCCATCATTTCCTTGTGCTTGGCGTTGCCTTCGACATTATCGATGACGAATTCATGTTCGAATTCACCCTTGTTCATCACGTTAAAGCGGATGGTTTCACCCTGCTCAAATTCGAACGTGTTGGGTTCAAAAACCATGTCACCGTCATCGGTTTCGCGCATGGTTACGTCGATTGTGCGTGACACATCGGCGGCCGCACCTGCCCTGCCTGCCGCCATTTCGGGATGCGCATCGCCATGATCGCCGTCATGACCGTGCGTTTCCTCGGTTTTGGGTGCGTCGTGGCTGCCTGAATGGGTGCCTGCTGCAAAAACCGGTGCGGCAAAAGCAAAGGCAAGTGTGGTCGTCAAAAGAAGGTTTTTCATGTGTTTGGTCCTGTAGGTTTGATTGATAAATTGAACAAAAGGCTGTCTCAGCCCTTGAGTGTTGGTTTGGGTGTAACGATGGTTTTGGGGCTGTTGTTCGAGGCAAATTCCGGCAGCTCGCCTGTCCACTCATACGCCTGCTCACCGGGAGGATTGTCGTACCAGCCCGGATCCTCGTAATCGTCTGCTGCGATGCCTTCGCGGACTTTCACAACTGAAAACATGCCACCCATTTCGATCGGCCCATGTTTGCCCCAGCCATTCATCATCGGAACGGTATTGTCCGGCAATTCCATCGTCATTTTGCCCATATCGCCCATTCCAGCAGTGCCCATCGGCATGTATTCTGGCTGGAATTTACGGATTTTCTGGGTCAGCTGTTCTTTGTTCACGCCGATAAATGTCGGCACATCGTGGCCCATCGCATTCATCGTATGGTGCGATTTATGGCAGTGGATTGCCCAATCGCCCAAATGTTCGGCCGTAAATTCATACGCCCGCATCGCGCCCACGGGGATATCGATGCTGACCTCTGGCCACTGCGCGCTTTCCGGCACCCAACCCCCATCCGTGCAGGTCACTTTGAAATCGTAACCGTGCATGTGGATCGGGTGATTGGTCATCGTCAGGTTGCCGACGCGCACGCGCACCTTGTCGCCCCGGTTCACCACCAGCGGATCAATATCGGGGAAAATCCGACTGTTCCATGTCCAAAGATTAAAGTCGCTCATCGTCATGATGCGCGGCACATAGGTGCCCGGATCAATGTCAAACGCGTTCAGCATAATCAGGAAATCACGGTCCACCGGCATGAACGTCGGGTCCTTGGGATGGACCACAAACATGCCCATCATCCCCATCGCCATCTGCACCATTTCATCCGCGTGCGGATGGTACATGAACGTCCCTGATTTGGTCAGATCGAACTCGTAAACAAAGGTTTTGCCCGGCTTGATCCCTGGGTGACTTAACCCCACAACACCGTCCATTCCGGATGGAAGGATCAGACCGTGCCAATGGACACTCGTGTTTTCGGGCAGTTTATTCGTGACAAAGATACGCACGCGATCGCCCTCGACGGCCTCGATTGTAGGGCCGGTCGACTGGCCATTATAGCCCCACAAATGCGCAACCATGCCATCGGCCAGCTCGCGTTCTACCGGCTCTGCGACAAGGTGGAATTCCTTGACCCCGTTGTTCATCCGGTAGGGCAACGTCCAGCCATTGAGCGTCACAACAGGATTGTAATCCACCCCAGTTGAGGGCCGTGGCGTGATCGCTGTGGCGGCACTGTCCATCAGCGCGGCTTCCGGCAGACCCATGTTCAGGGTTTTGCCCCATGCTTGCGAAGAAACCAGCGATGCACCTGCCGCGCCGGCTCCGAGTAATTGACGTCTATTCAACATATTATCTATCCTTTTCAGTGTCCTGCGCCGCCGCCAGCGGCCAATGTTGCGCCTGCTTCACCGCCGCCACCACTGCCTGCCCCGCCACCATAAATCGCAGCAGTTAGATCAGCTTGCGCCATGAAGAATTCGCGTTTCGCATTCGCAGCTTCCAGCGACGCGCCCAGCTTTTCGCGCACGTCTGTCAGCAGCTCAAAGGTGTTGGTGATCATGCCGTTGTAAGACAGCAGCCCTTCTTGCTCGACCACCTGGCGCAGCGGCACCAGCACATCGCGGTAGTGCCGCGCGATCTTGTAAGAGGCGTGATACGACCGCTCTGCCCCGCGCGCCTCGGATCGCACATTCACGGCGCGTTCTGCCAAAACGTTGGCCGCTTGCAGATACGTCAGTTCGGCTTTGCGCATCCGTGCTTTGCCCGTGTCATAGATCGGAATTGCGAACTCCAATTCGATCTGCGGCGTGATTTCACTGCTCGTGTTTCCGTCTTCGACTTCACGCTCCAGTTCTGCGCCGGCAATGACTTCTAGGTCCGTGACCAGACGCGTCTGATCGGTCAGGCCAAATGCAAGCGCCTGTGCCTCAAGGCCCAGTTTTGCGACACGCAGATCCACGCGGTTGCGTAGCGCCTTGCCCTCGACATTTCTGACCTGACCGATGGATTTTGGCAGATTAGGAAGCGCGTCAGGCACGTAATAGTCGACCTCTGTGCCCCAAAGCCCCATCAGCTTTGTCAGGTCTTCTTTGGCGCGATCCGCGTTCAGGCGTGCCTGCGCAAGTTGGCCGGCAAGTTCGGCGTTAAACGCCTGCTCGCGTGCTTGGCCCGCCTTGTTGAGCGCACCAGTTTCACCAAGTTTGCGGGCCAGTTCTGACCCCGCGTCTGACGTCGCTTTGGCGCGTTTCAGATAGCTCGCGGCCTCGAACGCGGCGACAGCATTGATCCATGCCTGACGGGTCTGATTGGCAAGTGTTAGCGTGTCATTCACCGCCTCTAGCTGCGCTGTGCGAAAATTCACATCCGCCAATGCCCTGCGTTGTTTGCGCGTTTGGGCATCTAGAATATTGACGGCGATCATGCTTTCGATTGCACGGTACAACCCCAATTCTGCCGCGCCGATACCCAGAATACCGACCGACACAACAGGGTTTTCAGGCGTCGATTGCTGCCATGCCTCGGCGGCCGACAATCCAACATTCGCGTAGGATGCCTGCAAACCTTTGTTGTTGAGCAACGCAACCTGCACAGCCGTATCTGCGGTGATCGTTTTGCGGTGCACCATCGCGTGAACTTGCGTCCTCAACGCTGCGTTTTCGGCTTGGGTTTCGGCAAATGCGGTCCGCTTACCGATTGCCGGGGTGACGTGACTGGCGACATTGGCGAACCCTGCTTTCGGCTCCGTATAGGCACCCGGAATTGCAGTCGCGCAGGCCCCAAGAACTAGGGGCAAGCCAACGATCAATGGGAGTTTTGATATCCGCATCAATTGCCCTCCGACTGTTCGTCGTTGACGGTGCGCCAGTCGCGAGGGCCCGTTGGGCCGCGATAGGTATAGCCCGAAAGCGGGTTCTGATATTTGACCGGCGATGTGACTGCTGCGTTGGTCACGGATTTCTGCGCCGTTACGTCGGGCAAGGGCGTGGGGGTGAATTTTATGGGCCGCAAATCTTGGCCACATGCGCCAAGAAAGAGAGCCGAAGCCCCCAAAACGATTAGAATTTTCATGATTGGTACCTGATTGATGAACTTCGGGATCACGCAAACAAAACGCGCAAAACGAAGGCTCGGTCTTGAGCCTTAGATCAGATCAGGAATTGGGGAGGTCGCAGGAATCCGGACGCCACAACAGAACGCGTCTGCGCATCTGGCATCAGATATCTGCTGGTAGATGAATCATCGCCAAGGATGACGCGGTTTTCGGTCAAAACAACAGAAAGGCAAATGCCGCTGCAACAATTTGCGCCAGCGTGATCGTCTTCGCCGCTGACTGGCATGGCATCGTTTTTGTCGTGGTTCATTTTCAACGACTGGTGGCCGTGTTCATGTGCCGCTGTGCCATGATCAGCAGTCGCCGCGACAGAATGCTGTTCGCCGTGCATACCTGATGCGGCATGTGACGCGGATGGCGGAAAAAACATCAAAGAGACCGCAAACGCGAGGCACGCGACTGCTTTTGTCCATAAATGTATGATGCTTTTCAAATCCATACCAATCATCTGGGCAACTGCGCCTTAGCTGTCAATCCGTCCAGCGCTGGAAGGTTTCCAACTTTTTCGTGAGGATGGCATGAATGTGCTGATGCCACAGGGCCACAAGAATACCGAGCCCGACAGCAAGCTGATGCGCGCCTTTTCGTGGGCATCAGCGATTATCAGCGCCTCGCTATGCGGGCATAGCCATCGCGGTCCTGAGGGGTTTTTATGCCCAGCGCCGAGCCTGCGATTTGTGTGCGCAAGATCTGTCCGGTTCCGCCACCAATGGTGAACATACGGACGTCGCGGTACATCCGTTCAAGCGGTTCTTGATCGCCGTATCCGCGCGCGCCAAACATTTGCAAAGCGTCGCTGACAACTTTTATGGCCATTTCGGATGCAAACAGTTTGGCCCGTGCAGCCGTTATCATATCCGGAAACTGGCTGTTGTTTGGCCCACGTGATCGCGCTGCATCGTGCAACATCAACCGCGCGGCATGAAGCTGTGTATCCATATCCGCCACCATCCACTGCAGACCCTGAAATTCTGCGAGAGGACGTCCAAACTGCTGACGCTCAAGGAGATACCGTTTGGCATGTTCAAACGCGCCCGCCGCCACGCCCAGCGCGATTGTGCCCGCCCCTACGCGCTGCGAATTATACGCATTCATCAAATCTGCAAAGCCACGCTTGAACCCTGATGGCGGGATCAACGCCATGTCCGCCTGTACCACCAAGTCTTCGAATTTGAGCGTCGCCTCAGGCATTCCGCACAAACCCATGGTCATTTCGCGGTCGACAACAGTGAACCCTTTTGGCTGTATCCCAGCCGCCAGATCAACATGGACAATGAAACCCCCAATCCCAAGGTCTGATCCATCATCATCTAAAACGCGGGCAAATATCAGATGCAGTTTCGACACGCCGCCACCGGTAATCCAGTGCTTTGTCCCGTTGATCACATAGGTGTCGCCACGCTTTTGTGCCGTTGTTTGCATCTCTGTGGCGGCACTTCCCGCCTCTGGTTCGGTTATGCAAATTGCAGGTTTGTCCCCCGCCAGAACGATGGGCGCGCAATAGGCTTTTTGTGCATCGGTACCGTAGGCCATCACCGCGCTGATCCCGCCCATGTTCGCCTCGACAACGATACGAGCCGTCAGGGTACAGGCCCTCGCAATTTCTTCGACCACCTCAACAACATCAAGGTAACTGGCCCCCAAACCACCCAATTGTATTGGGATCGTCATCCCCATAATCCCGGCTTCAACAAGGTCAGCGATATTGTCCCAGCAGTACCTGCGTTCCACATCCCATTGTTGCGCACGCGCCGCAAATTTTGGCCCCAGTTCACGGGCCTTGGCGACCGTCGGATGTGACATGCTTTTTGCTCCTATGCTCTTGCCTCAGCATATGGCTAGAAATATTCACCTCAATCTAATAAGATTTAACTTTAGGTTCAGATTGGTTGAATTTATGCAGACGCGCGCCCTTAAAAACCTGGTAAAAATTTCACAAGTTGAATCATTCCTGCAGGCGTCTGATCAGTTGAATATGACGTTGCCTGCTCTGTCTATGCAGATGAAGGCGCTGGAAACTGAACTTGACGTTGCCCTGTTCGACCGGTCCGTACGGCCACCACGTTTGACAGCAATTGGTCGTTTGGTCGTTGAAAAAGCGCGTGGCATCATAAGCCAGGAAAACGAATTGCTTGAGCTGTGCGCGACCAAAGACGCGCTTGTTGGCAAGTTCAGGATCGGCTTTGTGACGTCAGCATCGGCGCGTTTGCTTCCTGATTTTCTGGTGAACAGCCAACAAAATTTACCGCGCGCCGATTTTAAATTCGAGACAGGCCTGTCTCTTGCCTTGCAAGAAAAAGTACGCGCAGGAAAACTTGATGCGGCAGTTGTGACAGATGGTGACGCGGACCCACAAGGGATGGCCCAATTGGTGCTGCACAACGAGCCATTTGTCTTTGCCGCGCATACATCGATTGCGACCAAAGGCTTTGATAATATCGTCGCAAAGCAGACGTTCTTTCACTTTATGCCGCAAACCGGAATTGGCAAACTAATCGCCAAAACCATGTCAGGGATCGAAAGGCCATCCCGAAGCAAAACCGTTATGCTGGACAATATCGAGGCCATCATGGGATGCGTCAAAAACGGCTTGGGGTACACCCTGTTACCCGCTTCGGATGTTCAGAGATATACCAACGACGAGGTCGTCGAATTCAGCGCGCCCGATAAAGTTTACCGTTCACTTATCCTCGTGACGCGATCCGAAAATATCCTAACCAACCGGCTGTCATTGCTGGGGACCCAATTCGGGAAACCACATTCAACGATGTGAGCAAAAGCACTGTGCAAGTTTGAAATTACGCCATCAGATATCCGCGTTTATCTAGGCACAAAGGCGCTGTGCGGTGCCGATGCCAGTTTCAAAAACGTCCGGTCCTCACGCAGCAAAAACTTCTCTTTTTGCGCAAATTCGTAATTTTCGCGCCCGACCGGATCATCCGCCAATCGTGCACGGTAGGCCTCATAATCTGCCAAACTGGCGACATTATAGATGCCATACGCCAACGTGCTGGACCCCTCGTGGGGCGCGTAATAGCCAACGAGATCTGCGCCACATCGCGGGATGGCTTGGCCCCAGTTGCGGGCGTATTGTTCAAATTCGGATTTTTTGGTCGGGTCGATTTCGTATCGAATAATGCAAGTCAGCATTTTGGCATCCTTTCCATGTCGATCAAAGCCATCCGACGTTTGGGCCGGATGACTTTTGATCGTCTTTGTTATGCGGCGGCTGTGGCTTCGATTTCGAACAGCAGGCCCGGGATCGCCAAGCGTGTCACACCCAGCAACGTCATTGGCGGGGCGTTTTGAACCGGCCCAAACCGCATGCCCATCAGATCAAAGTTTTTCAGCGCCTCATCGACGTCAGTCGCATAGACACCCAGTTTGATAATGTGGCTCAGGTCCATGTCGGCCCCCTTCAACACGGCCTCGAGGTTATCGAGCGCAAGGCCGATCTGACCGCGCATGTCACCGGCGTGTTGCGGCGCACCGTTTTCATCGACCGCGGTTTGTCCGGCGATGATCACTTGGCGCGTCTGGCCTTCGATAATTTCGGCCTGATTGTAGCCAAGTTTCAGGGACCAGTTCCATGGATTTACAGCTGTGCGTTTCATCGTTCATTTCCTTTGTTGATGTCTCTGAAATCTTTCTAAAATTAATTAGTGCCAAAATTTGTCACCAATTATGCTAGGCTAGTGAAATGAATATTAGACAACGACATGACACCATCGTGCGCACCCTGCGGCGCAACGGAACTGCAACGATTGATCAACTGGCGGGTGATGTCGGCGCATCACGGCGCACTGTTTTGCGTGATATATCGGCGCTGCGCGATGACGGGTTTGTCATCTATTCCGAAAGCGGGCCGGGCGGCGGACTTCAGCTTGATCCGCAGTCCATGCAAACATCCGCACGCCTGTCAGTGGCCGAAGTTTTTGCGCTACTGATCAGTGTGGCCGCGATGCGTGCAGCGCAAAATCTGCCGTTTTCCGATCTTGCCGACGCCGGACTTGCCAAGATTGAAAAATCCCTTCCGTCAGACAAGGTACGCGATCTGCGCCGCTTTCTAGACTGCCTGCACATTGGCCAGTTGTCGCCAAAACAGGACCTGTCTGATTTGGGCCAAATTGACCCTGCATTGTTACCTGCGTTCGAAACAGCGTTCCTTGGGCAACATCACATCCGGTTTGAGTACCGTGACGCGAAAGGTGCAAAAACCAGTCGCGAGGTTGAGCCACAGGCCATGCTTATCTTGCAACCACTGTGGTATTTGGTGGCTTGGGATCCGGCCCGCGATGATTTCCGCCATTTCCGGATGGACCGTATCAGTACGCCAGAATGTTTGGTGGACACCTCGTTCCGGCGCAGGCATGTGCCGTTCGAAGATGATGTTTGCCCCTACAACGATCTTCCTAAATGACGGGTAAATGCCGGTATTTAGCGGCGAATGCGAACGCCATAAGTGCCCGTCCGTTGTGAAAAAGACGGGCACCGTTGATCAGGATTTACATCACAAAACAATCGTCCAACACGGTTGCTGGTTCTGGCAGCACGGCCAGTGTTGCAGCGTCTAGCGCGTCGCGTGACCAATCGGTGACGTCGGTGTTTGCGTTGCCGGACGTATCTGGCGCGAATGGGGCGTCATTCGTTTGGAACAGATCATTCCACCAATCAGAATTCCCGGTGCCATTTCCAGAGAAAACAACCCGGAAGACATCGGTATTTCCCCAATCGCTCCAGTCAAAATTATCCGCCCAAAGCGTCGCGACATCTACTTTGTCGGCTGGATCAAGGGGGTCCATCGGTGTGGTGTCATCATCCGTGGTTTCCGGAACGTCCGGATCACTTGTGTCTGTGTCAGGAACCGTCTCGGGTTCTTCCACAGGATCGTCGACCTCGGCCACGTCATCAGGATCTGGAGTAACCGGCGTGACGGGTTCCTCAGGCGTAACTGGCGTCGCCGGTGTGTCATCGACAGCATCGGTTGTGCCAAAGTTTTGCGTGACCATGACGGAATCCCACGCCGTGCCGCCAGTTGTGAACGGGCCATTTTCGACCCCGATCCCGATTTCAGTATAAAGCGGGTTCAAGATGGCCGCCCGGTGACCTGGGCTGTTCATCAGGCTTTCGTGAATTTGCGCGACATCATCCGAAATGCCGGGCGCGCCGCGTTCTGATTGCCAGCCGATGTTTTCACCGACGGCCGATGTGCCTTCTAATTTATAGCCCGCGTCCTGAACACGATCTGCGGGTTTGGACCCTTGTGCGCCGGTATGATTGAAAATATTATTCTCAAGCATCCAGCTGCTGTGGTCCTCTGATGCATCGTTCAACCGGTCATCAAACGTCAAAGGTGCCACACCAATTTTCGCGCGTTCGGCGTTCACCAGTTCGAGCATTTCTTGTTCGACTGCATTCGCTTTAGACATCTTCTTTCTCCTTAAAGGTGTATTTTACATTTAGGGTAGGCCCGAAAAATTCGTGTATTTTGATGAAACCCGATCAGATTTTTTATGAGATATTGCGCCCATCACGTTTGGTCCGGCCAAACCAATGGCCGGAGGTTTCCTGTGCACCTCAAAAATTCAAGATGCTTAAAATTACATAATATTTTCAACCACCTACACAGGATGATTCGATACTTTCATGCCAAACCACTCTGCAATTCGGACGCTATTGGCCGTCCTCATTCACGTAAACCCTCAGTCAAAAGAGTCTAATTTTTAAGCACAAGATTGCCCGAATGTTAAAAATGACGGCGGTAATTTGCTTTGTTTGACCTGAATGTTGGAACTCGCCAACGCCACGCGTGCCAGAACCGCGAGATGCCGCCTATTTCGGGATTGGGGAAATGTGCGCTGACGAACGTCGTCGCTTGAACGTCCTTAAAAACCGGCACTGCAACCAGAACAACCTGTTCAAAGAACCGCGTTATGACCGGAAGGGTTCGATCCGATCTGCGGACAGTGCGTAGGCGATATCGGCAAGTTGCGTTGACAGAGACGACACGCCAAACATGCCAACGACGTTCACCGGCTCGAACATTCCGGAACTTTCATACGGGTCTTGTGTCGTGACAAAAACAAGCTGGTTTGCGGGGGGTGGTGGCACGTGCACGCATGCGCCGACGAAGGGCACCAGAATGAATGCGGTGACGCCTGCCCCTGAATAATCGATCGGGACGATAAAACCGGGCAAGCGAACGATTTGGCCATTCCAGTCTGAACGCACGCCGCTGGATTCCGGCTGTTGGCTGGACAACGGGGCCTCATCATGGTCGATCAAACCCTGAAACATCGGGGGAATCGTCGCCTGCCCTTTCGGAACCAGGTCTTTCCAATCCAGGTCGATGTAGTCCTCGGCCCGCGCCAATTGCGGTGTCAGTCCAAAGGCCGCCATGCTTGCCATCAGGTTGCGACGGTTTAGGCGCGAGATCACCAAACAAAGACCTCCATTTCGTCAGCCTCTAGAATGTAACCGGTTTCCGCAATCTCTTTGGATTGAATTTCATTCTTCATCTGACCCGTCACCCAAACAGCTTCCCATAGATCGGTATTGGGCCACGGCGTTTTTGTGGTGACAAACACCAGCTGGTTTGGCGGCGGTGGTGGTGTGTGAATACAAGCGCCAACATAGGGCACGAGGATAAAACTGGTCAGGCCGTCATTCGACAGATCAATAGGGATAATGTAGCCCGGCATTTTGATGTACGCCCCATCCAGCGCCGGGTTTAGCTTCGTAGCATTCGCATCAAAAATCGGGCGCCAGATGTCCTTGAGAACATCCATCTCACCTTCTGCGATGACCTCGGAATAGGGAACACCGGGCGGGATCAGATCATCCCACATGATTTCAGTGGGCGTGCGCGCGAACGCGGCCTGCGGCAATGCCGTGCTGGCCAATGCCGTGGTGATCAGTTTGCGACGTGATATTTGCATTTTTTCACTCTCTCGTCCTAAATCTTGACCATCATACCGTCTGCAAGCGACATGCGATAGGCACGCAGTGCGGGTATCATGCTCACAATTGCGCCAGCAGCGATGACGCCTGAAAGCACCCAAAATTCGCGCATCGTCGGACGTTCGATTGGTAACCATAGGCCAAAGGCGCTGTCGATCAACGGCTGCCCAACGAACAATCCAGCATACAAAAGCACAAGACCAAAGAGCGCACCAAGCGTTGCCATCAAACCGGCCTCGAGCACAAATAGCCCCAAGATCACCCGTGGTCGCGCGCCCATGGCCCTGAAAATAGCCATCTCGCGGCGGCGTTCGTTCAGGCTGGAAAAGATCGTGGCCATCATGCCGATCAGGGCTGTGATGACGACCATCGCCGAGACCCCGATCAGCGCCTTTTCTGCAATGCCGACGATCTGCCACAGCTCTTGCAAAGCCACACCAGGGAGGATCGCAAGCAGGGGTTCTTGGGGGTATTCATTGATGGATCGCTGTAGCCCAAAAACCTGCAAGCGGCCTTTGACACCGATAAGCGCAGCAGTCACAGCCTGCGGTTCCAGATCCATTTGCCGCAGCGCATCAGCGGGCGTCGATTGCCCTTGGATCTGTGCGCCCTGCTGCCAATCGACATGGATCGCCTCGATTGCCCTAAGGCCGACAATGACCGTTCGATCGACTGGCGTGCCCGTCTTTTCAAGGATGCCAGAGACGCGAAACGGTTGATCATCATGTTCGCTGAAAGACGCAAGACCGTGGGCCACCACAATCGGATCGCCAACCTTATAGCCAAGCGTCGCGGCAACATCTGCCCCGATGACACTGTCAAAAAGGTCATTCATGACAGCGCCGTCACGTAGGGCAAGAGGCTGGCCTGAGCGATATTTATACCGTTCGAAAAATGCGTTTGTCGTGCCCATCACGCGGAATTGCCGATGGCTGTCGCCCAGCGAAATCGGCACAATCCAGTCCACCTCGGGGCGGCTTGCGATATCCTGATAGCTTTCCCACGTCAGGTTGTTCGTCGCATGGCCAATCCGAAAAACGGAATACAGCAGCAGCTGAACCGATCCTGACCGCGCACCAACAATCAAATCCGTGCCCGATATCGTGTCGGCAAAACTGGCTTTGGCCCCGGTGCGGACTTTTTCCACCCCCAGAAACAGCGCCACCGACAAGGCAATCGCAAGGATGGTCATGCCGACCGTCAATGCCCGTGCGGTAAGGGATGCAAATGCGAGGCGAAGGATCATGCGGAATCTCTTGTTGTTTGGGCGATATCGGCCATGTGAATGACGCGGTCAAACTGGCTGGACAGGCGCGCATCATGGCTGACCATCAACAACGTTGTGCTGTGCGCACGCGATTGCGCGAACAACAAGTCAAGAAATGTTGCCTGCGTGGATGCATCCAATGACGACGTCGGTTCATCCGCAATGATCAACGGGGGCATGCCGATCAGCGCACGCGCGGCGGCGACGCGCTGTTGTTGTCCGACGCTTAACGCGCCAGCCTTTGCCGACATCACACCATCCGGCAGATCCAAATCATGACAAAGCTTTGCGGCCTCGGCCTTTGGGCTGCTCACCCGTTTGCGTCGCTCTGGTGCGAACCTCAAGGGCAACAAAATGTTGTCTTGCACGCTGGCAAATGGCAGCAGATTAAATTGCTGGAAAATCAGCCCGATTTGTTCGGCGCGAAAACGGTCACGCTGCCCCGCCGACAGCGCTGCGATGTCTGTGCCCGCAACATTTACACGTCCAGATCCCGCGATAATGGTCCCGCAAATGAGCGACAGCAGCGTCGACTTTCCCGACCCGCTTTCACCCAGCAGCAAGACGGTTTCGGACTTTATCAACGTCAAGTCAGGCACCTGCAACTCGAACGCCCCCCGCCCCGGCCAGCGGTATCGGACATCTTCGAGTTGCAGAATATTAGTTGTATCAAACAAGGTTCTAGAACATCCCGCGCAAATCAAGAATTGGCGCATCACGTTCAACTTCAAATGACGTGGCACCTGCGTTTGTGATAATTTGCACCTCGACCTCCAGTGCATTCGGGAAGCTGTCAAAGTAGGTAAAGGTGATCTCGTTAACTGCAGATGGATCAGCGCAGGTCAGTAAATATTCTGCGTGAAATTCTGTGTGACCTGATTCTTTTTCGTGATCGTCATGCCCGTCTTCGGCGTGGTCATCGTGGGCGGATTTTTCGTCTGCATGCTCTTCGCCCTCTTCTTCGCTCTCAAGTCCCGCTGCGGCCTGAACAACACTGCATCCTGCCGCGTCAGGCAAAACAAACAAGTCCAAAGGACCCGCAAGCGTTGCAACGGCCGCATCAACAGCGGCGCGATCCTGAACAGTTTCTGCCGCGTATTCAAAGCCAACAATATCTGCGCCGGGTGCATGCAATTCCATCGCGACTTGCTTTTCATCGAAGGCAATATTCAACTGCCCGACACCGTGTTCATGCGCATCAAGCTGGCGATTTTCTTCGGCAAAAACAGGTGCCGCTGTGATCGTAGTCGCCAAGAGGAATGGAAGAATTTTCATCAGAAGTATCCTGTGATTGAGGTATAATAGATTAGGCGAAACGACGTAAGCCGTCATAGGTCTAAGGTGATCATTTGGGACATCCAAAAGATCAAATTTCCGCACCATTGCCTGCTTGCGCATGGGTCGTCTCCCTGCTGCTGAATGCTTGTTGTTGTATAACATAACAATCTGCAATCACTTTTGATGAGACGATTGTTACTTCAGCAATTGTCCGCTCAGTCATTTCTGAGGAAGATATTGTGGTCAAGAACGCCACCGACGACGCCAAACTATTGGCGCGGAAGTGACGTAAAAGACGTAAAGCCATTTTCCCAAGACCAAGAGGCTGATGGCCGTTTCGTATTCATAATCAATCTCCCTTCGCGGTGTGGAAGATGCCCCATTTCAATTTCCGGCTTTGCGCCACAGTCCAGAGCACCAAAGCCGTTAGCCCTAGCAACATGATTTCAGCCAGCGGACCTGCGTACCAGACACCGATTTCACCGAACCAAATAGGCAATAGAAACGTCAGCGGAATTGCAAATACATAGGTTTTGCTCAGCCCCAGAATTGCAGCTTTTGCCGCTGATCCGATGGCCTGAAAATAGGCAGCCACCATCATCAATGGTCCCATCAAAAAGAACACGCAGGTCATGACAGGCAAGATGCGCGCGACCTCTGCAATGACCGCGGTATCCTCGACGAATACGCCTGCGATCTGACCGGGAAAATTCATCACGATGATTTGGATCGCTGAGCAGTAGATGAACGCGACCCAAAGCGCGATCCGCAGGCTTGCATCTGACCGTTGCCAAAGCGCGGCACCAAAGTTGTTGCCGGTGATTGTCTGCATGGCGAATGACAGTCCCAACAGGGGCAAGAACGCGAACGTGATGACACGCGTTATGATCCCGTAGGCAGACACCGTGTTGGCGTAACCGGGGTTATCTATCCATTGAAGGGCGGTGATAATGGCTGCCGACCCCAGCGCAATCCCAATGAAATTCAGGCTTTGTGGCGCACCCAAAGCCAGTATCTGACCCCAATATCGCCGCACGGAATACTGCAGCAAAGTTGATGGTCGCAGCGATGTGTCGCCAAACAGGCGGAAGGCCAAGATTATCGCAAATGCCAGCGCTTGCGCCGCCGCCGTGCCATAGGCAGACCCCGCGACACCCATATCAAGCACAGCGATCAGCACGTAATTGAACCCGATGTTTGCGATGGACACCAGCAGGCTCATCGCGGCCATAAAACCTACGCGCCCTTCGTTGCGCAGCGCGTCAGAGTTGACCGACAGTATGAACAAGAACGGCGAAAAGAACACGGTGATCTGCAGATAGATCAGCCCCATCTGCGCCAATTCGTCAGACCCACCTGAGGCAAGTAACGCCATGGATTGACCTAAGAAAAGGAACAGCACGATCAGGCAAACCCCCAAAACGAGGGCCAACCCATGTGCACCTGCAAAAACGCCGCGCGCGCCTTCGATCTTACCTGCGCCCAAATGACGTGCCAAAAGGCTCGACATACCGTTTGACACAAGCGTCGAGAGCGCGACGATCAGCATGTAAATCGGAAACATCAGCGTGACAGCTGCCAGTGCTTCGGGGCCAACATAAATGCCCAAAAACAACGCGTCAGCGACAGACAAAAGACCGTTCATGCCCATCACAAAAATGATCGGCAACGCAGTCTTGAAATAAATGGTGCCAAGCGGCCCATCAATGAACGTATTTGTGGGGGTGTCAGACATTTCCCGTATTCCTCTAGCCTAATCGCGCTTTTGAAATGGGACCCGCATTACCATCCGCGCGATATGCGGAAGGACGTAGAAATAATTGTGACGTCGCAGAACTTCACCAAGACAAATGTCAGCGGGAGGCAGGCGTCCACAGCCTGACCTTTGGCTAATCTGAAAAAATTCAGACGTCAAGCAGCACAATTGTCAGCAGGTCGCCGCCGCTTGCCCTCTCGCCAATTCCAGTTTGTCCGCATAGATCGCGCCGCGTACTCTGGGTTCCTTATCGGTCAGAATAGTTCCCGACAGATTGGCAAAACACGGGCAGTTGATATCATCAGGCTGATTTTGACAAAAAGCGAGCTCCTGCGTGACTGCGGTATCGAACTCCGCCTGACTAACCCCCAACGAGTTCGAGGTGCCCCCATTTGTTAACGCAGGCATTGAGAATACCGCATACAAAACGGCTGAACCGCCCAAAATCAAGTAAAGTACCATCCGGAATTCTTTTAGCATGCTCGACCCTCTTGTCTGCCGGGCAACTTACATTGGAGAACTTAAGATAGGTTTGAGAAACGCATAAAGCCGTTGCATTTATTACGCTGGATCGGCGAAAACGCCCGATTGGTGAAACGCTTGGCTCTTGATTTGGACGAGACGCATTTCTTTAGATTGATGCTTAACGGCAAACGACTGACCTGCTGATTTCTGGCGTTTTCACATTCACCAGAAGGCGGTCAAACGAAACATCGACGTTTATCTTTCGGGTAAACAGCGCGCGATAATCCCGCTCAGCACCTCGTCACGTTTAGGTCCTGTAAGCGATCCAACCATATGCAGGCGGCCAGAACTGAGCAGGTCAGCCAGCCCATGCGCGATGGCCCAAGTTGCCGAGATATCGATCATCATTTGTTGATCAGGCGGGCCGTTATCTTCAACGATCGCCCCGACACCTTTGGCCAAATGTAAATACGCATCTGACATCGCGGCGGCGTTATCGGCGTTCTCAAAATCGGGGAGGCGCGAGCCAAACATAAGGCGAAAGAGCGCCGTATTTTCATCTGCGAAGTCGATGTACCCCAAGCCAGCGGCTATTTGCTGACTTCTGGCATCCAGCGGCGTCACTGCTTGCCGTTGCTTTTGCAGCGCAACAAAACGACGATAGCCAACCGCGCAAAGTGCTGTGAGTAGCCCGGCCGTATCTTTGAAATGATGCGCTGGTGCGGCATGACTTACCCCCGCACGCCGCGCAACTTTACGAAGAGAAAAGCCCTCAAGCCCTGTCTCGGTCAATTCCGCCTCTGCTGCTTCTAGCAATGCCTGGCGCAGGTCGCCGTGGTGATAGGACTTCGTGCTCATGCTCAAGGTTTAACGTCAAACTTGTCAGTGTCAATATCATCTTGACAGCAGAAAGATAAATCGATTATCCAAATCTTGACAGTGAAAAGATAGGATCACCATGACCCCGGATATACTATTCAGCCTGACCAGCCCCATCGCGATGCTCGGCTGGGTTTTACTCGCCGTATCGCCGCTGGCACCACGATACATACTGCCTGTTGCAGGCTTGGTTTTGCCGGGTGTGCTATCGCTCGTTTACGTCGCTCTTATCTTGGTGTTCTGGACGTCTGCGGAGGGCGGGTTCGACAGCTTAGCGTCGGTTATGCTTTTGTTCGACACGCCCGGTGTTGCGCTGGCTGGCTGGGTGCATTTCCTTGCCTTCGATCTGTTTGTTGGCGGCTGGATTGCGCGCAATGCCCGCGCGTTGGGCGTCTCGCACATCTGGGTGCTTCTTTGCCTTCCCTTCACATTTTTGTTCGGCCCAAGTGGTCTCGTGCTTTGGTTGGTTTTGCGCGTATTTTTGTCAAAATCTACACCCAAGGAAAATTCAGCATGACCGCCACCCAATCCCTTCAGGCCGATTTTTCTTCGAATACGGCTTTTGCAAAGACCGGGCTGTTTATGCTGGCGTTATCCCTGCCCGTTTTGATCGCGTTGGCCATCGATACCAGAGAATTCCAAGATCAAAATGTCTGGATCAAGCCGCTAAAATTTCAGCTATCACTCGCTCTACACCTCCTGACGCTGGCTTGGTTTGCGCAGTTTTTACCGCAAACCTTTACCGCGCGACGTGGCTATCGGATGTATTCCTACGTCGTCATCTTTTCGATTCTGGCAGAGGTCGCGTGGATCGATGGTGCTGCAATGTTCGCCACCGCCTCACATTTTAACTTTGACAGCCCTGCGATGATTTTCATCTACAGCATTATGGGCGTGTTCGCGGTGATTTTGACATCACCCGCGCTGGTTTACGGCGTTATCATATTGCGCAAACCACAGCTGACCCCGTTCGAAATTGCAAGCGGCATCGCCCTGTGCCTGACTTTCGTTTTGACGGTCATTGTTGCGGGCAAACTATCGAGCAGCGGCGGGCATTTTGTTGGCATGCCAAGTGCAGCAAACCTGACGGTTCCTGTCATTGGCTGGTCACGAGAGGTTGGCGATTTACGCGTGGCCCATTTCTTTGCGACCCACACGATGCACTTTCTTCCGGCACTGGCTGTGGTCTTATCGCTGGCGCTTGGGAACACGCGACTGAAACAGGCCAACTATGGCGCGGCGCTAATTTATGTAGCCTTTGTCGCCGTCGTTTTTGTTCAGGCGTTAAACGGATTGCCGCTGTTGGCAGCGTCGTGAATGTATCCGCGTTACGCAGTGATCACGGCCATACGACCGCTTTTGTTAGAACTGTTTGTCACAGGGTTTCTGTCTTTTTTGGCGCACGCTGCCTTACGCGACGTCCCTGTATGTGCGCGGCGACTTGCTTGTTAGCATTCACTTGAAAATTTTAGGGGATTACATATGAAACGCGTTTTAAAATGGGGCGGGCTTGGGCTCGTTGGATTGTTGTGCATTATCGCGTTCAACACCATTCGATACACGCCGCCTGTTGTCCCGACCGTTGATGTTTCGGTACCCGACGTGAACGCGGATATTGTGGCACAGAAATTAAGCCAAGCCATTCAGTTCAGAACCCTCTCCCACCCGTTCGGAGAACCTGAACGCCCAGCCGCATATCAAGACTTTATTGACTGGCTTGTCGTCGCGTTTCCAAATGCCAACACCGCAATGGAGCGCACAATCGTCGGGGGTTTTACGCCGCTATATTTGTGGAAAGGGAGCGACAGTTCACAACGCCCCATCCTGATCAGCGGTCACTATGATGTTGTCCCGATCGAAGGCGAATGGTCCCGTGACCCATGGGCTGGCGAAATCTCAGACGGCTACGTTTGGGGGCGTGGTGCGTTAGACATGAAAGGCAGCGTCGTGTCCTACATGCAGGCGGTTGACCAACTCGCCGCATCAGGGTTCACGCCACAACGCGATATCTACATCGCAATTACGCAAGACGAAGAAATTGGCGGGGCAGGAGGTGCTGCATCCGTCGTTACATATTTCGAAGACAACCAGATCGAAATCGACTGGAGCCTCGATGAAGGGTCGTTCGTTTTGCGCGATATCATTTCGTCAATCGACAACGATATCGCATCCATCAATGTCGCCGAAAAAGGGTACATGACGGTTCAGATTACGGCGACAGGTACGGGCGGGCACAGTTCACTGCCCCATCGTGATACGGCCGTTTCCAACCTGGCAAAGGCCATCGTACAGCTGCAGGATGAACCGGTTGCCGGCGGTTTGACAGACGTGAGCAAGAGTTTCTTTAACACGCTCGGGCCACACATGGGGCTTGCGGAGCGGGTTTTGTTCGCGAACGCGTGGCTGTTCAAACCAGTGATAGAAAATGTGCTGTCAGGCGCAAATACGACCGACGCGATGCTGCGCACAACCAAGGCCCCAACAATGCTCGAAGGGTCAAAAACGGAGAACGTGCTGCCACAAGCGGCAAGTGTTTTTGTAAATTTCCGCCTGCATCCGCGCGACACGGAACAAGCGATTTTGGGCCATATTGCGAGCCAGATCCATCAGGACCACGTTGACGTCAAGGTCCTAAGCGTAAGAGCCGCAAGCGCAGTTTCAGCACATAATAACGATGCCTTCGAAAGGCTATCAACAGCTGCGCGTGCAGTGTTCGGGGACGTCGTTGTTGTCCCGGGCCTTACGATTGCGGGCACAGATTCAGCGCGATACAGCACCTACACCGACAACAGTTACCGGTTTTTGCCTTTTGTATTCACAGGCCAAGACATCGCGTTGCTGCATGGTAAAGACGAACGCATTTCCATCGAAAACCTGGAGCAGGCCGTACAGTATTACATGGTCTTGATGAACGGGCTTTGAGCGCGACGCTGACCTAGGAAAACGGCAGGTGTTCGGGAACCCGGACACTTGCGTGGTACGACGTTAGCGCGACAGAGTTGCCATTTCAGGAAGGCAGCTTGCCGGTAAAATGATCGGTTGCTCGCGCTTTCCGCTGCGTGCGTTTACCGCCGCCACCGTTACATAAATTGACGCCCACTCCGACACCTCTGCGCGCTCCGCCATCGCAAGTAAATCTTGCGCCGTGAATACGATGTTTTCGAGGTAGGTAATTTTTTGCAACGGCGTCACCACGGTTGGCGCTGTCAGGCCGGGCACGACGATCTGAACAGAGACCAAGTACACCGATGTTGGCCATTTCGGTAGGATGGATATCTGATCCGTGCACGTGACCGTCAGCAATTCGTTTTCCACTTTGGTCGGCTGATCCCCGTCAACCAAAGGCGTTGTCGCCAAGGTGAATGTGCCGTTTGGCGCGATGTAATATTCGATACAACCATCAACGACGTTAAATTGTTTGCCACCATCCACGGTGTAGTCGCCAGTGATTTGGCCGTCTGATTGAACGCTGCCTGTGAATGTGCCGCTTTGTTCGGTTTGATCTACCGAACCTGACCACAACCCGTTCAAGCCGTTTTGTGTTTTTGCACCGGTGACCTGCCCGCTGCTTTGGCTTTGGCAGCCGACAAAAGTGAAATTCATCTCACCGGAAAATGGTCCATCATTGCGAGGCACAACAAGGTGAATACTGCCGAATGTCGGGTCCTCATCGTTGGTCAAGGGGTCTTCGTAATATGCGCCAAAATAGATGATATGATCATCTGTTTCTTGGGCCTGTGCAGCTACGGAAAGAACGCAGAACGCGGCCAATAAACCTGTAAGATATCGCATTCAAACTGTCCTATTTTTTGGATTTGGGTGCGTTTTTGATGGTGGGCAAAGCCAGCGCCAAAAAACTTCGCAAATCTTGAGTATTAGTAGCAAAGCGCCCCATCAACCGACCTTGATAAAACACAAACGACATTGGTAATCCGTCGACGTCAACGTCATACGCGGCCAAAAATTCCATAGTCGGTTCATCATCTAGAAAAGCCTGCCACGGGTCATAATCGACGCGCGCAAATACGTAGTCGTCTGCCAAATACCGCGACGCGTCCGCTATTGCCGCGTTACCACGCAAACAATGCGGGCATTTTTTGTCGGTTGAGGACAGCGTGAACAACAAAGGTTGATCTGAACTAAGCGCACTGATGTAAGGCAAAATCTGACTTGGCGGAATATTGGCAACAGAAACATCGCGGCGCACGACCAGCTCTTGCTCTGAAACAACATCAAAGACCTGTTCCAACGTGTCGGCCAAAGATGGCGCTGTGCCGGGAATAATCCGTATCGGTTTTCCGTTCGCAAAGATCATCACGGCAGGAAGGCCCGCTACGGCAAAGCCTAGATCTGCCTGAAATGCGATCATTTTCTTGCCCTCAGCCGTATCATAAAATTGCCGCCAAGGGTTTGACGTTACAGAAACAAAATCGAAATTGTCCGAAAGCTTTTGCGCCGCGTCTGCGACAATTGCGTTGTTGTCGACACAGTGGCGGCAAGAACCGTCATCAGACGTGTAGTGAATTACCAAAGGTTTATTATCAGCCGTCGCCGCCACCAGTTCTGGTATCAAAGAGGGGTCGATTTCGGCAACATCCTGCGCCAAGGCCAATTGCCATTGAAACGAGAAAGCAACGATTGCCCAAAAGCTAAGCCACGTTTTTTTAGAACGTGTTTTTGTAGAACGTCGTGTCATGGGCAGGTCCTTTTATTCGATCAGGTGCCGTTACGGTATTAGGATTGAGCAACGAAAGTTATTCACAATCGTGAAACGCCCCTGCCCCGCTCACCTGAAAAACACTGCCTGCCCTGCACCAGACATTCAAGGACGCCATGATCAACAAAAACGTTACTTGCTGTCTGGTTTATGCACTCACCACCGCCCGACAAACACATCGCGCGGATCAGAGTGTTTGAACGCGGGCAGAATGGAATTGAACCGCTCCGAGGTCAGGTGATGCGGAACGTCCCATAGATACCGCAGACTGACCACGTTTCGCAACGGCGGCGACCAAAGCGCGATGATCTTCATAATTGGCCAGGGCATTTTCTTGGTTTTAAGGGGGTGCCCAATCGCCGATTCAATTGCCGCCTGCATGTGCGCGCCAGTCAAAGTCCAGCCTGGGAAATTGATATCAATATGTCCCTGAAGATGTGCGTTCTGTTCAAGCAATTGCGCAACTGCGCGCGCGGCATCAGGCAGATAGGCCCACGCATGGTTTTGATCCATTGGGCCGGGATATGTAAACACACGATCCGTGACGGCCTTGGTGATATGGTTCTCGAACCAGTTCCCGCTGGGCCGATGCGTGGGGCCATCGATGAAATCCCCCATGCGCAGGGCAATGACATTCAGGCCGCGATCTTGGGCGGCGGTTCGATACGCGTTTTCCATTGCGGTGCGTAACACTGCCAGCTCATGCGATGCGGTGCGGGGTGTGGTTTCTGACCATGCGCCGCCCACTTGTGGAAAAACATAGACATTTTGCGGGACGACGACCGCGGCATCCACGGCCAATGCGGCATCAATCACGCCCCTATTCAGAGCAAGAAGTTGGTCTTTCCATAATTGATAAGGCGGGTTTGCCGCTTGGACGATGACATCAACACCAGTAGCGGCCTTTTGTAAAACGGCAGCATCCATAACATCCCCGACAATTGGCACAACGCCCGGAATACAGGCTGCTTTTTCCGCACTGCGCGCCAGACCACGCACCGTCCAACCCGCATCTTGTAACGCAAGGGCGCATTGACGGCCAAAGCGCCCAGCCACGCCAACAATAAGTGCTGTTCTTGTCATAATTTCATCCTCGATTAGGTTCTGACCTGTTGATACATCAACACATAAATGAAATGATACGCTCACATTTTACCCGACAGGTTTCAAATATGAATATAGATTGGTCGCTGATCCGCACCTTTAGATCCGTCGTCGATACGGGAACGGTCGCGGCGGCGGCGGTTCAATTGCAGTGCAGCCAACCCACTGTTTCGCGTCACCTAAGGCAGTTGGAACAGCAAACCGGATTGGACCTGTTCGACAGGCGCGGTCACCGCATGATCCTAACATCTGCGGGCGCTTCCATTCTTGATTTTGCCAATGAAATGGCTGTGCAGGCGGATCAAATGGCTTTGGCCATCGCCGGTAAGGAAACCCAGATCAAAGGTGTCGTGCGGATCAGCGCCAGCGAAGTCATGGCGCATTACTTTCTGCCACCAATGCTTGCTGATTTAAAAAATAAATTCCCTGAGATCGAGCTGGAACTGGTTGTCCAAAATTCAGTTTCGAACCTGACAACGCGCGAAGCGGACATAGCATTGCGCCTGTTTCGCCCCAGCCAAGTTGGCCTTGTCAGGCGCAAAGTTGGCAATCTAAAGATCGGCGCATTTGCGAGCGAAAGTTACTTGGATAGGCATTCTGCCCCCCGCACACTTGATGATCTGCTGGCACACCAACTTGTCGGGTATGATCAATCCACAGAGATATTGGATGGGTTTCGATCGTTACTTCCCGGTGCTGACGCATCATTATTCCCGACGCGATGCGACAACCACCTTGTCTATTGGCAACTGGTCAAGGCGGGAATGGGCATAGGGTTCGGCAGCCTGATCGTGGCCGGCGAAGAGACAAAAGTGCGCCGTGTCCTAGCCGACCAACAGTTCGCGGCGAATGAGGTGTGGCTCACGACACACGAAGCCCTGCGCAACACGCCACGTGTCCGAACGGTCTGGAGCTTCTTGTCCGAGCGCCTTTCTGAAACGCTTGGCTCGGGTTAACTGTTGGCTCAGT
>JBLHSG010000003.1:0-152811 GCA_047626725.1 Ascidiaceihabitans sp.
GCGTAAAATGGCTGCTTAACTTATCAATCAGCGCTGTCCCAAACAGCTTGGCACCGCCAGCGTTAGTATCAGACGCGTTGGATCCATCGATAAAATCGTTCACTGATGTCCACGGATCGCCGATGGCGAAATTCCACCCTTCGTTACCGATTTCACACCGCCACGCCGCCCGATCAGACCGGAACGGCCCATCGCGCAAGGATTCAATTCCCGATGTGGTCAGCGGCCCGCGAAAACCAAAAATCTGCTCGGGCATCAACGACCAAGACAGGTACAACGGGTGATCCATCAAATTGCGACCCATCTGATCAGACGAATTCGCAACCGTTTTTCCGTTGCCCATATCAGACATCAACATCAGCTTTGGCGTCTCGATTGCGTGGGCTGCGATCACGTAAATTTTCGCAGTTGCCGTCATCGTTTCGGACTTGGAAACACCGCTGTTTTTGTTCTCCCAATGGACGTATTCGACGCCCGTCACCGGTTGCCCGTAGCCTGCCGAAATCACCTTTGTGACAACGCATTGAGATTTCAGCGTGACGTTGCCTGTGGCCTGCGCGCCGGACAGGGTCACCGTGCCGTCCCACTTTGCTTGAATAGGGCAAATCGGGATGCAATTGGTGTTGCCAGCGCAGGTCCGTCGGCTGCCGTTTGGCTGCGAATTACGGCCTGCCGGGGTCGATGTCACGACGACATTTTGCCCCTCGAACAACACAAAATCGCTGGTGTTATTCACCGCATTCGCAATCGTATTATCCACTACAGACGGTGGAATTTCCTGCATTGGATAGGTGTATCCCGGGCTGAATTTCAGACCAATATCGCTAAGGTCCGCAATCTGTACAGTCACGTCCGCAGCTACACCAATTTCGTGTTCCGCGCGGCCATATGCCTCCAACAAATCATCCACAGCAATCGGCCAATCCGGCAACGGATAGTCAGGATTATCCGCACCATAGGTCGATTTCATTTTGAAATCATGCTCGAGAAATCGCAGGCTTGTCCCCAACCAATGCCACGTCGTACCACCAGTAACCCGTTCATATGACGACAAAAATGGCTGCGGCCCTTCTTGCAAAAGGTACGAAATGTTCGGGTCATAAATGTAGCCCCCCGTGCCAAGGTGATCCTTCCAATCCACGGGGATATTTTGCGTAAACGTCTGCGCAATCGTGGCGCGCGGCGTTGCCTCAATCGCAGGATCCGCACCCAATCCCGGCGGATATGGCGATTCCGGCGTCTTGACCGTGTTGAGGAAAAAGTTGCTCATGTACTCTTCGCGATTGGTCGGCGCAGTTTCAGGGCCGCCCTCGATAATCAGGATTTTCGCACCTGCCTTTGAGAGTTCTTTGGCGATGATCGGACCGGCCACACCGGCACCAACAATTACGATGTCATATTCAGGATCGCTCATGTCGTTGCCCCCCATTCGGTGGGATTTGGTGACGCGCCATCGGCAACATCTGAATTGCCGGTGAAATCCTGCAAAGACGCAACTGGTGGCTTATCCCAATACCCAAACGTTAACGTTGAATTGCCCATCGCGTGGCTTTGCATCGACTGCCACGCCAGGCCTTTGATGTACGCCTGATCCGACACAACTGTTTGAGCACCGGCCTTAAATCCCGTGATTTCAAAAGGCTGATACCACGACCCCAAATACCACATTTTCATGATCGCTTGGGCGACTAGCGTTTGGTTGGCTGCAATCAAAACGCCCGTCGTTGGATCAGGTGAAAGGCCCATAATGATGCCGCCCAAATCGTCGTCCGTCAGCGCGGGATCAATGGCTTTTAACGCCACAAATGTTGCTAACAAATTTGCGCATTCACCATCCGAATAATCAGTTGCCGTTGTCAAAAATAATGGCGGCAATCCGATCGGGTCAACCCGTGGCGCGATAAGGCCGATGTTGAATCCGGTTAGCAATGCGGACAGTGCGTTGAATGCGTCTTGATCAGAAATACTCATTGGCTTGGCCCCTCTTGCGGCCCTTGGGCGCGTTCGAGCAAATAGGTGAAATCGGAAAACTGCCCGTCGGTCATGGTCGCGTTCAAGTGGCAGTTGATACAGCTGGAACTGGCTTGTGGCACAGTGCCTTGAATGTAGGTTTCAAGCGTCGTGTTCGCCAAAAACGCAGGGGCTGGATTGCCAGATTTATCGACCTGATTGATTGCACTGCACCAATTTGTCGCCTCGGAGGGGGCCGCATTCGGGGCGGTCGCAGCCGTGGGCCACTGGGTGGAAACCAGTTCGTAATTTGCCCAAACCGTGCCTGTCAAAAGTTCGCTTTGCACCTGTGCATTCATCTGATCGGTATCTTGATGGATCGCGATGACCCGCTCGATCTGGCTGCGATCCCCGATACGCGCATCACTTAGCGGTGGATCTTTGGGATTCCAGGGTTGCGCAGGCGGTTCATTCACCGTGTTACAGTCGGTGCAATCCGGAGTGAAATAGTTGTACTTGGGCTTGCTCGCGACCTCGCCTTTGGTGGGGACGTTGTCCACGTGTTCAAACGTTGACCAAAGCCATTGTGTGTCGTTGCTGGTCTTTTGCCCGATGTGAAAACCGGTCAAACCAACCATTTGTTTTTCACACATTGCGGGGCGTGATCCGTCCTTGGATTGTTCGGTGTAAACCAAAGCTTCGACTGTGTGATAAAGGCTCGGATCGTCGTTCTTGGTTGTGTCGATGACCTTCCACGCGGCCTTGGCCATGACAGCCCCTTGCTGCCCGCCTTTCGCGCAAATCGGGTTACCATTGTCGTCGGTGCCCTCGTTACAACTGCATGCGAAATTGACCTCGTTGCCGGCCTGTGAAAATGCCTTTTGACCGTTTGAATTATACAGTTCGTTCTTCAAAATGTAGTCGTACATCGATTCATTCACCGAGATCGCAAAGCGACTGTAGTGACCATTTGCATCGATCAAAGGACCGGACTGAAACGGTTCTGTGAACTCCTCCAGCACGTCGGGGCGCTTACCGACTTGGCGCACGATCTTGATCTTGCCGTCATGCAAACCTTTGCATTCGTCCGGAACATTACGCGTTGGAAATGACCTCGGCGTTGAAACAGGTTTTGCGCCGTCTTTGAGAAAAATGTCACTGCTTTCCGCCCAGCTTTCCCAGACTGTTGGCCCTGAATTATCAGTAACTAATTCACCTTGGGCGTCATGGTTGAGCGCCAAAAACAGGTTCCAGGAATACGTATCAAACGAACACTGCAACGTGTCGACAGTGGCCTGATTAATCATTGAAAAGTCTGGCAAATGCGGGATGCTTGTACCGTTGGTGATGACGTGATCCGCACCCTGACAACTGACAGTCGTGGACATCGCGACTGCCGTGGATTGTGGCGCAGACGATGTCAGCGGTGTATCGGGATCAGATTTTTTAGCGGTTTCTTTACCGTCAAATTGAAAGTGATAAACGGCGTAAACACCAGCTACCAGCACGCCAAAATACAGCGCTAGCTTTTGCAATCTCATCGCAATTTCCTAAAATGTATATTTTTAAATCATCACTACCGTAACACGAAGTTGTGATTTTGCGGAAATTATTTCCTGCTGCAATTGCAGGGCCTTAGAAATAAAAAACGGCCAGTGCAGCAAAGCACTGGCCGTCAAATTCAAACACTACGACTGGTATTTTGACCTATTCTGCCGCTTGGGCGTAGTCCTCCATTGGGGGGCAGGTGCAGGTCAAATTTCGATCGCCCCAGACGTTGTCCACGCGGTTCACAGGTGGCCAATATTTGTCGACGCGGAACGCACCGGGAGGAAAACAACCATCCTCGCGCGTGTAGGGGCGATCCCAGTCTTTGACCAAGTCTTCCATCGTGTGCGGCGCATTTTTAAGCGGGTTATTGTCAGCGTCGATCTCACCGTTTTCGATCTGCGTAATCTCGGCTCTGATCGCCAGCATCGCATCGCAAAACCGGTCGAGTTCGGCCTTCGTTTCAGACTCGGTTGGTTCGATCATCAACGTGCCAGCCACAGGCCAGCTCATCGTTGGGGCGTGAAAACCGCAGTCGATCAAACGCTTGGCAATATCATCCACTGTCACGTGCGCAGAATCCGCGAATGGCCGCGTATCAATGATGCATTCATGCGCCACGCGACCTGTCGGTCCTTTGTACAAAACGTCGAATGCGCCCTCTAGCCGTTTGGCAATATAGTTGGCATTCAGGATCGCCACGCGCGTCGCTTGCGTCAGCCCTTCGCCGCCCATCATCAGGCAATAGGCCCATGAAATCGGCAGCAATGATGGTGACCCAAACGCCGCGGCAGACACCGCACCCGTACCAGACACCGGATCACCAGGAAGGTGGGCAATCAAGTGTTCCTTAACCCCGATTGGTCCCATGCCCGGCCCACCGCCGCCATGCGGAATGCAGAAGGTTTTGTGCAAGTTCAAATGGCTGACATCACCGCCCAAATCACCGGGACGTGACAGACCAACCATCGCGTTCATATTCGCCCCGTCAATGTACACCTGACCGCCGCGCGCATGCACCATTGCGCACACGTCGATCACGGTTTCCTCGAACACGCCGTGGGTCGACGGATAGGTGATCATGCACGCCGCAAGGTTATCTTTATGCAGGTCCGCCTTGGCGGTGAAATCGTCCAGATCAATGTCGCCTTTGGCGTCGGATTTCACTGGAACAACCTTCCAGCCAACCATCTGCGCCGATGCGGGATTGGTGCCGTGTGCAGACATCGGGATCAGGCAAATATTACGGTGACCTTGCCCTTGGGCGCGATGATACGATGCAATCGAAAGCAGCCCCGCATATTCACCCTGCGCGCCGGAATTGGGTTGCATCGAGATCGCGTCATACCCCGTTACGTCACACAGTTTGGCCGATAAATCGTCGATCATTTCCATGTAACCCGCTGCTTGATCAGTCGGGCAATAGGGGTGCAACAACGAAAATTCATCCCACGTAACCGGCATCATTTCAGCTGCTGAATTCAACTTCATTGTGCAAGACCCCAGCGGGATCATCGCGCGATCCAGTGCCAGATCACGATCCGCCAAACGACGCATGTAACGCATCATTTCTGTCTCTGCGCGGTTCATGTGAAATACCGGATGGGTCAAGTATTCAGTGGTGCGGATCAGCTTTTCAGGGACGTGATAATGTGGGGTGTAATCCTTGTCTTTCAGATCAATCCCAAACGCACGCCAGACGGCTTCGATCGTTTCAGAACGGGTGCGTTCATCTAGCGTGATGCCGACCTGACGGGTGCCAACTGCGCGCAGGTTTATCCCCTCGTCCACGGCCGATTTCATCACGGCGGCTTGCAACGGTCCGACGTCAATTGTGATCGTGTCAAAGAACGTTGCAGGGCGCACATCAAAGCCCGCCGTCTTGAGCCCCTCTGCCAAACGCGCCGCCTTGCGGTGGATGCGTTGTGCGATGGCCTTTAACCCTTCAGGCCCATGAAATACTGCATAAAAACCAGCCATAACAGCCAGTAATGCCTGCGCCGTACACACATTTGAAGTCGCTTTTTCACGGCGGATATGTTGCTCGCGGGTTTGCAAAGACAGGCGGTAGGCACGGTTGCCATGACTATCAATCGATACACCAACAATGCGCCCAGGCATAGAACGCGCATAGCCTGATTTGGTCGCCATATACGCCGCGTGCGGACCACCATATCCGATAGGCACACCAAACCGCTGGGTTGATCCAACGGCAATATCCGCGCCCATCGCGCCGGGTTCTTTTAACAGGGTCAGAGACAGCGGATCGGCCGCGATAATCCCGATCGCTTTGGTGGCGTGTAATGCTGCAATCTGATCTGTGAAATCACGCAAATGGCCATGCGTTCCCGGGTACTGAAATATCGCACCAAACACCGCGGACGCATCCAGATCATCGGGTGACCCCACGATAATCTCAATGCCCAAAGGGGCCGCCCGCGTTTTCATCACAGTGATGTTTTGCGGATGGCAATTTTCATCAACAAAGAACCCCAAGACTTTGGATTTCGACACCCGCTGCGCCATGGTCATCGCCTCGGCGCAGGCAGTTGCTTCGTCCAACAACGACGCGTTGGCAATCTCGAGACCGGTCAGGTCCGACACCATGGTTTGAAAGTTTAACAAGGCCTCAAGACGCCCCTGTGAAATTTCAGGCTGATAGGGCGTGTAGGCCGTGTACCAAGCTGGATTTTCCAAAATATTTCGCTGGATCGCAGGCGGCGTGACCGTGCCGTGATAGCCTTGCCCAATCAACGATGTCAGCACTTTATTTTTGCCCGCGACGACCTTCATGTGATGTAGTAATTCGCGTTCTGATTTGGCTTTTCCAAACTCCAGCGGTTCTTTTTGCCGGATTTTTGCAGGCAGCGTGTCATCGATCAGCGCGGCCAAATCCTTGGCCCCCACCACCGCTAACATCTGATCCATTTCCGCAGGGGACGGGCCAATATGGCGGCGGTTGGCAAAGTCGTAGGGCAGGTAATCGGTGGGGGTAAAGGTCATGTTCAGGCTCCGGCTGGTCAGGTGTGAAACGGCTTACGCGATCAATTTATTGTAGGCGGCTTCGTCCATGTATTCGTCCATTTGCGATGCATCGTCCGGTTTGATTTTAAAGAACCAACCTGCACCAATCGCGTCTTCGTTCACGGCTGACGGGCTATCGGCGAGCGCTGTGTTTACCTCGATGATTTCGCCATCAATCGGGGCCAAAATGTCAGAGGCTGCTTTGACGGATTCGATCACGACAATCTCGTCATCTTTTGCCACTGTGTCGCCAACTTCGGGCAACTCAACAAAAACAATATCGCCCAATTGGGTTGCCGCATGTTCGGTGATTCCGACGACAACAACATCATCTTCGATCCGTAGCCATTCGTGCTCTTCGGTGTATTTCATGTCTGATTTCTCTCTGTTTGATTATCGTTTAAAATTAGCGCGAACGAACGGCATTTTCTCGACGCTGAGTGGCAATCGTTTTCCGCGCAGTTCCCCGTAAATCGTTGTGCCAATCACGGCAAGATCGCGACTGACATAGCCCATCGCGACAGGTCCGCCGACCGTGGGGCCAAAGCCACCCGAGGTGATTTGGCCAATTTGTTCGCCGCCTTCAATGTCTGCGAATAACGCAACACCTTCACGCATCGGCGCACGACCTTCGGGGCGCAATCCGACCCGTTTGCGGGATGCGCCCTGTGCCATTTGAGTAAATATTTCGGACGCCCCGGGAAACCCGCCTGCCCGTGCGCCGCCGTCACGCCGCACCTTTTGGATCGCCCAAGTCAGCGCGCCCTCAACGGGGGTCGTTTCAGTATCGATGTCATGGCCGTACAGGCACAATCCGCCCTCAAGGCGCAACGAATCCCGAGCGCCCAACCCAATTGCTTCGACCTCGGGGTGGCTCAAAAGAGCGCGTGCCAAATCCTCGGCTTGTCCATCCGGAACCGAAATTTCATAGCCGTCTTCGCCCGTGTAGCCAGACCGCGACACCCAGCATTCTGCCCCGTTTAACGACAGCGTTGCCACGTCCATAAATGCCATTTCTGCGGCCTTTGAATCCAGCCTAGACAGCACAGCTTCGGCGGCGGGCCCTTGCAAAGCCAGCAGCGCGCGATCCGTGATTTCTGTTACGTCGACGTCTTTTAAATTGGCTTTCATATGGGCAATATCAGCTGCCTTACAGGCCGCATTCACCACCACAAACAGATGATCGCCACGGTTGGCAAACATCAAATCATCCGTGATTCCGCCTGTTTCATTTGTGAAAAACCCATAACGTTGGCGGTCTTTGTTCAGACCTAAAACGTCCATCGGAACAAGGGTTTCGAACGCCCGTGCCGCGGCATCAAAATCGGGCCCTCGCACCACAACTTGTCCCATGTGGCTTACGTCAAACAAACCCGCGCGGGTGCGCGTATGTTCATGTTCTTTCATCACCCCAAGCGGATATTGAACAGGCATTGCATAGCCTGCAAAGGGCACCATTTTCGCCCCCAATTCAGCATGTAAATCATGCAGCGGTGTGAACAATAGATCAGACATTGGCGCGGTCCCATTTTGACGTACCGCATTGATTTTCAAAGAAATCATCCGGCACCATTTCATAACAAAGGCCCACACAAAATTTGTGCCTTTGCAATTGGTGCCCCCTCTGTCTTTGGTGCCTGAGATTGCTATCCCTTCGGCGGATGCATGTGGCATCACTCTCCAGAGTCGTATCGCCCGCATCGGTCCATTGGCCTGAGAGTTTCCGAGGCGGTTGCTCCTTCGGCACCAGTATATCTGGTTCTCCCGATGACGGTCGTGTGCCCCGAACAAACTCGCCGGAACACGACGCTATAAGGTTCAGTTTCGGCTTTTTTGTCAACTCAATTTTGCACAAAATTCCGGCATCATTTCATTTAACTGCCCGTTCTCTCAATAAATGCGACTACAGGTAATCGCGGATCGAACTTGCCTTCGGGCTTAGCTCCGCATCGATGTCTCGCATTTCCATCGACAACATGAACGACGATGTGGCCATTATATCAGCGCAATATGCCTCGAGGGCGGCAAAAATATCCGCCGTCGCACGCTTGCGCGTGTCCAGATCCCGACCCGCGCGCAGACGCACAGACAGGTCCAAAAACGCATGATCCGGATTGCCGTCAGCCATCACGAAATGTGCCGCAGGCGTCGCGCGCACACGAATGCCCGCTAGTGGAAAAACGCCCGTTTGCGCCGCCGCATCACGCACCAATGCACACAGACCAGCCATGTCCAAACGCGCCTCAAGGTTCGGCGAATAGTCGATGTGGAAATGTGGCATCTTGGTCCTCCGGATCGTCCTAATCAGTCTGATAGAATGCTTAACTTGTCAACAATCAGCACAACGCGCTACCCTAGGCCAAAGCAACATGAGCACCGCCATGACATCCCCAAAATTGCGCCAAACCACACGTTCATTGCCCATCGCCCTACTGCGCGCGCGTGAAACTATAATGGAACCCGTGCGCGAAATGTTGTCGCGCAGCCAGATCAGTGAACAGAAATGGCGCATCCTGCGTGTGGTCGAGGAAATCGGGCCTGTCGAGCAAACTGTGATTGCCAAACGCGCCTGTTTGCTACTGCCGAGCCTGACCAGATTGATGCACGCGATGGAAACCGACGGGCTGCTGACGCGCGTGCCCAGCACCACGGATCGGCGTAAATCCATCGTATCGATTACTGATTCTGGCCGCGCGCTGATCGACGAACACAGCACCGAAAGCGTGGCATTGTTTGACCGGATCGAACAACAATTCGGCTCACAACGGCTCGAAGACCTGCTGGATTTGCTAGAAGAACTTCAGGACCTCAATCTGACAAAATAGCGACTACTTTGGTTCAGGTACCTCGACTGGTCCGCCCTGTTCAGCCCAAGTTGAAAACCCTTCTTTCAGGTGTGCTGCATCAAACCCCATGTCTTGCAAAGTTGCGACGGTAAGGGCAGATCGCCAACCAGATGCGCAGTGCAAGACGAACTTTTTGTCCTCGCCAAAGATCGGTTTGAAATACGGGCTATCGGGGTCCACCCAAAATTCGATCATACCGCGCGGCGCATGAAAGCTGCCGGGAATATGACCGCGTTGGCGTTCACGCGGATCACGAATATCGACAATCACAACCTCTGGATCATCGACCATCGCGATCAAATCCTTGGTCTCGATTTCTTCGATCCGCGCACGCCCCGCCGCAACCATGTCAGCCGCAGAGATTTTCAATTTTGCCATGTTGTGACTCCTTGTTTAATGCAGATTGCCATGCGTTTTATGCAACTGCAATGACACCGCGATTTTAACGCGCGGCGGCAATCAAACCGGCCACGTCCAGATGCGCTTCGACGTGATCGGCCAGCGCATCCAACGCCTGTTCGACCTCAGCGCTGTACGACAATTCACCCGCCTCAGCGCCCAAGCTGCGCAAGAACGCAGCGCGCCACGCATCGTCGCTGAACATCCCATGCAAATAGCTGCCCATGACCCGCCCGTCCGGCGATTGCGCGCCTTCGGCATTGCCGTCGACAAACGCAAAAGGCCGCTGACAATCGCGCCCGTCCGTGCGCCCGATGTGGATCTCGTAACCATCAAACGGCAGGTCACTTGCGGCATGCACGGCGCGCACAGTGCTGAGCCGTTTATCGGGAATCATTTGCGTCACAACATCCAGCAGGCCAAGGCCCGTGCTGTCGCCTGCGATCCCTTCGATTCCGTCTGGGTCATTGATGGTTTGACCCAACATTTGGTAACCACCGCAAATGCCCAAAACATGACCGCCACGTCGAACATGTGCAGCCAGATCCACATCCCACCCTTGCGCGCGCAAATATGCCAGATCGCCACGGGTTGATTTACTGCCCGGAATGATCACCAAATCCGTGTCGGCAGGAATGACTTGCCCAGCCTTAAGCATCACCAAAGTCACGCCCGGTTCCTGCGCCAGCGGGTCCATGTCGTCGAAATTCGCCATGCGTGACAGCACAAGACAGACGATTCTTAGGCCACCGTTTTGCGGGCCAGATCGGATATCCAGCGCGTCTTCGGCCGGCAATCGCCACGCATCCGCAAACCATGGCACCACGCCAAAACCGCGCCAACCCGTGTGGCCAGTGATCATCTGATAGCCGTCGTCAAACAGGGTCGGATCGCCGCGAAATTTGTTGATCATAAAGCCTGCAACACGCGCATTGTCGTCCGCATCCATCACCGCTTGCGTGCCGACAACCTGAGCAATTACGCCGCCGCGATCAATATCACCGCACAGGATAACAGGCACATTTGCCGCCTGTGCAAACCCCATGTTGGCGATGTCACCGGCGCGCAAATTCACCTCGGCTGGACTGCCTGCGCCTTCGACAATGACCAGATCATGGGTGGCTTTCAGGCGTTCAAAGCTTTCCAGAACCGCAGTCATAAGCGTCGGTTTCAATTTCGCATACTCGCGGGCTTTTACGGTTGCGATGCGGTGCCCTTGAACGACAACTTGCGATCCGACATCTGATTCAGGTTTTAGCAGTACAGGGTTCATATCGGTGTGCGGTTTTAGCCCGCAGGCCAATGCCTGCAACGCTTGAGCGCGCCCGATTTCACCGCCGTCCGCCGTCACAGCCGCGTTGTTCGACATGTTCTGCGGCTTAAATGGTGCGACGGACAAGCCACGGCGTTTTGCAGCCCGACAGAGGCCCGCAACCAACATTGATTTCCCGACATTTGAACCGGTGCCTTGGATCATGATTGCGCGTGTCATGCGTTTATCATCCGATTTTCAAGCGTCATGTAGCTGGAGATACAGGCGTAGAACATCTGGCTTTGTCGGCCCAACCATTCGGTGCAGCGACGCCGGACAATCACGGTGCGGTTATCTGGATTCATGTCCGGGTCTTTGTGAAAATGCGGATATCCGAATTCTTCTAAATCGCTCAGAACATGCGCCAGATCATACAGCGGCTGGGTTTCAAAATTCCCACGCGCTTCACGCAAAATGGTCTGTTCCAATTCACGGTCATCATGCCATGCTAAGGCCAAATGCCCATACAGGAATAGCGCGTTTCCATCATAGCGATCCGAGGGCAAGCCAAGGTTCAACGCGTCGAATGCCAAGCGGATTTCTGCCCCCAATTCACTCGGACCGAGCACTTTGGCTTCATTGGCCAAAACGCCCAGATTTGTGGCCACCACACCTTTTTCGATCAACCCCCACGCCCATGCAGCGATAACAGGTCGATCAAATTCGTCTGTCGAAATGCCGCCCGCAATCTGCGCGGTCTGTACAACCAATGGCGATACATCAAACGTGGTGCGCATTAAAATTCGACACCCTTTTGCGCTTTGATTCCATCGCGAAACGGGTGTTTTACATTGCCCATTTCAGTGACCATATCCGCCGCCTCGATCAGTTCTTCTTTGGCGTTGCGGCCCGTCAAAACCACGTGGGTCATAAACGGCTTTTCGTTCTGCAAAAATTCAACAACCTCGTCGATATCCAGATAGTCATTGCGCAGGGCGATGTTGATTTCATCCAGCAAAACGAACTGGATCTTCGGGTCCAGAATCACTTCTTTGGCCTGTTCCCAGCCTGCGCGCGCAGCCGCGATATCGCGTTCGCGGTCTTGGGTTTCCCATGTGAATCCTTCGCCCGAGACGATGAATTTGCATTCATCCGCGAACCGTTCCGTTAGGAATGTACGTTCGCCTGTCGCCCAATTGCCTTTGATAAACTGCACCACAGCGCAGGGCATTTCATGTGCGATGCAACGCATTATCATACCGAAACCACTGGATGATTTGCCTTTGCCGGGCCCTGTGTGGACAACGATCAGACCCTTCTCTTCGGTCTTGGTTTCCATCATGCGATCGCGCGCGGCTTTGATCTTTTTCATTTTCTCGGTGTGACGGGTGTTCGTGTCGGTCATAGGATGCTCCGCAAATGCTTGACAACAAGGGCGCACAGAGGCAATGCCTTGCGTGCTGGTGCCTGTTCTAGGACAGGTGAAAAGGGAATGCGATAGGGGGATTTGCCCCCAAAGCGCAGCCGCCCCCGCGACCGTGACCGGAAAGGTCGCCCAAACCCACTGATGGAAACGTCGGGAAGGATGGGCAACCGCCAAGGGAAACCTTGATATCCGCAAGCCGGGAGACCTGCCAGCAGACGCGACGTAGACCAAACCGGACGGGGTGTTCCGGGCATATGATCCCCTGTGTCAGGGTGTCGGATGGCCCAACTCTATCCCTCAATTATTGAGGCCAAATGAATGACTGAGACCAATTTAGAACCGGTTGAATTGCTGGTGTGTACGACCTGCAAAATGGGCCGCGCAATCGAGGACGACACGCAACGTCCCGGTAATCTGTTGCACAAAGCCCTGCTGGAGCAGGATTTTCCCGAGGGCGTTACAGTGCGCGCGGTTGAATGTTTTACCAACTGCAAAGGCGGGTGCAACATCATGGTGCGCGGCGGAAATCGCTACGCCTATGTGTACGGCAACCTTGATCCCGACACCCAGGTCGACCTGATCGTCGATGGCGCGACCCGCTATTACAATGCCGCTGACGGACTAGTGCCGTGGCGCGAACGCCCCGAACATTTCCGCAAGAACTGCGTTGCCCGAATCCCACCAATGAACCTGCCACAGGATGCTGTAAAATGACCGATCTCGCCAAACTTCCCGTCACTGTCATCACTGGTTTTCTTGGGTCAGGCAAAACCACTTTGGTGGGTCATCTGATGCAAAACCCGCAGGGCAAACGTCTTGCTATTATCGTCAATGAATTTGGCGATGTGGGTGTTGACGGCGACATTCTGAAATCTTGTGCGATCCCCGATTGCCCTGCCGAAAACATCATGGAGCTGTCGAATGGCTGCATTTGCTGCACCGTGGCCGACGATTTCATTCCCACAATCGAAGCCCTGATGGCGCTGGACCCACGCCCGGAACACATCCTGATCGAAACGTCCGGTTTGGCACTGCCTAAACCCTTGCTCAAGGCATTCGACTGGCCTGACATCCGTTCCAAAATCACCGTCGATGGTGTGATCGCCCTGGCCGACGCCGAAGCCGTCGCTGATGGCCGGTTTGCCCCGAATGTCGCCGCCGTAGACGCCCAGCGCGCGGCAGACGACAGCTTGGATCACGAAACGCCATTGTCCGAAGTGTTCGAGGATCAGATTTCCTGCGCCGACATTATCCTGTTGACCAAAACCGATCTGGCAGGCCCCGAAGGCGTCGCTAAAGCCCGCGCCGTGATCGAAGCAGAATCGCCGCGCCCGATCCCCATCGTGGAAATCTGCGAAGGCGTCGTTGACCCACGCGTGATCCTTGGCATTGGTGCCGCTGCCGAAGACGACATTGACGCACGCCCGTCACACCACGACGGCGCGGACGATCACGAACACGACGACTTTGAATCCATCGTTGTTGAAATCCCCGAAATCGCAGATCCAGCCGAATTGGTCGCGCGGATCGAAGCGATGGCAAAGTCGCAAAACATCCTGCGCGTCAAAGGTTACGCCGCCGTCACAGGCAAGCCCATGCGCCTGCTGGTCCAGGCCGTGGGATCGCGCGTGCGTCAGCAATACGACCAACCTTGGGGTGCCGCCGAACGTCGTGGTCGTTTGGTTGTGATCGCCGAACATGACGACGTGAACCCAGACGCAATTCGCGCCGCCCTTGTCGGATAGGATGCGCCAGTGCACGTCGTCTTTCGCGAAAGCCACGGGTTAGAAGAAACCGAAACCCCCATGGATCTCGGGCAAAGCCCCGCAGATCTCGTGGTGCTTTCGTTTTCTGACAGTGACCTTGGGGCTTTTGCGGCAGGCTTTGCGCGCGCCAACGGTAAGCTGCCGACACTGCGGCTTGCCAACCTTACCGCCCTCAAACATCCACTGTCTGTCGACACCTACATCGAACAAACGCTGGAGGGCGCAAAAGGCATCCTGATCCGGCTAATCGGTGGCTACGCCTATTGGTCTTATGGCCTGCAACAGGTGGAAACGCTGTGTCGCGCCAAGGGGATCGCGCTTGCAGTTTTGCCAGCTGACGGGCGTGTCGATGAACGTCTTGATGCTGTATCCACGTTACCGAAATCAACCCTGCGCCGCCTATCGCATCTGTGTGATCAGGGCGGCGAAATCGCGGCACAAGCGGCGCTTGCCCAACTGGCCCTTGCGGCAGGTTTATACGCAGGTCCCGTGCGCGGTTCAAAAGTTGTCCCAAGCGTTGGCGCGTGGACACCCGAACACGGCGTCACCTGCCCGATCATCGCACTGCCAACTTCTGACAAACCACGCATCCTGATCAGCTTTTATCGCGCCTACCTCACCGCCGCTGATATGGCCCCGATCCACGCATTGTTCGAGGCGTTCCGCGCCAAAGGATGCGAAGTTATCGGGGTTTTTGCGCCCTCTTTGAAATCACCCGATGCGGCACCGTGGCTTGCCCGCCAAGTCGCGCAATTGGCACCAGACGCGATCGTCAACGCGACCTCGTTTTCAGGCAAAGGCGCAAACGGGACCTCGCCCTTGGACGCTGCAAACGTCCCTGTTTTCCAAGTCGCCCTTGGAACATCACGCAAAAAAGCATGGGCAGACTCCGAACGCGGCTTATCCCCTACCGACCTTGCCATGCACGTCGTTTTACCCGAAGTCGACGGGCGCATTTTTGCAGGCGTTGCATCGTTCAAGGAACCCGGAAAACGCGATGATGCCCTGCAATATTCACGTTTTTCACACCGTCCAATCGCGCAACGGGTCGTTGCAATCACAGATCAGGTCATGGGCTGGATCGCACTGGCAAAAACCAAAACGGCTGATAAATCAACAGCCATCGTCCTGTCCACCTACCCGGGGAAAGACTGGAACATGGCGCATGCCGTGGGCCTTGACGCGCTGGCATCGACCGAAGCAATCCTCGACGATCTGGGCAATCAAGGCTGGGCAATCAAAGCAGGCCCACCACTTGAGGATGCGTTAAAAACCACAATCTCATGGCCTCTTGATGCGTATCTTGCTGCTCTCCAAACCCTGCCTGCGCAGCTACAGTCCGACCTAAACACGGCTTGGGGCACCCCGTCAGATGACCCGTTGTGCCACGGAAATGAGCTGCGATTTCCCGCCACCCGCAGGGGTGCGGCGTTGGTCGCGCTGCAACCGGAACGGGGCGATGTCACGCAGCGCGAGGATGATTATCACGACCTTTCGCGCACGCCCTCGCACGGCTATGTCGCGTTCTATCTATGGCTGCGGCATGCCAATAATATCGATGCGCTTGTCCATGTTGGCGCGCACGGCACGCTCGAATGGTTGCCGGGCAAAGCCGTCGCGCTGTCGGATCAATGTTGGCCCACGGCGCTGATCGGCGACACGCCCGTCATCTACCCATTTATCGTCAATGATCCAGGTGAAGCCGCGCAGGCCAAACGCCGCATCGGCGCTGTTACCTTGGGCCACATCCCCCCCGCAATGAAGCAAAGCGAAACGCCCGATCAATTCGTGCGCTTGGAAACTTTGCTGGATGAGTTTTCAAACGCAGACGGGCTAGACCCACGCCGCCGCGATCGTCTGCAAATCGACATTCGCGCCGAAGCACAAGCCATCGGCGTCGAACAGGATTTGGGGTTGGACACGGCCAGTTCCACAGCCGAGGCAATCACGCGGATCGACCGTTTTGTCTGCGACATAAAAGAAAGCCAATTTGGCGACGGGCTGCACATTTACGGGCGCACACCGGTTGTCATGCCAGCCTTTGACGGACAGGCTGCGGCCGCAGGCGAACGTGCTGGATTACTAGACGCGCTCGCCGGAAAACGCATTGTCGCGGGGCCATCGGGTTCCCCTTACCGTGGGCGCACAGACGTGCTGCCGACGGGGCGCAACTTGTTCACAACCGACCCACGATCCGTGCCGACGCGTTCGGCCTATGCGCAGGGCGTCAAGCTTGCCGAGGAACTTGTGCGCCGTCATTTGCAGGACGAAGGCGACTATCCTAAAGGGCTGATTGTCGATCTTTGGGGCTCCGCGACCATGCGCACAGCGGGCGAAGAATTCGCGATGGCGCTGCATTTACTCGGCGTTAAACCGGTTTGGGATGCTGGGTCAGAACGAGTGTCCGGTATCGAAATTTTGCCGATCACCGATTTGGATCGCCCACGTTTGGACGTCACACTGCGCGTGTCCGGATTGTTCCGCGACGTGTTCCCGACCCTATCTGCATTGTTCGCTCAGGCCATCCGCACATTGTCCGAACGCGACGAAGCACCGGACTGGAACCCTTACGCGGGACACGCACCTGATGACCGCGTATTTGGCCCCGCGCCGGGCAGTTACGGCCTTGGCATGGGCGCGCTGATCGACACCTACGACGACGCAAGTCGCGCGGCTGCAGGCGCAGCTTGGCTCAAGGCCAGCGCCTATGCATTTGATGGGCAAAACGTCAACAAAAACGCAGAAGGGATCGCGGCGCGCGTGAAAAATTCCGACAGCTTTGTGCACCCCCAAGACTTGCCCGAAACTGACATTCTGCTCGCCGTCGATTATGCAACGCACGAGGCGGGCTTTGCTGCTGCAAAGGCCGCAACGGGTGGTGCCCCGGCAGCGTTGTATCACCTTGATAACACAGTTCCCGGTCAGCCCCGCGCGCGGTCTTTGCCCGAAGAAGTTGCGCGTGTCGTTCGTGCCCGCGCCGCAAATCCTGCTTGGATCGCAGGCATGCAGCGGCACGGGTTTCGCGGCGCTGCTGAAATTGCGGCGACCTTGGATCACATGGCTGCATTTGCGCATTTGGCCCAAGCCGTGCCTGCGCATTTGTTCGATCTGTACTACGACGCGACCTTGGGCAACGACGGTGTGAATGCGTTTCTTGAGGATGCAAACCCCCAAGCACTTGCCGCAATGCGTGACCGTTTTGCAGCCTTGCAGGATGCGGGCCTTTGGGTGACGCGACGCAATTCGATTGCCGCCCAAATGGGGGCCGCAGAATGACCGATCCGACAGTCAAAGGATGGTGCCCCGGCGCGTATCGCCCGATGATGTCCGGCGACGGTTTGATCATCCGTGTGCGTCCACGCATGGGACGCCTAAGTGCGGCTCAGGTATTGGGGCTGTGCAAGATCGCGCAGGCCCAAGCCAACGGTACAATCGACCTGACCAATCGCGCAAATCTGCAACTGCGCGGGGTGGATGAAGCCAAACATCAAGACGTGCTTGATGCGTTATTGGTACTTGGTTTGCTCGACAAAACACCCGAAGACGAGGCGCGCCGCAACATCATTGTCGCCTCTGTGCGGGATCAAAACAGCCCTAGCGAACGGCTCGCGACTGAGCTGGCAAACCGGCTTTCAGAGCTGCCGCCATTGCCCGCCAAATTCGGATTTTCCGTGGACGCAGATGGGCCCCGCCAATTGGCCAACGCACCCGCTGACATCCGCATCGAAACCGCCCCAAAGGGGATTATTGTGCGTGCGGATGGATCGCCGGTTGGCCAATCCGTCACCGAGGCCACGGCAATCGATGCTGTCATCGCAATTGCCCATTGGTTTTGTGGATCAAAGGCTGACGACATTCGGCGCATGGCACCGCACCTTGCGAATGTGCCTTTGCCGACAGAATTCGCGCACGTTACCACTGGACCGTGCGCGCCCGATTTGACCCCAGGGCCTGTCGACCAGGGTTACGTATTTGGTGCACCATTTGGCTGCTTGCCCGCCGCGGACCTTGCCGATCTGATGCACCAGACAAACGCGACGCACTTTACCGTCACGCCGTTTCGCCAATTCATTCTGAACACCATATCCGCGTCCTCAAACACACCGTTTATCACTGCGCCAAACGATGCGCGTCTGACAATCGACGCCTGCACCGGCGCGCCTGCTTGCCCCGCGGCCATGATCAACACGCGCATTGCGGCGAACACACTTGCCCCCAAACTGAACGGCAAAACCCTGCATGTGTCAGGCTGCACAAAGGGATGCGCACGCCCCCGCGCGGCCGATGTCGTTCTGGTCGGCAATGACGGCGCGTTTGATCTTGTTCAAAACGGGCATCCGTGGGATGTGCCTATGCTGCGCGGGCTCACCCTTGATCAAGCTGCCAAAGAAATAGGACGACTGTAGATGCCTTACGAGTATGAAAAAAGTGGTGCTGCCATTTACAAAGACAGCTTTGCGACCATTCGGCGCGAGGCGGATTTGACCCGTTTCAAAGGCGATAACGAAATGGTTGCCGTGCGGATGATCCACGCCGCAGGCATGGTTGGGCTGGCGGAATTCATTCATTTTTCCGACGACTTTGGCACTGTGGCGCGCACGGCACTCGAAAACGGCGCGCCTATTTTGTGCGACGCCCACATGGTGTCCGAAGGGGTGACGCGCAAACGTATGCCCGCCAACAACGACGTCATTTGCACTTTGCGTGACCCGCGCGTTCCAGACATGGCAGCCGATATGGGCAACACCCGATCCGCTGCCGCGTTAGAGCTTTGGCGCCCTCATCTAGACGGTGCATTGGTCGCGATCGGCAACGCGCCCACGGCATTGTTTCACCTGCTGAATATGCTCGAGGACCCCGACTGCCCACGCCCTGCTGCGATCATCGGATGCCCCGTCGGTTTCATTGGTGCCGCCGAAAGCAAAGACGCACTTTGGGCCGCGCGCCCTGTACCATCAGCCATCGTAAAGGGCCGTTTGGGTGGCAGTGCGATCACCGTCGCCGCAATCAACGCAGTCGCGAGCCGGATCGAATGAACACCGGCACAATATACGGCGTCGGCCTTGGCCCAGGCAATCCTGACCTGCTCAGCGTTAAGGCGGATCGTTTGGTGCGCAATGCCAAGCACGTCGCGTTTTTTCGCAAGGCGGGGCGCGCTGGTCAGTCTCGTAAAATCGCGGATCCGCTGCTGCCTGCTGGCGTTATCGAATTTGCGATGGAGTATCCGGTCACGACCGAAATTCCGCTATCCGACCCGCGTTATAATGAAATTCTATCGGCGTTTTATAGCGAATGCGCAGCACACTTGCGCGCCTTGGCTGAGGCGGGCGAAGACGTGGTTGTGTTGTGCGAGGGTGATCCGTTTTTTTATGGCTCGTTCATGCACATGTACACACGCCTGAACGGCGTCGTGCCTGTCGATGTGGTCCCTGCGATCACCGGAATGTCGGGCGCGTGGACAGCCACAGGCATGCCGATCACGTGGGGCGATGACGTGCTGACCGTGCTGATGGGCACCCTGCCCGAAGACGAATTGGCGCGCCGCATGGCCGACACTGACGCCCTGGTGGTGATGAAAATCGGGCGCAACATCGACAAGGTCCGCAGTGCGTTGCGCGCGTCCGGAAAATACGACGCCGCGTGGCTGGTAGAATTTGCGCAGATGCCCAACCAAACTGTGCAAAAGCTGGCTGATGCTGGCGATAAAGTAACCCCGTATTTTTCAATTATTATCGTGCACGGACAAGGACGTCGACCATGATTGGGCGCGTCGCCATTGTCGGTTTAGGCCCCGGAAACGAAGACCTCGTCACACCCGAAGTTCGCGCAGCCCTCGCCACTGCCACGGACGTTGTCGGGTATTTTCCCTATGTTGCACGCATCGCCCCACGCGATGGTTTGACGCTGCACGGTTCAGACAATCGCGTCGAAATTGACCGCTCTCAGCACGCACTCCAAATGGCGGCGGATGGTCGTCAGGTTGTGGTTGTTTCATCCGGTGATCCGGGCGTATTTGCGATGGCCGCCGCGGTGTTTGAAGCCTTGGAAAAAGGGCCTGCGGATTGGCTAGATATTCAGATTGATGTTCTGCCGGGCATCACCGCAATGCTTGCGGCCTCCGCGCGTGCGGGTGCCCCTTTGGGTCATGATTTTTGCGCCATTAACCTAAGTGATAATCTGAAACCTTGGTCGATTATTGAAAAGCGTTTGCGCCTTGCCGCCGAGGCCGATTTCGCCATGGCGTTCTACAACCCACGTTCAAAATCACGCCCCGAAGGGTTCGTGAAAACCCTTGAGATTCTCAAGGATGCCTGCGGTGACGATCGCCCCGTGATATTCGCGCGCAACGTCTCGCATCCCGACGAAGAATTGCGGATCGTGCCCCTGTCACAAACCACGCCCGACATGGCCGACATGCGCACGATGGTACTGGTCGGGTCCAGTCAAACGCGCATCATCGAGCGGCCACAGGGCCCAATCGTTTACACGCCCAGATCAGTTTTGGCACCGGTGCCAGAGTGAGACAGCCAGTCCAAAATTTGCGTGGCACTGCTCACCTCCGGACGCGCCGGAATGTAGGGTCGATCAATCATAATGATCGGCAACTCCAGCGCGCGGGCCGCGTCGATCTTGGCACGCGCACCGTTGCCACCCGCATTTTTGGACACAATCAATTCGACGTTATGTTCGCGCATCAAAGCCGTGTCATTTTCAACGCTAAACGGCCCTTGATCAACTATAATATGGCGATTGGGCAACGGCACATCGCCGTCGGGCGCATCCACCAAACGCAGCAAATATTTGTGCTGGGGCTGTGGCGCAAACGCATCCAGATGCATCCGACCAATCGCCAGCATCACATTTTTGCGCGGGCCTGCCAACGCGGCAACCGCAGTTTCAATGTCTGGCACATGGGTCCAGTTGTCACCGGCTTCGGCCTCCCATTTGAGGCGGGTCAATGCGATCAAATGTGTGCCTGCGTGGGCACAAGCGGTGACGGCATTCGTGCTCATCTGTGCGGCAAACGGGTGGGTTGCATCGACCACGTGACTGATCCGGTTTTCGCGAATGTAGTCCACCAAACCATCAACCCCGCCAAAGCCGCCGATACGCGTCGCCAAGGGTTGCCGTTTGGGGCGCGCCACACGACCCGCATAGGAAAACGTCGCGGTGATGCCGGCCTCGTGCACAGCGATTGCCAGCGCCGTGGCCTCGGTTGTGCCGCCAAGGATCAAGAGGTGTTGTGTCATGTCTGAAGCGCCTTGGTTAACCATTCTGGGTTTGGGCGAAGATGGACCAAACGCAATGCCCCCCGCAAGCCTGATCGCACTGCAAAACGCTGAAATCATCATGGGCGCGGCACGCCATTTGGCCCTGCTCCCCGAGGTCACAGCCGAACGTATTGAATGGCCCGTGCCCTTTGCCGATGGCATCCCGATTTTGGCAGGTCTGCGCGGTCGCCGCGTGGTGGCATTGGCGTCAGGCGATCCGTTCTGGTACGGCGCTGGGTCGGTGTTTGCGCGCAGCTTTGCGCCCGCCGAATGGCGCGCGCTGTCTGGTCCTTCGACCTTTTCACTGGCCGCAGCACACATGGGTTGGGCGCTCGAAGACACCGTTTGCATCGGCTTGCATGCGGCCCCGCTGGCCCGATTACGTCCACATTTAGGGCACGGCGCACGCGCGATTGTTTTGCTGCGCGATGGGGCCGCTGTTGCAGATTTGGCCGCCTATCTTGACGCGCTTGGGTTCGATGAAACCCAGATGACAATCATGGAATCCATCGGCGGCCCGCGTCAAAATATTCGCAACGCGACGCCGGCAACCTTACCGACTGACATCAGTCATCCGGTGTGCGTCGCGTTGCACATCATCGGCCAAGGCACAGGGTTCACGCACGCGTCTGGCCGCAACGACGCGCTGTTTGCCAATGACGGACAAATCACCAAACGCCCCGTGCGCGCCCTCACTTTATCCGCGTTGGCCCCTGCATTTGGCGAACACCTGTGGGACCTTGGCGCGGGTTCAGGCTCAATCGCGATTGAATGGCTTTTGTCGCATCCATCCCTTAGCGCGACAGCCGTCGAACTTGACCCGACACGCGCCGCACGGGCCTCCCAGAACGCGTCTGAATTAGGGGCTAATCGCCTCAAGGTTATCACCGCCGCTGCCCTTGATGCCGTTGCTGGCCTACCTCGTCCCGATGTGGTTTTTATCGGCGGTGGCGTCAGTCAAGAATTGCTTGAAACGCTATGGCGCATCATCCCGTCTGGCACGCGTTTGGTCGCCAATGCCGTCACCCTTGAAGCCGAGGTTCTGCTGGCAAACTGGCACGCAACCAAAGGCGGCGCATTGATGCGAATTGAGCTGGCGCACGCTAAACCACTCGGCACAAAACGCGGCTGGTCCAGCGCCTATCCAATCGTACAGTGGAGCGTGACACGATGATCGTTGCCGGTTTTGGCTTTAACAGCAAAGCGACCCCCGACAGTCTGGCCGATGCGCTGGATGCGACGGGATATGCGACCACAGTTTCCGTTCTTGCCACGCCTCAAGACAAGGTTCTGGCGCCAGTTATTTTGGATTTTGCAAAATCGCGCGGCTTGCTGATTTTGCCGATTCCACCACATACATTGCAGGCTGTTCAAACCAAAACGCAGTCGGTTGTCAGTCGCCTTATGCGCCGCACCGGATCAGTAGCCGAAGCCGCAGCCCTTGCCGCCGCAGGCCCACACGCCACATTGCGCACCACCCGAAAAATATCAAATGACCGCACAGCCACATGCGCCATTGCCAAAGGAGCCACCCCATGACCGTTCACTTTATCGGCGCAGGCCCCGGCGCGCCTGACCTGCTCACTTTGCGCGGACGCGACATTATCGCCGCCTGCCCTGTGTGCCTGTATGCGGGGTCCTTGGTGCCCGAAGAAATCCTTGGGCATTGCCCTGCTGATGCGGAAATAATCAACACCGCCGCAATGGATTTGGACCAGATTATCGCCGCCTGCCAAACCGCAACAGACGCGGGCAAAGACGTCGCGCGATTGCATTCTGGCGACCTGTCGGTATGGTCCGCGATGGGCGAACAAATGCGCCGCCTGCGCGCGGCTGACATCCCCGTTAGTGTAACGCCCGGTGTGCCATCATTTGCGGCGGCAGCGGCGGCGTTGGGCACTGAGCTGACCCTACCCGGCCTCGCGCAATCTGTGGTTTTGACCCGCACGCCCGGGCGCGCATCCTCCATGCCAAAAGGCGAAAGCCTGACAAATTTTGCCGCTACCGGTGCCACACTGGCGATCCATTTGTCGATCCAGAACCTTGATACTGTTGTTGCCGATCTGACGCCAAACTACGGCGATGATTGCCCTGTTGCGGTGGTGTATCGCGCCTCTTGGCCCGACGAACAAATCATTCGTGCGACCCTTTCGACCATTGCTGACCTGATCACGCCGCAAATCGCGCGCACTGCTTTGATCCTTGTCGGGCCTGCATTGGCGGGCGAAGGGTTCGACGAAAGTTGCTTGTATTCAACCGATTATGACCGCCGCTATCGACCACAAACCGCCGATAGCCCGTGGGCCAGCTGGAGCGAAAAAGATGAATAATGCACCCAAAGGCCTGCTGATTTCCGCACCCAGTTCCGGCACCGGCAAAACCACCGTGATGTTGGGCCTGTTGCGCGCATTGTCCGAAGACGGGCTGGCCGTACAGCCGTTCAAAAGCGGGCCCGATTACATCGATCCGGCGTTTCACCGCGCCGCTGCGGGACGTGCATCGTTCAACTTTGACACATGGGCAATGAACGAAGGATTGCTGGGGGCCATCAGCGCGCAGTCCGACGGAGCCGATATTATTATCGCCGAAGGGTCGATGGGCCTGTACGATGGCGTCGCGTTTGCAGGCGAAACGGGGCACGGTACCAGCGCTGAAACGGCTGCAAAAATGGGCTGGGGCGTGATCCTTGTGATCGACGTGTCAGGCCAAGCGCAATCAGCCGCCGCCGTCGCCTTGGGTTTTCGTGAATACCGCCCTGATCTGAATTTTGCAGGCGTGATCCTGAACCGCGTCGCATCCCCCCGCCACGAACGCCTGACGCGTTTGGGAATGGAAGCGCATGGCATCAAAGTTCTGGGCAGCCTGCCGCGCCGTGGTGATTTGGCGTTGCCTGAACGCCACCTTGGGCTGATCCAAGCGGTCGAACATCCCGACCTTGAAGCGGCGATTTCCGGCTATGCGAATTTCCTACGTGAAAACGTTGATCTTGAGGCCATAAAGGCTGCAGCAACAGGCGGTTCAGCCCCGATCGCAGGGTCTTTGCCAAAACCACCTGCACAGAAAATTGCATTGGCCCAAGACGCCGCATTTTCATTCACTTATCCGCATCTTTTGGCCGGTTGGCGCGCGGCGGGGGCAGAAATTGTCCCGTTTTCACCGCTCGCAGACGAAGCACCGGCAGCAGACGCCGATCTGGTCTGGTTGCCCGGCGGATACCCGGAATTGCACGCTGGTAAACTGGCCAGCGCACAGACATTTCGCAGCGCGGTTTTAAAGCATGCCGAAACGCGCCCCGTTCACGGCGAATGCGGCGGCTACATGGCGCTAGGTCAGGCGTTGATCGACAAAGAAGGCAATAGCCATCAGATGCTTGGCTTATTGGGTTTGGTCACCTCGTATGAAAAACGTAAATTCCATCTGGGCTACCGCAAAGCGCATCTTGCCGCGGCCATGCCGGGGTTTGCAGCCGGTTCTACGTTGCGCGGTCACGAATTCCACTATTCCACAATTTTGGAAGAACCCGACGCGCCGCTGGCAAATGTTTTGGACGCCGAAGGTGCGCCTGTTCCTGAAACCGGATCGATCAAAGGCAACACAACCGGCACGTTCTTTCACCTGATTGCCGAGGCCGTTTCGGGAACAACTCAATGACCGGTTTTGTCAGTTTTGTCGGCTCTGGCCCAGGTGATCCAGAGCTGTTGACCCTCAAGGCCGTTGACCGCCTAAAGCGCGCCGAGGCAGTGTTGTTTGACGATTTGTCATCCGGCCCGATTTTGACCCATGCGGCCAAAGGCGCGGATTTGGTTGGGGTTGGAAAACGTGCGGGCCGTGCATCACCCAAGCAGTCGCATGTGTCGCAATTGTTGGTGGAATACGCATCGACGGGCGCGCGCGTTGTGCGCTTAAAAAGCGGCGATGGCGGCATGTTTGGCCGACTTGAAGAAGAAATGGTCGCGCTGAAGGCGGCAGGAATTCCCTACGAAATTATCCCCGGGGTTCCATCGGCCTGTGCCGCCGCGGCCGCCGCTGGTATCCCGTTGACCCGCCGTTTAACCGCGCGGCGTGTGCAGTTTGTCACCGGCCATGATGTGAACGGAACGCTGCCTGAGGACGCCAATTTTGCAGCCCTTGCTGATCCGAATGCAACCACAGTTGTGTTCATGGGAAAACGCACATTTCCCGCACTTGCCGCGCAATTGATCGCCCATGGTTTGCCCGCAGATACGCCCGCACTTTTGGCCGAGGCCGTCAGCACGCCGGATCAGGTTTTGCGGCGCATGACCATTTCACAGCTGGCCGATGATCTTGCAAAAGACGTCGCATCGACCCCAGCGTTGATCCTGTATGGTCCGCTTCCGGATGACGATGATGCATGAGCTGACCCTGATCGGTATCGGAACTGGCAACCCTGATCATCTGACGTTTGAGGGCGCGCGTGCGATCCAGCAGGCCGAAACAATTTTGATCCCGCGCAAGGGTGACCAAAAATCTGATCTTGCTGATTTGCGTCGTCAGATCATCAACACTGTTGCCCCGGAAAGTGTTGCAAAAATTATCGAATTCGACCTGCCGCAGCGCGACAGCGACGGCGACTATCTGGGCAATGTTGATCTGTGGCACGACGCAATTGCCGAGGCATGGAAAACGGCCGCCGGTACATCGAAATCAGCCGCTCTTTTGATCTGGGGGGATCCGTCGCTGTATGACAGTTCATTGCGGATCGCGACGCGCCTGACCCCATACCCCAAAATCAAAGTCATCGCCGGCATCACGTCGCTGCAGGCTTTGACCGCCGCGCACGCGATTCCCATCAACGATATCGGTGCCCCGTTTGTCGTGACCACGGGGCGGCAACTGCGCGATCATGGCTGGCCAAAAGGCGTCAACACTGCCGTATTTATGTTGGATGGTGCCTGCGCGTTCCAGACCTTGCCGCTGACGGATTACGACATTTGGTGGGGCGCATATCTGGGAATGGACAATCAGGTCATTCGATCCGGCCCACTGGTTGACGTTTGTGCCGACATTATCGCCACACGCGCTGATGCCCGCGCCGCGCATGGATGGATCATGGATGCCTATTTATTGCGTCGGCGCACTATTGAGACATAGCGCCTAAGTCGGCTCTTGCGCGACTCAATCCAAACCAGTTAGACGTAAAGAGCTTGGTGTTTGTCGGTTCTGTCGGCAAACGAAGAGGGAATTGGGTTAAGTTTAAGACAACTGATGCCCAGGCCGCCCCCGCGACTGTATGCGAAGAGCGGGCTTTGAAAATACCACTTACCTAAAGATTAGGTGGGGAAGGTCAGAGCCACGTGTTGAAACGCAAGCCAGGAGACCTGCCGGGCATGAAACGTAATTTAAGCTGTCGGGTGTGACAGCAAGGAGAAGACAAATGACGACAACTGTAAAAACACTGGCAGCCCCACGCACAGGCGCACGCACAAACATCATGACGGCTGCATTCGCAGTTCTGATGGGCGTTGGCGTTATCTTTGTCACGGGCCACGTTCAAGCCGCAGCATTGCATGACGCCGCACACGATGTGCGTCACGCGACCGGTTTTCCCTGCCACTAAAATGATTTCACGTCTTGTGACCAGCGCTGTGTTCGCTGGCGCTGCTTCGGGGTTGATTGTCGCCTTGTTGCAGTTCGCATTCGTGCAACCTGTCCTATTGCATGCAGAACTATATGAAACCGGTCAGCTGGTTCATTTTGGCGGCGGTATAAACACTGCGACGCCTGAATTGCCGGGCTTTGATCTGATGCGCAACGGGCTAAGCGTGCTGTTCACGATGATGATCTATTGCGGTTACGCTTTGATCCTTGTCGCAGTGATGAGCATGGCCGATCAATCGTTGGTGACCCCGAAGGCGGGTGTGATCTGGGGTTTGGCCGGATTTGTCGCAGCGCAACTTGCCCCTGCGATTTCATTGCCGCCTGAAGTCCCCGGTGTTGCCGCGGCTGATGTTCAGTTGCGCCAGATCTGGTGGTTTGCAACAGTTGCGATGGCAGCCGGTGCGATGTGGTTGTTGGCGTTCAGGTTCAACATGTACGGGATCGCTGGCGCTGCGGCGTTGTTGCTGTTGCCCCATATCATCGGTGCGCCGCAACCAACCCAATTCGAAGGGCCGGTTCCAACCGAGCTTGGCGCGTTGTTTGCCGCCCGATCTTTGGGTGTTGGACTAACAGCGTGGGTTATTTTGGGTGCGTTTTGCGCATACTTTTGGCACAATGAGGGCAAAGAGGCGTAAGCTGGCTTTGTCGCCTTCAAAAAAAGGATCGTATGATGGATCGTCGAATGATGTTGCTGGTTATCGGCCTGGTTTTTGGGTCGGGAATCGGGTTTCTGGTGGCCGCGTCCAATGGTGTTACCCTAGACGGGCATGACCACGCGTCGGGCCATAACATTCAAGACGGAGGACACGATCACACGGCAATGCAACCAATATCTTTGGCCAGTGGGGCTGGTGCCCCGACGCTAGCTGCGACTGTGGTCAAAGACCCGATGTCGGGTTGGAATTTGCAAATCATCGTGACCAATTTCCGGTTCACCCCGCAAAGTGCTAGCCTGACGCACGTTGATGGCGAAGGTCACGCGCATGCTTATGTGAACGGTGAAAAAATCGCGCGAGTCTATGGAAACTGGCTACACATCGAAACCTTGCCCGAAGGGGACGTTACAATCGAAGTCGCGCTAAATTCCAATGATCACCGTCCCTTAGCTGTGGGCGATGACCTATTGCGCGTGTCTGTTCCGGTCAGCAACTAATCCAACGCAGGGATGCGTGCGCGTAGATTTTCACGCAGCTTTCCCAGTGGTCTTGCGTCTTCGATCCAGCCTTTTGGCAGGTCCAGATACATCTGACACAGCGTCACGATTTCCGCTTCAAAGGTTTGCGTATCGATACTGTCAAAAACGTACGCGCCTTTGCCGTGCCCTTGCAAACCGATGTTTACAGGGTGCGTGCAGCCGCCCAAACACGGCGTCGCCTCAACGATAATCTGATCACTTAGCCCTGCCAGTTTTAACGCGCCACGAATTTGCGCACAGTCCTTTCGCGCGCTTCGCCCGTCTGGGCGTTCGCATGTGGCGCAGATCAAAAGGCGGTTGGGTCGTTCAGAAACTGGAGCGGTCATAGCGATGCACCCTTTGGCTAAAGTGCTTTAGGCATTTGCGAATTGCCGCCCCGTGTCAACTGGGGTTTAGCCGCAAATAGCGTGCACAGCCATAAAGCGCGGCGGTGTCTTCGGTAATCAGAAACAGCGGAACCTGGCCAAAACGACCCGCAAATGCGGTGTCTTGAGCAGCATGTTTTGCAATATCCTGCGCGCCCTGCCCTTCCAAAACGGCCCGCGCCAAAGAGCCGTTAAAATACAGTCCACCCAAAGGCATATATTGATAGGTCAATTCGCGGCACATGACCCCGAGGGCTTGGGTGAACAGCGCCAGTGTTTGGTTCTGCTGCCCAGTGATTTCGATCGCGGTAAGCGGCGCATTTCCAAGCAAGACATGCAGGTTTTCCAGCCCACCGCCTGAGAAAAGCGATTCAACTGATTTGAACGTGTCCGCACCCCCACCGACCTTGGCGCGAATGACATCCATCACAGAACTGGGCAGGCTAGCATGCCCCAGTTCAGCCTCGTAAACCTGTCCGTTCTGACACAAGCTGACATTAAAACCGGTGGCAACCCCGACGATCAGCGCCTGTGAATTCTGTGCCGTAGCCCCGCCGACCTGGTGGATGACTCTAGGCGGTAAATCAGGCAACGCGTACCCAAGAGCGGCCAGATCATTGATCAAAATGACCCTCGGAATACTAAGCATTTTGGACAGCGCACAGGCGTCAAACTGCCAGTCTTGGCGATTGGTTAATTGCCCATGCCCCTTGGTGACAGGACCGGCAATCGCAACACACATCGCCGTCGGCTTAATGTCGGATTGCGCAGACAAATAGGTGCTGACAGCATGCGAAAACCCCTGCACGGCAGTGTTGGCATAGCGTTGCGTACTGCCCGAGATAACCCCGTTTTCATCCGCCAAGGCAAGCCGCGTATTCGTGCCGCCAACGTCAGCTACCAGAGTTGTTGCAAGGCTCATTTACCGTCTGCACCGTGGGGATGTTTGCCCAAGATGATCATGCTGAGCAGGTCATCATCCGTCACGTCGTTCACGTCGACCGTACCCACCAACTGGCCATTTTTCATCACCGACGCGCGGTCACACAAATGCATCACATCGTGGATGTCGTGGCTGATCAAAAAGATACCGATCCCTTCGGATTTCAACTGCTCGATCAATTCCGACACCATCTTGGTTTCCATCGGGCCAAGGGCGGCTGTGGGTTCATCCATGATCAGGATTTTAGCGTCGAAATAAACGGCGCGCGCGATGGCGACAGACTGCCGTTGCCCACCAGACAAGGCTGACACCGGATCGCTGAATTTCTGAAAATTCGGGTTCAAGCGCGCCATGATTTTACGCGCTTCGGATTCCATCGCATCATCATCAACGAACCCGAGTGACGTGACCAATTCGCGCCCCAAAAACAGATTGCTGGCCGCATCCAGATTGTCGGCCAAGGCCAGTGTCTGGTAGATCGTTTCGATATTATAGCGACGCGCATCACGCGGATTATGGATTGTTGCGACCTCGCCATTGATGCGAATTTCGCCACTGTCCGCGCCATACGCGCCCGATAACATCTTGATCAGAGTGGATTTACCTGCGCCATTGTGGCCCAGCAGGCCCACGACTTCGCCCGGATACAGATCAACGCTGACGTCATCAACAGCGCGCACGCCGCCAAACGAGATCGACATATTTTTCAGTTCGACCAATGGAACCCGCGCGGTTTGAGAAGTTTGAGTGTTCATTTCCATGCTCCCTTATGCGCCAGTTTTGCGGCGATAGACGATGTCGACGTAGACCGCAAACACCAGCACCATGCCAACCACGATGGATTGAAGCGGTGCGTCAACACCCACGGACGCCATGCCTGATTGCAGCGTTTGCATGATCAGCGCGCCGATAACTGCGCCGTAAATTGTGCCAAAACCACCCGACAACGCAGTGCCACCAATGACCGCAGCAGCGATCACGCGCAGTTCGTCTAGCGTGCCCAATCCAACATCAACCGCGCCCAAACGGGCCGAGGCGATGATGGCTGAAATGCCCGTCAAAGCACCCATCAGGGAAAACACTTTGACTGTCAGAAGGCGCGTGTTGATGCCTGACAATTCTGCCGCTTCGGGGTTGCCGCCGGTTGCATAAACGTAGCGCCCAAACCGGGTCCGCGTGGAAATTAGCGTCATCACAATTGTGACGCCTAGCAGGATAATCACGGGAATCGCGACGCCGTGGTTCAGCACCAAACCATCGACCATTTCAACGCCGCGTGCTTCGGCGATACGGGGCAATGCGCCCTTGGCGATCTTGTAGGAATTCATGATCCAGACGTAGCCAAGCACAAGGCCCGCCGCGAGACCGATCAGGATACCTTCGGCCCAAACGGGTTTGACGGTAAAGCCGTGGCTTGCCTTGCGACGACGACTGGCAAGGATCAAACCAACCGCTGTCAGCGACGCAACCACGCCAAATATCCACGACAATGTTTCGCCCAATGTGCCATCTGCACCGCCACCCAAAAGGCGGAATGTGGGGTCTAATGGGGCCACTGTTTGCCCTTGGGTGATCCACCACATCGCGCCGCGGTACACCAGGAAACCACCAAGCGTCACGATGAACGCGGGCACTGTGAGATAACCGATGATCCAACCTTGGACCGCACCGATAACTGCGCCCATGATGACGGCAAAAACCGCGGCGATAATCCAGATCGACCAATGGCCAAGGCCCAGAATATCGGGCAGCACGTGCACTTGGATCGCGGCGGCGGCCATCCCGATAAAGCCAAGTAACGAGCCAACGGACAAATCGATATTGCGGGTGACGATGACAAACACCATCCCCGTCGCCATGACCGCAACAGACGCGGTTTGGACCGACAGGTTAAACAGGTTGCGCGGGGTCAAAAACCGTCCGCCAGTGAACAAATCGAACATGACACAGAGCAGTACAAGTGCACCAAGCATGCCAAGCAGGCGCAGGTCGATGCCGAGTTTCGAGATAAAGTTCTGGCCCGGATTCTGAGCTATATTTGGATCGCGTTGCATGGAATTCAGCCTTTGCCTTTGGGGCGTTTCGTTAGGATGCGGTGATGGATGGCCTGCCTAGAAAACCGTTCGGTTAACTGTGGCGGCTCTGTCCATGGAAATCAAATATCAGGGGGTGTTGGGGGGTGACCCGTTTAGGGTGCCCTCCCGACCAAGTGGCCGGAAGAGCGGGGAGATTAGTTGCAAGCAGCGTTCGAAGACCCTGCACACAGTTTGTCTTTTTCGATCCAGCCTGCGTCCAGAACCGCATTCAGGTTGTCAGCGGTTACTGGAACCGGTGCCAAGAATTTGGACGTCATTTTGGTGCCTGATGGTGATGTCCAGTCAGCGGACCCTTCGACTGCTTCGCCTTTGGCCAATGCAACGGCTGCTTCGCCAGCTGCTTTGCCCAATGCGCGTGCATCTTTCCAAACCGAAACAGTTTGCGTGCCGATTGCGACACGGTTCAATGCTGCGTGATCACCGTCTTGGCCAGAAACCGCGAGGCCTTCCATGCCTTGCGCTGTCAATGCAGCCACAACACCGCCGGCTGTACCGTCGTTTGAGGCCACAACCGCGTCGACTTTGTTGTCTTGTGCGGTCAGGATTTGTTCCATGTTGCGTTGTGCATTGGCTGGAACCCAGCCGTCTGTGTACGCTTCGGCAACGATTGTAATGTCGCCTGCGTCAATTGCCGCTTGCAGCACTTCTTGTTGTCCGCCGCGCAGGAAGTCTGCGTTTGGATCGGTTGGTGAGCCTTTGATCATAACATAGTTGCCAGTTGGCTGTGCGGCCAAAACGGCACGTGCCTGCATGCGGCCAACTTCGACGTTGTCGAATGTCAGGTAGAATGCGCGCGCGTCTTCGATCAGACGGTCATAGGCAACAACAGGGATGCCTTCGTCTGCGGCCTGTTGAACGGCGGGACCAACGGATGATGCGTCTTGTGCCAAGATGATCAGAGCAGTTGCGCCCTGCGCGATCAGCGATTCAATGTCTGCCAGCTGTTTGCCGGATGATGATTGCGCATCAGCAGAAATGTATTTCGCACCAGCAGCGTCCAGCGCGCCTTTGATTGCGGCTTCGTCTGTTTTCCAGCGTTCTTCTTGAAAGTTAGACCAGCTAACACCAACGATGATATCGTCGGCCCATGCGGCTGTGGACAGCATAACGCCTGTCATGACAGCGGCGGCAGTTTTAAATAGTTTCATGTGTTCCTCCCAAAACGTGTGGTCCAGCCACGTTTCGGGCTGGGTCACAATATTTGTACCGCATTAAATTTGATTTGCAAATTAAATTGGACAGAAAATGAAATTTCCATCATCCTTGGCCTTGAGCCTTCAAGAATATATAGGGTTTTCAACGGATATGACTGGGATCAACTGACCATGGCATTTGGACATCAGCGCGAACAAGGGCGGCGTTTGCTGCTGCGCGAAATCGAGCGTCATGGGCGAATCCCCCGGATTGACCTGTCCGAGGTCACGGGAATCAGTCGCGCAACGGTCACCACGATCACCGCAGATTTGCTGCGCGACGGGCTAATTTCCGAAGTCCCGCGCGAAGTTGACGCCGACACCCGCCGTGGTCGTCCGCGCGTTGATCTAAAAATAAACGGTGCGGCCCACATGGTTGCTGGCATCAAAGTGTCGGACACGTCGATTTCCCTGATGTTGCTGGATTTCGAAGGCACGCAACTGGCCGAACTTGAGGTTCCGATGCCCAAAGGCGCAAAACCCAGCGCTGAATTGGCTCTCTTGATTAAGGCGGCAACGACATCCCTTGTCGCGCTTACTGGCAAAACAATGGCCGATCTATCGGGCATTGGCGTCGGCCTTGCCGGTGTTGTCGATGCGCAAAACGGCACGGTTTATTGGTCCCCATCGCTTCAGGACAGCAACATCAATTTCCGCGATGTCCTGAGCGACGCGATTGGTGTGCCTGCTTATCTCGACAACGATGCGAACCTTGTGGCAATGGCTGAAAAAAGCTTTGGACTTGGTCGCGAGCATTCTGATTTTATCGTGGTCACCATCGAAAGCGGTGTTGGCATGGGGATCGTGTTGAACAACCAGATTTATCGCGGCACCCGTGGATGTGGCGCGGAATTCGGTCATACCAAAGTACAACTTGAGGGCGCGATGTGCCGTTGTGGTCAACGCGGCTGCCTTGAGGCTTATGTCGCCGATTACGCGCTGGTCCGCGAGGCGGAAAGCGTTGGTTTGATCCCGCCTGACACACCACGTGATTTACGGATCGAAACACTGCTGGCCGCGGCCAAAGACGGCACGCCAATGGCTGAAAAAATCGTGCAACGCGCAGGACGAATGTTTGCCTTGGGGCTGGCCAACTTGGTGAACATTTTTGATCCGGAGCTGATCATTTTGTCGGGTGAACAAATGCAGTTTGACCACCTGTTTGCCCAAGAGGTGATCGAGGCCATGCGCACCTCAATCGTGCAAATCGACAAGCCGCCACCAGACGTTGTGATCCACAAATGGGGGAACCTGATGTGGGCACGTGGGGCTGCGGCCTATGCGTTGGATTTTGTGCATGAAATGGCGGCAAAGGATATCCGTGACGATGCGATTTAGCCCCATTTCCCTATGCGTCGCCCTTGCCAGCAATGTGCAAGCCGAACCGTTGTTTCAACCCGTTGACGTGCCCGCCAATCAGTACACGGGTGGTTGGGAACATTTTGTCGGCGGCGGTCTGGCCGTGTTCGATTGCGATGGTGACAATCGGCTTGATATGTTTGCGGCAGGTGGCACTGCGATGCCAACCTTGCTGCATAATACCAGTGTGGATAGCGGCGCGGTTTCCTTTGAACCGCTCACCGTTGATGCCTTGCAAATTGATGGATCCACGGGTGCTTACCCGCTGGATATCGACAGTGACGGCGCACTGGATCTGGTTGTGATGCGCGTCGGACCTGACCTGATCTTGCGCGGTGACAACGCGTGTAACTTCACGCCAATGCCGCTTGACGGTGTTACCTTCAAAGATCAATGGACCACCGCATTTTCTGCCACTTGGGAAGACGGTAATGCCCAACCCACTATGGCGTTTGGTCACTATGTTGATCGCGCTGACCCAAACGGCCCCTTCGAAGCGTGCGATACAAACAGCCTGATGCGTCCCGATGAAACCGGGTTCAGAACAACCGAACTGACCCCTGGGTTTTGTGCATTGTCGATGCTGTTTTCCGATTGGTCACGCGGCGGTAACAGCGATTTACGCATCAGCAACGACCGCCACTATTACGTGCGTGGCGGCGCAGAACAGATGTGGAAAATGGCCCCGGCGCCGCGCTTATTTTCAGATGCAGACGGCTGGATCGATCACGCCCTTTGGGGCATGGGCATCGCCGCGCGCGATCTAGATCGTAACGGATTGGCCGACGTGTTTTTGTCGTCCATGGGCGATCAGCGGTTGCAAGAATGGACCGGCGTTGGCGCGGCATTCAAGGACGTGCCGTTTGATCGCGGTGCCGCCGCGCACCGCCCGTACACTGGCGGCGATGGGCGGCCATCAACCGGCTGGCATATTGCTTTTGGTGACGTGCAAAATGACGGATTTGACGATGTTTTTATCTCAAAGGGAAACGTCCAACAAATGCCTGGCAGCGCGATGGATGATCCAAATAATTTGCTGATCCAAACCGAAGACGGGAAATTTCTTGAACATGGCGAAACCGCAGGCGTGGCCAGTTTTCACCGTGCGCGCGGTGCCGCCTTGGCCGATTTCAACAACGATGGTTTGCTTGATCTTGCCGTGGTCAATCGCGTCGCCCCGCTTGAGGTTTATCAAAATGTCAGCACCCAAACTGGCAACTGGTTGGCAGTGCAATTGCGCCAAATCGGTCCTAACACGCGTGCGATTGGCGCATGGATCGAAGTGCTGGATGATCTGGGCCTGCAAGCCCGCGAATTGACGGTTGGCGGCGGGCATGCGGGTGGAATTGCAGGCCCACAACATTTTGGTCTGGATCAATCAGCTGAGGTTATGCTGCGTGTGATTTGGCCGGATGGCACCACAAGTGACTGGTTCAATGCGCTTGCAAATCAGCGTTTGGAAATCACCCGCAGCGGCGGTGACATCACAGTCTTGCCTTACTGATCGATTGGCAGACCGCTTGGCACGCTTGCAGGAATACCAAGTGCACCTTTGAGGCTGGCAGTATCGGTAAGCGCGTTCATAAATGCCATGATCTGCTGCATGTTTTTCGTGCTCATAGCCGTCGGCGCAAGTTTGTTTGCATTAGAAATTGCAGCAACATCTTCGGCGTTTTCCAACACTGAAAAATCGCCCGTCTCAAGACCTTTAGGGAGCGTCGCGGCACCCCCGTCATATTCAATCAACGCCGCAGTGGGGTTCAGATGGTGACGAATGGCGTCTTCCAAATCGCTGTATGCGCCGGCATGACCGTACGGCCCCGTATGCACGACATTACGCAATGACGGCGTGCGAAATGCATAGGCATCCTGAGGATCACCCGTGACCCCCATCCGGCCAACATCACGCTGGTGGCTTTCAAACCCGGTGGCCTTGCCCGGACCAATTTGCGGCATGGCGATGGCATGAAAATCGTGGTCCGTTTGGAACAGCCCCGAGTGGCAGTCACTACATCCAGCACTGCCATAAAACAGCGTCATACCGGCGTTGGCATCCGCGTTCAAATCCACGCCATTGCGCAAAAACTGATCAAAAGGGCTGTTCACAGCGCGCCATTCAAAATCAACAAACGCCGCGATAGCATCAGAAATATCAGTGAAATGAACTGGCGTCTCCACCCCGATCAGCCGGTCAAATTTTGTACGGTATTCAGGAATATCTTCGACCCGCTTGGCCAAAATATCCCACGCGCCGCCGGGCCCGGTCAGAACCCCCATGCGCACGGCACGCGCCACGTCATTTTCGGAATAATGCCCCGCCATCTCTGCCGAGGACAGGACCGGAAACATCGTTTGGGCGGACAGCAGATTTGCAAATCCGGCCTCCATCTCAGAACCCAACGGGGTGCGAATTCCCGACGCGCGTGTAACGTCGACCTCAAGTCGGCCATCGTGGAAAAAGCTGGTAAATTCAGATGCACCAAGGTTGAACAACGCTGGCGCATTCCGCGGAATTCGGTGTTCAGGCACGTTACTGGCATCGATCACACGGTCCGGCCCTAGCCCGATGCCGCCATCCCCGATGCCCAACGAAACACCGTCTGTCGTATTGAATTTCGGGTGGTGACAGGTGGCACAGGACACCGATTTATTGCCCGACAAAATCGGGTCGTAAAACAGCAACTGGCCCAGTTCAATTTGCGGTGCGTTGATGTCGGGAAACGTCACATCAAAGGTTGGAATACCATCGCCCAGCGCGGGCCCTGCTACGAACAAGGCCGCGCTGAAAACGACAGATTTAGACAAACCGATTGACATAATTCTCGAGAATCTCCTGACGGCCAGAGCGAGGCTGCGGCGCAATTTTACCAGACATAACATCTGTGTACGTGCTGTCGAGGCCACCTGCCAACATCGCCTGCGCCTGCGGTGTGTCCCAGCCTGCATACCGTTCCGTTAGGGCCGCGTCCAAACCGCCATCTTCGATCATGGCGGCCGCGGCTTTTAGACCACGCGCACAGACATCCATGCCACCAACGTGGGCTGCAATCAGATCTACCGGGTCAAGCGATTGGCGGCGCAGTTTCGCATCAAAGTTGGTGCCACCCATGCCCAAACCACCCGATTTCAGGATGTGATAATAGGCTAGCGCAACCTCGGGTACGTTGTTGGGAAATTGGTCCGTATCCCAGCCAGATTGATAATCGTTGCGGTTCATATCGATGGACCCCAGCATCCCTTCGGACGTGGCGACGGCGATTTCATGTTCAAACGAATGACCCGCCAAAATCGCATGGCCTTGCTCAAGGTTTAGCTTAACTTCGTTTTCCAAACCGTATTTGCGCAAGAAACCAATGCAGGTTGCGGCGTCGTAATCATACTGATGTTTGGAGGGTTCCTGCGGCTTTGGTTCGACCAAAATCTGCCCTTTGAACCCGATTTTATGTTTGTACTCGACCACCATATTCAGGAAGCGGCCCATGTGATCCAATTCAGTGCCCATGTCGGTGTTCAGCAGCGTTTCGTATCCTTCGCGCCCGCCCCACAAAACATAGTTCTGACCGTTCATTTTGTGGGTCGCGTCCATGCAGGTTTTCACAGTTGCGGCGGAGTAGGCAAACACATCAGGGTCCGGATTGGTCGACGCGCCCCCCATCCAGCGACGATGGCTGAACATGTTGGCCGTGCCCCACAACAGACCGGTTTTACGCGTGTCCATTTTGGCACCGATATAGTCGATCACCTCTTCGAAATTGCGCACAGAGGTGGCAAAATCTGGACCTTCGGGGCGAATATCTGCGTCGTGCCAGCAAAAATATGGCTGACCCAGGATATCGAACATTTCGAATGCAACATCCGCTTTGATTTTGGCGCGACCAACGTCGTCTTGGGGATGCCACGGGCGTTCTAGTGTTGGTCCCCCAAACGGGTCGCCGCCTTCCCATGCAAAGCTGTGCCAGTAGGCGACGGCAAAGCGCAGGTGGTCTTCCATTCGTTTGCCCATGACAATTTCATCAGGGTTGTAGTGGCGAAAGGCCAAGGGGTCTGTGCTGTCGATGCCTTGATACGTGATCGGGGCGATTTGGTCGAAAAATCCGGTGCTCATTGCAGTGCTTTCAGGGTCGGGAATGAAGCGGCGAAACGGGCATAGCTTGTGTCATAAGCAGCCACGAGATCGGCGCGGGGGGAAACTGTGGTTTGAATGGCGGGTTTGGTCATGACCTGTTCAGGTGATTGCCCTGTAACACCGCAAATCGCGAGGCGGGCGGCACCAAGGGCTGCGCCAAATTCGCCCTGTGCAGGCAGGTCTAGCGGCATGTTCAAAACGGTTGCCAACATCTCGACCCACAGGCGCGATCCGGCACCACCACCAATCGCCAACGCGCGATCCAGATTGGCACCCGTTGCGCGCAATGCTTCAAGGCTGTCGCGCAGGGCAAATGCGACGCCCTGCATCACTGCATGGGTCATGTCGGCGCGTGTGGTTGCAATATCGATGCCAACAAAACCACCGCGCACGGCGCTGTCATTGTGCGGCGTGCGTTCGCCAGAAAGGTAGGGGAAAAACTGCAAGGCTGTTGGCGCATTAAGCGTGTCGCCCAATTCGCTCGTTAGGTCGGCAGGCGTGGCACCAGTGATCGACGACAGCCAATTCAAACTGTCGGTCGCGGCCAGCACAACACCCATCTGATACCATTTATCCGGCACGGCGTGGCAGAACGTGTGAACGGCGCTGTCTGCCATTGGCGCAAACCCGTCACGCGCTGCCAACAACACGCCGGATGTACCAAGCGAGACGAAGCCATCGCCGTCTTCCATTGCGCCCACGCCGCACGCGGCCACAGCATTATCGCCGCCGCCTGCAACGACTTGAACATCTGCGGGCAAGCCAAGGATTTTGGCCAAATCGGGACGCACGGTTCCGACAACTTGGCTACCCTCGAACAATGTTGGCATGTGATCGCGGGTCAGGTTGGTTGCGGCCAATAAATCGTTCGACCAATCGCGCGCACCTACGTCTAGCCATGCGGTTCCGGCGCAGTCAGACATGTCGCCGCTGTAGCCCCCTGTTAGCCAGAAGGTCATGTAATCTTTGGGTAAAAGCACCTTGGCGACTTTTGAAAATACCTCTGGCTCGTGGTCCGCAACCCATGCCAGTTTAGGCGCGGTAAAGCCCGGAAATACGATGTTGCCCGTCACAGCGCGAAACTGCGGATCTGCGTCCATCATGGCTGCTTGCACGTGGCTGCGGGTGTCGTTCCACAAAATGCAGGGGCGCAAAACATCGCCTGCGTCATCCAACAATGTCGCACCGTGCATGTGCCCTGACAGGCCGATGCCACGTACATCACGCATCGCTTGCGGGTGCTGCGCGATCAGGTCGGACATTACAGTTTTGCACGCCTCAACCCAATCCGTTGGGTCCTGTTCTGACCACCCTTGATGGGGGTGCATCACGCCATAAGACGCATCAGCAGACGCCACAGCAGTGCCATTCGCGTCTACCAAAAGCGCGCGTAAACCGGACGTCCCTAGATCGAGACCAATGAACATTGGCAATTCTCCCTTAAGCCTCTCCCAAGGCACTTGTACTGTGCGTATCTTTTAATTCGATTGTCAAATTAAAATAACATCAGCCGAAATTTACGCCTCCCCTCTGGCGTTTTGCCCCCCTCTGCGCCAGTCTGCGCGCAGCAGCACAAGGGCACATTCATGACACGCACCGCTTTGGTCACCGGCTCTGCTGGTTTTATCGGCTACTTCACCGCGCGCGCGCTTTTGGATCAAGGTTGGCGGGTTGTCGGGCTGGATTCGCTGAATGATTATTACGACGTGCGCCTTAAGGAACGCCGGCACGCGATGCTGCTGCAATCTGCAGGTTTCACTGCAATCACGGAAAAACTGGAAACGCCAAACCTGCTGCATGACCTGTTCAAAGAACATCAATTTGACGCGGTCATTCACCTCGCCGCACAGGCTGGCGTGCGGTATTCCATCGATAGTCCACGGTCTTACGTCGAGGCCAATTTGATCGGCACCTTTGAGCTACTAGAGGCCGCGCGCGCCTTTCCACCTGCGCATATGTTGCTTGCCTCGACCTCAAGTGTGTACGGGGCGAACGCGCAGATGCCCTATACCGAGGCGGACAAGGTCGATGCGCAAATGTCGTTTTATGCGGCGACCAAAAAAGCGACTGAAAACATGGCGCATTCCTACGCGCATTTGTACGAGTTGCCGATCACGATGTTCCGCTTTTTCACCGTCTATGGCGCGTGGGGCCGCCCCGATATGGCGCATTTTAAATTCACCCGTGCGATCCTGAACAACGAACCCATCGAGATTTACAATCACGGCAGAATGCAGCGCGATTTCACCTACATCGATGATCTGGTACGCGGCATTACAGCGCTGATTGATGCGGTTCCACCGATGCCCGGCGCTGACCCGATTAAGGGTGATAGCCTGTCGCATGTCGCCCCACACCGGATCGTTAACATCGGCACCGGGTCGCCCGTGCAATTGATGGATTTCATCACAGCAATCGAAACTGCGATCGGTCAAAAAGCGCAAAAAATCTACAAAGATATGCAGCCCGGCGACGTGCCCGCAACTTGGGCTGATGCGACCTTGCTTAAAACCCTGACAGGCGAGGCTCCGGTCACGCCAATTTCCACTGGCATCCAAGCCTTTGTCGACTGGTACCGCGACTACTATCAGGTCTGATTTCCGTCAGATCAAAAATACGCCCGCAACAGGCACGCAGCGTTTGCTACATGACCGCGCAAACGATATAGCGCGACCAAACCAAATAGGGGCACTGCCATGACCTTCGATCGTTCCATCAAAATCGCGCCATCCATTCTGTCCGCAGATTTCGCCAACTTTGGCGCAGAATGCGAAGCCATCGAAGCACAAGGCGCCGATTGGGTGCACGTTGATGTCATGGACGGGCATTTTGTGCCCAACATCACGTTCGGTCCGGCCACCTGCGCTGCGATCCGCCCCCACATCAAAGGCGTAATGGACGTGCATCTGATGATCGCACCCGTCGATCCCTACATCGAGGCATTCGCCCAAGCAGGCGCCGACGTGATCACCGCCCACGTCGAGGCCACGCCGCACATCCACCGCACAATGCAAGCGATCCGCGCAAATGGCGCAAAAGCAGGGATCGCATTGAACCCGGCAACGCCAGCATCAGCCGTCGAATACCTGTTAGACATGGTCGATCTGGTGTGTGTGATGACAGTGAACCCCGGTTTTGGCGGCCAGAAATTCATCCATAGCCAAGTCGACAAAGTGCGCCAATTGCGCGCCATGATCGGTGATCGCCCCATCCACATCGAAATCGACGGGGGCGTTGATCAAAACACCGCGCCATTGGTCGCAAATGCAGGGGCCGATGTTCTGGTCGCAGGTTCGGCAGTGTTCCGTGGCGGATCGGTGAGCAACCCTGCACCTTACGGCGAAAACATCCGCAACATTCGCACAGCGGCAGTCTCTGTCGACGTCTGATATTGGTAAGGTGCGCGTGTCGCGCACCAGCCGTTATCCAAGCTGATCGGCAAACATTTGGACCAATTTATGCTTGAGGATTTTACCGGTTGGCGCGGCTGGCAAGCTGGTCGCCAGAATAATCCGTTTGGGACGTTTGTACCCCGTCAGTCGTTCAGCCACAAAGCTGCGCAATTCATCCGCGCTGACATCGCCCAGATCGGCCAATTGCACAAACGCCAGCACTTCTTCGTCGCCGTCTTTGCGCCGGCCAACCACCGCTGTTTGGATAACCTTGGGATGATCGTTAAACGCGGCTTCGACCTCAGGCGGATACACATTGAACCCGCCGTGAATGATCAGCTCCTTTGACCGCCCCACAATGTGCAACAGGTTTTGCGCGTCGATACGCCCCAAATCACCCGTGCGCATCCATCCCTCCGCGTTCAAAACCTTGGCCGTTTCGTCGGGGTTACGATAGTAGCCCTTCATGATGTGCGGCCCACGGGTCATGACCTCGCCGACGCCTTCGCCGCCCCCTGGCACGTCTTGATCCAGCGCGATTTCAATGCCCGGCAACGCAGGCCCAACGGACGTATCGCGATTGCCGATCTCGTTGCTGGTCGCGGACGTGCCGGCCGTCGTTTCGGTCATGCCATAGCCGTTCTGGATCGCCACACCGTAGAATGCCTCGGCTTCGCGTTTCCACGTCGGATCTAGCGGCGCGGCCCCCGATGACACATAGCGCAGGGTGCTTGATCCCAGTGATGTCAGTCCCTGTTCCTTGGAATACTGCATGATCAGCGCGTGCATTTGCGGCACAGCAGAAAACAATGTCACACCGTCGCGCAAGGCCGCGTATGTTTTTGCCACCTCAAAACGCGGGGCCAATCGCACAGGCGCACCAGCGTAAACCGCCGCAACCACCACTGAACACAGGCCAAACACATGTGTCGTTGGCAGCACCCCATAGACAACATCATCATGGTTCATTTTGCGTAAATTGGCAGACGTCAGCCCCCCGAACCGCACGTTTTTATGGGTCAGCATGACGCCTTTTGGGTTCCCCGTTGTGCCGGTGGTATACAGCAAAACGGCCACGTCACCTTCGTCGTCCGGCGCGCTGCCCATTGGGGTCGCCATCAACAACGCGCCATACGCCCCGTTGATTTTCTGCGCGTACATGCGTGTGCCGTGTTTCGCTGCATCTGCGGACGCTTCGTGCGTGGCAAACACGATCGCGGGCTTGGCGTGGTTCAGGATGCGCGCAACTTCGGCTTCGGTTTGGCGGGCGTTCACAGGGATCACCCGCGCGCCCATTTTCCAGCAGGCAAACAGGGTTGCCACAGCCGCCGCGCAGTTTTCTGACAGCAGCAAAACACGGTCGCCAGATTGCACGCCTGCGCCTCGCATAACCGCCACCAAATCATCGCTGGCCGCGTCTAAACCGCCATAGGTCAGGCTGATCCCAGTGCTGTCAGTCAAGGCCAAAGCATCCGGCCTCGTGGCGACTTGATGGGCCAAATAGCCGTGCACACCTGTGTTACTGCCCACGCTCATGTTCAAAACTCCGGTTTGCGTTTTTCCAGGAACGCGGCAATGCCAATCCCTGCTTCGTCGGCACCTGCGGCATGGGCCATCGCGTCACGTTCCACATCAAGTTGCGCTGCTTCGGATTGGTCATACGCCTGCGCAACCATGCTCCGAATACGGCCCTGCGCAGTACGGGGGCCACGCGCGATTGCATCGGCGAATGCGTGTGCTTCGGGCAAAACTTGGTCACGCGGTGCAGTTAAATTCACCGCGCCCAATGCCTCCATCCGCTCGGCTGTTACAGGGCGCGCAAGCACGCACATTTCCATCGCCAAAGGCCGTGGAATCATGCGCGCAAGCGACGCTGTCAAACCACCATCCGGCACCAACCCTGCGTTGACGTAAGCGGCGGTGAATTTGCATCCTGCCTCGGCCACAATGAAATCACAGGCAAGCGCGATTGAAACGCCGGCCCCTGCTGCGCCGCCTTTGACCGCGGCGATCACCGGAACCGGGCAGTCCCGAATTCCGCGGATCACATCGTGCAGGATTTCTATTTTGTCTTTGCGCGCAGCCTCGGACAATGCGCGCCGTTCGCGCAGGGCGTTCAGATCGCCCCCTGCACAAAAGAAATCGCCCGTTGAGGTGATGATCACTGCGCGTATTTTAGGATCTTTGGCGGCCGCTGTAGCTTGGGCAATTGCGCCGTAGAATTCAGGCGTGATCGCCCCGCGTTTGTCCGTATTTCCATTCCAGACGATAACGCGATCATCAGCGATTTCGGCGTATGCGGTCACGCCAGTTTTTCCTGCGGAACGCGTTTAAAAACGCCCGAAGACGTGGCAATCACACGCCCTTCTTCGTCCACCATTTCAGCGTCGATAAACAACAAACTACGCCCTCCACCAGTCACACGACCCGTGGCTGTCACCCGCCCTTTGAACGCGGGCGCAAGGTAATGCGTGTTCATCGAAATCGTCAGAAACGGGGCGGTTCCGGTGTCATCCACCGTCAACGAACCCGTTGTTCCCGAAGCATTATCCAGCACGCAGGCAATGATACCGCCATGCAATGCCTTGTGACGGTTGGTGTGCTGCGGCCCGATATCAAGCCAGCAGCGCCCCTGCCCGTCACCCGCCGACACATCCACGACGTAACCGATCAACGTTTGCGTACCGGTTTCATCGCGAATTAGTCCGTGTTCAGGCTCTGCGTCGGTCACGCAGCGCCCAATTCGATGAACCGTTCGAGGTGATAATCCGTGTCACCAAAACGGTGATCAGCCATCGTGATACGTTTCGCAATATGCGCAAGTTCGTATTCCTGCGTCATCGCGATCCCGCCGTGCATCTGGATCGATTCCTCGGAAATTAGACGTCCTGCGCGGCCCATCAGGTTCTTGGCGGCGTGAATGTTCATGTCTCGAATTTTCGCGTCGTCCTCAAGATGGCCAGCCGCACGAATTACAGCAGAACGCGCCTGCTCCATCTCGATTAACATGTCCGACATCCGGTGCGCGAGCGCTTGGAATGTTGCGATAGGACGGCCGAATTGTTTGCGCGTAACAAGGTATTCCTTGGTCAGATGCGTCGCCGTGTGCATCGCACCCAACGTTTCGGCGCATTGGGCTACAGTCGCGGCGGCATATGCGGTTTCCAGCAAGGCGTACCCGTGGCCTTCGATCCCGATCAATGTGCCTTGGACACTGTCCAATGTGACCTCGGCTGCGCGCCCGCCTGCCAGCAATGGATAGCCTTGTATGGTCAGCCCTTTTGCGCCTTTTTCAACGGCGTACATGCTGATCCCGTCGGTGTCATCCACGGCACCTGACGTGCGGGCCGATACGATGATCACATCCGCAGCCTCGGCGTTCATCACGACCGCTTTGCGCCCACTGATAACGCCGTCTTTGGCGGTTGATTGCACGCGATTCAGGTCATAGCGGCTGGTCGGTTCGCCGTGGGCCAAGGCCATCTGGACTGTGCCGCCAATGATCTGTTCGACCCGGTCCATTTCGCCCGCGGTTGCCATGATCCGGCCGCACAACAATGCGCTGTCCAAAAACGGCTCAACAACGCCTGCGCGCCCCAGTTCCTCGAACACCACAGATATGTCAAAACCCGCGCCGCCAAAGCCGCCCTGATCTTCGGTGAACAGCGCGCCAATCACACCCAGATCTGCCAGTTCAGTCCAGATTTCGGCAGACATACCAGCGTCAGAATTCAGGATTTTGTTGCGGATTTCGGTCGTGTAACGGTCCCGCAAAAAGCGGCGCAACGTGTCTTGCAGCATTTGCCGCTCTTCGGTCAATTCAAAGTTCATGTGCGTTATCCCCCCATCTCAACTTTGGCGATAATGCCGCGCTGAATTTCATTTGAGCCACCAAAGATCGACAGCTTGCGGTTGTTAAAATACTGGGCTGCGACGGGGCCAGCCTCGTGAGGATCAGGCAGCGGTTCGTTAGTTCCCTCAACCAATTCAGACGCAAACGGCATAGCGTAAGCACCCACAGCGCGACGGGCCAAGTCATTGATTTCTTGACGGATAATAGTGCCCTTAACCTTTAACATCGACGCTTCGACACCCGGCGTGCCACCGCCAGCTGCTTTGGAAATGATGCGCAGGTTTGTCGTGCTCATCGCCATCAAATCAATTTCGACATTCGCCACACGGGCGGCAAAATGTGGGTTTTCGATAAGCGGCTTGCCACCAGACATTTCTGCCTTTGCGATGCGTTTGATCGATGCCAATCCAGCCGTCGAAAATCCGACACCGGCAATATTTGTACGCTCGTGGGTCAGCAAATATTTGGCGTAGGTCCAGCCTTTATTTTCTTCACCAACCAAGTTTTCGACCGGCACTTTGACGTCTGTAAACCAGACCTCGTTAACCTCTGGCGAGCCGTCCAAAAGGATGATCGGGCGGACTTCGATGCCCGGTGTATCCATGTCAATCAGCAGGAACGAAATGCCCTCTTGTTGCTTGACGGTCGCGTCGGTGCGCACAAGGCAAAAGATCATGTTTGCGTGCTGGCCCAAGGTCGTCCACGTCTTTTGTCCGTTGACAATATAGTGGTCACCGTCGCGCACGGCTTTGGTTTTCAGCGATGCCAAATCGGACCCAGCGCCCGGTTCGGAATAACCCTGACACCACCAGTCTTCGCCTGTCAAAATACGCGGCAGCCAGTGGTCTTTTTGCGCCTGATTGCCGAATTTTTGCAGCACCGGCGCAAGCATTCCCAAACCAAACGGCACAATGCGCGGGGCGTGGGCGCGGGCACATTCATCATCGAAAATATGCTTTTGCACAGCGTTCCATTCCGCGCCGCCATATTCTTTTGGCCAGTTCGGAGCCAGCCACCCTTGAGCGTTCAGCGTCGCGTGCCAGCCATCCATGTCGGCCTTTGTCAGATCACCGCCAAGGCGGATTTTGTCAGACAGTTCTTTGGTCAGTTTTTCGTCCAGAAACGCGCGGACTTCATCGCGAAACGCGAGGTCTTCGGCGGAATAAGTCAGGTCCATTTTTTGATCCTTTTTACGTGTTCAATGTATCGAATTTTTTGCCGCTCGCCGCCAACTGTTCAAGCAGTGGTGCTACGGCCCAGAATTCAGCGTCATCCTTGGCGTATGATTTAATGTCGCCGAGCAATCCGTCCAGCCCAACGATGTCTGCCCATTTCAGCGGACCGCCGCGATAGCGCGGAAATCCGTAGCCAAACAGCAGCGTCATATCGACATCCAGAGGGCGGCGCGCGATGCCTTCGCCCACAACTTTGGCGGATTCGTTCACCATTGCCGCCATGTAGAAGCGCACGATTTCATCCGCAGTGAAGGTTTTTGCACTGGCACCCGCCGCCGCGCGGTCTGCCTCAATCAATGGCATGACGTCGGGGTTTGGCACGCGGGCTTTGGCCCCTGCGGCGTAGTCGTAGTACCCTTTGCCAGTCTTTTGCCCGTAGTTGCCTGCCTCGCACATTTTGTCCGCATAGGTCGACACGCCGGTTAGTCCCGCTTCGGCCCGTTTGCGTTTGCGCACGGCCCAACCAATGTCGAGACCAGCGAGGTCGGCGACGGCAAATGGCCCCATCGCAAATCCGAAATCCTCAAGTGCTGCGTCAATTTCATACGGCGATGCGCCCGCCATGATCATCTGGTCCGCGGCCTCGCGGTAGGTGGCCAAAATGCGGTTGCCGATAAACCCGTCGCAAACCCCAGCCCGCACGCTGATCTTTTTCAGCTTTTTGCCAAGGTCAAAGCCCGTCGCAACAACGTCGATTGCGGTTTTGTCAGCCACGACGACTTCAAGCAGCTTCATCACATGCGCGGGTGAGAAAAAGTGCAGCCCGATCACGTCCTGGGGCCGCGAGGTTGCAGCGGCGATTTCGTTGATGTCCAGATAGGACGTGTTGGACGCAAGGATCGCGCCTGGCTTGCAGACTGCATCCAATTGTTTGAACACAGTTTTTTTGACGTCCATGTCTTCAAACACCGCTTCGATTACCAGATCAGCGTCTGATAGTGATGCGTAATCGGTTGAAACACTAAGTGCTTTGTTCAGGATCGCGTCGTGTTGGTCGGCGCTGATTTTGCCACGTTTTAGCGCGCCTGACAGGTTGCCTGCGATGCGGCCATGTGCGGCCTCGCCTGCCTCCGGTGTCATTTCCAACATGCTGACGCGAATGCCGGACAACAGTGCGGCGGTCGCGATACCTGCGCCCATTGTGCCACCACCGATAACGCCGATGTGGTCTAGCGCGCGGGGAGTAACGCCTTTGATCTCGGGCAAATTACCGACAGCCCGTTCAGAGAAAAACGCGTGGATCATGCCTTGGCGTTGGTCGGTGCCCATAAGGTCGATGAAAATCTGACGCTCGGCGGCCAGCCCTTCGGCAAACGGTTTTTCAACGCAAGCCTGCACAGCACGCACACAATGCGCCGGTGAAATCTGACCACGACCGCGCGCAAGGATCGCTTCAAACGCGGCGTCCCAATCAATCGCGGCAGGCACCGGCATTTCGCTGACTGGGCGGCGCGGCATGCCATCGTCCAGCAGTTTTTGCGCATAAGCGATGCCGTTTTCGGTTTGATCACCGTCCTGGATCACATCGATGATGCCCATGCCTGCGGCCTCTTTGGCCATCACATGGCGGCCTGTGGTCATCACATCCAACGCGGCCTGCACGCCTGCAACGCGCGGTAGGCGCTGGGTGCCGCCCGCACCCGGGATCAGGCCAAGGTGGACTTCGGGCAAGCCAATGCGCGCGGTCGGGACCGCAATGCGGTAGTGCGCACCAAGGGCAACTTCTAGCCCGCCGCCCAGCGACACGCCGTGCATCGACGCCACAACCAGCAACGGTGACGCTTCGATCCGGTTGATCACGTCAGGCAGCGATGGTTCCATCGGCGGCTTGCCAAATTCGGTGATGTCAGCGCCTGCGATAAACGCGCGCCCCTCGCCCACGATCAGCACAGCGCGCACGCCGGTGTCTGTTTCAGCTTGATCCATCCGTTCCATCAGCCCTTGCCGCACGGCTTGGGACAATGCGTTCACAGGGGGGTTCTTGATGGTTAAAACGGCGATATCACCGTGGCGCGCGTAGGCGATCTTGTCAGACACGAAAAGGCTCCCGATCAGAAATTTGTCTGTCCTGAAGTGCAGCGCACACGTTTCGATACGCGAAATCGCATTCCACTTTCGGACCTGATCAGCCTAGGGTCAGACGCCCCTGAGGGGCAAGGACAACATCAGCCCGCAAGCGCCCAATGACGTAGTGTCACTTTTGATAGATAAAGCAGCGCCCGGGAACCGCGTGTTCTGGCAGTTCAATTTCCGTCATCGTTTCGAAATACATTTTATCCGAGGCAACCATGACCCCGCCTTTGGCCAAAAGCGGTTCTACATAAGGCGAAATCGCACGCGCAAAGACATCGTTTTTCGCACGATTATGCCCGCCCAGATCCGCGTGGATCATACGTGACGTCGGCCCAAAACGATCCAGCGCGGCAGGCAGCGTGTCATAGACATCGCCCAACAACAGCTGGTCATCCGCAGGCGTGCTGTCGGGATGTGATGCAACTGCGCGTTCAAACACAAAGATATCGTTCACTGGCAGGATCGAACACATGTGGTGATAGGTGCGCCCGTTGCCCAAACCCAGTTCGAACACCGGCCCTTGCATGTCAGCCACCATCCCCGCCGCCGCATTCAGGCAGGCCCGTTGCGACACCATTCGATCGATAAACAGATCCAGACGACTATGCATGATCATATCCTATCACGTTGCGTTAATGTCTTTCATCTATGGACCGCTATGCGGGAATGCCAGTGATAAACCTGTCTTATTGTGTGTCTGGCCGTGCTCGTGGCTGGACGAAGCCTTTGGAATCAGGTTGACTGCATTTTTACGATGTCTGCGCGGGGCAGCATATCATAGCTTGGATGACGCATGGCACCTTTGCTGGAAGTGCAAGGTTTAACAATTGGTTTTGGCGACGCACCACCTGTGGTGTCTGACATCAATTTTTCCGTTGAACCGGGCGAAACTCTGGCGCTGGTCGGCGAAAGCGGGTCTGGCAAAACACTAACATGCCGGTCGGTTTTGCGGATTTTACCCGGCAGTGCACAGCTGCGCGCCGGCGAAATCAAATTCGGCACCAAATCCGCGGTTGATCTGTTGTCTTTGGACGAACGCGCCATGCGTGCCATTCGCGGCGACCGGATTTCAATGATTTTCCAAGAACCGATGCGTTCGCTTTCTCCGCTTCACCGGATTGGCAATCAAGTCGCAGAGGTCTTGCACCTGCATCGCGGCCTGGGCACCGCAGCTGCTAAAAAACTGGTTCTCGAAACATTCGAGAGGGTCGGTTTTGCCGATCCCGAACGTGCCTTTCGTGCCTACCCCTTCGAGATGTCAGGCGGCATGCGCCAACGCGCAATGATCGCAATGGCGATGGTCGCAAAACCCGATTTGCTGATCGCCGACGAACCGACAACTGCGCTTGATGTCACCACTCAGGCTCAGGTTTTGGGTCTGATCAAGGACTTGCAAAAAGAAACCGGCATGGCTGTGGTTTTGGTCACCCATGATCTGGGCGTCGTGGCGAACATGGCGGAAAAAGTCGTGGTCATGAACAAAGGCCGCGTGATGGAAAGCGGGCCTGCCGCTGCGGTTTTGGGCAGCCCGGGGCACGGTTACACGCAAAAACTGTTCGCCGCAGCCCCGATGATTCCCGAGGTCGCGGAACCCGCACAACCGCTGAACCACGATGATTTGATCCTGCACCTTAAGAACGTCAACAAAACCTACACAGTGCGCGCTGGCGGTTGGAAAGCTGCGAAAAAAGTCCACGCTTGTATCGACGTGAACCTGCAATTGCAGCGCGGCACCACCTTGGCTGTTGTTGGCGAAAGCGGGTCTGGTAAAACCACCTGCGCCCGCATTGCGTTGGGCGCAGAACTGCCTGACGTGGGCAGCGAAGTGTTGTTTCGCGAAAGCACCGGATCAGACCCCGTGGCCGTTAATGCCATGACCCGCGCGCAACGCATCGCCTTTCAGCGCAAAGCGCAAATGGTGTTTCAAGACCCCTATTCCTCGCTTTCGCCGCGCATGCGGGTTCAAGAGGCACTGACCGAACCGATGGAAATTCACAAGCTCGGCACCCGCGCCGAACGTCGTGACAAAGCCGCTGAAATGTTGCGCTGGGTCGGCTTGAATCCTGACATGCTGAAACGCTATCCACATGCGTTTTCGGGTGGCCAACGCCAACGTTTATCGATCGCCCGCGCCCTGACGCTCGACCCTGCATTGCTGGTTTGCGACGAACCCACGTCTGCCCTGGATGTCTCGGTGCAGGAACAAATCCTGACGCTGCTAGAAGATATTCGTGACCGCATGGGCCTGTCGTATTTGTTCATCAGTCACGATCTGGCCGTGGTGTCGCGCATCGCCGACGAGGTTGCAGTGATGCGCCAAGGTGTTGTGGTCGAACAGGCGGCACCAGACACGCTGTTTTACAACCCGCGCCACCCTTACACGCAAGCCTTGATCGCGGCGCAGCCAGAACCGGATGTGAACCGTCCCATTGATCTAAACTTGGTCTCGCAAGGCGCAGGTGCGCCCGCGTCTTGGCCGGAAATGTTCCGCTTCGAAGGCACACAAGCCCCTGCCCTGATCGAACTGGATCCCGGACATAAGGTGCGCTGTCATGCTTGATCGTTTGTTTGCCTGCTGCCTGTTAATTTGGTGCGCCACCGCGGCGTCAGCAACCCCCGTCCAAGAAAGCGAATTCTGGTCAGGTGAAGTGTCGCGCGCTGAATTACCCGCCGCTGCTGATCGCATTCCAGACGAACCATTGATCGTTGATTTGTCCGCCAAAGGGCGCAGTTTTGGCACCCAAGGCGGCACATTGCGCACGATGATTACGCGGTCAAAAGACATCCGCCAAATGGTGGTTTATGGCTATGCCCGCTTGGTTGGATACGATCAGGATTACGTCATTCAACCCGACCTGTTGCGCGCCATCGACGTCGTAGATGACCGCAAATACACGCTGCATTTGCGCCGTGGGCATCGCTGGTCTGATGGGGCGCCTTTCACCTCGGCGGACTTTCAATATTGGTGGGAAAACATCGCCAATAACGTCGAACTTAGCCCGAATGGCCCGCCTGACATTTTGCGCGCCGATGGCGTCGTAGGCACAATGACATTTCCTGACGATGTCACTGTCGTTATTGAATGGGATCGCCCGAATTCACGGTTTTTGCAGATATTGGCCGGCGCGCGCCCGCCTTTCATCTATCGCCCGTCGACGTATTTGAAACAGTTCCACATAGATTTTGCCGAAACCGAACAACTGGCCGCCGCTGTGCGAAAAAAGCGGGTTCGAGGCTGGGCCGCGCTGCACAACAAAGTCGACAACATGTACAAATTCGACAATCCATCGCTGCCAACATTACAGCCCTGGATGTCAGCATCGACCGGAAAAACCAGCCGCCATTTGTTCGTCCGCAACCCCTATTTCCACCGCATTGACGCACGCGGCGTGCAGTTGCCCTACATTGATGTTGTCGAAATGACAGTTGTAGGATCAGGGCTAGTTGCTGCAAAATCAAACGCCGGTGAGGCGGATTTACAGGCACGAGGCCTCGATTTTCGCGACGTCGCGATATTGAAAAAAGGCGAAAGCGACGGGTCACCTTACCGCACATATTTGTGGGCAAATGGCGCGGCATCCCAAATCGCGATTTACCCCAACCTCAATTTTGCCGACCCCGTTTGGCGCGAAGTGATGCGCGATGTTCGGTTCCGTCGCGCATTATCGATGGGTGTCGATCGACGCATGATAAACCGCGCGCTTTACTTCGGATTGGCCAAAGAAGGTGGCATGACCGCCCTCGCCCGTAGCCCGTTTTTTGACGCGGCGAACCTAAGCGCATGGGCGCTGCATGATCCGGTGGCTGCAAATGCGCTTTTGGATGAAATGGGCCTCGACCAACGCTCCCCTGCTGGATTGCGGTTGTTGCCAGACGGTCGCCCGATGGAATTTGTGGTCGAAACGGCGGGTGAACGCCAAGAGGTCGGCAACGCCATGGCCATCATTGCTGACACTTGGCGCGACCTAGGAATCAAGCTGATTTTGCGCCCGCTAGATCGTGATATTCTACGCAATCGCGTTTACGCTGGCGTATCGATGGCCGCTGTTTGGTTCGGCTGGGACAATGGGTTGCCGCAAACCTTTACGCCGCCGGAATACCTTGCGCCGATGCATCAAGAATTTTTTGCATGGCCGAAATGGGGCCAATACATGCAAACGCGCGGGGCAGCTGGTGAACCCATCGATATGCCCGAACCGAACCGTTTGATCGATCTATGGCATGATTGGGAAAAAACGACAGATGAAGGTCAGCGTGCACAAATCTGGCGTGATATGTTGGCAATTCATGCGGATCAGCAATACGGCATCGGCATTCTGACCGAAGCACCGCAACCCGTTGTCGTCGCCGACAGTCTGCGCAATGTCCCCGAATTCGGGAAATGGGCGTGGGAACCGGGTGCGCATTTTGGTATCCACCGCATGGACGAATTCTATTTCGACACCTCGCCCGAACACGCCAGTCAGGAGATCACACAATGATGTTCATCCGCTATGCTGGCTATCGTTTCCTCACGATGTTGCTGACGCTTTGGGTCGTATCGATCCTTGTTTTTGTCATTATCAACCTGCCACCCGGTGATTACCTATCGAACCAAATCGCCGAATTGCGCGCAACGGGTCAAGCCGAAGGTGTTGCGAAAGCCGAGTTTTTGCGCACCGAATACGCGTTGGATCGCCCTTTGTGGGAACAGTATTTTATCTGGGTCGGGATGATGCCGGGACCACAGGGGTTTTCAGGCCTTCTCCAAGGTGACTTTGGCTGGTCCTTTGAATTTGATCGCCCTGTTTCAGAGATTGTTGGCGACGCGTTGTGGCTGACGGTTCTTGTCAATCTAGCTGCTGTTTTGTTCGTCTACATGGTGGCATTGCCGCTGGGCGTTATTTCAGCTGCGCGCAGTGAAACATGGGTGGATTATACTGCGGGTTTCGTGGGCTATCTTGGCCTTGCCACGCCAAACTTTTTACTGGCCTTGATCCTGTTTTATTACGGTCACAAATACCTTGGTTTGCCAATTGGCGGCATGATGAACCCGATTTACGAGGGCCAACCAATGAGCCCGGGCAAGGTCCAATCCATCCTTGTCCACTTGATCGTTCCAACCTTTGTTATTGGTACCTCGGGGGCTGCGGGAATGATGCAACGTTTACGGGCCAACATGCTGGACGAGCTGTCAAAACCCTATGTTGAAACCGCCAAGGCCAAGGGGCTTTCGCCGTCACGTTTGCTTAGTAAATATCCGTTACGCATGGCCTTCAACCCGTTTGTCGCTGACATCGGAAACCTGCTGCCTGCGATGATATCCGGCTCGGTTTTGGTGTCGGTTGTGCTGGGCCTTCAAACCATTGGGCCTGCGCTGCTTGCTGCGTTGAAATCGCAAGATCAGTTCCTGGCAGCCTTTGTGTTGATGTTTGTCGCGTTGCTGACATTGATCGGCACGATGATCTCAGACTTATTGCTGGTCCTTTTGGATCCACGCATCAGATACGGGGCCCGCGAAGGATGACCCAACTGCCAGACGGGCGTTACATTGACGACGCGCCATATGACCCGAATATTGATTTGTCTGCCTTGGATCGCAGCGACATGGATGCGCCCAATTGGGTGCTGGTGTGGCGTAAATTCAAGCGGCACAAGCTGGGTCTGATCTCTGGCATCTTCCTTTTGCTCAGCTATTTGATGTTGCCCTTTGCCGGTTTTATCGCGCCTTACACCCCGAACGAGCGGAACGCAGATTACCTGTATGCGCCGCCCCAAGGTATCAGCCTGTTTCACGAGGGCAGTTATTTTGGCCCACACGTCTACCCAAGCACGGCGATCCCCGATTTAGAGCGGTTCGTTTGGACCTATGAATTTGACGAAACCGTGCCGATGCGCTTGCAGTTTTTCTGTGACGGCGACGACTACAATCTTGCAGGGTTCATCCCGTCTGACACCCACCTGTTTTGCGCACCCGAAGGGGCCACAGTGTTTTTGTTTGGCGCAGACCGTTTGGGCCGTGATGTGTTCAGTCGGATCTTGTTCGGCGCACAATTGTCGCTGACCGTGGGCCTGATCGGCATCACAGTTTCATTTCTGCTTGGCATCACATTCGGATCAATCGCTGGCTACTTTGGCGGGCGCACAGATTGGACGATCCAGCGTGTCATCGAAATTTTACGCTCTTTGCCGGAACTGCCGTTGTGGTTGGCATTGTCCGCAGCTGTCCCCTCCAATTGGGGACCAGTTGCCGTATTTTTCATCATCTCGATCATCTTGGGCATTCTAGACTGGCCTGGACTGGCACGTGCCGTTCGATCCAAATTCCTAAGCTTACGAGAAGAAGAATACGTGCGCGCGGCTGAAATGATGGGTGCAAAACCGGGGCGCGTCATCCGCCGCCACTTGTTGCCCAACTTCATGAGCCACCTGATTGCATCCGCAACACTGTCGATCCCCGCGATGATCTTGGGCGAAACGGCGCTATCGTTTTTGGGGCTCGGATTACGCGCACCGGCAGTCAGTTGGGGTGTCATGTTGAACGACGCACAATCATTGGTCGCAGTCGAGATCTATCCGTGGATTGCGATCCCGATGCTTCCAATCATCATCGTGGTTCTAGCCTTTAACTTTTTGGGTGACGGCCTTCGAGACAGTCTGGACCCCTACAAAGGTTAGTCTTTGCGGCGCGGTGTAGACGACCCGCCTTTGGCAGCAGCGGCGCGTGCTTTGTTCTTTTTGCTGTTGGGTTTACCAACTGCGGGGGCCAGATTTTTGCCACCCTTTGGTTTTCCAGCATACGGTTTGCCGCTTGGCTTGCCTGTTGGTTTGTCGCTTGAATACCCACGAGGTTTGCGTTCAGTGACCGCACCGTCATCGCGGGCTTTGTCCATTGTGCTACGCGGCTTTTCGAACCGTTTTGACGCAGGGTGCCCTGCGCTTTTTGCCGGACGATCTGCTGGTTTAGGCTTGCGTGCTTTTGGTGCAGGCGCATCATCATAAACGACTGGCGCGCTCGATGGCTTTGGCTTGGGCGCGTATTCGGCCTTAGGGGCTGCATCCGCTTTTGGCGCGTAATCTTCTTTTGGTTTACGCGGCGGTTTTGGCGCATCCATGCGCGGGCCACCATCGTTGTGAGCATTCTTTTTCTCGTATGGCTTACCGGATGGTTTGCCCTTTGGTTTGCCGCCATATGCAGGACGAGGCGAATTCGCAGCCGCTGGTGGGCTTGCCAATTCACTGACGATCAGGCCGCCTTCGACTTTCATATCCGAACCAATGGACGATTTGAAACCAGCCACAGCAGCGGCAGACAATTCAATAAACGTCTCGTCGTTTTGGATACGGATTGCGCCGACATCGTCTTTGGTCACGTTACCTGCGTTGCACAAAATCGGTAGCAAGCGCCGGACTTCGGCACCTTGATTGCGGCCGGAATTGACAGAAAACCATTTCGACGGACCAAACGGCGCGCGTGGTTTTGGTGGCTTGTTGTCGCCTGCCGAAGACAGTTCTTCGGGCGCAGAAACGCGGGCTGCATAAAGACGCATGTATGCGGCAGCGATCTGTTCACCGCTGAACTGAGCAGAGAGTTTGGCGACCATGTCGGCCTCGTTCTCGGCCACTGGTTCGTGCCACATCGGGTCCGCCAACAGGCGGTCTTGGTCACGTTCGCGCACAGCATCAGCCGAAGGCGCATCGCCCCACGTCGCTGACACTTTGGCACCTTGCAGAATGCGTTCTGCTTTGCGGCGAATTTTGGCGGTAACGATCAAGGCAGACGTACCTTTGCGCCCCGCGCGACCTGTACGGCCAGAACGGTGCAACATGGTTTCGTGGTTGTTTGGCAGTTCAGCGTGCACAACCAGATCCAGGCCCGGCAAATCGATCCCGCGTGCGGCAACATCTGTTGCAACGCAAACACGTGCACGCCCGTCGCGCATGGCTTGCAGCGCGTGGGTCCGTTCGGATTGGGACAGTTCACCAGACAATGCCACAACCGAAAATCCACGGTTGGACAGGCGGGTTGTGACACGGTTCACCATGGCGCGCGTGTTACAGAATACGATCGCATTTGGGGCTTCGTAGTAGCGCAAAATGTTGATGATCGCGTTTTCGCCGTCGTGGTTTGCCACTGACATTGCGTGATATTCGATGTCACTGTGCTGGCTGGCTTCTGCCACGGTTTGTACACGAACGGCGTCGCGCTGGTAGGATTTTGCCAGTGTCGCGATGGCTTTTGGCACGGTGGCCGAGAACATCAGCGTGCGACGGTCTTTTGGGCATTCGCCCAGAATAAATTCAAGGTCTTCGCGGAAACCAAGGTCGAGCATTTCGTCTGCTTCATCCATGACAACGCCGCGGATGGCCGTCAGATCGATAGTTCCACGCATGATGTGATCGCGCAAACGACCCGGTGTCGACACAACAATATGCGCGCCGCGACCCAATGCACGACGTTCATCACGCATGTCCATGCCACCAACAGTCGACGCCATAACAACGCCAGCTTTGGCATACAGCCAATCCAGTTCGCGTTTTACCTGCAAGGCCAATTCACGTGTCGGCGCGATAACCAACGCCAATGGCGGGCCCGCGCGATCGAATGATTCGTCTTCGCCCAGCAACGTATCGCCCAGCGCCAAGCCAAACCCGACAGTCTTGCCCGACCCGGTCTGAGCAGAGACGAGCAGATCAGCACCGTCCAATTCCGGCTCGATTACGGCCAGCTGAACGGGTGTCAGGGTTTCATATCCACGCTGCTGGAGCGCATCTGCAAGTGCTTGTTTCACGATTCATCGGCCTTTGGACAGGGTAAGACCGCGCAACTATGCCCTTTGATGCGTGTTGTATAGCCCTGTTGACGTTTTCATATTAACGCCGATGTTAACGATCGTCGCTTGGCCCGTCGTCCCCGTCCATCATTTCCTCTTCAATAGAGGCATGGGCGGCCGCGGCAATTGCTTCGCGATCTTCGAGGGTCAGGCCATCTGCGGATTTGCCATCAGCCAAACGCACGGTGACTTCGCGGTGGGCAAATTTAATGCCTTCTTGTTCGAACAATTCGCGGATGTCCTCGTAAACCTTTTTGCGCACCAGCCATTGATCACCCGGCAAAGTCATAAATTTGACCCGGATAATCATGGCGCTGTCTTCCATCGTGATCACGCCTTGGGATTTTAGCGGCTGAATGAAATTCTTGCCAATCACCGGATCATCCAACAAGCGCACGCCCAGATTTTTGATCAGTTTGCGCACCTTTTCAACGTCAGTGTCGTAGGTCACGCGCAGCGGTAATTTCATGATGACCCAATCGCGCGAATAATTGGTCAGAACCTGAATTTCACCAAACGGCATAGTGTGCAGCGCGCCTAGGTGGTGACGCAGTTGGAACGACCGGACCGAGATATTTTCAACCGTGCCTTTGACGCCGCCAACATCAACATATTCGCCCTTGCGAAACGCATCATCAAACAGGAAAAACGCGCCCGAGAAAATATCGCGCACCAGCGATTGCGATCCAAACCCGACCGCAACACCAACCACGCCAGCACCTGCAAACAAGGGGCCGACGTTGATCCCGAGTTCGAGCAAGATAATCAACATAATCGTCACGATCACGATGATGAGCATGAAATTGCGGAACAACGGCAACAATGTCGCCAATCGAGACGCGCTAGATCCGCCACCTTCGTCGCCCAATTCGCCTTCAACGATGTCGCCTTGTTCTTCGACAATTTTGCCGTCGATCCAGATGCGAAACGCGTGAAAAACAATATATCCGATAAAGATAATGACCATCACATCCAGAATGCGCTGATTAAGCGGGCTGTCTTCGACCATGGTGCTGGCAGATTTTCCCCAAATCGTGACCAGCATATAGATGCCTGCCACGAACGCCAAAATGCCGGAAACCCGCCGCGCGAGTTCTTCGAATGTAGTCATTTTGTGGCTTTTGATCGGCATATTTTCGTGCATTTCGCCCTGCGCGCCATCTGCGTCTGCGTCGCCTTCAGGTATCTCTTCGGCGTTCAACAATGCGATGCGGCGGGCACGTTCAAAATACGTTTCGATAAGGTAATTGATGATGCCGTAGACCACGATGATGGTCAAAAACACGCCATACGCGCCAGCAATCAACGGCACGGACAATGGCAATTCCAACACCAGATCGATGGCCAATTCCAGCCACCCAAACAGGATGTACACGATGAACACAGGGGCCCATGCGCGTGCAATAATGCGTGTGATCAGCGCGACGTCCTCGGCTGGTTTTCCGTTCAAAATTGCCTTGGACACTGTCTTGCGATTGACCAGAACCGCAAGGATATTCAGCAGTGCCATCGCCAGCGCCAGTACCCCGTAACCCATTGCGTAGACGTTGTAATTTAGGCCAAAATCCTTGATCCACGTCGCGAATGTCACCACAAAAATATCGAACGCAGCCAAGGTGAAAACCCAGCGGTACAGAACCAATGCTTCGCGGTCAGACAGTTTGGGAATTCGATATTGGCTTAGGTAGGGTGACAGCAACATTCGCAACACATCACCAATCGTGCGACTGGCGAAAAACGCGACATAGATCGCCAAAATCGTGATCTGGATGGCTTGATTTTCGACCGGATCAAAGATGATCCCACCAAGCACATAGGCAATGCCCATCGTGATAAACGTAGCAACAATTCCCGTGCAAAACCGGAAAAACAGGAATGGCATTTTTTCGCGGTACCCTTGCGGCGCCTCTTTGATCCGCGACGTCACGAACCCTCGGAAAATATACGGACCAATCACAAAACGCATGGCCAATCGCCCGACGAAAAACAGCAACAGCGAATAAATCAGGACCTCGGCAAAGGTCATAATTCGGCCATCAGGGCTGGTGGCGCGCAAGATATAGGCGACCTCGTTGATCGAATCGGGCAAGGCATCAAGCCGTTGACGCAGCATCGACCTGAACGCTGTGCCACGTTTTTGCGCCATCATCAGCGAGGATTCACCGACTTCGACGCGCACGTCTTCGGCATCGTCTTCGCCCACAGTTGTGATCAAATTGCCTTGGCCATCCACGATCACAACGCTGACGCCGTTTTCCGCCGCCAAACCTAGCGCAGTTGCCAAATCAGTTGTGCTGTCAGATTTTGCAGCACTGCCCGGTGAAAACAGGCTTTGAGCAGAGGCATTTTGCACCCCAACCACACACATAAAACACGACAGCAGGCAAATCAGGGCAAAACGCATGTGGCAAAAATCCAATGAAACGCAATTTCATATTGTGTAGGCCAGCCGCCCCGATGACGCAAACAGACATTGGCGCACCCCGCGCGCCCTGTTTTACATCGACACAGTGATTATGTCATAGCGACGGGGCGGTGAATTACGCGCCGAACGTACCAGAACACAACGCCGTGGCCAAAACCAAAGCCCAAGACAAAGGACGACAAAATGCAAACAGGCCCTATCGCCATTCTTGGCCTTGGATATGTCGGATTGCCGCTGGCTTTGGCCTTGGGGCGCGCTGGTTTTGACGTCGTGGGTTTGGATACAGATCCGGATCTGGTTGCGTCCTTGCATGCCGGCACGGACCCCAACGGGGAAGTCGCCGATGCGTCAGTCACTGGATCGACCGCGCGGTTTACGGCAGATGCCGCTGATCTGGCCGATTGCACAACTTACATTATTGCGGTGCCAACGCCGATTACCGATGCGAAAAAGCCCGATCTTGGCCCGATATTAGGGGCCTGCGCCACCATCGCCCCGCATTTGTCTGCAGGCGATTTGGTGATTTTGGAAAGCACAGTATACCCCGGCGTCACCGAAGAAGTCTGCGGTCCCGCCCTAGAATCCGGCAGCGGATTGGTCGCGGGCACTCAGATCAAATTGGGCTACAGCCCGGAACGCGTAAATCCCGGTGATGCCGAACATTCTATGGAAAACGTGGTCAAAATTGTCGCCGCCCAAGACGCCGAAACCTTGGATCGGGTCGAAGCAATCTACGCCCCCGTGGTCAAAGCAGGCCTGCATCGCGCGTCATCCATCATGACCGCCGAAGCCGCAAAAGTTATCGAAAACACCCAGCGTGATTTGAACATCGCATTGGTCAATGAATTCTCGCTGATCTTTCGCCGTCTTGGCCTTGATACGCTTGAGGTTCTTGAGGCTGCGGGCACCAAATGGAATTTTCTGCCGTTTCGCCCCGGTTTGGTTGGTGGGCACTGCATCGGCGTTGACCCCTATTACCTGACCTATCGCGCCGAACAATTGGGCTATCACCCCGAGGTGATTTTGGCAGGTCGTCGCATCAACGATCACATGGGCGCGCATGTGGCCCAGACCTTGATCAAGGCGATGTTGGCGCGCGGCACGCTGGTTCAGGACGCGCGTGTTTTGATCATGGGCTACACGTTTAAGGAAAACTGCGCCGACACGCGCAACACACGTGTGGCCGACATTGCCGAGGAATTGATCGACTATTCCGTGCAGGTCGATATTCACGATCCATGGGTGCCCGCCGACGTCATGCGTGCGCGCCACGGCATTGATCCCGTGATCGATCTGCAAAAAGACACGTATGACGCGATAATTGTGGCCGTAGGGCATAAACAATTTCACGAAATGGGGAGCACGGCCTTGCGCGCCTTGGGAAAACCCGGCGCTGTGCTATACGATATTAAGGGAATCTTCGGAAAAGCAGGCAGTGACCTGCGGCTTTGACGGGGTGGTGAAATTACGACGCATAAGGCGCAAACGATGACTAAAAATACGAAACGCCCGCGCCGCGTCGTGCTGTACAGCCACGACACGTTTGGATTAGGGCACTTGCGGCGCAGTCGGGCGCTGGCCTCTGCCCTCACGCAAAGTGACACGGTGCAATCCGCAATTATTCTGACAGGGTCGCCCGTTGCTGGCAGATTTACGTTCCCCGAACGGGTCGATCACGTGCGCCTGCCCGGTGTGACAAAGCTGTCGGATGGCTCGTATGTGTCGCAGACCCTTGGCCTGGATATTGACGAAACGACCGCCCTGCGCGCCGGTCTGATCCAATCGGCGATCGAACAATACGATCCCGACCTGTTGATCGTCGACAAAGAACCAACCGGCTTTCGCGGCGAACTGCTGCCGACACTGGATTGGCTAAGCCAACGCGGAACAACAAAACTGGTGCTTGGCCTGCGCGATGTGCTGGATGAACCCGAAGTTCTGGCGGCCGAATGGGCACGCAAAGGCGCAATCGACGCCACCGAAAAATACTACGATGACATTTGGATTTACGGCCCTCAATCGGTGTACGACCCAACCAAAGGGCTGACCCTGTCCGACTCTGCGCGCGCGCGCATGCACTACACTGGCTACTTGCGCCGCGAAATTACCGACGCTGCGAACACGCCAAATGACCCCTACATTTTGATCACGCCCGGCGGCGGCGGTGACGGCAAAGCGATGGTAAATCTGGTGTTGTCCGCCTACGAACAGGACCCAGATTTGAACCCGCGCGCGGTGCTGGTGTATGGCCCGTTCCTATCCGGTGATGTGCGCGAAGAATTCGAAGCCCGCGTGGCCAAATTGAATGGGCGCGTGACCGCTGTCGGGTTTGACAGCCGGATCGAGGCGCTGTTTGCCGAAGCCAAAGGCGTCGTTTCGATGGGGGGCTACAACACGTTTTGCGAGGTCTTGTCGTTCGACAAACGCGCCGTCATCGTCCCGCGCACCGTGCCCCGTCTTGAACAATGGATCAGAGCCAGCCGCGCCGAAGAATTGGGCCTTGTACGCATGATGGACGAAAAACGCGACGGCATGACAACGCAGTCCATGATCGACGCAATCCGTGCGTTGCCGACGCAAAATAAACCGTCCGACGCAGGCGCAGATGCGTTGCTGAACGGGCTGGATTATGTGATCGAACGGACGCGCACATTGATGGGGTTTGCCCGCCCTTCGCTCTGCTGCCGAATGACCGCCCCTGCCCCAAATTTAGCCATCGTTGTCAAAGGCTGGCCGCGCCTGTCAGAGACATTTATCGCCCAGGAATTGGTCGCACTAGAAGAGGCAGGCGTCCCATTTGAAATCTGGTCATTGCGCCATCCAACGGACGTGAAACGCCACCCGTTGCACGACCGTTTGCAAGCCCGTGTTCGGTACTTACCTGAATATTTGCGCGATGAACCTGACCGTGTCGCATCAGCAATGGACGCTGCGCGCGCCATGCCCGGATACGCCGCCGCCGAGGCCGCATTTCAGTTTGATCTAGCCCGTGACGACACCCCGAACCGCCGCCGCCGTTGGGGCCAAGCCTGTGTTATGGCGCACGAAGCACCCGACGCATTGCGCGGTATTTACGCCCATTTCCTGCACACCCCGTCGTCGGTTGCGCGCTACGCCGCGATCCTTTTGGGGCTGCCGTGGTCGTTTTCTGCCCACGCAAAAGACATCTGGACCTCTCCCGAATGGGAACTGCGTGAAAAGTTGTCGGATACATCACACGGTGCCGCATTTGGCGCGACATGCACGGCCTTTGGCGCGGACCACCTAAACGGTTTGGCCAGTGGCACACCGGTTGATTTGGTCTATCACGGCCTTGATTTGGCGCGGTTTCCAAAGCCTGCGGAGCCAGTTTTACGTGATGCAAATGGCCCATTTATCATGCTTTCAGTTGGCCGTTTGGTCGAAAAGAAAGGCTTTGATAACCTGATATCCGCGTTGGCCTTATTGCCCGAAAACTTGAACTGGCGCTGGGTGCATATCGGGGGTGGCGCGTTGCAAGATCAAATGCAGCAACTGGCTCGCGATAAAGGTGTTCATGATCGCATTCATTGGCACGGCCCGTGCGATCAGCCCGAAGTGATTGCCGCAATGCGTGACGCGCATTTGTTCGTGTTGCCGAGCCGTGTCGCAGCAGACGGCGACCGAGACGGGTTGCCGAACGTTTTGATGGAAGCGGCGAGCCAAAAACTGGCGATTTTGTCGACGCCGGTGTCTGCGATACCAGAATTTATCGACACGGAAATTCATGGTGTTCTAAGTGATGATACGCCTGACGCGTTGGCTTTGGAAATGCAGCGGTTTGCGGATGATCCAACCCTTGGGGCAACGATGGCCGAAGCAGCATTTTCCCGTCTGACCACTGATTTTTTGATGGCCCCCGGCATTGGTCAATTGGCGATTAGGTTGCGCGCAATGTTGGCCGGATCACGCCTGTGAAACTGGCGTTCTACGCGCCGCTCAAGCCTGCGGATCATCCGACGCCATCGGGGGATCGTACGATGGCGCGTGCGGTTTTGTCTGCCCTTGCCGATAGTGGCCACGAGGCCGAAATAGCATCGGATTTACGCAGTTTTGAACCGATGGGATCAGCCGCAGCGCAATCTGATTTACAGGCCCAGGCCACCTGCGAAATTGAACGCCTGATCTCGCTCGGTCAACGCCAAGGATGGGCCGCGTGGTTGACCTATCACAACTACTACAAAGCCCCGGATTTGATCGGCCCACAGGTCGCCGCAGCACTTGGAATTCCGTATCTTTTGATCGAAGCGACCCGCGCGAAAAAGCGCCTTGGCGGGCCGTGGGATGGTTTTGCGAAAGCAGCTGAATCAGCCTGCGATGCCGCTGCCGCGATTTTCTACCTTACTGAACGCGACGCCATGGCACTTCGCCGTGATGCCCCAGTTGGGCAACGTCTGGTTCACTTACATCCGTTTTTGGATCGCCATGGATTGCCCGCTGTTTCGACGCATACAGGGCCGATGTTAAGCGTCGGGATGATGCGCAAAGGCGACAAACTAGCGTCTTATACTTTGATCGCGGAAACTCTGGCGTTGCTTCCTAAAAATCTGCAACACATTGATATCGTTGGTGATGGCGCTGCACGAGCCGATGCTATGGCCTTGTTTGCTCCCCTCCAAGATAGGGTGAAATTTCATGGTGCGTTAGATGCCCCCACCCTTGCTGATCTCTATGCACACGCGAAAATATTGTTCTGGCCCGGCGTCAACGAAGCCTTTGGTTTGACCTACCTTGAAGCACAAGCAGCAGGCATTCCTGTAGTCGCTCAGGACCGCCCCGGTGTTTGCGATGTAACATTTGGACCGCAGCCAGATGTCGCGGATGGGGCGGCAGGCATGGCAAAAGCAATCAAGGAATTGATGCAAAATTCAACGCATCATAACAGTCAATCGACCGGTGCACGCGCGTTTGTGAATGAACGGCATCTGCGTCCTGTTGCGGCCCAAACCTTGCACGACACATTGACCTCTCTTACCTCGGAAATCACATGATCAGACTTGCACTTTTACGTCACGGCCACACCCCCTGGAACCGCGAAGGACGCATCCAAGGACGCACGGATATTGCATTGGATGTCGAGGCACACGCGCAATTAAGTCGCCTAGAATTACCGCCCGAATGGCAAGACGCGGCCCTGTGGTCCAGTCCTCTAAAACGCGCTTATGAGACTGCAAAAATCGTAGCAGGACGCACCCCTTTGACCGACCCTGCCCTCACAGAAATGGACTGGGGCGAATGGGAAGGACAGCATGGGAAAATCCTGCGCGCGGACCCCGACAGCGGCTTTAAAGATATCGAAGACTGGGGCTGGGATTTTGCCCCGCGCGGCGGCGAAAACGTTGGCGCACTACGGGATCGATTGTTGCCTTGGGCAAACGCATTAACGTCTGACACCGTCGCGGTGTGTCATATCGGCGTGATGCGCGTGTTTATGGCCCATGCCACGGGTTGGAATTTTGCCGGCCCAGCCCCATTTCAAATCAAACGTAATCGGCTGTTCGTGATCGAAATCGACAATGGCAGATGGAGCGCGCAACCCGACCAAATTAGATTGATCGAGCGCACCTGATGAAGCTGCTAATCGTTGTCACGCATCTGCTGGGAACCGGGCATTTGAGCCGCGCGTTAACCCTCGCGCGTGCGTTCACAACCGGTGGTCACGAGGTTCACATCGCCAGCGGTGGCATGTCCGCGCCGCAATTGGACAGCAGTGGGGTCAGCATGATCCAACTGCCACCTTTGCGATCTGACGGTGTGAATTTTACGCGACTTTTGGACATCAAAAACAACGAGGCGAACGCTGAGTATCGCGCCGAGCGACAGGCCAAATTGGCCACGGCGTTGCAAACCATTCAGCCCGATGTTTTGATAACGGAACTGTTCCCATTTGGCCGCCGATCTTTGCGCGACGAGTTCGATCATTTGCTGTGCAAAGCCCGCGCGTTGCCGCAACCGCCGCTGATCTTTTCCTCGATCCGGGATATCCTTGCGCCTCCGTCGAAACCTGCCAAGGCGCAGTTTGCCGATGATGTTGTAGCGCAATTTTACGACGGGGTTTTGGTGCATTCAGACCCTGCGATCACGCCGCTTGCCCTCAGCTGGCCGGTGAATGATGCGACGGAGAAAAAGCTCCATTACACGGGTTTTGTTGCCCCACCATCGCCACCGCGATCTGTTGATGCGGCGGGTTTAGACGAAATCCTGATTAGTGCTGGCGGCGGCGATGTTGGTGACCATTTGTTTGCCACAGCAAAGGGTGCCGCAGCCCTTGATCCACACCGCACATGGCGAATTTTGATAGGGGGGCAAAATGCCGATAAACGGGTTCAGGACTTGCGCCTTGGTGCCCCTAAAAACCTAACAATTGAAACCGCGAGATCGGACTTCAGATCGATGCTGCATCACGCTGCCGCATCCGTGTCTATGTGCGGCTACAACACCGCATTGGATGTGCTGCAAACTGGTGTACCTGCGGTTTTTGTACCCTTTGATGCTGGCGGCGAGGTTGAGCAATCATTGCGGGCTAAGGCGTTGGAAACACAGGATGGAATCGCGGTCTTGACGTCAGATAATGCAACCCCTGAAACGTTACTTTCTGCGGTTCGGCATGTGATCAATGCAGCCAAGCGTACGCCCGCGACAACAGGTTTTGATGGCGCGGCTGAAACTATGCGAATCGTCGAAACACTGCTTGCCCAAAGGTCAAAACAGTGACCGATTGGGCCCCTTTGCGCGCCGCGCTTTCACGGTGTCGTGCAGACAATATCGGGGTTCCAATTTGGTGGCGCGATGATGACACGATTGAACCGACACCTGCCTTGGACCGATTGCGCAAACTCGCCCATGAGTTGGAATTGTCCGCGCATCTGGCCGTCATTCCTGCATCGGCTAAAGACACGCTAGTTCCGGTGATCCGCAGTGATCCGCGCCTCGTTCCATTGGTGCATGGCTGGACCCATCAAAACACCGCGCCTGAGGGTCACAAGAAATCCGAATTCGGCGTCGCGCGACCAGACGCAATCGACGACGCAGCCCAGGGCTTGCAGCACTTACAGGACATGTTTGGCGCGCAATTGTTGCCTGTTTTTGTACCGCCTTGGAACCGCATCGATGCGTCGGTTGTTTCTAAATTGAAACCGCTTGGCTACGGGGCGTTGTCCACTTTTGGACCTAGACCAACCGACACCAGCATTCTCCAGATCAACACGCATATCGATCCAATCTTCTGGCGTGGTCATCGTAGCTTGGTCGATCCGGATACTTTAATCGCCCAAACTGTCGCACTGCTTGACGCCCGCCGCACAAGCGCGCAAGACGCAAGCGAACCGTTGGGGTTTCTCACGCATCACCTTGTGCATGATGATCCAATCTGGGAATTCTCGCGCGGCTTCCTTAGTGAAATGCAAAGCGGCGGGGCCACCTGCGTGACCATGAAAGACTACCTTAAATGAGCAGACTAGAATCCTTTCGTCGCCGCCTAAGCGCGCAAATTGACGGTATCAATTGGGCCGTCGAACAGACCGGCGATATTCAGGGCGATGTTTTGGAAATGGGGCTGGGAAACGGGCGCACCTATGACCACCTACGGGAATACGCGAAACGGCGCATATGGGTCATTGACCGCGTGTTGCAATGCCACCCTTCCTGCGTTCCGCCGCAAGAAGATTTCCTGCAAGGCGAGGCCGATGCTATGCTCGAAAAAATCGCAAAATCAGGTGCAAAGATGGCGCTTGCCCACTATGATTTTGGCTTTGGTGTCAAAGAAAAAGACGTCGAAGAAGGCGCGCGTTTGTCCCCTTTGATTACCGCAGTAATGACATCTGGTGGTTTGGTGGTTTCGCAACAGCCATTGGTCGGTTTCACCCAGATTTGGGGCCCGGATACCATCGATCGCGAACGGTATTTGTTTTACCGCGCGCCCTAAACACCGCCCCTTGTATGGCGGATTTGTTCCGCTAAACTATCGTATGAAGGGTCCGAAAGTGGCCCGATGCGACAAGGGAAGACACATGAAAAATACAATTATTGCAGCTGCGTTCGGGGCACTTTGCGCCACGCAATCGCTTGCAGGGACGCTAACCCTGACACCTGCAAATCCACAACCAACCGGGCTCACCGAAGGGCTGGCCGTTTCGTACGCCTATCCGGTTGACGTTAAAACCCTATCCCAAGCCGCGACATTCGCAAAACGGGCAACACCGGGTAAGCCATTGACAGGTATGGATTATATCGACACCGCAGATGGTGAAAAAACACTGACATCCGACAAGGCACACCACGTTGTCGCCGATATTTCAGGCTATGTTCGCTTTGACGCGGCCGGCACGTACACCGTTGATTTCCTCAGCAATGACGGGCTCAAGGTTGAAATCGGCGGACAAGAAGTGGCGTTCTTTGATGGCCGTCACCCGTGCGAAGAAAGCCGGCCCGCAACGGTAAAAGTTCCACAGGCCGGATGGTACGCGCTTAAGGCCCTGTACTTTCAACGCACAGGATCCGCCTGTTTGCACATGCGCGCAGGACAGGGCGAACCCGACTGGATGGAAAACACATCCTTCGGCTACTAATCAGCGCTTTTTGACGAACTCGGTCAGGATCACGATCCGCTGTCCTTCGACCCGGCCTTCGATGTGGGCCGGGTCGTCGGCGACCAACGAAATGCGTTGCACCGCAGTGCCCCGTTTCGCCGTGAACCCGCCGCCTTTAACCGGCAAATCCTTGATCAAAACCACGGTGTCACCAGCGGTCAGCGGGATGCCGTTGCTGTCTTTGTGATCCGACTTTGGCGCGACGTTGTCGGCCCATGCGCGCGTGTCGTCATCAAGGTACAATTGATCGCTCAAATCGCGCGCCCATGCGTGATCGGCAAGATGCGTTAACGTGCGCGCAGCGAGCACTTGGATCACCGGTTCTTCTGACCACATTGTCGTGGCAAGCGCGCGGAAATGGGTGGGATCAGGCGCGCCAAGTTGCCCCACGCAGACCGCGCAGATTTGGGCAGACGCCCCGTGTGGGCCGCCGTCTACGGGCGTGTCGATCAACTGGTCTGTATCAGCGGCGCAAAGGGGGCACGTCATGGGCATTATCCTGTCTGGTTGGCCGTTTTGTACGGCAGCGACAGGGCAATTGACAGGCGGTTTGTTCGGGCACACGCGCGGCTATTTGATGTTGGTCATCACCGCTTTGGTCACGACATAGGTGACAGGGATCGAGACGATAAACCCGATGACAGCCGCCGCGATGATCGGGGTCAGCGTATCGTACCCGAGGGTCAACGCGATAACGACCGCACACCCGACCACAGTCGAGCCGATGAACAGGTGAAAGATGAGACCTAAGCGTAACATGGAATCCTCATTGGGTTGTGGAGCGCTGGGGGTGTTATGAGGGATGTCGGGATGCGGGGCTTTGATCTGGGTCAATTGGGGGGGATTTGGTTCACTTGCGCCCGAACCGAGGGGCTGGCTTGGGCCCTACCAAGCCAAAGGTTTGGTGATAAATTACTTCATATCAAAAGTTCACCATCCCCTTCACCCTCTATAACAGAATAGACTTTAATAATTGCTTCGTCAGCTTCCAACAGGTCACCGCGTTTATCATACTTATGAGCAATACGGATCTTTACGCGAAGAGCGTCACCCGGTTTTATTGGGTATCTGCCTGCATGCCAATCTTGCAGCCAATCCTCATCTTTCAATTTATAGCTAACCGCTTTTTTCCCATGCTTAAACGACCACTTCGCTTCACCGATGAAATCTGGTTTTGCGATAATCAGGTATACATCTTGCTCGCTTACTAGTTCCTGCCCTTCATCGTCAGTCTCTAAGTGCTCTGAAGGCAGCCAAGTTTTTGTCAAATCTACAGAATACTCTTCTTTCCCAAGAGTTATTGTTAGTTCCTCATTATCAGTAAAGCGTTTCTTAGCTTCCTGGAAACGATCCAAAGATTGCGCCAAACGCGCTTTGTTTGGTCTTGGATAATCAGGCAAGTGCCGTGCATCAGTTTCCTTAGCGAGTTCTGCAATCTCTTCTGTAAGGTCGGAAATTTTTGCACTTTCCTCGCCTTTATCTAAAAAGCGAATTGCGGCGTACTTAGCTTTGATTAGATAGTGTCCAATTAACTTTTTTAGATCAGCTTCTTTAAGCGCTTCATCTGGCGTATCCACCAACATGTTGCGCAGAAAAATTTTCAGACTCGATTTCTTAAGGTCTTCGACAATCAAGGACGTTGAAAGTTGGCTATCTATCGATTGGAGGAGGACCCTATCTAAGTCTTCCATTGACCTAATCAGGCCAGCTGCAATCTCAAAAGCTCGAGCAGCAGAGCCCGTGCTTTCATCATAATCAATTTTTAAAATAACATCTGCATCTATACGCGGTGGTTCGTCAGAAATACTCAAACTCAAAGCCATACCTCAACCTAAAAAATCTAATATGATTCTATTAATAGTTGCATCCAAGCTTCAAGCAATTTTAAATAAATACGCTAATTACATAGCTAACCCAACCACACTACTGTGTGGGAACGCGCATTGCTTTGCAATACGCTGCCTCCCACCGTCTTTCATCCGCGCGCAAAATGAACAGCTTTTAGCTGTCCATTTTGAGAGCGCTGATGAAAGCTTCTTGCGGAATATCGACGCGACCAAATTGACGCATCTTTTTCTTACCCGCCTTCTGCTTGTCCAGCAGTTTGCGTTTGCGGGTCGCGTCGCCGCCATAACATTTGGCCGTCACGTCTTTGCGCATCGCGGACAGGGTTTCGCGGGCGATGACTTTACCGCCAATCGCCGCTTGGATCGGGATTTTGAACATGTGGCGCGGGATCAGGTCTTTTAGCTTTTCAACCATCGCACGGCCACGCGTATCAGCGCGATCACGGTGCACCATCATCGACAGCGCATCGACAGGTTCGTCGTTCACTAGCACCGACATTTTCACGAGGTTATCTGTTTGGTAACCGGTCATTTGATAATCAAACGACGCATACCCTTTGGTCACAGATTTTAGGCGGTCATAAAAATCGAACACGACTTCGTTCAGCGGCAGGTCATAAACCGTCATCGCACGTGAACCGGCATAGGTCAGGTCCATCTGCACGCCACGACGTTCTTGGCACAGCTTTAGCACGTCACCGAGGTACTCGTCAGGCACCAGAATCGTCGCCTTGATCCGCGGTTCTTCGATGTGATCGACCAACGTCAGGTCGGGCATGTCAGCGGGATTGTGCAGTTCGGACATCGTGCCGTCGCGCATGTAGACGTGGTAAACCACCGACGGCGCTGTCGTGATCAGATCGATGTCATATTCACGTTCAATCCGGTCGCGGATCACCTCGAGGTGTAGCAACCCCAAGAAACCACATCGGAACCCAAAGCCAAGCGCGGCTGACGTTTCCATTTCGAAACTGAACGACGCGTCATTCAACGCAAGCTTGTCGATCGCATCGCGCATGTCTTCGAACAACGCGGTGTCGACAGGAAACAGGCCACAGAACACAACGGGCTGTGCAGGCTTAAAGCCGGGCAATGGTTCAACAGTTTTGCGTTCGTGCGTGATGGTATCGCCAACGCGCGTGTCGCGAACCTGTTTGATCGATGCGGTCAGGAAGCCGATTTCACCGGGCCCAAGACTGTCGATCATCTCCATCTGTGGACGGAAAACGCCGATGCGATCAACGCTGTGCACGGTGCCGTTCGACAGGAATTTGATCTTTTCGCCCTTTTTCAGGCGACCATCAATGATGCGCACCAGAACGATCACGCCCAGATAGCTATCGTACCAGGAATCAACCAGCATCGCCTTTAGATCGGCGTCCTCGTTTCCCTTTGGACAGGGCAAATCATGCACGATGGATTCAAGCGTTTCGTGAATACCGACACCCGTTTTAGCAGAGACACGGATCGCGCCCGCAGCCTCGATGCCAATAACGTCTTCGATCTGTTCGGCAACACGATCACAGTCAGCAGCCGGCAGGTCGATTTTGTTCAGGATCGGTACAATTTCGTGGTCCGCATCAAGGGCGTGATAGACGTTCGCAAGCGTCTGCGCCTCAACCCCTTGAGAGGCATCAACAACCAGCAACGACCCTTCAACCGCACGCATAGAGCGCGAAACTTCGTAGGCGAAATCAACGTGGCCGGGGGTGTCGATCAGGTTCAGGACGTAATCCTCACCATTATCGGCCTTGTAATCGATACGCACGGTGTTGGCTTTGATCGTGATGCCACGCTCGCGTTCGATGTCCATGGTGTCAAGCAACTGGGCCTGCATGTCACGATCTTTGACCGTGCCAGTTTCCTGGATCAAGCGATCAGCGAGGGTCGATTTCCCATGGTCAATGTGCGCGACGATGGAGAAATTGCGGATATGTGAGAGTGGTGTCATGCTGTGGATATGTAGGGCTTTTGTGGGCTGGTCAAGTTGGGATTGATCCTATGGTGTTTGTGAGGGGTATGGTGGCTATGGCAGAGGTTGATTTTTCGGATTTCATCCAATCAAAAACTTGGTTTGAAACCCAAAATACGACCACAATGACGTTAGTGGCTAATCGCGCCGCTTTAAGAGTAGCCGCAAATCTAAGCTTTGCCTCAAAAGAGGTCTTCGATGTTCTAACACTTGCGACTATGCGCTCGCTAATCATCACAGCAGTGCGCGCACTTGATCTGCGCACGGACATCAATTGGACTAGAATTGCTAGTAGTGCTCATGCTGCAATACAAAACAATCTCTCCATCTCTCCACATCCTGCAATCAATTCACTGCTCAGAACGGTTGCGTCGAGTACCGCAATTTGCATCGGAAACTCTCGTTCTGCAGATCACTCGGCTCAAGCAATTTCGTCCGCGCGATCATCTGCGCATACTGCATTCTACGGTACCGGTTCAGTTCACACATTTGCCGTCTTGAGATCCAGCCAGATTTTCTCTGGAGGAAACAACTTGAACACTATGCCGATTTGGCTCAGCATTCCTGTCCCCTCAGAGATTTTAGGGAACCATGAGCAATTTTTAAAACGACTATCAATCGATCCGAAATGGTCGTTCTGGCATGATTGGTATCTCGCCGTTTGGGAAGGCAATTTTCGAAACTGGAAACTTGCATTCAAAATAATAGAAATTTTAGACGAAATTTGGAATGATGGCCCCGAAGCCGTTGCCACCGGAATCGAACGCATCCAAGCCGAGCACTTCACCAACCAACACCCGCTCGCCGAAACCATCCAACTCAACCCGGAAACCAACCGTTTCTACGTAACCCCAACTCCGATCCAAAACGCGCCACTCATCGGCACCTTACTGCCCCGTGTACAAGACAGCGTTGAAGACGCCACCCTTGGCAACAACGGCCTCAACGACCAATCTCGCAAGGTCCGTGTTCTCTCGAGAACCCTAACCCGTTACGCCAATGATCCGCAGCGCATCGAAATGGACTTCACCTCAGTCGCCGTCGGCCTACGTCGGTAAATTCATGACACGGCAGAATTGCCCAACAGCGAAGGCAACCTTGCCCTGCTTGAAGCGGTTGAAGACGGCGTTCGTGGCATTCGCGCGGCCCATCCTGATGTGGCCGAAAACCGGTTACTTATTGCACAGCAAAGCCTGCACGAATTGTCATCTGAACATGTTGATCTACTGAAAGATGCCCAGCCCGTTCTTGTCGCAATCAGTGAAGAGATCATGGCCGAAGATTTCGCGGCAGATATTCCCAGCCTAATCAATGACGCATTGCAGCCCCTACCAAATGGCGCGCCACCGTTGCCCGGCGCAGATGCTGCGACCAGAATTTTCAACCGCGCTTCCCATATGCGATTGATGTATGGCCAGTTTATTGAAAACGGATCGAAAGCTTTTGACAGTAAAACGTTCAAGACTGCCCGCCTTGCCCTTACTGTCACATCTATGTTGTCAGCCTTGGTTAGTTTGGGTTTGTTTCTTTTTGGTGTAATTTAGCGCACGCCAAAACCCCAATAGACTGAACCAATCACCCGTAAGGTGCGTCTTGACGCACCACCGCTTCGTGAATTGCACCGCATCAAAACTTGCGTCATACTCGGCTCAAGCAAATCAGAGCGGCACAATAGCCGCCAGACATGAGGTTTTGGGCACATGGTACGCATCATCGGCGCACTTTCTATTCTGACATTGGTCGCGGCCTGCGGTGGCACGCGCTATTCATCCAGCAATGCGACGTCCGCGCGTTACGCGCCCGCCACGTCTTCGCAGGTGTTGTTCGCATCGGGTCCGATTGCCAACGCCTGTCGTGTGGCCGGTCGCAAACAAGCATCTCGCGCGCGGTGTGGGTGTGTTCAGGCAGTCGCGGATCGTTCGCTTACGTCAGCGGAACAGCGGCGCGGTGCAGCGTTCTTTAATGATCCGCATCAAGCACAGGTTACGCGCCAGTCTGACAATCCAGCAAACGAACGATTTTGGAAAAAATGGAAATCTTACAGCGGTGACGCCGCGCGGTTGTGCTCTTAATCCGTCGTGTCTTGGGGGGCACCCCAGCGCGAGGTCAGCTGTTCAATGATTTGGTCACGGGATTGGCGATAGCTGACCAATTTTGAATCGCGACTGTCGCCCAATCCTGTCGGGTCAAGGATCGGCCAGTATTCAACTTCAAGATGGTAGAATCTGGTCAGTTCCAGCGCGCGCCTTTGGCTGGCTGGTGACAGGGCGACGACCAAATCAAACGAACTTAAATCATCGCCCCATTGCTCCATCTCGTCAAAGCTTCGCGAGCGGTGGCGCGACAGTTCGACGTCTAATTCCTGGCAAACAGCAATCGAAAACCCGTCTATCTCAAGGTCATTTTTCACCCCGACAGATTGCACATACGTCCCTGTTCCGTAGAACTTTTTCATGATCCCCTCGGCCATGGGAGAACGCACCGCGTTGTGATCGCAGCAAAACAGAACCGATTGTGGAAGCTCTTTCGCCATTTATCCGCCGAAATGTAGGACGCAGATTAACGTGAACAGTCGGCGCGCCGTATCGATGTCGATCTCGGCCTTCCCTTCCAGTCGTTCCTGCAACACGCGCGATCCTTCGTTGTGGATACCGCGGCGCGCCATGTCGATGGTTTCAATCTGGCTGGGCGGCAGCGTTTTCACCGCATCAAAGTAGCTTTCGCAAATCTGAAAGTAGTCTTTGACGACTTGTCGAAATGGACCCAAAGACAGATGGAATTCAGCCGCTTTTTCCGCCGTTTCAGTGTTCACATCAAACACCAGACGCTTGTCTCGAATAGACAGGCCAACGTGATACGGACCCGCTGGCACAGGACGTTCTTCGCGCACGGGCAACACAAACGTATTGTCCTCTAGCAGGTCAAACATCGCCACTTTACGCTCTTGTTCGATCTCGGGCGTGGGCGGCGGCAGGTTCGCGTCGTCAAGTTCGATATGGCTGATACGGGGCATTGCGGATACGTCCAAAACAAAGGTGTCCCGCCTGCTTACCCCACAGACCTTAAAGGGGCAACAACGCCCATCAATCGTTAAGCTTGCGAAGCCGTGCAGTGACCGACAGGCCGTGTGCCTCGAGGCTTTCGGAGGCTGCCAATTGTTCCGCTCCGGGCCCAATTGCGCGCAATGCTTCGGGTGTCATTTGGGCCAGCGTTGTGCGTTTGACAAAATCCAAGACCGACAATCCGGATGAGAACCGTGCCGAACGCGCTGTCGGCAACACGTGGTTTGGCCCGCCGATGTAATCGCCAATCGCTTCGGGCGTCCATTGCCCCAAGAATATCGCGCCCGCGTGCGTGATGTTTTTCGACAACGCGACAGGGTCCGCGACGCATAATTCAAGGTGTTCCGGTGCGATGCGATCCGACAAAGCAGCAGCCGTCGCTAAATCAGGCACCGTGATGATCGCCCCGTTTTCGCGCCAGCTAACACCCGCAATCGCGCGCCGTTCCAGTGTTTCCAGTCGCGCATCCACGGCCTTTGCCACCGCGCGCCCAAAGGCCGCGTCGGTTGTGATCAACAGCGATTGCGCGCTTTCGTCATGTTCTGCTTGGCTTAGTAAATCCAGCGCGATCCAGTCGGGGTCATTGTCACCGTCTGCGATCACCAAAATCTCGGACGGGCCCGCGATCATGTCGATGCCGACCTTACCAAATACACGTCGTTTGGCCGCCGCGACAAATGCGTTTCCCGGGCCCGTAATCTTATCAACAGGCGGGATCGTTTCGGTGCCATAGGCCAGTGCGGCAATCGCCTGCGCCCCACCGATGCGGTAAATTTCGTCGACACCAGACAGGCGTGCGGCCAGCAAAACGGCAGGGTTCAAAACCCCGTCCGGCGTGGGCACAGTGATCGCAAGGCGCGGCACACCAGCAACTTTGGCAGGGATCGCGTTCATCAAAACCGACGACGGATAGCTCGCCAATCCGCCCGGCACGTACAGACCCGCGGCAGACACCGGCGTCCAGCGCCAACCCAACGTCGCGCCGACCTCGTCTGTCCATTGTTCGTCTTGGGGCATCTGGCGGGCGTGATAGGCGCGAATGCGGGTCGCGGCCAATTCCAAAGCCGCGCGTACGTCGGGTTCGACCAGTGCGCAGGCGGCGTCGACTTCGGCTGGCGTGATCGCCATCGAACTGGCATCCAGTTTTAGACGGTCAAATTTCTCGGTCAATTCCAGCACAGCCACATCGCCGCGCGCACGCACGTCCGCGATGATTTCAGCCACAACATGATCCACGTCAGGGCTGTCTTCGCGCTTGGCACTAAGCAGGGCGGTAAAGGCCGCCTCGAAGTCGGGGGCTGTGGCGTCTAGGAATTGGGGCATCGCGTGATGATCTCCGAGTTTGGAGATGATGTAGCGCGCGACGCCCGTAGTCTCAAGCGAGCTGTGCGTTTATTCCGGATGAACCGGCGCACGTTTGGACGGGGCCACATAGGGGCGCGTGACGTCCTTGAGGGTCGCCTCGATCGCCTCGACCTCAAGGCGGATGGCGCCATCACCGGCAAGGGTCAGCAAAACCTCTCCTGCTCCGTCTGTTCCTGCGGTGAATTCGATAGACATCAACGACAGCACCATGTCCGCATCAGAGCGGTCGATGCCTTGGCTCGAGACGTTCAAAACACCGTCAAATGCCAACAAGGATTGCACGCGTTCCGGCGACGTTGTGACCCGCGCGCCCTCTTCCCACCGAAACCGGTTAAGCAGGAGGCCAAAGCGGCGTTGTTTTTTGGACCACTTCATTTCCGTGATCGGAAAGACGGAATCCTGCACAAGCGCTGACATGATTTTAAGGTCTTCGATGTCCAAAGCGCCCAGATTTAGCGGGGCTTCGCGACCATCCTCGAATGTTGCGTCAGCGGCCATTAGTCTGCCACCCGCTCGATTTTGGCACCCACAGCACTTAGCTTGCGCACAACGTGTTCATAACCGCGATCCAAGTGGTAGACGCGGCTGATTTTAGTTTCGCCTTGGGCGGCAAGTCCAGCAAGGATCAGTGAAATTGACGCGCGCAAATCGGTCGCCATAACTGGCGCGCCTTTAAGTTTGCTGACACCTTTGACCGTGGCATGACCACCGTGGACTTCGATGTCGGCGCCCATGCGGATCAATTCTGGCGCGTGCATAAAGCGGTTTTCGAAAATCTTTTCTTCCAGAACCGACGTGCCGTTTGCCGTGCACAACAACGCCATCATCTGCGCCTGCAAATCGGTCGGGAACCCCGGGAACGGTTCGGTTGTGATATCAACTGCTTTGATTTCGTCGGTGCGTCGTTTGACCTTCAGACCCTTGTCCGTTTCGGTCACATCAATGCCCGCCGCATCCAGTTTTTCGACAAATGCGGCCACCAAATCCAGACGACCACCTAGGCATTCGACCTCGCCGCCGCAAAACGCAGGGGCCAGCATGTAGGTGCCTAGTTCGATGCGGTCCGTGACCACAGGATGGGTCGCGCCGCCCAAACGATCAACGCCTTGGATGGTGATCGACGACGTGCCGTCACCTTCGATTTGTGCACCCATTTTGCGCAGGCAATCTGCCAGATCAACAATTTCAGGTTCGCGCGCGGCGTTGTTGATGACGGTTGTGCCCTTGGCCAATGTCGCGGCCATCATGATGTTTTCAGTCGCCCCAACGGAGGCAAACGGGAAATCGATGACCGCCCCCTTAAGCCGCCCACCCTGCGCTTTGGCGTGCAAGTATCCGTCGCGCAATTCGATGTCAGCGCCCATCAAGCTTAGGCCATCGGTGTGAATATCCATCGGGCGCGCACCAATCGCGCAGCCCCCCGGCAATGAGACTTCGGCGTAACCTTCGCGCGCCAACAATGGGCCCAGCACTAGGTTCGACGCACGCATTTTGCGCACGATTTCATATTCGGCGCGGGTGTTGATTTTCGCGTGGCACGACATGGCCAAGGTTTTGCCGTCTTGCAGCGTCGCCACTTCGGACCCCAAAGACTGCAACAGCGCCGTCATCGTTTTGATGTCAGACAGGCGCGGCGCGTTTGTCAGTGTCAGCGGTTCTTCGCTTAGCAATGTCGCCGGCATTAGCGTCAGACACGCATTTTTTGCGCCTGCAATCGGAATTTGCCCGTTCAGCTCTCCGCCGCCCTGTACAACAATCGAATCCATTTAACCTTCGTCCTTTACCTGTTGTTCATCCACATCGCCGACCTTGCGCGCACGGGCTTGGGCTTTGCGCCGTCCCATATTTGCCTTCAATGCTGCCTTTAGCCGTTCTTCGCGACGGTTAATTGCTTTTGGGGTCGTTTCTGATGCGGATTTATCTGCCATACCGCCTGTCTAGCGCAGGGGTGCATAATGGTCCAGAATAGGGTTGCACGATTGTGAATTTACAGCTACTCAGCCGCTCACAGTGCTGCTGTAGCTCAGTGGTAGAGCGCGTCATTGGTAATGACGAGGTCGGGAGTTCAATTCTCCCTAGCAGCACCATGACTCTTCCGACATTTTTGAACGACAAGACGAGCGGGCTTAGTCAAAAGCCCCCTTGTCGGTGATTTAACACGCGTTTCAAACGACTTAGGTGATTAGTCAGCCTGCAAAAGATTGTCGCCAAACGGATTGTCGATCACCATCAACCAACGCCCGTCCGCCTGTTTGCGCAAGACCACGACTGAAAATCCGGTCTGCTCAAATGCGGATCCGTCTGGTGCCTGACCTGTCATTTTCCAGGTTGATGTGTGCAAAGTAATATCGTCGGCTTGGATAACTTCGTGCTTTGCCACAGAAATCGACGGGTTCATCGCCATGAAATGCCCAAACGCCTCGCGCAATGCCGCGGTGCCTTGCGCCAATGTTCCGGGGTCAGCCACCAAGGCACCTGTCGGCTCGTATGCGGCTAGAATGGGCTCCATATTACCAGTTGCGACGGCGGCATTGTTAGCTTCGATCGTTGCGTTGATTTGCGCATGGTCCATAGTCTGACTTCCTTTGGATTGGTTCGCGTTTGGTCATATGTTTCCCAAACCACCTCGCGTTACCGCATATCAAAATTTGCCTGATCATCGGCCGGTCCGTTTTGCCCCGCTAGTCATCCAACAAAATGCGCGCCGCGTTGCCTTTTTCATCGTCATACTGATCACTGCGAACTGTCCAGATGAACGCCGCCAAACCCAAGCCCCCCAGCAGCAGCGACACCGGAATCAAGATAACCAGAACGTTCATTTTGCAAACCTAACGCGTTGAGAATTTAGCAGAACAGTGATCGACGACGCCGACATCGCGAGGGCCGCCGCCAACGGTGTGGCAAGCCCGGCGAGGGCCAACGGAATCGCGATTGCGTTGTAAATCGCAGCAATTGCAAAGTTCTGTTTTGACAATCGACAGGTCAATTTTGCGATCCGTAACAGCAACGGCAATTCAGCAAAGCTGTCTTTCAGGATCACAACATCTGACGCGCTGCGCGATGCATCTAGGGCCGACGCTGGTGCAATCGACGCATGTGCCGCGGCCAATGCGGCAGTGTCATTCAGCCCATCCCCAACCATCAAAACACGGTCCTGATTTTGTGCAAGATGCTGAAGGTATTCGAATTTTTCATCCGCGCGCACATCTGCTGTAACTGGCAAACCAAGGTCTGCGGCGAACAATTGCGCAGGCGGTGTCGCATCCCCTGTCACGATCTCGCAAGGCAACGATATGCCCGCCAACGCTGTGCGCACCCCGTCGCGCGGCGTTTCGCAGGCCGCAAAAGCAAGCGGTTGATTGTGCCCGATCCGCAGCCCCAGATCAGCAAAATTTGCATCCAGCCACGCACCACGGCCCAGCCGAACATCATGACCCTGCCACACGCCACTTACACCTTGGCCCGCGACTTCGGTGATCTGTTCAATCTGCGCGGCGGCAACATCGCCCAACGCCAAATCCAGCGCGCGCGATAATGGATGATGCGAGGCCTGCGCAAGACCTTTGGCAACCGCGCGTTCCGTTTCACACAGCGCCTCAGGCAACGTCACCGACGGGATGCTAAGCGTCCCGGTTTTGTCAAAAACCACGCGCGTTACCTCGGCCAGACGTTCCAATGCGGTGGCGTGTTTCACAAGGTACCCCATCGCAAAAAGACGACTGATCGCAGCCGTCGAAACCGCAGGCACGGCAAGGCCCAGCGCGCAAGGACAGGTGATAATCAGCACCGCAATCGCAACATTGATCGCATGGCGCACATCACCCGTGCCAAGGTACCAGCCGATAAATGCGGCCAACGCCAACAGATGCACGGCAGGTGCGTAAATTTGCGCGGCGCGATCCGCCAAAGCGGTGTATGAATTGCGACTGTTCTCGGCCAGCTCGACCATGGTGGCCATCCGCCGCAGGGATGTGTCATCACCCACCGCCGTAGCACGCAAGGTCAAAGGCTGCGCGACGTTGATTTCCCCAGCCTGAAGCATGGCGTTCTGGGTCACGTCAATTGCCGCAGATTCGCCTGTCAAAAACGAACGATCCATCAGTGCGCGCGCAGACAAAAGCACACCATCAACAGGCACACGCGCACCGGTCGCCACCATCACCACATCGCCAATATCAAGCTGAGCAACAGGAACCGTTTGCGCATTTCCATCAACGATACGCTGGGCTGTTTGTACCTCAAGGGCGGTCAATTCTTTGGCGGCAGATCGCGCGGCACTGCGTGTGCGATGATCCATAAACCGGCCAATCAGCAAAAAGAACGTCAGTGACAGGGCCGCATCAAAATAGGCATGCGCGCCGCCATTCAGCGTTTCGAACAACGACATTCCAGCGGCAAGAATAATCGCCAACGAAATCGGAACATCCATGTTTAAACGCCCGACGCGCAACGCCGACCACGCATTCTGAAAAAACGGCTGACCCGCATAAGCCACCACAGGCAAGGCGATTGCCGCCGAAATCAGATGGAACAGGTCACGCGTCGCATCCGCTGCACCAGACCACACCGCAACCGACAAAAGCATGACGTTCATCATCGCAAATCCGGCAACCGCCATGCGCATCATCAAGGCACGCCCGACACTGTCATGGGCCGTGTTTAACGCCTCAAGATCAAGCGGATAGGCATCGAACCCCAAGTCCGTCAGTGCCGTTTCAATATGCTTTGGATCGACCGAACCGGTCATGCTGAGACGTTTCAAAGACAGGTTCACACGCACGCTGCGCACCCCGATAATGCTGGCAAGTCCACGTTCGATTTTGCCAATACACGCCGCGCAATGAATGGTGGGCAGTGAAAATTTCAACGCCGGACCATCCGCGATATCTTGGGCAATCGGGGCAACCGCGCAGGCAGGACACGCGGCGTTCATTGCATCGCGCGCACGACAATGCGCTGTTGAAACAAGGTGCCGTTTTCAGATCGTAATCGCAGGCGCAAATTCCAGTTTCCAGGACCACCATTGACCTGCGCGCGCATGGCCTGTCCGTCAAAAACAAATTGCGGCACCTCGTCAAAACGTACGTTGGTTGCGCGCCCGAAAGTTGCCTGTTCGACCGTGGCCGCGATGGGCAAATCGTTTTCTAAAATAACCAACGACAACGTGTGATCCACCAAGGTCGCCGACACATCCCACCCAAGGCCAAGCTGGGCTGTACGATCCGCATCAAACGTCTGACTGGCGACGTAAGAATTGCGCACCTCAAGCCCCGGAAATGTGCGCACCGCCTGAAACGCCAACGTCAAATTCACTGCGATAATAATGCTGAACGCACCAGCAAACCCTGCAAAAACATGCCACCCTTTGATTTCGGTCATGGCTGGTCCCTTCCGTTAAAAATCGTCGATTGGCTGGCGCGATTGCCGCTGTTGATGTCTTCGACCCACAAACGCAGCGCCGTATTATTCTGGCCTGATGCGTGATCTTGGGGTCGCGCTGTCACGTACACCCGCTGCAAAATTGTGGTGTCAGCAGGCACAGCGATCGACAGCACATCACCCCTGCCCTCTAGTTCGATCCGCAGGGTTTCGGGGCTGGTCAGGTTCAGGTGAAACTGCCGCGCATCGCCCGATTTATTGCGCAGACGCACATCATAAATGTTGCGAATTGAACCGTCAGATTGCAGCACATACGTTGGATTGCGCACGGGGCTAACCGTCAGTTCGATGTCGCTGCGAATAAACAACGCATAAACCAGACCCAGCCCAATCGCCCCCCACATCGCCGTATAAAGCAGCGTGCGCGGACGCAGGATATGACGCCACAACGGCACAGGTTTGGCACCGGCGCGTTCCGCGACTTCGTCCGACAAGGCGAGATAATCAATCAAACCACGCGGCTTGCCGATCTTGTCCATCACGTCATCGCAGGCATCAATGCACAGGGCGCAGGTGATACATTCCATCTGCTGACCATCGCGAATATCGATCCCCACGGGGCACACATTCACGCAAGCCATACAGTCGATGCAGTCGCCCGTCGTGTCGTCGTGTTTCTTGCCTCGAGGTTCGCCCCGCCAATCGCGATAGGCGACGGTGATGGTGTCAGAATCCATCATCGCAGATTGGATGCGTGGCCATGGGCACATGTAAATGCAGACTTGTTCGCGCATGAACCCGCCAAAAACAAAGGTGGTCAGCGTCAAAATCGCGATCGTTATGTAGGCTGCGGGATGCGCGGTGAACGACACCAGCCCTGCCAGCAACGTAGGCGCATCAGCGAAATAGAACACCCATGCGCCGCCAGTCGCCAAGGCGATCAGCAACCAGACCGCCCATTTTGTCAGTCGCAGGCGCCATTTACGCCATGTCCACGCACCGGTCCAAAGGCGAACACGGGCGTTGCGATCCCCCTCGATCCAGCGTTCTACCAGGATAAACAGGTCGGTCCAAACCGTCTGCGGGCATGCGTACCCACACCACACACGGCCCAGCGCCGAGGTGAACAAAAACAACCCAAGGCCGGCCATAATCAGCAGCCCTGCGACAAAGTAGAATTCGTGTGGCCAAATTTCGATCCAGAAGAAATAGAACCGTCGCCCTGACACATCGACCAGCACGGCCTGGTCAGGCAGGTTCGGACCACGATCCCATCTGATCCATGGTGTCAGGTAGTAAAATCCCAGCGTGACAGCCATGATCCACCATTTAAGCGTCCGGAAGAATCCAGACACTTTGCGTGGAAAAATAGGCACTTGGGCCTGATACAACGAGGGCGGTGATTTGATGGACATGTGTTTGGCTTCCTGTTCGCATGATAACCCTAGCTGGGGCTCACGCGGCGCGCCTTGATCTGAATCAAGTAGCCCCGAAACGACTCGTTTTGCGAACAGGATCGTTTCGGGACCAAAAAGATCAACCAGCCGAAACTGGCGATCTTAACTGGTTATTCGCCTCCGCCCAACGCGTGCACATAGGCGGAAACGGCGCGAATATCGGCAGGTGGCAGGCGTTGCCCCCACGCAGGCATTACCCCGTAGCGCGCATTTTTAATTGTCTCACCAAGTGCGGCGCGATCACCGCCATAAAGCCAGATTGCATCGGCTAGGTTCGGGGCCCCGATTTCGCGATCACCTAGGCCCGCGTTGCCATGACAGGCAGAACAATTGTCTGCGAAAACCTCGCCCCCGGCTGCTGCCAGTGCCACGTCATGGTCACCGTTTGACAACGACAGGACGTATTCGACTGTGGCGGTAATCTCGTCTTCCTCAAGCATCTCGCCAAAGGCTGGCATTTGCGAAAATCGCGCATCAGGGTCAGTTTCGTTGCGCACCCCATGATCGATCGTGTGTGAAATTTCTGCCATTGATCCGCCCCAAAGCCAGTCATTGTCGAGCAGGTTTGGATAGCCTTTGGCCCCCGCCGCACCAGCCCCGTGACACTGCGAACATTGCGCGCGAAACACCGCACCACCACGCGCGATGGCGTAGCGATTTAGATCGTCGTTTTCGGGCAAGGTTGTCATATCTACAGCCAACAACGCGGTGACAAGGTCGGCGTTTTGACTGTTATGCACCGCGATATCTTCGGCCACTTGCGCGCGCGACGACCAGCCCAAAACCCCTTTTGTTGCGCCTGAAACCATCGGCCATGCAGGGTACGCGATGACGTAAATGATGCCCCAGATGATCGTCAAATACAGCGTCCACAACCACCAGCGCGGCAACGGGTTGTTCAGTTCTTCGATCCCGTCCCAGCTATGGCCTGTGGTTTCGACACCGGTTTCAGTATCAACTTTGCGATCAGCCATCGACCTGTCCTTTCGGCGATTTCACAGCAACATCATCGCGCAGCGGGATCATGCTAGCGTCTTTGCGGGCTTTGCTTTGGCTGGGCAAAAACGCCCAAACACCAGCGCCGATAAAATAGGCGAACATCGCCAAAAGCACCCAGCTGTCAGCGATTTCACGCAGGAGGGAATAGGTATCCATATCGGGCCTCCTAACGGCTTGGATCTGGGGTGAACGTCGAAAAATCGACCATCGTGCCAAGGACCTGAAGATACGAAATCAGCGCATCCATTTCCGTCAGCTCCGGTTGGCCATCAAAGTTGGACACGACAACACCGGGATAACGTTCGGCCAGCGCATCCCAATCGCCATCGGGATCAGCCTGCACATGAAAATCGGCCGCCGCCTGTTCGATCTGCGCGTCCGTATACGGCACCCCGACAAAACGGTGCGTCGATAGCAATGCTTCGATGTGTTTGCCGTCGATCTTTGTGTCCGACAAAAACGCATATTTTGGCATGATGCTTTCGGGCACAACCGATTGCGGATCGCTAAGGTGATCCACGTGCCACGCATCAGAATACCGCCCGCCGACACGCGCAACATCAGGGCCTGTGCGTTTGGACCCCCACTGAAACGGATGGTCGTATTGCGATTCTGCAGCCAGCGAATAATGCCCGTAACGTTCGACCTCGTCGCGCATAGGGCGGATCATTTGGCTATGACAAACATAGCAGCCCTCGCGAATGTAGATGTCGCGCCCGGTCAGCTCCAAAGGCGAATAGGGGCGCACGCCCTCCACGTCTTCGATTGTGTTTTCCAGCCAGAACAGCGGCGCAATTTCAACGATCCCACCGATGGTGACGACCAGCAACGAAAAGGTCAAAAGCAGCGTCGGGCTTTTTTCCAGAATGGCGTGTTTATCAAGAATGGCCATGATGTGATCCTTATTCGGCTGGGGTTGCGTGTGGGATGGCGGCAGTTGCGGGTTTGGCCCCGCGGATGGTCATCCACATGTTCCAAATCATCACCAACGCCCCGCTGAGGAACAAAACACCGCCCAAACCACGCACCACATACATCGGGAATTTGGCACTGACCGTGTCGGCAAACGAGTTCACGAGGAAACCCTGATCGTCGACTTCGCGCCACATCAGACCTTCCATAATTCCAGTCACCCACATGGACGCCGCGTATAAGACGATCCCCAATGTCGCGAGCCAAAAGTGCCAGTTGATCGCCGACATCGAATGCATTTCCTTACGACCCCAAAGACGCGGCGTCAGGAAATAAATGCAGGCAAACGTGATCATGCCGTTCCAACCCAGCGCACCGGAATGCACGTGCCCGATGGTCCAGTCGGTGTAATGCGACAGCGAATTCACTGCGCGGATCGACATCATCGGTCCCTCGAATGTGGACATGCCATAAAAGCCCAACGACAGCACAAACATCCGCATGATCGGATCGGTGCGCAGCTTGTCCCACGCGCCTTGCAACGTCATCAAACCGTTGATCATACCACCCCAGCTGGGCATCCACAGGATGATCGAAAACACCATGCCAAGGGTCGATGCCCAATCAGGTAAAGCTGTGTAATGCAAGTGGTGCGGGCCCGCCCAGATGTATAGAAATATCAGCGCCCAAAAGTGGATAATCGACAGTTTATAGCTGTAAACTGGACGGTTCGCCTGCTTGGGGACAAAGTAGTACATCATACCAAGGAACCCGGCAGTCAGGAAAAACCCGACCGCGTTATGGCCGTACCACCACTGGGTCATCGCATCCTGTACACCGGAAAATACCTGAACAGATTTGGACCCCCAAATGCTGACCGGCACCGACAGGTTGTTGACCACATGCAGCATCGCCACCGTGATTATGAAGGCAAGGTAGAACCAGTTCGCGACGTAAATATGCTTTTCGCGGCGCTTAAAAATTGTACCCAAGAACACCGCCAAATAGGCCAGCCAAACCACGGTCAACCAGATGTCGACGTACCATTCCGGTTCTGCGTATTCTTTGGATTGGGTGGCCCCCAGCAAATAACCCGTCGCCGCCAAGACGATGAACAACTGATAGCCCCAGAACACAAACCACGCCGTGTTACCGCCCCACAAACGCACCGCACTGGTCCGTTGCACCACATAAAACGAGGTCGCGATCAGAGCATTGCCGCCAAACGCAAAAATCACCGCACTGGTGTGCAGCGGACGCAATCGGCCAAAGTTGGTGAACGGCTGCCCCCAGTCGAAATTCAGCTCTGGAAACGCCAGTTGAAAGGCGATGAACGTACCGACCAGAAAACCGACGATGCCCCAAAACGCGGTGGCAATAACGCCGGCGCGAATGACCCCGTCGAAATAAATACCGTCATGCGCCATCATGCGCACAGGTTCATCCGTTTTACGCAACACCCAGATGAACATCGCAAATGCGATCACCATGATTAGAAATGCGTGCACCTGATAGGCCAGATCATGCGCCCAACTGCTGGCAATCGCCGCGATCAGCGTAATTGCCCCCAAAAGGATAAGTTTCACATAGTCCATAAAATGCCCTCACGTTAATCAGAGCACCACTGGACGCCCCTGTTCGCAGGACCGTTTCTAAGGACAAGTAAAAGCGCGTTCCTTGATCTGCATCAACAAACGAAAATTTCTGGGATAAGTCGGATTAGATTAAAACGGCATCGTCGCCTGTGGCTTCGCGCAGGGCGTCTAGGTCCATAATTTCAATCTGCTTGCGACCCGAAAGACCAATAACGCCTTCCTTTTTCAAGCTGTTGAATTGACGCGAAACTGTCTCAAGCGTCAGCCCGATATAGTTGGCGATCTGGTCACGGGTCATTGGCAAATCTACAACCAATGTATTGCCGTTCGTGTCCGTCAGGCTGCGCTGTACCAGCATGTTGATAAAGGTCGCGATTTTTTCACGTGCGGTTTTACGGCCCAGCAAAACCATCCAATCGCGCGCGGCATCCAGTTCATCCAAGGCCAATTCCATCAAACGCTGCGCAACATGTGGCGTGTCGTCGACAAGACGTTCAAACGGTTTTCGTTCAAACCTGCAAAGTGTCACTTTGGTCGTCGCGGTCACATCAAAATCAACCTCAACGCGGCCCGGTCGTCCGATAAAATCCGATGGCAACATCAGCCCGACAATTTGCGTGCGCCCGTCCTCTAACGTCTTCGAAAGGCTCGCGACCCCGTCCACCAACGACGCAACATAATCAAGCGGTTGCCCACGCCAAAAGATGATTTCACCCGCGTCAAAGGTCTTGTAGGACTTCATATTTTCAAGGCGCGAAAGTTCATCATCATCGCACCGCGCGCACACAGCACGGTGACGGATAGGGCATTCAGTGCACCGCATATTTACGAATGAGGGTTGGTCCATGGTGCCATTTTAAATCAAAGTTGCTGACGACGTAACCGTCTTTAGAAAGAACTCTGAAAATACCAGATTGGTAACTTTACGCCCCCCCGCGGGAATGCAAAATCACCAACAAAAATTCGACCAAACTACATATAATAGATGTAAAAATCCCGTAACGCTTCGGGCTCTAGGGCCGCCGTTTTTTCAACCTCGGCTTCTTTCATAAACACGTGGTTTTCAACCAATCCCGCACCAACAGCATCAGACAAAACCGTATCCGCCGCCAGATCTGCAATTGCTGATTTCAGATCAGTCGCAGCCCCAATTGTTGCATCCGTTTCGACAAACCCGTCACCGGTTTCCATGGGCTGCAAATCATATCCATGTTCGACCCCCAAAAGGGCCGCTTGCAAGACCGCAGCAACAGCCGTGTAGGGGTTTGACGACGCATCAGCCATACGATGTTCAAGGCGCGCTTTTGCCCCTCCTTCGCTACTAATCCGCGTCGTGACATTACGATGATCACCGCCCCAATTTTGCCAGTGCCCCGACAATGACCCCGGTTGCAGGCGATCATACGAATTCGTCGTGGGCGCGATCAAACCTGCCAAGCCTTTGTGATGATGCAACAAACCTGCGATACACCCACGCGCCAAATCGTTTAGATGCGCGGGCCCACCTTTGCCCCCAGTCGACAGGGCATTGTCGCCATTCTGATCGGTGAACGAGAAATTGATGTGCATGCCGTTGCCCCCCGCCTCTACGATTGGCTTGGGCATAAAGGTCAGGATCACGCCTTCGCTTAGCGCGACTTCGCGGGCCATTTGGCGGAACAAAATAATGTCGTCGACCGCCTTTAGCGCGTTATCAAACGTCAGCGTATATTCGAATTGCGGGCTGTCATATTCCGCTGTGATCATATCAAGCGAAAAGCCCAATTCCTCTGCCACATCCCAGATCGCATCGTTGAAACCACGCGGGTCGGTGAAGGGGCCAGTGCCATACACCACGGCACCCAAACTGTCGTAGGGCACCAGTTTTCCGTCGTCATTATGGATGAATGCAAAGGCCTCAAGCTCAATGCCGACTTTGGGCGTTAACCCCTTTGCCTCCCATGCGGCGATCGCGCGTTTTAACGCACCACGCGGGCACATCGGTAACGGCGCGCCGTCTGTGTCGAACAAATCGCCAAGCACGATTTTTGTACCACTTTCCCAGCACTCCCTGATGTCGTCGCCCTGCCAACGAAGTTCCATGTCTGGCAGGCCCTCCATCATCATGGCACCGGGCGCTGGCAGCAAATCTTTGTCGTAGTGAACGCCAAATGTGGATCGGCAGAACCGCGTTTCGTTGTCGCCGATTTTGGAATGGGGTAAATATTTCCCGCGCATAATGCTTAGGTGGTCGCAAAAAACAGCGCGCAATCTATCGTTCATTTTGTGTCTCCCGTTAGGCGCGTTTGATCCGCACCGGAAGCGACTTGATGCCGCTGATAAAATTCGACCGCAAAAATTGTTGTGGTCCGTCAGCCTGAATGGCGCTGATCCGTTTGCTCAGTTCTTGAAACAGAACACGCACCTCTAGCCGCGCCAACCACATTCCAAGGCAAAGATGCGGGCCGCCGTGCCCAAAAGCGAGATGTTTGTTCGGACTACGTTGCAAATTCACGCGCATAGGGTCCTCAAACGCGGTTTCGTCACGGTTCGCCGAGGCAAACCAGTACAGCACTTTGTCACCCTTTCGGATCGTTTTGCCGTGCATTTCGTAGTCCTTCGTGGCGGTGCGGCGAAAATAACTTGTCGGCGTTGCCCAGCGAATAACCTCGTCCGGGAGCGTGTCGCAGATGTCGCCACCCGCCTGCATTTGCCCCAGCAATTCCGGCTGATGACACATCGCTTGCATGCCGGCCGCGATCGAATAACGGGTCGTGTCATTACCGGCGGCAACCAGCAAACAAAAGAAATTGCGAAACTCTTCTTCGCTAATCACAGACCCATCTGCACTGGGCTGCAAAATCAAATGCAGGATGCCATTTGTATCGCCGGACGCGTTCTTTTTCGCCATCAAATCCTTGGCGTAACTGTATAATTCCGCACCGGCTGGCGAATTGAACGGCATCATCCGAAACTCATCCGTGCTCATTTTATCCAAGACATGCGAGGTGAAATCAGGGTCGGTGTTTGCGATTAACGCGTCGCCCTTTTCAACCAACCACGGCAGGTCTTCTTCGGGCGTACCAAGGATGCGACCCAGCATCCGCATTGGCAATTCGCGGGCAATCATTTTGGTGGCATCAAAGCTGTCAGATTGCAAAACATCATCCAGAATTTCGACGCAAATTTGACGGATATCCGTTTCAAAATCGGCAATTACGTTTTTCGAAAACGCGCGCGCCAGCTTGATCCGCATTTGCATATGATCAGGCGGATCGGTTTCCTGAAACGTGCGCCGTGCCAGATATTCCTCGTAACTTTGGTCTTCCATCCGGATGCCCTGGGCTGACGAAAACACCTCGGTATTGCGGTTCATCGTCAAGATATCAGCGTGGCGGGTCACAGACCAAAATCCGGCCCCACCATCCCATTCCGTCCAGCAAAGCGGATCATCGCGGCGCAGGCGTGCGAACGTGTTGTAGGGCGCGCCGTTCACAAATGTGTCGTGCGACGCAAGGTCGCCGTAGCCATCATCGTTCGGCGTCCAAATCGTCATTCCATTGCCCTTTGTGTACGTATATAATAAGATACCATAAATATACATCGACAAAAAGAAAGTCCTAAAATGCATCTGGCCGTATTGATGACCAACACAGATGAAAGCGATTTTGCCCAAGCCCACCCCAAGGACGGTGAGAAGTTTGCTCAGTTGATCCACATGGTGCGGCCCGATTGGACCATCACGTCATACACAGTAAAGGACGGTGTATTTCCCAATAATATCAATGACTATGACGGTTTCATGATCACAGGAAGCCCCGCATCAGTGCACGATGACGCACCTTGGGTCGGCCAGCTTTTGGATATCATTCGCGCAGTTTACGTGGCCAAAATTCCGATGTTCGGGGCCTGTTTCGGACATCAAGCCATCGCGCTGGCGTTGGGCGGAACAGTAGGTCAAAATCCGAATGGTTGGGTTTTTGGCCTGACGCAGACACAGATCGCAGCGCGCGCGCGATGGACCCAACAGCTGCCTGACACGTTTTCGCAGTACGCCGCACACATCGAACAGGTTACAAAATTACCAAAAAGGGCCAAGGTTTTAACCACGTCACCCGCCTGCCCAGTTGCAGGGTTTCAGATAGATAATGCCGTGTATACGACCCAAAACCATCCAGAAATGACTGCTGATTTCATGGCTGCCTTGGTCGCTGAATATGCCGAAAAATTACCCGTAGATGTTGCCAAAATTGCTAAAAATTCGCTATCCGGGCGCGCTGATACTCTGGCCTATGCCGACTCAATTGCGCAATTTTTCGAGGCCACCTCAACCCACTGACGCGATCAAATCCATGACGGTTTCGCGGTCATAATTGAAATGGCCCAACATCGCCGCCGCTGCATCCGTGCTGCGCCGTTCAAAAATGTGATTTGCGATTTCAGCGTGTTCCTTGGCAGATGATCGGGCCGCGTCGGGATGACGATATCGTATTCGGTAATATGCCATCAGTTTTCGCGCATTGGTTTTGACCATTTCCATCAAAACATCGTTGCACGCTGCACGCACAATGATTTCGTGAAACTGTAGGTTTAGCTGATAATAAAGCGCGGGTTCCGTGCTGCCGTGCTGATCGACGTGGGCCTGACATGCTGCGATATTTGCCCGCAAATCCAATTCTATCGCAGGCGTAATCCGGTGGGCAGCTAGCCCCGCAGCAAAGCTTTCGAGGTTGGCGTGAACTTCAAGAATGGTCAGGAATTCGGCCACTGTCGGCTTGAAAATCACGGCACCTTTGCGCGCATAACGTTGCACCAGACCATCAGTTTCGAGCCTGATCAATGCCTCGCGAACTGGCGTGCGTGACACACCGCAGGCCGTCATCATGTCCTGTTCACTTACCGGGTCACCGGGCAAAATCTGACCCGCATCAATGCGCGAAATGATCAAATCAATGACTGAATCTGTCTGCCCTGCCACCGTATGCCCCCTGATTTGTTAAGTGGTAACTTACCCAAGCAAGCCGTGGACCGCTAGCGCGTAAAAGTGGAAATAGCAGATGGGGGAAATTGCCCTCGTCCCCGTGGCATGTGCACCGGAGCGAGGGCGCCACTGCCAAAACCTCCCCGAGTATTCTGGCAGTGGGTATTCACAGATCAGGTCGATCTACGGGCCATGTCGCAACAAAGTACTCGTTAAAACCACGCGATCTGAGGCCTCAAATCTGCGCCGACGTTACGGCCAATGGCAAAGGCCGCGCCGCCGGCCCACACACGCACCCTGTGTGTCCAGAGTTTCATGCGCAGGCAAAAGGAGGCACGGCAGATGATGCGAAATAGTTTCGTTTTTGGTAAAGGGATTGCTGATTTCAAGCTTAAGCCACTGATTTTTCAATCAACTATTGGCGCAATTACACCCGCCGCAAGCACGTCACCTGTTGGCGCACCTGTTGGTGATCCGCCCAACGGTTCGTCACTAATCGCCAAAGTGGCCAAGATCATTGACGGGATTAACCGCGCAGGCACATCGATTGATGCAATGCGTTCAACCGGCATGACGCCCAAGGAAACAGGGGCGGTGACGCCGTCGATGATCACCCACAGTTCCAGCGAACGCCCAAGTTTTGCCGCACCTTCACTACGATCAAGCGTCAGCTTTGCCTTGTCAGGATCATAGCCAGCCTGAATAATCAAACCGCGATCTTCGGCCACGATTTCAGCCAAATAGGTCGGCGCACCACCTGTATTCCAAACCTGCGGCACCACGACAATCAGCAACAAGGCCACAATCGCCAGCCCCGCCAAGGCCGCGCGCAGGCCAAATCCGAACCGCCGTTTTTGTGGCCCGAATAAATGCACAAGCAACGCAGGTTTCACATGCGCGCCGGGCGTCACCGGATCAATTTCATCCGCAAATGCCACAAGCCGTTCGTCCCATTCAACCAACATGAACCGCAGCGCCGCGTCATCCGCCAGACGCCTTTCAAACGCCAGACGCGCAGGTGCATCCAGCAGATGCAGCGCGTACTCTGCTACCAAAGCACTGTCGTCTTGAGGTTGATCGCCAGCTTGGGTCATCTGGTCAGGCATTCCTTGAGTTTCTTCAGGCTTCGTCGCAGCCATGTTCGCATTGTATTTATCGGCACACCTGCGTGATCTGCCAGTTCTTGGTACGTGTCGCCGTTCAAATATGCGCCTCGCACAGCCGTTGCATGCGCAGGGTCCAATTCATCCAAACAGCCATCCATTCGGGCCCTTTCAGACTTTTGAACAACAGCCATTTCCGGTGTCGGATCGCTGGTAGCAAGGTGTGGTTCGTCTTCGATTTGACTGGTCGGTGCTTTGCGCGCCCGAAGCCGATCAATCGCCAAATTGCGTGCAATCGTGATCAGCCAGGTCATCGGGCTGTAGCCATTGGCGGCGTAGCGGTCGGCGTTTTTCCAAATCTTGACGTACACATCTTGCAATGCGTCTTCTGCGTCGTGGCGGTTGTTTAAAATACGCAAACAAACGCCAAATAGTTTCGCACCGGTCGCATCATACAGCGACGAAAACGCGGCGCGGTCCCCAAGGCCCACGCGCACAATCATATTTTCAATGTCAGAAATGGTTGTCATGACGCCCGAATGTCCCGCGCGTGATCACCAATAACGCGATCACCTGCAGCTGTGCGTTCGCAATTTTTCAAGCAAACGTTTGGCATTCACCGGGGTCTCACTTTTTGTCGCGCGCAGCTTTTTCTTCTTTGGTCAGCTTGTTATTCCAAGCATTGTTGCTTAGGCCCAACTCGGCTGGAAGCGGCTTGGTTTTGCCGACGCTGATTTTGCCACCCTTTTTCAGGAATTCCTGAATAAGAGCATCATCTGTGGTTTCTTTTGGAACATGTTTCATGGGGGCACCATATCCGCTTGTTTGCATGCTTGTCACGCGGGAACGTGTGTTTTTGCCGCCCTTTTTTGCCCAGGTTATTTGCGCTTTTAGTCTGCCCTTTGACCTCGCGCAGTTCCCCATTCCCACGCGCGTCATGACGCGATAGGATTTAACGGCACTCACAGTGTTCCTCAATTCAAAGGGCCCACATGTCATCCATATCCGATATGATCGAACGCCGCGCCCGCCTATTGGGCCCGAATGTATCGACGTTTTACGACGATCCCTTGCATTTGGTGCGCGGCGACGGCGTATGGGTTTGGGACGTGGACGGGCGTAAGTATCTGGATTGCTACAACAATGTTCCACACGTCGGGCACTGCCACCCACATGTCGTTGATGCGATTTGCCGCCAAGCCAGCACATTAAACACGCACACACGCTATTTGCATGACGGTATTCTTGATTACATCGAACGCCTGTGCGCCACATTTTCCAGCGATATTTCGACCGCAATCATGACCTGCACCGGGTCAGAGGCAAACGATATCGCACTGCGCATGGCCGAGGCCGTCACCGGAAAACGCGGCGTGATTGCAACCGACCACACCTATCACGGCAACACCACAGTTGTGGCCCAGTTAAGCGCGACGAATCCCCCCGCAACAGGTGACGGCAGCCATGTGCGCCACGTGCCAGCCCCGGACAGTTATCGCCCACTAGGCGGCGTCGCCGGACTGGCCCACGCGCAGGCATTTGCCGACAAGGTCCAAGAGGCGATTGACGATTTGAACGCCAGCGGCATCGGTTTTTCAGCGCTTATTTTATGCCCCGCATTTTTAAACGAAGGGTTCCCGATCCTTGACGCAGGGTGGCTGAACCCGACTTTGGACGTGGTCCACAAAGCAGGCGGCGTGTTTATCGCAGACGAGGTCCAGCCAGGATTTGCGCGCAACGGCGATGCGTTCTGGGGCCATCAACGCGTCGGTGTCCAGCCCGACATCGTTACCATGGGCAAACCGATGGGCAACGGACACCCCGTCGCGGCCGTCGCAACAACGCCCGATATTATGGCAGCGTTTCGCACATCATTCCGGTACTTCAACACTTTTGGTGGCAATCCCGTTTCATGCGCCGCAGCCATGGCCGTTCTGGATGTCATCGAACAAGACGGCCTTCAGGAAAACGCCCGCATCGTGGGGGCCTATGCGCGCGCTGGCCTCGCCAAACTGGCTGAAAAACACGAATGTATTGGTGACGTGCGCGGCTACGGATTGTTCTTTGGCGCAGAACTGGTCACGGACCGCAAAACCAAAACGCCCGCATCAAATCATGCAATCCGTGTCGCCAACGAAATGCGCGCGCGAGGGGTCCTGATGAACAAGCTGGGTGTGCATTACAACACGCTTAAAATCAGACCGCCAATGCCGTTCAATTCTGAAAACGCCGACCTGATGCTGGACACGCTTGATGCGGTTCTGGATCATTTGGGGCCTGCGCTTGACTAAAGGTATCCTCAACGCCGCGCGTGCACATTGGGGGCTGGGGGATGCGCCAATCACCTTGATCGCGGCGCGTGAAAATCAGGTATTTCGCGTGGAAACAATCGATGGCCCTACCGCACTGCGCCTACATCGCCCAGGTTATCGGCAGGCCAATGAACTGCGATCAGAATTGCAATGGATGGCTATGTTGGCGCAAAATGGCATCCCAGTGCCCCACCCTTTCGCCGCGCTGGATGGCAGTCAAATCTTGGTGCATGGCGACACGGTTGTTGATCTTTTGTCGTGGCTAAAAGGCGCGCCTTTAAACAGCAATGATGCGTCAAAGGACGTGTACTTCAGGCTGGGGAAACTGGTCGCACAGATGCATATTTTGGCCGATGACTGGATCCTGCCCACTGGTTTTGCACGGCCCGCTTGGGATTTGGCCGGCGATCATCCATCATGGGGCCAGTTCTGGAACAATCCGCAACTTAGTGCATCTGAACGCGATCTGTTGGTGCGGTTCCGTGATATCGCGCGTGTCAAATTGGCCGCGTTAAGCCAGCCTGACGTCGGTTTGATCCATGCCGATTTGGTGCCAGACAACGTGCTGCGCGATGGTGACCAACTGCAGCCAATCGACTTTGACGATGGTGGTTTCGGGTATCGGTTGTTCGATCTGGCGACCATCACATATCATAGCCGCCGTCTGGACCAAACCGGCGGATTGGCACGCGCAACGTTGGAGGGTTACAGCACAGTCCGACTTTTGGACTTTGCCGCGCTACCTTTGTTCGAAGCCCTGCGCGCCTGCACCTATGTCGGCTGGAATATCACCCGATTAAACGAAGACGGCGGCGACGTTCGAAACACCCGTTTCATTGCCGCAGCCCTTGCCAACGCCGCTGCAGTTTTGACTGAATAAAATACACGCAATCAGGCGGCCCTAGACCTGTGAAACGCCCACCGCATCAAGCGTTTCCAAGACACGTTCGTATTTGGCTTTGTCACCGATCAACACACCGGAAGACACGATTTCAACCTCAAAGCCGCGCCGCCGTGCCGCTTGGGCAGTGATGGCGACACAGTAGTTCCCGTCGAGGCCAAGAACGCGTAATTTGCCGATGTCCAGCCATTTCAACATTGCGTCAAGTTCACCCGTTTCAAACGCATCTTGGACCCGCTTTACCAAAACGTGGTCTGACAAACCAACAAAGGGTGGTGCCAGTTCTGTGCCATTAGATCCCGCAATCGCGTCACCATTCATCATCAGTTTTGCAACAATTTTAGTAGATGGAATTGACCATTCCTGGCGCAAGGCAATGACCGGAACACCGGCACTTTTTGCACGTGACACTTCGGTCTTGATGACCTGTTCCACCTTGGCCTTGGTCGCCGCATCATACTGATCACTGTCCCAAAACACCGTTTGCAGGTCGATCAATAGCACAGCGGTGTTTGGTCGTTTCCCGATGACTGGCCCACGGCTGACACGCCCTATGCGCCAGACCCCGATACCAGTCCAAACAACAAATCCGACAAGTGCGGCACCCAAAAGGTACAAAATCACGACTGCTCCTTTTTTTCATCCGCTTGCAACGCTGTCAGCAAATCGGACATCAATTTGTGAGCGTCATCAATCTTGGATTCATCAAAGTTTACGGCGAGGTCACTTACGATATTTTGCTCAAACGACATGACGCGATCGATCAACTGATCACCCGTTTCGGTCAGGGCAATCAGCACGGATTTTTGGTGGCGCGGATTGGGCATTTTTTGCGTGAAGCCTTGCGCGATTGTTTCATTAACCATGACCTGCACGTACTGGCGATTGATGTGCAAATGGCTGGCGATTTCGGGAACTGACAGGCTGCCGTGGTGGGCGATCACCTCAAGAACGGCACGCATCCGAACGGTCAGACCGGTGCCGCCAAGGTTTCGTTCCACCAATGTTTCAGCCGCCTGCATCAGTGGGCGTGACATCCAAATGAGCTGATAAAGTTGATCTGATTTATTCATGACAATCTTAATGTCATAACGACACCATACATGTCAATAATTTTAACACCCGCTTTGGCCCGTTCTGCATGCATCTAACGTCTGAAAAATCAGGCCCGACCAACCTTCCAAATGTCGAGAAGGGACATCGAAATCTCGTCTTTTACATCGGCATAAATCGCAACTTTTAGCGTTTCTTTGCCAAGGCTATCACCAAGTGAAATCAGATCGCCGTTTTCGATTTCACGGTAGGCCATGCTGTAAGGCAACCAGCCAATACCGATACCTTTTAGAACCATCTCCTTGATACCACTGGAAAAAGCCGTCTCGCAGGCAGGGTTCGAGGAAAACTGTGGCGTCCCGAAAGGTCGTTCTTGAGCGTTCAGAACTTCACCAAAATAACTGTCATCCGGGTAAACGATCGCAGGTGTTCTGGCCGGGATTTCGCCGTTGGCTTTTACCGAATACCGCAACGGGCCACCAACCACGGGAACCAAATAATCGATGCCCCACAGTTCGCGCCGGATGCTTGCCCCAAAGGGCAAGGGCGTCGCGCTTTCGGCCTCGTAACACAGCAGCATACTGGTATCGCCGCGCAAAAACATGGTGACGCAATCGCGCAAATTTCCTGCGCGCAGACGAAATTTAACCGCTGGAAACGACTGCTTTGCGCGTAATGCCATGTCCGGAAACGTCGAAAAAACCGGGGCATGCTGCGCGGCAATCGACACGGTTGAACTGGCCGGATCAAAGTGGGCAATTCGACTGCGCAAATCCCTAATTCGGGTCACCAACGCACGAATTTCAGCCTCGTTCGAGGCCAGCGCCGGACTGATATCAACCCTGTTTGTGCCTCGGTCCAAAACATCCACCCCCAACCAGTCTTCGAAGCTGCGGATGCGTCTTGAAAACGCAGGCTGCGTGATGTTGCGCCGCGCGGCTGCACGGGTCAAATTGTCTTCCTCCAGCAGCACAAGCACGTCGTCCAACCATTGCATATCCATCGAAAATCTCCCCCTGCTCAAACAATAAGTATGGGTAGCCTAACAAAAAAGCATTATTTTTCTGGGTGGCTATTGGCGAAGCTTTGGCTGGACTCAAAGTGAAGGATTCCTTGGCGTGACTGCAACCGATCAAAAACCTGACCTCGAAACCGCGATTTCCCCTGAAATGACCATCAGCCTGTGCAAGGAGCTGTCCATTGCGCTGGCGAAGTTTCCAAAGGTTCGCCTAGGCCATCTGCCAACGCCATTGGAACCAATGGATCGGCTCAGCGAGATCCTTGGCGGTCCGCGTCTTTGGGTCAAACGCGACGATTGCACGGGGTTGTCTTCGGGCGGCAACAAGACGCGAAAACTGGAATTTCTGATGGCAGATGCGCAGCAAAAAGGCGCGGACACGATCATCACGCAAGGGGCGACGCAATCCAACCACGCGCGCCAAACGACGGCTGCAGCGGCCAAGTTGGGCATGGGCTGTCACATCTTGCTCGAGGATCGAACCGGATCGAACGACCCGAGTTACATTTTGAATGGCAACGTCTTGCTGGATCAATTGCACGGCGCATCGATTTCAAAGCGCGGCAGCGGTGCAGACATGAACGCCGAAATGGAGATCCTTGCCAAAAAACTGACGGCTGAAGGCAAGCACCCCTACATTATTCCAGGCGGTGGTTCTAACCCGATCGGTGCCTTGGGTTACGTAAATTGCGCCCGTGAATTGGCGGAACAGGCGGCCAATACCGGTCTAAAAATCGACGCCTTGGTGCACGCAACCGGCAGCGCGGGCACACAAGCCGGGCTGGTCACTGGATTGGCTGCGATCAAAAGCGACATTCATTTGTTGGGCATCGGCGTGCGCGCCCCGCAAGAAAAACAAGAACAAATGGTTTTTGACCTCGCGACCAAGACCGCCGCGCATCTGGACACTGGCCTGGTAATCCCGCGCGATCATGTGCGCGCGAACTGCAACTACGTCGGCGCGGGTTACGGCCTGCCAACGGATGGCATGATCAAGGCAATCAAACTGCTGGCTCAATCCGAAGGGCTTTTGTTCGATCCCGTCTATTCGGGCAAGGGGCTGGATGGCCTGATTGATCAGGTTCGCGACGGGTATTTCGACGGCATGGACAACGTCGTTTTTCTGCACACCGGCGGAAGTGCCGCCCTGTTTGGCTATCCCGACACCTTCGATTTGCCCGGCTACACCGACTAATAAATAATAAACCACCGACAAGGAGACGAAACAAATGTCATTTAGAAACAAACTACTAACAGCCACCCTGCTCACGGCCATCAGCGCACCTGCGTTTGCTGAAGATGTCAAAATCGGCGTACCAACATGGACGGGCGCGCAGGCGATTGCGAACGTTTTGGGCGCTGTGGTCGAAATGCGGATTGGCGGCACGGTCGAATTTGTGCCCGGCAACAACGCGACGATCTTTCAAGCAATGGACCAAGGCAAAGGCGATATCGACGTGCATCCCGACGTCTGGCTCCCGAACCAAGAAAGCTTTACCAAAGAATACGTAGACGGCGCGGGCACAGTCACGTTGGCCCCCAATTCCTATGCCGGTAACCAAGGGTTTTGCGTTTCCAAAGATTTTGCCGCAGCCAATGACATCACCGATATTGCCGATTTGGGTCGCCCCGATGTTGCGGCATTGATGGACAGCGACGGCAACGGCAAAGGCGAAATGTGGATTGGCGCACCCGGTTGGGCGTCAGCAAACGTGAACGAAGTCAAAGTGCGCGACTACGGATTGCTCGACTTTATTGAACCGATCCGCGCCGAAGAAAGCGTAAAAACGGCCCGCATCAAAGATTCAATCGCGAAAGGCGAAGGCTATGCGTTTTACTGCTACGAACCGCACGCCGTTTGGTACATGTTTGACGTAACCATGTTGACTGAACCAACATTTGATCCCGCAAAATACACGATGATCCAGCCATCAGACGACGCCGATTGGTACGAAAAATCCAGCGTCTCGACCAAGGATGATTTGAAAGAAGTACAAATCGCGTGGTCCAATTCACTGGCTGATCGATCCCCTGCGATCACCGAATTCTTTGAACGCTTTTCATTGACCGCCGATGACGTCAGCAATTTTGCTTTTGAAATCAGCGGCAAAGGACGTGATCCAGCCGAAGTCGCACGCGAATGGGTTGAAGCAAATCCAGACCGCGTCGACGCATGGCTTGGCCTGTAAACCACTCTCTCTGAAACTTGCTGGCCCTGATGTGATTGGGGCCAGCCTTTTTTCTATCACCCGGTGACATGCCCACATCACGGAACGATATCCTTCATGAGCGAAGCCCCCTTAATCGAAATTTCCAATGTCTGGAAAATCTTTGGCGCCAAGCCTGACGTTGCTTTGCGCGCCATCCGAGAAGAGGGTTTGGACAAGGCGCAAGTGCTGGCCAAACACAACGCAGTTGTCGGTGTCGCAGACGTCAGCCTGTCCGTTAATCGGGGTGAAATTTTCTGCATTATGGGCCTGTCTGGCAGCGGAAAATCAACGCTTGTGCGCCATTTTAATCGCCTGCTTGAACCAACAGATGGCAAAATTTTAGTCGAAGGCGTCGATGTGATGGGCCTTGGCACCAAGGACTTACAGAACTTTCGCAACCGCAAGATTGGCATGGTTTTTCAGAACTTTGCCCTGATGCCGCACCGTTCCGTTTTGGACAATGTTGCGATGCCATTAGAAATCAGACAGGTCAGCAAAAACGAACGTATGCGGCAGGCCGCCGCCATCCTTGATATTGTCGATCTGGGCGCGTGGGGTGCGAAATTTGCCCATGAACTATCGGGCGGAATGCAGCAGCGTGTCGGCCTTGCCCGTGCCTTGGCTGCGAACCCTGATGTTTTGCTGATGGACGAACCGTTTAGCGCGCTGGATCCGTTGATCCGGCGGCAATTGCAGGACGAATTTATTCGCCTCTCAAAGATCCTGAAAAAGACCACAGTTTTTATCACTCATGACTTGGATGAAGCCGTGCGCATCGGCGATCGTATCGCAATTATGCGTGATGGCCGGCTGGTTCAGACCGGCACCGCAGAAGAAATTGTGATGAACCCTGCTGATGATTATGTCGCTGATTTTGTTGCAGGAATTTCGCGTCTCAAGGTTGTGCATGCCCACGCGATTATGCAGCCCATCGAACCTTACGTGAAACGTACTGGCCCGCTTGGCACCGACACGCCGCGGGTGACACCTGATGAAACGCTCAGCACACTCATCAACCTCGCCATTGATCACGAGAGCGCAATTTTAGTGTCTCAAGACAATAAAGACATCGGCGTGATCACCCGCACCGATATTCTACGCACCGTTGTTGAAGGAACAGAAATGTCATGACCGAAGCAACGCAAAACCCGCTAGAAGCCACCGATACCGAAGCCGCGATTGCCTACGCATCCGAACGCCGCGACAACATCCGCACCTTTGTGCGCACCAACCCCGACTACTACATCGCGCAGTTCGACAAGATCGGCGAAAGTTCAAAGTTCACCGCGACGTTCAACATGTTTGCGGGGTTGTTTGGGCCGGTCTGGTACGGCGCGCGCGGGTTGTGGTCGTGGGCTTTGCCGTTTTTAATTATCGAAACTCTGGCCCTTGTCCAAATCGCGCGCGGCCTGTTTGGCGATTTGGCAGCAGACGCGTTCAAGCGGATCGCATCAATCGAAGGCACGCTTGAATTACGCCGCCAACAACTGGCAGCTGCCATCGAAAGCGGGTCAGAAAAGGTCGATGTTTACAAGCGAACCGTCGCATCCCTTGAGGCGGCAATTGGCGGTATCCGCGCAGACGCCGTGGCCCTGTCAGAACAAGGAACATGGATCGCGTTAACCGGCCTCGCCATACTGGTAGTCATCAAAGGCGTTCAGGCAACTGTCGCCAACTGGGCCCTGGAATCGCGATTTTCCGAGTGGCTGTCTGATCGTACTGTGCGGTCCGGATTGCCCATCTCACAGATCATATTCAGCACCGTTTTTATGGCTCTGATCGCCGTCGCCGCCATGCTGCACTACAGCCTGCCCGATCATTTCAAGCTGCTAAGTCAATTTCCAACAAACCCTGAATACCGCTTGGATAGCATCGCCAAAGTCGAGACATTCTTTGCCTTTGCCGTGTCCAATGGCGAGGTGCTGTTCGACTTTATCACCTACGGCATCCGCCTGATCCTTGACGCGCTGGAACTGATATTTGTCAGCACACCTTGGATTGTTGTTGCCAGCCTGATCGTGTTGCTGACGTGGTTGACCGCAGGCGTGCGCACCGCGGTTTGGTCGGGGGCATTCTTGGCCTACATCGGCCTATTGGGGTTCTGGGAAAAGGCGATGACGACCTTGGCTTTGCTTGGCACTGCTGCGTGTTTATCAATCCTGATCGGCATTCCTTTGGGCATGTTTTGTGCGCGCCGCCACCGGTTTTACGCGATCATCCAACCGATTATGGATTTCATGCAAACGATGCCTGCTTTTGTCTTTATGATTCCGGTGATTGCATTTTTTGGCACGGGCAAACCGGCGGCGGTTGTCACAACGATGATCTTTGGCGGCACGCCTGTTGTCAGGCTGACTGTTTTGGGGTTGCGCGGTGTGCCCGATAGCGTTCGTGAGGCCGCGATTTCGTTCGGCGCAAACAAGTGGTATTTACTGACCCGCGTCGATCTCCCCCTTGCCAGCCCATCGATCCGCGCGGGCATCAATCAGACGATCATGCTGTCGCTGGCCATGGTGGTTGTCGCGTCGTTGATCGGGGCAAAGGGTTTGGGCGAAGACGTTCTAGAAGCCCTGCAATACGCCAACGTCGGCCAGGGAATTCTTGCCGGATTTGCCATTCTATTCTGCGCCATGATCCTTGATCGCATTGTCCAAGGGAAACGCAAATAACACCGGGGGCGTGACAGCTAGGTTGCGAGTTCTGGATGCAAGTAGGCTTCGGGATACGGCATCGGGTGGAACGGCCCCAATGGGACAACGTTGTTCCAAGACCGGCCAAAATACCCTTGGCGGCAGTGAACAAGTGAATTGCTTTGCGCCATTCCAGGCAGCGCATACACGCGGCAAAGCCAACGCCACAGGTGGGGATAATCCAGAATTCTGGCCCCATTCAATTTCATGCGCACATAATAGACCGGATCATGGCGATACAACGTTGGGAAAAGACGCAAGTCAGCTTCAGTGAAATGTTCGCTTGTCAGAAAGGGGCGGTTATCCGTCGCAAGCCGTGTTTCGAGCGCACCAAGCCTGTCAAAGTATGTCGTGAACGCCGCAGCATAAATCGCCTGATCCGACGAAAACCCGGCTTTGTACGCGCCGTTGTTTATGCCCACATAGATCTGTTCGTTCAGCGTATCTATGTCTTGGCGCAACGCGGCGTGTTCGTCCCCCAATGGGTACAAATCGGGTCGCGTTGCATCAGCCATGGCACTGCCCAGCGCGCCAGCCTGCGCGTTTAGCATTCGGATGATTTCAGCACTCTCGTTTGTCACGATCCGCTTGGTTTTTTTGTCATACAAAATCGGAACTGACGCTTCTTCAGACCCTTCGGCCCCGTAGATTTGTCTGGCCAGTCGATAGTTTTTTCCCGTCGCCGTTTCGCCTGTGCATTCGGGCAAAACCGCCCCTGTCAGCGATGCAATACGCGTCGGGTTAAATTCCCAGCGGTTCGGTTCAATCGGGTCGTCTTGATCCGTGCGATTGGGAAATGCCACGTCCATTGTCACGCTGTCTTGCAGGCCCAAAACGTTGCGCGCGGCTGTCACGCGGTGGCACCACGGGCAATTGAACGCAACAAAAAGGTGATAGCGATGCGGTTCAGCTGGGAAATCAGGATCTTCGCCCAACACAGAACGAAACCCGCTGACACCGCGCACGAATTCCCCTTTGGCGCGCCGTGCTGCAATGTCTGTTTGCGCCTCTTCTACCGAAGTTTTCTTCACGTCGCCCTCCTACATCACAACGCAAATGATGGCGTAGAATGATCAGCACCGCCAGTTCTTCTTTGTCGCGTCGGTGTCGAACCAAAAACGCACATAACGGCTGAGTATGCGAGAACCCGAAACGGCCTGTCAGGTTCCCGCAATCACTCATTTTCAGTCGCCGTTTAGTCGACGTGCGACACCATCGTATCCAGTGATTTGCGCACCTTTTTCATGGGCAACAACCAATCACCAGACGCATCGCGATACCCCAATGGCAACAAAACAACTGACCGCAATCCGCGCGCTTTTAGGCCCAGAATTTCATCAACTTTGCTAGGATCGAAACCTTCCATCGGGGTGCAATCGACTTCTTGTTCTGCGGCTGCAACCATCGCAATGCCCAGCGCAATGTAGGCTTGGCGTGCAGCATGTGCATAATTAACCTGAGCATCACGCGGCACATAATTGGCTTTTAAATTGTCGTAATACGCGTTCAACATCGGCAGATCACCGCGCTCTTGAATGTTCAATTCCGTGACCGCATCGATGCGCGCGTCAGTGTAATTGTCCCATGCGGCAAACACCAAAAGATGCGAACCATCGGTAATCTGCGCCTGATCGCTAGCAGCGGCGCGAATGTCGGTTAACTTTTCCGGATTGGTGACGACAATCAGTTCAAAAGGCTGGGTGCCGCTAGACGTTGGCGCAAGGCGGATTGCCTCGATAATGGTGTCGAGTTTGCCTTGGGGCACTGCCTTTTTCGGGTCCATTTTCTTAGTCGCGTAACGCCAGTTCAATTGCGTAATCAGGGTGCTGTCGGTCATTGTTTGATCCTATTGTGGGCACTTCCGCAGTGCAGTATACTTTAGTAACCGAATACATAAGGGGAACTGGTCATCCCAACAAGTAGGCACAAAACTGAACCTCGGTAACACAAAGGGAACCGCATGCTAGATTCCACCCAATGCCCCGATTGCAAACGTATAAACGAGGTCCTGTCGCGCGTTGGTGATCGCTGGAGCGTGCTTGTCGTGATCTCGCTCTCTCAATATGGAACGCTTCGTTTTAACGAATTAAAACGGCATTTGGGCATTTCCCAGCGCATGCTTAGCCTGACTTTGCGTGAATTGCAGCGCGACGGTCTGGTCAATCGCACCTACTATCCGACGATCCCGCCCAAGGTCGAATACACCCTGACCGAAATGGGCGAGGCGTTTCGCGAACCTGTGCGCGCATTGGGCTATTGGGCGCTTGAAAATTTGGCGAATATTGATGCCGCCCGTGATAAATTCGACGCCGCAGCCAAAGATCAAAACGCAGGGAAAACTGCAGTTCAATCCTAACAGTTTAACATTTTTTTGCACAAAACCGAACCGCATCAACCGTACAATTTGTCCTATCGCCCAAGGCCACAAAGTCGTTTAACAGGCGTGGCATGACTTTGGTGCCATCGACATTTTTCAAACTATTGACGTCCTTCGCATTGATCGTTGCGATGGCGGCGTCCGGCTTTGCGCACACAGGATCGCGCGCGGCACTTACGCCTGAACTCATGGCCTATGTTGCGGCCGGCGGGTCCCTTGCGGACATCTGCGGTGCCCCGATTGAACAAGACGGCGCGCAGGGTCAAAAATGCGAAGCCTGCCGCCTGATGGGGGCTGCCATTTTACCGCGCACCTGCCATGGCATCCCCGTGGTCCTGTCCGATCAAGCGCGCAAGTTCGCGTTCGTGGCCAAGCGTCTGCATCACGCGCGCCCTCTTGATCCTTCGCATCTGACACGGGCACCGCCCCAAGCCTGACCTCACGTTTCTAGAGTTCAAATTTCAGCCCGCAAACCCGTGGGCCAATAGGCTTGGAGCCAACACATGACATCGATCAACACAACTGCGCAGCCCGAGGGCGGCGTAAACAAGTTCTATTTTGCGGCGTGGCGCTGGCATTTTTATGCCGGACTGTTCGTTATTCCATTTCTATCGATTTTGGCAATCACCGGCGCATCGATGCTGTGGATTGCATGGATTGACGGGCGCGACGGCGAACGCACTTTGGTGATCCCCCAAGAAATCGTAGCGCCTGTTTCGCAACAAGCCGCGGCGGCAATAGCAGCAATTCCCAACGGCACGCTTAAGCAATATGTGGCACCGCGTACGCATGACGTCGCCGCGCTGTTTCGTGTTGATCACGACGGCGACGCCACGATGATTGCAGTCGACCCCTACACCGCGCAGGTGGTTGAAACGTTCCCGCGGCGCAGTGGATGGTACGATTTTGTCGACAATATCCACAGTAATTTAATGCTTGGCGTGACAGGGGATAGGCTGCTGGAAACAGCGGCGTCATTGACCTTGGTACTGATCGCGACGGGGCTGTATCTGTGGTGGCCGCGCGGTACCGGATGGCGCGGTGCGCTGGTTCCGCGATTTGGGCGCGGTCGTGCGGTGTGGAAATCATTGCACGGTGTTGTCGGCATCTGGCTGTCATTTTTTCTGGTGTTTTTCCTGGTGTCCGGTCTGGCGTGGTCCGGTGTTTGGGGTGAAAAAATGATACAAGCCTGGAACCAGTTTCCAGCTGAAAAATGGGACAATGTGCCGTTGTCCGATGACATCCATGCCAGCATGAACCACGATCGGCGCGAAGCGCCTTGGGCGTTAGAACAAACACCGATGCCCGCCTCTGGTGGCGATACTGGAAGTGCTGGTGTCGTCGATGGTGCGGTGACACTTGATACCGTGGATACGCTTGCGCGCGAGATCGGGTTTGATGCCCGCTATCAGTTGAATGTGCCACAATCCGGGACAGGGGTTTGGACGCTCAGCCGCGATTCAATGAACACAGACAGCACCGATCCGATGTCTGATCGTACCGTTCATGTTGATCAATTCACGGGCAAGATTTTGGCCGATGTCAGGTTTAAGGACTATTCATTGGCAGGCAAGGCAATGGCCGTCGGGATCGCGCTGCACATGGGCACCTTGGGATTCTGGAGCGTCATCGCAAATTCGATTGTCTGCCTGTCGGTGCTTTTTTTGTGCGTCAGTTCGATCGTCCTTTGGTGGAAACGTCGCCCGATAAATGCAGGTCGTTTGTCCGCGCCGCCAATGCCCAAAGAACTGCCGCTGTGGCAGGGCGCGGTGCTGGTCGGCTTGGCTGTTTCAATGGCCTTTCCGATGGCGGGTTTCGCACTTTTGTTCGTGCTCGCCATCGATGTCTTGATCCTGTCACGGTTTCCAAAACTGCGGCATAGCCTGACCTGAAAATACCCTGCACCGTTGCGCCGATAGCGGTGCAGGGCATCATTGATACAACCATAGATAAATCGCGTGTGGCACAGGCTGGATTTGTATATTGATAGATTATCGCCTTAGGTTAATGGCCCAAACGCAAACACTTCCTCAAAAAGCTGCCCTCGCACATGCCAACATCATCATCACAGGACAACGCGCGGCGCACACTGTTTTTGTTGTGGGGCGTGTTTGCTATTGCCCAACTTGACCGTCAAATTTTCAGCCTGTCCCTTGATGCGATTTCAACAGAATTCGGGCTGTCTGACTGGCAACTTGGATTGCTGTCAGGGTTTGCTTTTGCCTTGGTCTTTGTGCTTGTGGGGTTTCCGGTTGCTGCACTTTGCGCCCGCTATAATCGTCGCAACATTGTGTCGACATCGGTTTTTGTCTGGAGCAGCTTTATAATTGCGATGGCGTTTGCCCAGTCCTTTGTCGCGCTTTTTATGGCGCGTGTTGGCATCGGCGCAGGCGAAGCAGGGGCAGTTGCACCCGCGCATTCGATTATTTCGGATCTGTTTCCAGAACGAAAACGCGCATCAGCGTTGTCCACTTTCGCGACTGGCGCAAACTTTGGCATACTGCTGGCTGCCCTCATCGGCGGCGTGATCGGGCAATTTTACGGGTGGCGCGTTGCCTTTGTCGTAGCCGGATTTCCGGGCATCATTGTCGCAGTTTTGCTGTATCGTTACGGCACAGAACCGCCGCGTTCAAAGATGCCAGATGGCGTATCGGTATTTTCGGTTTTCACAGCATCATTCAAAGCGATCATGTCTGACCCCGGTACCCGATTTGCACTGCTGGCGTTCATGATGATCGGCATTATGACTTTTGCGATGTTGGCCTGGATCCCTACGCTACTTATTCGTCAATATGGAATTGATGTGGCACAGGTCGGGTTGATCGGCGTCTTTGCTGCTGGCTTTGTCGGTGCGGCAGGAACGTATTTGTGTGGCCAAGCAATTGACCGTGTCGGCCTGCGTCAACCGCGTTACCGCATCTATGGAATTATCGTGACAATCATCGCGCACACCATGCTTGGCATTACGTTTTTGCTGTCTCAAACCCTATGGATCGGCGTTGTGTTTTTTGCGATGTCATCGTTCTTTGCGATCGCGTTTTGGGGGCCTACTTTTGCCTTTGTGTATGGCCGTGTCGAAAGCCACTTGCGCCCCATGGCGACCGCGTTTTTTCTGCTGTCATTCAACCTGATCGGAATGGCAGTCGGGCCGACCCTTGTAGGTGGATTAAGCGATACGTTGTTTTCAAACAGCGGCGCATTGTCACTGGGATACGCATTGCTGGTGATCAAAGTTTTTGCCATCGCGTCGGTTTGGTTTTACTATAAAATGGCGATGACCATCCCGCGTTTACCCTAGCAGTTCTTTTGCCTCGGCTTCCAAACCCGCGATGATTTCCTTGATCGTCGCGCGCAGCCAAATCAGGGCTTTGTCGTTATCGTTTTTGCGGTGCCAGCTAAGTGTGATGTCCTGTTTCAAGATATCAAATGGCACTGGAAAATACCCCAATCCATACATTGGCGCGACGTTTATCGCGAACAGTTTAGGCAACACCGCAACGCAATCGCTGCCTGCCAACAACGCGGGGATGGAACGCAAACTAGGCAGCAGGCACATGTAGTCACGGGAATAGCCCTGCGAAATCTTAGCCTTATCAAAGTTCTTGATCGCCCCCTGTTTCAGGTTGGGCGCCAACGTTCGATAGGTTTGAAACGCCGCGATTGGATTTGGCGCGTGTGTCAGCGGATGCCCAAGGCGGAAGGTCGGGATCACTTGAATCGGGAACAATGGATCGACCGAAATTTCGTGCATCATGTCCGCCTGAAGATGCGCGACCAAATCAACGCTCCCTTCCAAAATCGCGTCTTCGATCAAAACAGCCTGCGACGACAGCAATTCAAACGTGATGTTTCGGTTGTCAAAAAGCATCTGCAGCAGCTTTGGCATAATCAAAGGTTCGACAAAATCCGCGACCAGCAGCCGGAAATGACGGGTGGATGTTTTGGGGTCAAATTCCTTTTCCGGCGTCAGGCTCATCTCAAGGAAATTGATCGCATTTCGGATAGGTTCAGCAATCGAATCCGCATAAACTGTGGGCGCGACGCCATTGCCTTTGCGGACAAATAATTTGTCATCCAGCTGGGTACGCAACCGCTTTAGCGCGTGCGACATTCCCGGCTGGCTCAGGTCCAATTGCGTGGCGGCGGCGCTGATCGATCGGGCCTCATAAATCGCATGGAACACCGTCAAAAGGTTCAAATCGACGTCCTTGATATTCATGATCAGAACAACCCTATCGCCAAAGAAACGCGCGGGCTGCCATAGCCGCGCATGATCAACGATTGGTAGACGCGAAAACAGTGTGGCACAAGAAGAACATCAAAACATCAAGAAAAATCGACCAGGCATAAATGTTTAGAATCAAAAGCTTAATCTACATTTTTCCCCAATATTCCCAATACGAATGTAGCGTATTCCCATCGTCAGCTATCCTGTGATCGCGCCTTAATTTATTCGATTAAGCACATCGAAGGGCCCGAAGGATTATCGGCACACCCTTCTAAATTTTCAAAGGTACCCCATGTTAGCCAGCTTGATGCGCGTCATTTTACGCGGCCTTATGGTCAAATTACTTGGCCTTAGTCTTGCTTGGTTACTTTTAGTCCCTCAAACGTCTTTCGCCCATACCATGTGCCCTAATTCAAACGTCCACGGCACCACCAGTCTGGCCTCAAAATTTGCGTATCAATTGGTCAAACGCCACACCGGAACCTGCACAAACCAAATTGCAATTTCGTCAAACGGTTCTCGGGTGTTTTCGTCACGCGCGGATTGCCGCAATGGTCGGTTTAATTTGGTCGGGGAACGAAGCGGAGGCATTTTACCATCACCGCTAACGTGCACAAATTGCACAGTTGTCGGGCAAAGGGACGTCATTATTGCGCCGGATTCCTCGGCACAAATATCGGCGTATTCCACCTTCTTTGACGGCAAAGTCCTGCGCTACACTTCGACGATTTCTCGTGGTCCTGCCGATGCCAATGGGCGCACGTCATGCTCAATTTCCAACGCATCCATAGCGGGGGCAAGTCTTGGCGGCGACGGCAGCGCGGCGTCCAATACGGCAATCGTCGGCAACAAGACTGTCATCGAAACGCAAAAGAAAATTGCGCAATTTATGGCGACACGCGCCAACCAATTGGTCGCCAATCAACCCGACCTGACCTGCTTTTTGGCGGGGGACTGTTCCGCCGGCGGATTTGGTCCAAACGTGACCAAAGGCCCGATGAATTTCAATCTAACGTCCCAATTTGGCAGCCCGGTTTGGTGTCGGTTGAAAGGCAGTCGCAGCAAAAGCGGCACGGCTCACAACTACTACCTGTTTGGTGCAATTGGCGCGCACCGCCACCTAAACCAAAACACGCTGCTGGGCCTTACCCTAGAACTGGATCACCAAAGCCGAATTGACGGCGTGGCAAAGATTGATGGAACAGGCTGGCTGGTCGGCCCCTACATCGTCGGGCGGCTGCCCAATCAGCCATTGTTTTACGAAGCGCGCGCATTGTGGGGCAAAACAAACAACACGATCAGCCCATTTGGGACCTACTCCGACACCTTCGAAACCGAGCGTTTTTTGATCCAAGCCAAGGTGCTGGGCAAGCTTGAATATGGTACCACAACGCCGACACCTAGCCTATCGGGCGCGTTCACGAAGGACACGCAGACCGCCTACACTGACAGCTTGGGAAATATCATTCCGCAGCAAAGGATCGAATTGGGCCAGCTGGTGTTGGGTTTGGATCTCAACACGCCCGTTGATTTGGGTGGCCACAACTGGGATTGGGCGGCGGAATTTCAGCGATCTACACAAGCACCAAAGGCAGTGGTGCCGCGGCATCATTTATCGCGCCTTATGACGGTGGCCGCGCGTGTGTACACGTCAGTGCGTTACACGCGTTTTCGGCCAAAAGCGAAATTGTTCTGGGTGCATTTTGTGATGGCATCGGGGCAAAAAGCTACGAATCCTATGGCGTCGAATTTGGCCTGAAGGTTGAGTTTCGAGATGAAAATGGAATTTGGGTTCATCCCGTATCGACGATGCGCCCAACCAAAACTGCGCGGTCATTATTTCGAAAAACCGCTCAGAGACGGCGCGCCCTATTTTGAGGCGTTACTTTAAACCAATCAATTTTAAGGAATTACTTCATGCCTAAACTTATTATCAAAACAATTTCAGTCGGCGAAGACGGCGGCAATAGCACAGACCAAGTTGTCATTCGCGTCCAGTCAGACGGTGGTGCCCCCGCACGTTATCCGTTGGTTGAATCCAATCCAATGAACAACAGTACCGCTACAATCACCTTTAGCCCTGCCCCCGTCTATTACTTTACCCACACCTGTTACGTCAGTTTTTGGGACAAAGATGAAGACGTGTTTTCAATGTCGTCGGACGACTTTCTAGGGGATTGCTATTTTACCCCTGGTGCCAGTTCCGGGTCCAAAGATGTCTACGGATCGGATGGCTCGCATTATTCTTTTACGTGGCAGATCACTGCTGACGACCTTCCTGCGGCGAGCGGCGATCTGCTGCCAACTGATGTTTTCAACGCAGCCAGTGCCGCCCTCACCGCGTGGGAACAAACATCGGAAGGGCAGGAAGTTATCTCGATTACTGACCCGCAATCCGTAAGCCAAATTGTCGCCGATGCGCTGGTGTCTACAGCGTTTTCAGATGTGATTACGATGGCACAAAACGATGTGCGCATCAAAGCTGTTTCGCTGGGCCTCATGGGCAATGTCGACATTTTTGGCGGTATTAATGGTGGATTTGGCGCGGTCATGGACGTGTTCAGCACTGACGGCACGGTTATGTACGCCGGCGGCGGCATCACCGAAGGCGTCGATGAAGGGTTCGACGGCGGCATCGCCCTTGGCTTTTGGTACCAAGACGTCGCGGATATTGGCGGCGTCTATTTCGGCGGCGAAGTCATGGTAGACGACGGCCTTGGCTTTGATGGCGCGGCATTCAGCAATGCCAGCGACAGTGGCGACTACCGCCTGACCGAAGACACCGACACGCAAAAATCCGGCAATGTGAACTCAAGCGTTCTTAAGGTGTCATTCGTGTCCTTATCCATGGGTGAAAACGATGGGGGCGATGCAGAAGAGGCGTATTTCTTTGCCGGCGATGTCGGGGCCGATCTGCCATGCTACCAAACCGGTGATTATGCCTATGCGATCAGGGTCAATCAAATCCAATGCATCAATGCCGAAAGTTCAGGCAATAACAATGATGACTGCCAAATTGTTTGGTCACCGGATTATGAATATTCCGGCCTTCCTTCGGGGGGCATCGATAATTTCATCTACCCGATGCAAAATTCAATCGAGATGGACGACGATGACGACAGCAACATCCACGTAAAGCATCCCGGAACAATCCTGCGGTTCAATTCCACCGTCAACATCGCATACTTCGAAGGCAAAGACAGCGAGGGCATTTCCGAACTGCAATGCAACCAAGTCAGCCTGTTCGATTTTGCATCAAACGGCACGCCAGCCGTCGGCGCTCAGCACATGGTGAAATTCATGAATGCCGAGACATCGGACGACGCAACACGTGAATATCAAGTCACGCTCGAAGTCGTGGTAACGCCCTGATTGATACGCGCTGCCGGCTTGAACACTGGCAGCGCGGTTTCAAACGTAAGTACGCCTGAAATTATGTGTCGTTCGGCTAGTTCAGTTGCCCATCTTAAACCTGGGTGCAGACGGTAAGATGTTGAAGACACCTGCACAGTTGGTGCTCAATTTTTGGCAGCAAGGCCATGCGCCGCAAGCATTGTACCGGACGGCTTTGTAAGTCTTGTCGCTATTGGTCATGATGAAAGCGATGTCAGCCTTCGCGCTCTTGTCAATTTCAAGGCTCGAAAATACCCGTTGGCTGATTGTCTAAACTGACAAGATTCTTCTTTTTCCAGAACTCTTCTACCTTTTCCGGCCCCATTTCTGCGTACCAAGGCTCTAGGTCTGTTTCACCTCGGCTTCGCACAACCGACATCTCTGGAACTCCACTGCCACAGGAGGTTGTGACGAGGTCGATATCAAGCACGAAGATATTTCGCGCGCCCGCAAAGTCGGGAAACAACGCATATAGATCGTCCCATTCCGGATCGCGCGGATGGATGACATTGGCCGCACCATACGTCCGTAGGATCAAATGATTTCCCTCAAAGGCACAGAACATCAATGTCATGCGCGGGTCTTGCAACAGATGCGCGGCGGTTTCGTTGCCGCTCCCGGTCAGGCTAAGCCAGACGATCTTCTGGTCAGAAATAACGCGCAGCGAATCCATTCCCTTTGGAGAGAGATTAACGCGCCCGTCCACTGCCGCAGTTGCGACGAAAAACATGATCTGTTTCTCGATAAAGGCGCGGAATGCCTTGGTCAGTTTATGTGTCTTGATCCCCACTACGTCTTTCCCCCTTTGGCCATGCACTCGTCTATTGTTTCGTAAGACAAGTTGTTGCCCAGCTCAGAAAAATTGCCGCGTTCGAACATGTTGGTTGATAGATTGTGCAACGTTGTGTGTGTGGCTGTTGCCATCGCCATTCCCAATGAGATCCGCGCGGCACCTGCATTTGCGAAATCCTTCATCGAGATGTGTTCGACTGAACTAACCCCCACGTTTACGGGTATTGAAACGCTTTTACAGACTCTTTTGACAGTCTCTAAGTCGTTCAAATACGGAACGTAAACGCAGTCTGCCCCGGCAGTTTCGAATGCCTGAATTCGCCTGATCGACTCGTCAAGATCGTACAGGCCGTACATAAAACCATCAGCACGCGCGACGAGAACAAAGTCCTTTGGCAGCGCCTTAGCGGCTGCACTGGCCGCTTGGATGCGCTCAACCGCAAGGTCAAACCCGTAAGGTTGAGCATCAATAGGCGATATGTCTTCGATCGAAATACCGGCCAACCCAATTTCTGAGGAGAGCCTAACAGTCTCTTCAATGATGTCCGGCGCATCGCCAAAACCATTTTCAAAGTCACCAGACACAGGAAGCGATGTGGCCGACACGATAGCCTCAGCATGAGCGAGCGTTTCTTCTCGCGTGACTGTCCCGAGGTCGGACCGGCCCAATGTAAAAGCATGCGCACCAGAGGACGTCGCGAGAGCTTTTGCGCCCAGGCCCGCGAACAGACGGGCTGTGCCTATGTCCCAAGCATTGGCCAAAATGAATGGGTTTCCGCGCGTATGAAGATCTCGAAATGTTTGTGACATTCGGGGCGTCCTTGACTTGTTTGGGTTAAAACATTGCCAATCACTAGCATGTGACTGCTGACATCAGTGTGTCAGTAGTCTTCGAGGCTACGTTAGAAATATGGATAGTTCATTTCAACATTTGCGTTAAAAGTTTTAGCCCAAATGCCCCCATTGTTTTCAATGAACGACGCTGGGGTGAACTAATGCGTGGGCCGACCAGAAGTAAAACTTCCTAAGCCTTGGCTTCAAAACGCTAAACTAGGTTGAAGTGGTGCACCCGAGAGGATTCGAACCTCTGGCCCCCTGATTCGTAGTCAGGTACTCTATCCAGCTGAGCTACGGGTGCAACAAGCGCGGGTTTAGTCATGCCTGCGGCGCAGTGCAAGCCCCCTTTGGCCCCTATGTGAAAAATTTCATCACAAAGTCACATTACCCTTGGGCAGACTGATGCAAAACGTGGTGCCTTCGGGTCCAGTTTGCGTCAATTCCAGTGTTCCGCCGTGTCCACGGATCAATTCTGCGGAAATCGCGAGGCCAAGGCCAGAACCGCCTTTGGTAAAGCCGCCTTGGAACGGGGTGAACAGATGTTCTTGGGCTTTGGCGGGTAGACCCGGGCCTGTGTCGGTGATTCTAATTTTCCAACTGCTGTCATCCTCGAATGACGACACTGCAATTTCGGCAGGCTTACCCTTTGCCACAATCGCTTGGCGGGCATTTCGGACCAAATTGGCAATCACGCGGAACAGCTGTTCGGAATCAACGCGCAGGGTCATCGCGGCGGGCACGTCTTCGGCAAAACTAAGGTCAAAATCACCGATGGCCAAACGTTCGCTATCAATCACATCCGCGACGATGGGGGCCAATCGCACAACCGACAGGGTTGGGCTGGGTTCTTCGGCTTTGCCAAAGGCCAGCGTGCTTTCGCACAGATGCACGGCGCGGGTGATCGAATTCACCAGCTTGGGCGCAAGGCGGGCGACCAGCGGATCTTCGGACATTTCGATACGATCGGTGAACAACTGCGCCGAGGTCAGGATATTGCGCAAATCGTGGCTGATTTTGCTAACAGCACTGCCAAGCTGGGCCAAGCGTTCCTTTTGACGTAGCGCGGTCGTCAGTTCGGTCTGCATGAATTTCAGCGCGTCTTCGGCCTCGCGCAGTTCGGTCACGCCAGCTTTTGGCGAAATGATGCGACGGGCGTCTTCGGGCGCGGCGGCGTAATTTTGCATGGCCCAAACAACGCCACGAATGGGTTTCACCAGCGTCGCACGCACCGCCAAAAACAACAGGAACGCCGTAAAGATCGAGATCACGGCAGACAGGATCAAAATCCGCACACCATAGTCGATCATCGCCGCGCGCATGGGGCCGGCTTCCATCGTGACTTCAATCAGCAGACCTGCTTCGCGCAGCGGCGCACCGATCACGCGGATCACTTCGTTTTCGGGATGACCAAGGCGCAGCATCGCATCACGGATCAGAACAAGGGCGGTGCCATCACGCAAATCGTAAGTCTGCGAAATCGGCATCGGCATTGGTGTCGACAGCATCAACTGGCGCACCTCGTCACGGCGCAGCACCACGTTGAACACGCCGGCGTTTTCCAGCAACTCCGCCTCTAGTTTGGGTTCCAGCATATCATCGGCCAGCAATGCCAACGACGCGATCTGCGCGCGTTCCAGATGGTCTAGCAAATAGTCCTCGCGGAACCGGGCGATGGACGGCACAAAAATCAATATCTCGGCCAACATCACAAAGATGGTGGTCAGGATCAAAAATCGACCAGAGAGCGAATTCACATGAAACCCCAGACGTTACGGAATGAACCGTTGGACAAAACCAACGATGCGTTTCACCCAAGGATTATCAAACAAACGCGGCGTGTAATAGGCACCTGCCGCGCGTTTGTTCACCTCGCCAATTGTCGGATACGGCGCAACCATGGCCGCGATCTGCGACATCTTCATGTTGTTGGCCAGCGCCAGTGCCCACAGATTGATCAACTCACCGGCCTGATATCCGACAATTGATGCGCCAACGGGGCGGCCTTTTACGACCATAAGTTTGATGAACCCTTTGGTTTTGCGTTCGGCAATTGCGCGGTCATTGTGCGAATAATCAAACCGGATCACCTCGAGCTTGTCGCCGTGTTCCTTGCGCGCTTGTGCTTCGGTCATACCGACCTGCGACAATTCAGGGTCGGTGTAGGTGGCCCATGGAATATGGCTGGTTTTTGCTTTTGACGGCAGGCCAAACAACATCGATCGAATGATGACGCCTGCATGATACCCCGCCACGTGGGTGAATTGCAGACCGCCCGCGACATCGCCAATGGCATAGACCTTGCGGTTGGTCGTGCGCATGCTTGCGTCGACTTTGATGCCAGTGCGCGTGGTCTCGATCCCTGCGGCCTCAAGATTCAATGTGTCGGTGTTGGATTTGCGCCCAACGGCCATCAACAGGTGCGATCCCTTAAAGATACGGCCGTCTTTTGTTTCGACCTCGATTGCGCCTGCTTTGCCGCGAATTTCATCAGCCAGCGCGTCTTCGGCGATTTCGATGCCTTCGTCTTTTAAAGTATCAAGAACGACTTTCGCCAGTTCAGGATCATCCTTGCCCAGCGCCTTAGCCCCTTCGATCACTGTCACCTTAGAACCAAGCCGGATGTGCGCCTGCGCCATTTCCATACCGATAGGCCCACCGCCGATAATCAACAAGTGATCGGGGCGATCGCGCAAATCGAATAGGGTTTCGTTTGTCTCGTAAGGAACATTTTCTAGTCCGGGAATCGGCGGCACCAAAGGTGATGAACCTGTGGCAATCACAACGCGGCGCGCCTTGATCAGGGTGTCGCCTGCCTTGACCTCAGTGGCGGATACAAATGTGCCGAATTCACGGATGACATTGACGCCAAAGCCCTCGAACCGTTCCTGGCTGTCGACGGGTGCGATTGTGGCGATCACGTCAGCCACGTGGTCTTTGGCTGCCGCGTAGTCGACCTGCGGCACCGCATTGGCGACACCATAATCAGACGCGTGGGTCATTGCGTAGGCGGCCTTGCCACTGGCGATCAACGCCTTGGACGGGATGCAGCCAAAGTTCAGGCAATCACCGCCCATTTTGTGACCCTCAAGCAACGTTACAGACGCCCCCATTTGCGAGGCACCCGCTGCCACGGACAACCCGCCAGATCCTGCCCCGATTACCAGAACATCTGTTTTGATCGTCTTCATATTTATAGACCTTTCTTGCCAGTCACGGCCTTTAGAATGACGGGAACCAGCGACAAAATGGCCAAACCTAGGATCGGCAACAGAATGTGTGGTTCAAATATAATGCCCAAATTTGGGGTTTCACCCGCGGCAAACACAGCGCCCAATCCCGATCCAATCGACGTAAACACGATAGAGGCAGGGATGATTCCCACAAACGTCGAGATCACAAAGCGGTACAGCGGCACCTGCATGAACGCCGGAATAAGGTTGGCCACGAAAAACGGCACGATCGGCACAAGGCGAATGATGAACAGCATCGACCACTGGTTTTCATCAATGCCGTCTTTGATCTTTTTGATCGCCCCCTTGGACCCATCCATTTTGGCCCCCAAGGTTTCGCCAAACCCGTGACGGGCCGCCAAAAAGATAACCGCAGCACCGATCGTCGCGCCTGTGACATTGAACAAAACGCCAAACACCGTGCCAAACAGAAACCCGCCTGTCAGCGTCGCAATCGTGCCACCGGGCAATGAAAATCCGACAATCAAAATATAGGCGACAAGGAACAGAAGGACCGTCAGCAGATAATTGTCGTCGCGAAAGGCAATCAACGCCTCGCGGTTATCGCGCAGGGTGTCAAAGCTAAGGTAGTCGCGCAGGAAAAACGCACCCAATCCAGCCACCACTAGGATCACCATCAGCGGCAAATGCCGCATAAAGCCTGATTTTGATGGTTTATTTTCGGAATTGGTCATATCGCTCATTACTGTTGCCTCTTTTGCCTGCCGCTTCAATGGACTTAAGGTGGGGGTCTGCGCCACCATGAACCAAACCCGTTCACAGCCGATTGATGAGGACTGCCGATTTCGTGATGAATCTTCCTTAATTTCGGGGAAATGAAACATCTGACGGGTCACAGTGTGATATTTGTTGCAAAACCACCCAATTAGCCGCCGCTAGGGTTTGACTTGGCCAGACGACCCCCCTAAAGACAGGCATCGAATAGACACCCCTTGTAAGCGATTCCTCGTTTCAAGTGGCCAATATGGAGACGGAGCGATGAAACGCACCTTTCAACCTTCTAACCTTGTGCGCAAACGGCGCCACGGTTTCCGCGCGCGCATGGCAACAAAAGCCGGCCGTAAAATCCTGAACGCACGTCGTGCTAAGGGCCGTTCGGAATTGAGCGCGTAATACCAGCGCCCACTTTTGACTACTAAACAGGTTTACCTGACATGACCCCGCCGAAGGTTCCCAATAGCAGTTCACCAACTGCCGAGGGTTCGCCTTCGGCGGGGTCGTCGCATTTGTGCGATCAAGATGACCGTTACTTTGGATTGGGCAATCGCGGCATTGCCGTTCTGCAGAATCGGTCCGAATTTTTGCAAGCCTCGCGCGCACCACGCGTCGCGATGCCGGGATTCGTTTTACAAATTCGCAAACGCGGGGACGATGCCCCCATGCGCGTCGGATTCACCTGTTCTAAAAAAGTCGGCAACGCCGTTGCACGCAATCGCGCAAAACGCCGTTTGCGTGAAATCGCCCGCATGGTGCTGCCCATAGAGGGCAAGCCCGGCATCGATTATGTCTTGATCGGCAGACGGGATACGACCGCGACGATCCCTATAACCACTTTGCAGAACGATCTGCGAACGGCGCTGGCCAAAGGCGCAAGACGATGACCCCGCTGGCGTTCACCCTATCCCTGCCCGTGCGCACCTATCGTTTGCTGTTTAGCCCGTGGGTTGGATTTAACTGCCGCTATCAACCGACCTGCAGCGCCTACGCGCTTGACGCATTGCAACAACACGGCGGGATCAAGGGCAGCTATCTGGCCGCACACCGCATCTGCCGCTGCCACCCTTGGGGCGGCGATGGCTATGATCCGGTCCCCGAAAAACGCGACTGATTTTACTGCGTTTCTAAGGTTATGCCGGTTCAACACAGGCATACTGTCGTGTCTTGGTATCGCTGCAATGCGTGCCAACCTAATATACAAAAACCGAACTTGCGGCCCAAAGGAACGACGATGCTTGATCACTCCAAAGACATTCATCCACTGTTTGAAGGCGCGCCTAAAACCATTGAATTCAAGAAGTTACGCAAACGCATCGTGCGCCTGACCCAAGATGTTATCGAACAATACGGCATGATCGAAAAGAACGCGCGTTGGCTGGTGTGTTTGTCGGGCGGCAAGGACAGTTACACGCTGTTGGCAGTGCTTCACGAGCTTAAATGGCGCGGTCTGTTGCCCGTCGATATTTTGGCCTGCAATCTGGATCAGGGTCAGCCGGGGTTTCCTGCGACAGTGCTGCCTGAATTTCTGGAACGAATGGGCGTTCCACACCGCATCGAATACAAAGACACCTATTCAATCGTAATGGATAAAATACCCGAAGGACGCACATTTTGCGCTCTGTGTTCGCGGCTTCGGCGGGGTAATTTGTACCGCATCGCACGCGAAGAAGGCTGTAGCGCCGTCGTCTTGGGCCACCACCGCGATGATATCCTTGAAACGTTTTTTATGAACCTGTTTCACGGCGGACGGTTGGCGACAATGCCGCCGAAACTACTGAACGAAGAGGGCGATTTGTTTGTCTATCGCCCCTTGGCACATGTGTCCGAAATCGATTGTCAGAAATTCGCCAACGCATTGAATTACCCGATTATTCCCTGCGACCTATGCGGGTCCCAAGATGGGCTGCAACGCCAACAGGTAAAACAAATTCTAGACGGTTGGGAGGCGAATTCACCGGGCCGCCGCCAAACCATTTTCCGCGCCTTAAACAATGCTCGTCCTTCGCATTTATTAGACCACGACCTGTTTGATTTTGCGGGTTTGACTCGTAATTTAGATAAATTTGATACAAAATCTGATGACATTCCCAAGCTGCGTTAACGCGGCGATTACACGGCTGGCTTAGCTGTGAGCATGCATTTGCAACTGGCTGATGCCTAATTGGGAACTGATCATGCACTATAGTCCGATCCGAACGTGGTTGCGTTTACGCGAACGAATTTGCGTGGCTTTGGTTGGCCCGCAGGCGCTCGCGTTTCTACCAGCTGTGGTTTTAGCGGCATATTGGCTTGGCGGCGAAGCGGCCCTTTTGGGCGTCGCGATCGCAGCTCCGGCGCTGTATTTGGTACTGGGTGGGTTCTCCCTTGGGAACAATCGTGCATTTTTACCGCGCGATAGTTTTACGGGACTTTTGCAACGAGATGGATTTGACGAGCTCGTTGAACACGTGCGTGAAAAAACAATTGATAAAACGCGAACTTCAGCAGTGTTTCATATCGAACTTGAGGATTATCCCGAACTGGTTGAACGCCACGGCGAGGCCGCAGGCGATGTGGTCATCCAACGTACCGGCGACCGAATTGTGGCTGCCATGCGCGATTATGACAACGTTGCGCGCTTGGGCGATTGTAGATTTGCAGTTTGTATCGGGGCCGAACGACACACCGATCTAGAGGTTTGCATTCAACTGGCAGGTCGCATGCAATCAGTGATCGAAGAGCCCATTTCTGTCGATGGACTGTCTTTGTATGTCTCAGCATCGGTCGGGTTTTGCCTAAGTTCGCGCGCGCCCGGATCATCAGGTCCAGCATGGTCGCAAGCCGCAGCAACAGCGCTGCGCGCCGCCCAAAAACGTGGCCCATCTGCGATTCGTGCCTACACGGACGAAATGCGCCGCATCACACAAAGCCGCGCTGAATTGCGCGAAGAAGTCACACAAGCCCTCGAATCTGGTCAAATCATACCTTGGTTTCAGCCCCAAATTTCAACCGACACCGGTAAGGTTACAGGGTTCGAAGCACTAGCGCGTTGGAACCACCCAGAACGCGGAATGATTTCCCCTGCCGAATTCCTGCCCGCCATTGATCAGGCAGGCCGCATGGAACGGCTGGTAGAATTGATGATGTACCACACGTTTACTGCTATCAAAGCATGGGATTCCGCTGGCGTGCATGTCCCACAAGTCGGTGTGAACTTTAGCGCGGTCGAATTGAACAATCCCCGCTTGATCGAAAAGGTGAAGTGGGAATTGGACCGATTCAATTTAACCCCTGATCGTCTATCCGTCGAAATCTTAGAAACCGTAATTGCTGGTGCGCCAGACGATCAGGTTACCAAAAACATCAATGGGCTTGTGGCTTTGGGATGCCGAATGGACCTGGATGACTTTGGAACAGGGCATGCCTCGATCTCGTCCATCCGCAGGTTTGCGGTGAATCGCATTAAGATTGATCGTTCTTTCGTAATGAAAGCTGATCGTGACCCGGAACAACAGCGAATGATTAGCGCCATTCTGACAATGGCAGAACGGATGAATTTGGAAACTTTGGCCGAAGGTGTCGAAACTGTTGGCGAACACGCCCTGCTCGCACAATTGGGCTGTGACCACGTCCAAGGGTTTGGCATTGGCAAACCGATGCCGTTTCAAGAAACGCTTGATTGGATTTCTGCCCATGAAGCAAAGCTGCAAGACGCGCCACAAATCACCCAACGCAGTAGCAAATAATGCAGGCAACCTAAGCTAATCCGACATAGATCTAGGCAACAAACACAGCCATAATATTGGGAAAATCCCCGAATCCGCTTGACCTTTGGCCCTCACCTCTGTTGAACCCAAACCTGATATCAAACGTATTAGGTGGCGGTCCAAATGGATGATCAAAACAAGAACCTCATTCTTGCAACCGTGCTCAGCATGGCCGTTATTTTTGCATGGATGACATGGTTTCCCCAAGATGAACCCGTCACACCGGAACAGGTTGTGGCATCGCAGACTGACGCAGCTGGTGAACCAACTGGTGCCACGCCTTCTGCCGCGCCAAGTGCGGATGACAATGTCGTCACCACAGGTCAATCCAACGCCGCGCCCCAAGCTTTAATTGATGCGCCTCGCGCCAATATCGAAACCTCACGCCTCAGCGGTTCGATTTCTCTGCTCGGCGGTCGCATCGATGAACTAAAGCTAAACGACTACAACGAAACCCAAGCAGAAGACGCGGACACAGTTACCTTGCTGTCACCCGTCGGAAGCGAAGACCCATACTATGCATTGTTTGGTTGGGCAGCCAGCACCGGCGTCGACCCTGAAAACGTTCCCGGTCCCGAAACCGAATGGACGATTTCTGAGGGCGCGGTTTTGACCCCTTCGACACCGCTGACTTTGCAGTGGGACAATGGCGCAGGTTTGCTCTTTAACCGCACATACGCAATCGATGAAAATTTCATGTTTACCGTCACGCAATCTGTTGAAAACACCGGCAGCGTTGCAGCATCAATGGTTCCTTACGGCTTGCTTGCACGCCACGGCGAACCCAAAGACCTCAAGAACTTCTTCGTTCTTCACGAAGGTCTGGTCACCATGACCGATGAATACAGCGAAACAAACTGGGACGACATTCCTGATTTCGAAGTACACCCCAAAGAAGGCGTGCCAGCAGAGCGCATCGACGACGTGTCAAACGGCTGGATCGGCATCACCGACCACTTCTGGATGACAACGTTGATCCCCGCCAAAGACGTGCCGACACGTCTGACTGCCAAATATCGTCCTCGTTCTGACATCTACCAAATCGAAGCAGTCATGCCGAAAGTCACCGTAGAACCAGGTGATACGGCGTCTAGCACATTACGCGTTTTTGCCGGTGCAAAAGAATGGGAAACCATCCGCGAATATCAAGCTGGCGGCGTCACCAAATTTATCGACAGCATCGACTGGGGCTGGTTCTTTTTCCTGACCAAGCCGATCTTTTGGCTGCTGCACGAGTTGAACAAAATTGTTGGCAACATGGGCTGGTCGATTATCGCGCTGACGCTGATCATCAAAGCCGTGCTATTCCCGCTGGCCTATAAATCCTACGTGTCGATGGCCAAAATGAAAGAACTTCAGCCAGAGATGGAGAAGCTCAAAGCCAGTGCCGGTGACGACAAGCAAAAGCTGCAACAAGGCATGATGGAGCTGTATAAGAAGAACAAGGTTAACCCAGCGGCTGGGTGTCTGCCTATTCTGATGCAAATCCCGATCTTCTTTTCGTTGTACAAGGTTATCTTTGTGACGATCGAACTGCGCCATGCGCCATGGTTTGGTCCGTTTCAGGATTTGTCCGCGCCTGATCCAACAACGCTGTTGAACCTGTTTGGTCTGTTGCCAAATTCCGGTCCCGAGGTGGGCAGCATCATGGCCCTGATCTTTATTGGCATCCTGCCGATCATCCTGGGCGTATCAATGTGGCTGCAACAAAAACTGAACCCGGCGCCTACAGATCCAACGCAACAAATGATCTTTGCGTGGATGCCATGGGTCTTTATGTTCATGCTGGGCAGCTTTGCGTCTGGTCTGGTTGTGTACTGGATCGCCAACAACACGATCACCTTTACACAACAATACCTGATCATGCGCAGCCAGGGCTACAAACCAGACGTGTTTGGCAACATCCTAAAAAGCTTTAACAAAAAGCAAAAATCGGACGGGTAATTGTGGATCAAATCACCAGCATATGGCGCCACCCGATTAAATCGCACGGTCGCGAAGCGCTGGACAGCGTTGGGCTAATCGCGGGTCAAGCGATGCCGTGGGATCGCGTTTGGGCAGTTGCGCACGACAGCGCCAAGGCGCAAGCTGGCGTTTGGGCGCAATGCGCAAACTTTAGTCGCGTGTCCAAAGCGCCAAGCTTGATGGCGATCACGGCCGAATTGGATGAAGCAAACGAAACGATCACGCTGCGTCATCCCGACCGCCCTGATTTAACGTTCCGCCCTGATGATGGGCCCGACGCTCTTGTCGAATGGACAGCACCGTTGGTTCCACAAAACCGCGCCTTACCCAGTCACATCATGCGCCTTGACGGGCGTGGATATACAGACAGCGATTTCGCGTCAGTGACCCTATGCAATATGGGGTCGCACCGCGCTGTCGAACACGCTGTCGGGCACGACCTATCGATCCATCGCTGGCGCGGCAACATCTGGTTTGACAGCGAAACCCCGTGGGTTGAATTCGATTGGATGGGCAAAGATATCGCGATTGGCGACGCCATTTTGCGCCCACGCGAACGCACTGACCGGTGCGTAGCAACAACTGCGAACCCTGATTCTGGCGTTCGTGATGCAGATACATTGGCCGCGCTCAAAAGCTTTGGTCACCAAGATTTCTCAGTCCGCTGTGAAGTTATTCAAGGCGGTGCCATCGCCACAAACGACAAGGTGCGGCTTCTCTGATGCAAATGAAATTTCCACTGGCTGAAGCGCCGGACGCGATACCCAAAGAACAAGGCCGACTGCTGTTTGCCCATGGCACAGAATTTGTCAAAGGCGTCGTCGGCATGGATTTCCTGCCGCCCGCTGACCGCATGGAGGTCTGTTTTGCAGGCCGTTCCAACGTCGGAAAATCGTCACTGATCAATGCTGTCACCGGGCGCAAAGGGCTGGCGCGCGCGTCAAATACACCTGGTCGCACGCAAGAGATCAACTATTTCACCGCGCATGACAGCCACTATCTGGTCGATTTGCCCGGCTATGGTTATGCGAATGCGCCGCTGCCGATCGTCGAAAAATGGCAACGTCTGCTCAAGCAATATCTGTCAGGGCGTCAAACTTTGCGCCGTGCATTTGTGCTGGTTGATGCCCGTCATGGCGTCAAACCTGTGGACGAAGAAATCATGTCGTTGCTTGATAGTTCTGCGGTAATTTTCCAGTGTGTTCTGACCAAAACCGACAAAATCAAAGAACACGATCACGACAAACTGCTGGATCAGGTGCGCAGCAAATTGGCCGCCCACCCTGCTGCTTATCCTGAAATTGTTATGACCAGCTCTGAAAAGGGCATTGGCATCGACACGTTGCGCAGTATCATTGCCACACTTGAATAACTGCGACGTGCGCCGTTTCCCACAACCCTGAAACCAGGGAACAACATGAAGACGCAAGACATGAACCGCGATTGGATCGCCACCGCCGAAACATTAAGCCGAGCCCTGCCTTACATGCAGCGCTATTCCGGTGCAATTGTAGTGATCAAATTGGGCGGTCATGCGATGGGCAGCGATGCGGCGATGGCCAGTTTTGCACGCGACGTTGTGTTGATGCAGCAAGTCGGCGCGCACCCTGTGATTGTTCATGGCGGCGGGCCGATGATCAACGCGATGCTAAAGCGGCTTGATATCAAATCGGACTTTGTGAACGGCAAACGCGTCACAGATACTGCGACCATGGAAGTGGTCGAAATGGTGCTCAGCGGCCTTGTAAACAAGCGTATCGCCCAAGCCATCGGGGCGCAGGGTGGGCGGGCGGTTGGTCTATCCGGCAAGGACGCAAACCTTGTGACCTGCACGCAAACTGACCCTACGCTTGGTTTTGTCGGGACGCCGTCAGACATTGATCCATCTATTTTGCACGACCTGTTTAAATCCAATACAATTCCCGTCATCGCCCCGCTTGGTGCAGGTGAAAATGGCGAAACATTCAACATCAATGGCGACACGGCGGCCGGCGCAATTGCTGCTGCCCTGAACGCTGATCGTTTGCTTTTGCTGACCGATGTTGCCGGCGTGAAAAATTCCGACGGCGACGTGTTGACGGAATTGACCGCCGCCCAAATCCGCGAATTGACCGTCGACGGAACAATCGCGGGCGGTATGATTCCGAAAACTGAAACTGCGCTGAATGCCATCGAAAACGGTGTGCGCGCCGTGGTTATTCTAGATGGCCGCGTGCCAAATGCCTGCCTGCTTGAGCTGTTTACAGACCACGGTGCTGGCAGTTTGATCCGCGACTGACGCAACCGTGTTGATCTGTCGCTTGGCAGTGGGCACCCGCCGCGCTACGTCTGACTTATGGAAAATGAAACCTTCATCCGCCTAAGCGTTTTTATCGGCCTGTTCACCGTACTTGCGCTGGTCGAAACCCTTGCCCCGCGCCGTGTTCGCACGCAATCGCGTCAGCATCGTTGGTTTACCAATTGGGGCATGACAATCGCCAACACATTGATGCTGCGCGCGCTCGCGATTTTCCTGCCGTTTCTAGCTGTTGGTGCTGCGATTGATGCCCAAAACAGTGGGCTTGGCCTGTTTAATATCCTGACGTTGCCGCTGTGGGTTGAGGTCGTGTTGGCCATTCTGATCCTCGACTTTATCATCTGGGCACAGCATTTAATAACGCACAAAGTTCCAATTTTGTGGCGCTTGCACCGTGTCCACCATGCGGATGTCGACATGGATGTGACGACTGCCATTCGGTTTCATCCCGTTGAAATCGCGCTATCAATGATCCTGAAAATCGGGGTCGTGTATCTGCTGGGTCCAGCCGCCATCGCCGTGATCCTGTTCGAGATCATGTTGAACGGCACCGCCATGTTCAACCACGCCAATATCCGCCTGCCCCTCGCTGTAGATCGTGTTGTACGCCGCGTCTTGGTCACGCCAGACATGCACCGCGTTCACCATTCTGTGCACCGCCATGAACACGACAGCAACTACGGATTTGCTTTGTCGATCTGGGACCAGATGTTTGGCACGTACATCGCGCAACCAGCCGCAGGGCATGATGACATGGATGTCGGGCTGCAATGGCAAGACGATCGCCCAAGCAAGCTGGGCTGGTCGTTAACCTTGCCGTTTTCGCGCAAATGATCCTTGAGCAGATTGCAGAGCAGATCAAACCGCTTGGCCTGTTTGTCATGGGGGCCTTTAACGATGATGAAGGCGGCCTTGTGCTGATCGGCGCAGACAACACGTTTTGGGCTGCGTTTGCCGGATCACCTGAACATTTAGACGGTGATCGTGATCCCATTGATCGTTGGTCCAAACGCCATATCACGGCGCTGGCAACCGAATACGAGGGTACAGCGATGTATCCGTCTGATGGCCCGCCCTATGCTCCGTTTATCGCGTGGGCGCTGAAAACAAATCGCTTTTGGCAAAGCCCGACTGGCATGATGGTGCATGACACTGCAGGCCTAATGATTTCGATCCGTGGCGCGATCAGACTGCCTACGCCAGTTGAAGAAACCGCGACGCAAAATCCCTGCGACTTCTGCGTTGATCGTCCCTGTGCTGACGCCTGCCCTGTTTCGGCCCTTTCGCTGAACGCTCTTTACGATGTGCCGACGTGTAAGGCGTATCTTGATACGACTGCGGGCGATGCGTGCATGACGGTGGGATGCCATGTGCGCACGGCCTGCCCTGTCAGCCAATCGTTCAACCGTGAAAATGCACAAAGCGCGTTTCACATGCAGGCGTTCATGGGGCGCTAAAACGCAAAACGGCCAGCGATTATCGCCAGCCGTTTGCAAGTCTTTGTAAGGTGCGCGTTACGCGTACCACCCGTGATTAGTGACCCAAAATCTGGCTCAGGAACAACTGGGTACGCGGGCTTTGTGGGTTGTTAAAGAACGCTTCTGGTTCGTTCTGTTCCACAATCTGCCCTTCATCCATAAAGATAACGCGGTTTGCCACCTGACGCGCAAAACCCATCTCATGGGTCACGCACAGCATGGTCATGCCTTCTTCGGCAAGCTCGATCATGGTGTCGAGAACCTCTTTGATCATCTCAGGGTCCAACGCCGATGTCGGTTCATCAAACAACATGATGCGCGGCTGCATGCACAACGAACGTGCAATCGCCACACGTTGTTGCTGACCACCAGACAACTGGCCGGGGAACTTCAGCGCTTGATCCGGGATTTTCACCTTTTCAAGGTAATGCATCGCCAGTTCTTCGGCTTCTTTCTTGGGTGTTTTACGTACCCAGATCGGTGCCAACGTCAGGTTTTCCAAAATGCTCAGATGCGGGAACAAGTTGAAGTGCTGAAAGCACATGCCAACCTCTGACCGGATCTTGTCGATGTTCTTAAGGTCAGACGACAACAGCGTGCCGTCGACTTCGATTGAACCTTTTTGGTGTTCTTCCAGCGCGTTGATGCAACGGATCAGCGTGGATTTGCCGGAGCCGGAAGGCCCACAAATCACGATGCGTTCACCGCGTTGAACGGTCAGATCAATATCGCGCAGCACATGGAATGTGCCGTACCATTTGTTCATGTTTTGGATGCTAATCGCGACTTCGTCGGACACTTGCATTTTTGCTTGTTCAGCCATTTTCCGGCCTCCTTATCGGTGTTCTGTCGCGAGGCGGCGTTCAAGCCACTGCGAATATTGTGAAATGCCGTAGCAAACGATGAAGAACAGCAGCGCTGCAAAGCAGAACAGTTCCCAGTAGACGCCGTTCCAGTCTGTAGATGCCAAAATCGGTCCGCGGATCATGCCGACCAGATCGAACATCGAGATGACCGAAACCAGTGTCGTGTCTTTGAACAGACCCACCGCAACGTTCACGATGCCCGGAATTGAGATCTTCAAGGCTTGTGGCAGAATGATCAGGCGTGTTGCTTGTGCATAATCGAGCCCGAGTGAATCCGCCGCTTCGTACTGCCCTTTTGGCAATGCGGCCAGACCGCCACGAATAACTTCGGCGATATAGGCTGCTGAAAACAGCGTGATCATGATCACAACCCGAATGAACAAATCGACACCTGCCCCCGGAGGGAAGAAGTAACCAAGCATAACGTTGGCCACAAACAGCAGTGTGATCAGTGGAACGCCCCGAATGAATTCAATGAAAATCACACAGACGTATTTGATCAGCGGCATCGATGACTGACGCCCAAGCGCCAAGGCAATACCCAAAGGCAACGACAAGGACACACAGGTGACACCCAGCATCATGTTCAACATAAAGCCACCCAAGTCGCGGGATGGGACAGCTTCTAGGCTGATCGCGAACAGGGCTTCGACACGGCGACCGCCTTGGCCATCATCACCCAGAAAGGATGCGATGTACCAGACGACAAATGCCGCCAGAACGCCTGCGCCCATAGCCAAAGCAAAGCTTTGTTTTTCGAGGCGCGCGAACACTTTGTACGCAACAATGATTCCGATCAGCGCCATGGCCGGGTAGAACACTGGTCCGCCCCAAATCAGCCAGAACGCGATGAACGGGTAAAGGCCTGTAAAGATCAACAGCTTGCGCGGCAGATCAAAGAACAACACAGGTGCTGCCGCTGCGAACAACATCGCAAACGCCAAGGCTGGTCGCCAATACAGTTCAGAAGGGTATTTGAAACCAAACAGCAACTGGTTCCAACGTTCGGTAAGAACAGCAAAACAACCACCCGTCGCCCCGTTCAGGATTTCGCGACAGGCCGCAAGCGACGGCGCATCCCAAATTCCGTTCAACAGCCAAGGCATCGTTTTTGCCAGGATCAAATAAATGACCAAGAACGCAAGAATGGTCAGGATTGAATTGCCGACACCGGCAAACAAATTGTCTTTGATCCATTTTGCTGGACCCGCCGCGTTGGATGGCGGGGCTGCTTGTGGAACTGTTTCTGTTCGTACAAAAGCGACAGAATTTGCATGTGCATGTGTATCAGACATGTTCTAGCGCTCCTTCAGTTTGATGGAATTGTTATAAACGTTGACCACGCCAGAGATCGTCAGCGAGATGATCAAATAGAACAACATAAGCAAAACGATACATTCAATCGCGCGCCCTGTTTGGTTCAACGTGATGCCGCCCAAGGTCGCCGTGACATCCGCATAGCCCACCAAAATCGCCAGTGACGAGTTTTTGGTGATGTTCAGATAGTTCGAAATCAACGGTGGGATGATGACCCGCAAGGCTTGTGGCAGAACAACAAGGCTCATGATGCGGCCGGGACGAATGCCCAAGGCACCCGCAGCTTCGGTTTGTCCTTTGGACACAGCCTGAATGCCCGCACGCACGTTTTCTGCGATAAAGGCACCGGTGTAGATGGACAGCGCGAACCAGATCGCAATCAGCGGGGCGCCAATTTTGATCCCGCCCTTAAAGTTGAAACCCTTGAGTTCAGGAATTTCAAAGCCAAGGCCTGTGATGATAAAGAAGACAATCAGCGGAACGAACCAGATGGCCAAGTTCACCAAAGTTGTCGCAGGACGAACGCCTGTGGCTTCTTGGATGCGCGTGGCGCGTTTGGTGACTGTTCGTGCCCCAAAGTAGGAGCCGATCAAAATCGCGATTGCGACCAGCCAACCGATGCCCGCTGACAAAATGCCAGTGTCCCCAAAGATCCGCGAGAATTCCGGCCCCGGCAGATAAACGCCGCGATTGGTAAAGGCGGAAATGCCCAAGAACATCGTCGACGTCGCATCGTCACCACGGAACGAATTCGGCGCAGGCAACACAACGGTCATGATCCCGTAGATAATCAGGATCCAGATCAGGACTGGAATATTGCGAAATATCTCGACGTAGACGGCCATCAATTTGCTGACCAGCCAGTTGTTCGACAGGCGCAAGACACCCGCCACAACACCAAAGATGGTCGCCATAGCGCAAGCCAGAACCGCAACAAGTAGCGTATTCAAGATACCTACGAGGGCTGCGCGAAAGTTGGACGATTGACTGGTGTATTCGATCAAGCGTTGGTTAATGTCGTATCCCGCAGGTGCGCCGAGAAAATCGAAACTGATGTTCAGGCCCAACCGCGCAAGGTTGGTAACCACGTTGTTGGCAAGATAAAATATCATCAAAGCGAGCAAGAACGCGGCGATCGCTTGCAAAGTAAGCGACCGGTAGCGGGTGTCATTCAACAGCATAGATAGCCGGAACGAACCCTTTGGAGGGTCGGTCATAATTGTCATGGAATTGTTCCCCGTGTTCCGAACCAAAGCTTAATGCGGCGTCTGTGCGCCAATGGCCGGAGATTTAGTAGGTCGTGATTTAGAAGATCGACGTCTTTTCAGACTGCCAAAGTGCAAAGGGCGCGAGGTGATCCTCGCGCCCTTTGACTAAAGTGTTTAGCGGAACGGTGGGCTGTACATCAGGCCGCCGTCTGTCCACTGAGCGTTCAGGCCACGGGCCAGACCGATTGGTGTGGCTTCGCCGATGTTCTTTTCAAAGATTTCACCGTAGTTGCCGGACACTGCAATGGCTTTCATTGCCCAGTCAGCGTTCAGACCCAGCATCTCGCCCAGCGTACCTTCGGTACCCAACAGACGGTTGATTTCTGGGTTGTTTGTGCCAGCTGTCATTTCTGCAAGGTTGGCAGATGTGACGCCCAGCTCTTCAGCTGTGATCAACGCGTTCAAAGTCCAGCGAACAACGTCGCCCCAGTTGTTGTCGCCGTGGCGAACAAGCGGGCCGAGTGGCTCTTTGGAAACGATTTCTGGCAGCAAAACGTGGTCGCCAGGTGCTTCGAATGTTGCACGTGTCGCGGCCAAGCCGGATGCGTCAGTTGTGTAAACGTCGCAAGCGCCGGCAAGGTACTGTTGTGAACCTTCAGCGTTTGTTTCGATTGGCACTGGCTCATAAGAGATGCCGTTTGAACGGAAGAAGTCCGCCAAGTTCAGCTCTGTTGTTGTGCCGGTTTGGATGCAAACTGTTGCGCCATCAAGATCTTTGGCAGAAGAAACGCCCAGAGCTTTTGGAACCATGAAGCCTTGGCCATCATAGTAGTTTACGCCAACGAAAGTGAACTTCAGGTCCACATCGCGTGAGAATGTCCATGTTGTGTTACGTGCCAGCATGTCGATTTCGCCAGACGCCAGCGCAGTAAAGCGTGTTTTGCCTGTTGTTGGAACGAATTCAACGGCGTTGCCGTCACCCAATACAGCGGCGGCTACGGCGCGACATACAGCAACGTCAAAGCCTTTCCATTCGCCGTTCGCATCTGGTGCAGCAAAGCCAACCAGACCAGTTGTAACGCCACAGTTCAATTTACCGCGTGCTTTTACGTCGTCCATAGTGCCGGCAGCTGCAGCGCCAGCAGCAAGGCCAGCAACGGTCAACGCGCTAAAGATTACAGATTTTTTCATTTTTACCTCTTCCTGATTTTCCACCACAGTTTGGGTGGTTCGTCGGTGTATTTTACACCGTAAGCGATACCCATCCAGCTGTTACCGGATAAGCGTCGCATATAGTGTTAGGATTCAAACGCCCACGTCAAGGGTCAGAGCACGAAATCGGGCAGCCTCTTAAACCTCAGCCCCAGATCAGCGCGGCTTCCCCCGCGTCAAGCTTGCCGACATGCATCAAAAAACCGCTTTGCATGCAAAAATGCACTCTTTTTGACCTCTGAAAGTGCCTGAGCCTCGTCATCTGGCCCCCACTGTTCTTCTTGCCAAATATCGTCCAATCGCGAGGTATCCCACAATTGGGTTGCGGGGAATTTGTCTGTTGTTCCGGCAAAACCCAGAATCAATGACCCGCTGAGCGACACAAGATCGTGGAACGCGGCCAATTCAAAGGCTGTCATCGCGTGGGTTTTGGCCCGCAAAACGGCCAGCATTGCGGCATCTTGAGGCACGTGAACAATGCCGATGCGCGGCACTAACTTAACGCCCAGATCGGTTGCGGCCCACTCCAGCATCGGGTCCCATTCAGCCGACTGGCGCGCGACGAGTTCAACGGGGGTATCCGCGCGGTAGCACAGCAAATCGCTGTCACCGTATTCAGACAACAGATCCGCGACCTCTTTGTGCTGCGTCGCCACCTTGTCGATGGCGGCATTGGCAGAACGGGTAAACGGCATGGTGTTCGGGTTAACTTTTTCGGTCTGCGCGTCCCATTCTGCGGCAATTTCATCTGCCAGCGATTGGGTCGGAACAACCAGCGCAGATTTGGCAGGTGTTTTCACCGATCGGCCATCCAATTGAACAGCAAAACCATCATCTGTCGCAATGCCTTTTGCTTCTTTCCAGAACCGTTTTAACGCCCAATCGCTCATGGCTGTGTGTCCCATAAATCGTTCAGAATGTTTGGCAGTTGATCAAAACTGTCGGCAATGCGCGTGGCCTGCACCAAACGGTCCCGCGTATGATAGCCCCACGCCACACCAACGCTGCGCATGCCCGCAGATCGCGCCATGTCCATGTCAAAACTGGTGTCACCAATCATCACAGCATTGCGCGCATCAACGCCAGCTTCGGTCATTGCGGTCAACAACATTGATGGATGCGGTTTGGACGGATGAAAATCAGCGACTTGTTGGGTCACGAACATGTTTTCGAATCCGTGCCCTTCGAGCAGTTTATCCAGACCGCGTTTGGATTTGCCGGTGGCGACGCCCAACACGATATTTGACTGGGCACTTAGCGCCTCAAGACAGGCGCGCGCACCGGGATACAACGGCGACGACACCACAGCGCCCGCCTGTTTGCGCGCGGCCATGTAACTGTCTTTGTAGGCCTGAACCAACAGCGCATGCGTGTCGCTGTCTGCATCAGGGGCCAGCATGGGCATCAAAACATCCAACGACAATCCGACCCCGCCAAGGATCGTGGCGCGGTCTGGCAATGTTTGTTCCGCAACCGCAAAGGCCGCGGTCATCGCCGAAACAATATCGCCCTGACTGTCCACCAACGTGCCGTCGACATCGAAAATGACCAGCCGCACATCCGCAGCCATCAAAGCGACTCGAACGGATCTTCTGCAGCCAGATCTTCGGTCCAACCAAAGGTATCCCAGCTGTGCGCCATGTGTTCTGGCAATTCGGCCGTCACTGTGATGACTTTTTTGGTTTCAGGATGCTGGAACCGCATCATACGTGCGTGCAGGTGCAGTTTTTTCGAAATCGTACCGCCCAATTGCGCGCCCCAACCGTCGCCCATGTTTTCCTGACCAGAGCCACCGTATTTGCCATCGCCAATGATCGGATGCCCGATTTCAGCCATGTGCGCGCGCAACTGGTGCGTCCGCCCGGTGATTGGTTCCATCGCGATCCAAGCAGCACGAGACGCCACGCGGTACAGCGTTGCATACAAGGTTTGCGCGCGTTTTGCGCCCTCGGTGCTTTCGACGTCACGCGGATGCACAGCGATCATTTTTTCGCCTTCGCCGCCCTTGCCACGTCCTGCGGCCTTGACCAATCCAAACCGGATTTCACCAAGGTACGGCGTCGGCACACCTGCGACCAGCGCCCAGTAAATCTTGCGCGTTTCGCGGTGACGCATCGCTTCGGTTAGCGCGCGTGCGGCAACCCGTGTGCGGGCCAACAGCAAAACACCGGATGTGTCTTTGTCCAAGCGGTGCACAAGGCGCGGCTTTTCTTCGTAGTCAAATTGCAACGCCTCGCACAGCCCATCAACGTGACGAGTATGACCAGATCCACCTTGGGTCGGCAGGCCCGCAGGTTTGTTGATGGCAATGACGTGATCGTCTTTGTAGATCACACAATCCAGCATCAATTTGGTATCAGCAGCAGACACGCGACGTTTGTGATCTGGTTCTGGGGCAGCATGATCCGGCAGCGGCGGAATGCGAATTTGCATGCCGACTTCGATGCGGGTCGACCCTTTTACGCGGCCACCATCAACGCGCAAATCACCCTTGCGGCACATCTTGTCGACGCGACCCTGCGGAATATGGGGGAAACGGCGTTTGAACCAACGATCAAGGCGTTGGTCGCCTTCGTCTTTTCCTACGACAACGGTTTGAACACGGCTCATGCGAAAATTCCTCGGGCGACAGCTAGGCCTATCATCAGGCCAACAATTGAAAGGCCGACGGACAAGGCCACATACAGGCTCGCCGCGCCGATATGTCCTCGTTCCATCAGATTAACAGTTTCCAGCGAAAAGGCCGAAAATGTTGTGAAACCACCAAGCAGTCCCGTCATCACAAACGGGCTGAAATGCGTCAGCCCACGGTGCGCTGCGGCCACGACAAACATGCCCATCAAGAACGAGCCGATCACGTTGACCGACAAAATGGCCAACGGAAACTCGGACGGGCCTGTCAAACGCATCACGCCGACCCCAAACAGGTAACGCATTGACGCGCCGATGGCCCCACCTAGGGCAACAAGAGACAAGGTTGAAAACATAGTCGTCCGCATCGCGCAGTCCGCGGCCAGAGTCAAGTTTAGCGCGCTATTCGCCCCGTCGTGCCCGCAGTTTTGCAAAGTAATCGAGACGTTTTTTCAACTCGCGCTCGTGACCACGTTCAACAGGAACATAAAGCACCGGGCGTTTCATCCCGTCGGGGAAATAATTCTGACCCGAAAACCCGTCTTCGGCATCATGATCATAGGCATAGCCCGCGCCGTACCCTTGGTCTTTCATCAGCGACGTTGCGCCGTTCAGGATGTGTTTGGGCGGTGGTTCTGATCCGGTTTGTTTGGCCGCATTTCGCGCCGCTTTGTACGCCACATAGGTCGCGTTCGATTTGGGCGCGAGCGCGAGGTAGGTAACGGCTTGCGCCAAAGCAAGTTCCCCCTCGGGGCTGCCCAACCGTTCGTAGGTTTCCCACGACTGCAGGCAAACGGCTTGGGCATTGGGGTCAGCCAGCCCGATGTCTTCAACCGCCATTCGGGTAATGCGACGGGCCAAAAAACGCGGGTCTTCGCCGCCTTCAAGCATGCGCGCGAACCAATAGAGCGCCGCATCAGGATCGGACCCACGCACCGATTTATGCAAGGCACTAATCAGGTTGTAATGCGCATCGCCACCTTTGTCGTATTGCGCGGCGCGGCGCATTAAACGGGTGGCAACCGCGTCTTTGTTCAGCTTGCCCTCAACCGTCCATGCCGCGACCTGTTCGATCAAATTCAACAGTGCGCGCCCGTCACCATCCGCCATCTCAAGCAAGGTTTCGCGCGCAGGCCCATCAAGTGGCAAGGCACGATCCAGTTCCTTTTCCGCGCGCTGCGCAAGGCGTTCCATGTCCGCCAGATCTAGGCGCTCAAGCACCAGAACCTGACTGCGCGACAGGACAGCGGCGTTCAATTCAAACGACGGATTTTCGGTGGTCGCCCCAACCAACAAGATTGTACCGTCTTCCATGTGCGGCAGGAAACCGTCTTGCTGCGCTTTGTTAAAACGGTGGATTTCGTCAACAAACAGCAACGTCCCCTGCCCGTTTTGGCGACGAATACGCGCGCCCTCAAATACTTTTCTTAGGTCTGGCACGCCAGTAAAGATCGCAGAAATCTGGACAAAATGCAGATCGGTTTCATTTGCCAGCAACCGCGCGATTGTGGTTTTTCCAACGCCCGGGGGCCCCCAGAAAATCAACGATGTCAGCGCGCCTGCACCCAGCATCACCGTCAATGGCGCATCAGGCCCCAACACTTGGGTTTGGCCAATAACCTCGGCCAACGATTGTGGGCGCAACCGATCCGCCAAAGGGCGCGGCATGTCTGCAACCGGCTGATCCCCGAATAAATCGGCCATCAGAGGCGGAACCGAAGTTGCACGCGTTGTTCGCCGCGCAGCACCCGCATTGAAACACCGCGCGCCCCATCAGCGAGGGTTTTTTGAACGTCCAGCGGCGTCTGAACCGCCTTGCCGCGCACGGTTTCGATAACGTCACCCGTTTCCAAACCAGCCGCCGCGCCGTACGGCCCGTTGAACGTCACGACCACGCCGGACGCCGCCAGCTGTAGGTTCATTTCACTGATCACAGCAGGGTTGATCCGCGCCAATTGCAGGCCCGGCAAAATGGAACGTTCGCCCAAAACGATTGCATCGCGTGACGGTTCATCTGGTGCTGCGAGCAGTTCGACATCAATGTCTGTGGTTTGCCCATCGCGCACACGCGTCACTTTGGATGTGTTGCCTAAGCCGGCCACGCTCATTCTGAACACCATTTCTGATGGCGTGTTCACCGCTTGGCCATCAACTGCTATGATGACGTCGCCTGCTAGAAAACCTGCTTCGACAAACGGGCTAACAGGATGAAGGCCTGAAATAACGATGCCGCCGGAACGATCCAGGCCAAATGTCTCGGCCATATCTGCGTCGACGGGCTGTCCGCTCATTCCTGCCCATGGGCGTTGGAATGTCTGATTTCCGGCCTCTGCTTGGGCCACAAACGCACCGACCAAATCGGCAGGAATGGCAAATCCGATCCCGTTTGATCCACCTGAGTGGCTTAGGATTCGCGTGTTAATTCCGATCAATTGCCCTGCCATATCGATCAACGCGCCGCCGGAATTTCCGGGGTTAATTGGCGCGTCGGTTTGAATAAAATAGCCACGCCCTGACCCATTGGAACTGCCTGATCGTGCAAGGCCCGACACAATGCCACTGCTGACAGTTTGCCCAACGCCGAACGGATTGCCGATCGCCAAAACCAATTCGCCAACTTCAACATCATCGCTGGATCGCAGATCAATGCTTGGTAGATCGTCGGCGCCTTCAAGTTGCAAAATCGCGAGGTCACTGTCCTTGTCACCCAGCAAAACCCGCGCTGAGTATTCGCGCCGATCGTTCAAAACCACGCGAATATCCGTCGCCATGCCAACAACATGATAGTTCGACACAACGATACCGCTGCTAGACAGGATCACACCCGACCCAAGTGAATTCTGGACACGCGGCGCAGGTGCACCACCGTCAAAAAAGCGTTGGAAGAACGGGTCATCCATGAACGTATTTCGCCGTGCTTGGGTGATGCGTTTGGCATAAATGTTAACAACGGCCGGCGCTGATTGTTTGACCAAAGGGGCAAAGCTAAGGCTGATCTGCGCTTGATTTTGCGGTATCTGCTGCTGGGCAAATGCGAGTGTGGACCAACCGAGCGCGGCGATGAGGGCGATAATATATTTCATAGTCCAAGATATGCGACGCAGGATGGCTGTGCGCAAGGGCGCGTGGGGATCAGGTATCGCCTACGACGTTTTGTGGCATGGATTTGCCAAATGCAGATTGTAGCCGGCTAAAGACAGTTGAGTGATAGAGGGCAAAGTTGTGGCCCTCTATCAGGTGTTCATTTGCCTCTACTTTACGAGCTTGGAATTCTCGTCAGACGCTGCGGCGCTGTGCGTGGATTTAAAGTAATCAGGGCGCCATGACAGCCCGCCAAAGATAATCCGCAAACGATCCCCCCATGTCCGGCACTGTTTTACATCACGCCAAATTAACCCAAATTCACAAAAAGTAATTTTGATCGGAATGTTGGTGTGAATATTGCGCGTCAGCCCATAAACAACCTTTTCGTCTTCGCGCGCAAACGTCCCGAACAGCTTGTCCCAAATCATCAGAATGCCACCATAGTTTTTATCAAGATATTTTCGGTTGGACCCATGATGGACACGGTGCACCGACGGCGTGTTGAATATTTCGTCCAGCCAACCCAGTTTGTGAACGCGTTCGGTATGAACCCAATGTTGATATTGGGCGACCAGAACCAAGGCGACAATGGCCTGGAACGGGTTGAAACCAATCAGGATCATCGGGATCAAAAAGGCCCATTCAAAGAACCCCTCGACGATACTAAGCCGGAAACCAACGGTCAGATTGTAGTCTTCAATAACCTGTTTCGCTGCCGGCACGATGATCGCAACCCCTACGGGTGAACGTTGCGTCGGAACCCTAAACATCGGCGACGTGATCACGACAGCGGCCGGCGGCACAACAAAGGTGCTTTGGCTGGCGCAGCAAACAATCACCGCGCGTCACGGGATGACCGCAAAACGCGCGCCAGTTCGTATTCTTGCGGGGGCAATGGTCAATCACACCGACATGATCGTCACTGTGGATCATGGTATGGTCATCGACGGGCTGGTGGTTAACGCGTCTGCCTTGGTCAACGGAACCTCGATTGACTGGGTTGCCGAAACGGATATTCCCAAAGCGTTCATCGTTTATCACATCGAAACCACGCACCACGCACCACGATGTCGTTCTGGCAAATGGTGCCGCAACCGAAACGTTTGTCGATGCAGCAGGTCGCGCTGGTTTCGACAATCATCAAGAATACCTTGATCTGTATGGTGCCGAACGCATCATTCCAGAAATGAACACACCCCGGATTTCAACGCAGCGATTGTTGCCAGACGCAATCAAAGCGCGCTTGGGAATTGTTGATCAATCCATCGAATTCAATCAGCTGTTACACGCCTAAATCCAGCGCTCCGATCCGAACGGCAACGCTGGTTCAGACAAAATCACACCCCGAGCGGCGATCGCCCTCGGGGTGTTTTTGTGTTCGGGTTAGATTTTATGCATGGTTGTGCCCACAAAAAAAGCCCCCGCCAATCAGGCGAGAGCTTGTATCAAACTTAATGGTTCGAAATTCTTATTCTGCGGACGCTTCTGCTGCTGCAACGCGGGCTTTGTCGCCTGCGCCTTTTGCATCACGGTCACGATCAACAAATTCGATGATCGCCATCGGTGCCATGTCGCCATAACGGAAACCAGCCTTTAGAACGCGCACATAACCACCTTGGCGGTCTTTGTAGCGTGGTCCCAAGATGTCGAACAATTTCGCGACATATTGGTCTTGCTTCAGCTTGGACGCTGCTTGGCGACGGGCGTGTAGATCGCCACGTTTGGCCAATGTGATCATTTTTTCAATGATCGGGCGCAGTTCTTTTGCTTTTGGCAATGTTGTTTTGATTTGCTCATGTTCGATGAGCGAGCCGGCCATGTTTGCCCAGAGCGCCTTGCGGTGCTCATGTGTACGATTCAGGCGGCGGTATCCACGTGCGTGACGCATTTCTTTTCTCCTAATGTGCTCTCTACGAGCTTTTTTACTTTGTCTGGCCCACGATGCGTGTCGTGAACTCTCCTTGGGGCGGTATGCCCAGTCTGTGATCGTGCGGGTAAGGCGGGCGTGTCGCCCGCCACCCCAATTACTTAAAAGGCGTCTTCAAACTTTTTCGCCAGATCTTCGATGTTGTCCGGTGGCCAGTCCTCAACGTCCATGCCGAGGTGCAGACCCATGCCTGACAACACTTCTTTGATCTCGTTCAAAGATTTGCGGCCAAAGTTCGGTGTGCGCAGCATTTCGGCTTCGGTTTTTTGGATCAAATCGCCGATATAAACGATGTTGTCGTTCTTCAGGCAGTTTGCCGAACGAACAGACAATTCCAACTCGTCCACTTTCTTGAGAAGCAGCGGGTTGAATTCCAAACCATCGTCTTCGTCCGCGCGGGACGCAGATTCTGGTTCATCAAAGTTCACGAAGATACCCAGTTGGTCCTGCAAGATACGTGCCGCAAATGCGACCGCATCGTCTGGCGTGATGGAACCATCTGTTTCGATTTTCATCGTCAGTTTATCATAGTCCAGAACCTGACCTTCGCGCGTTGGCTGAACGTCATAAGAGACCTTCTTAACCGGCGAATAGATCGCATCGATCGGGATCAAGCCGATTGGCGCGTCTTCAGGTTTGTTCTTTTCAGCAGAGACATAGCCTTTGCCCGTGTTGACGGTCAGCTCCATGTACAAATCAGCGCCATCGTCGAGATGGCAGATGATGTGGTCACGGTTCAGAACGTCGATGCCGTTGGATTCAGAAATGTCACCAGCAGTCACAACGCCTGGGCCTTTTGCAGAAATCGACAGGCGCTTTGGCCCTTCGACTTCCATGCGCAGTGATACGCCTTTGAGGTTCAAAACGATGTCAGTGACGTCTTCGCGCACACCGGCAACTGACGAAAATTCGTGCAGCACGTTGTCGATTTGTACGGATGTGATCGCGGCACCTTGCAACGATGACATCAGAACGCGACGCAGCGCGTTGCCCATTGTCAAACCAAAACCACGTTCCAGTGGTTCTGCAACAACGGTTGCTTGACGTGCTGGGTCATTGCCCGGCTTAACGTCTAATTGTGTTGGCTTGATTAACTCAGCCCAATTCTTGTGGATCATGCGTCCCTCCATTCTTGCCTCAGCCCCATGTCCTAAGAGCTAAAGCGCCCGAGGTTTCAAAAAATGCGGAATGGGGCCGTGCGAAATCACGCGGCCCCAACCGAAGTAATAGTATTTAGACGCGGCGACGCTTTGGTGGGCGGCAACCGTTGTGCGCCATTGGTGTCACGTCACGGATCGATGTGATGTTGAACCCAACAGCGGCCAAAGCGCGCAATGCGCTTTCACGGCCAGAACCTGGACCTTGCACTTCGACTTCGAGCGTTTTCACGCCGTGGTCTTGTGCTTTTTTGCCCGCATCTTCAGCAGCCATCTGCGCCGCATAAGGCGTAGATTTACGTGAGCCTTTGAAGCCCATCGTGCCGGCCGAAGACCATGCAATTGCGTTGCCTTGAACGTCTGAGATCAAGATTTTTGTGTTGTTGAAAGAAGAGTTCACATGCGCCACACCAGCGGCGATGTTCTTACGCTCTTTTTTCTTTGCGCGTACTTTTTCGCGTGCCATCGATCAGAGCCTCCCTTATTTCTTCTTACCAGCAATGGCCTTAGCGGGACCTTTGCGAGTACGAGCGTTAGTGTGCGTGCGCTGACCACGGACAGGCAAGTTACGACGGTGACGCAAGCCACGGTAGCAACCCAAATCCATCAGGCGTTTGATGTTCATCTGCGTGTCACGACGAAGGTCACCTTCAACGGTGAAGTTTTCGTCGATGTGCTCGCGAACTTTGAGAACTTCGGCGTCGGACAATTCGTTAACGCGACGTGTCGCGTCAATGCCAACTGCTTCGCAAATCGCTTGCGCTGAAGTTGTGCCGATACCGGTGATATATGTGAGGGCGATTGGAACCCGCTTTGCAGTCGGGATGTTTACGCCGGCAATACGTGCCACGTGTGCAATTCCTTTTCGTTGCGAGCCCGTAGTTCCGGGCCCTTTTTTCACAACGTAAGCCCGAGGCAATTAAGCATTCGGGCCGCAGCTGATCAGGTGATCGTGTATGAACGGTGCGACCGCACATACATATTTGATTCTCGTTAGAGATAGCGCTGAGTATTGGCTTTTGAGTAAGGCGTCAAGGGTGGCATTTACGTGACTGGATTGCCCACCCGTAAGCGCCGTTTCCAACCGTCAAAAGACGCCAATGTTCAGCGTCGAAATTGGAAAAACATCAGGCACCGCGAAACATCGCAGCACCCCTGATCAGTTTCAATCCATGACCTTGGCGATGTCAGCGCGCACAGTTTCGATATCACCCAAGCCGTCGATGCGTGTCAGCATTTCCTTGGCGTAGTAGTAGCCAATCAGCGGTGATGTCTTTTTGTAATATTCCATGAGGCGCGTTTTCAGGCTTTCCTCATTGTCGTCAGCGCGGCGTTTGAAATCTGACGCGCCGCAGTTCGAACATTTGCCATCGGCAGGTTCTGGTTTGGTGTTGTCGTTGAACACTTCACCGCATGCGCCACAGGTTGATCGGGCCGTGATGCGGGCAACCAGTGCCTCGTCATCCACTTCCATTACGATCACGGCATCAAGGCTTTCGCCCTCGGACGCCAATAGATCTGTTAACGCATCGGCCTGTGCCAATGTACGTGGAAATCCGTCAAAAATAAATCCAGAGGCTTTGACCGTGTTCAGTTGTTCTTGGATCAAACCAATCACGATCTCGTCGGTCACCAATGCGCCGCGGGCCATCACGTCGGCCACGACCTTACCCATCTCGGTGCCACTGTCCTTGGCTGCGCGTAACATATCGCCGGTGCTAAGTTGCACCATGCCACGTGTTTCAACCAAATGACGCGCTTGCGTCCCTTTGCCAGCGCCTGGTGGCCCGAGAAGGATAATATTCATTTACGAGCTGGGCTCCGTTTCTTACGTGTTTTGCCTTTGCCCCGCAGGTTCGATTTTTCAATCAGACCTTCGTATTGCTGGGCCAACAGATGGCTTTGGACTTGTTGAATAGTATCCATCGTCACCGAAACAACAATCAAAACCGACGTGCCACCAAAGTAAAACGGAATCGCGAACTGACCACGTAGAATTTCTGGCAGAACACAAACAGCGGCGAGATACATGGAACCAAGAACCAAAACGCGGTTCACAACATATTCCAGATACTCGGCCGTCTTTTTACCGGGGCGGATACCTGGAACAAAACCGTTCTGGTTTTTCAGATTCTCGGCGACTTCATCCGGTTTGAACGACACGTTGAACGTATAGAAGTACGCAAAAAACACGATCATCGCGACAAAGAACAGCAAGTACAGCGGTTGGCCGGGGCCAAAGTTGGCCAGCAACCACGACATAACAGGGCTGGTTGATCCACCAGAGAACGTGCTGATCGTCACCGGCAGCAACAACAGGCTGGACGCAAAGATCGCAGGGATAACACCGGCCGGGTTAACTTTGATCGGCAAGTGCGATGAACCGCCATCATAGACCTTCATGCCGACTTGACGACGCGGGTACTGGATATGCAGTTTTCGCAGCGCCCTTTCCATAAAGACAACAAAGGCAATGGTCGCAATCACCATCACGATCACCGCAACGACAACCCCAACAGGGATGGCACCGGAACGACCAGAGATAAAGAATTGAGCGATTGCAGCAGGAACTTCGGCGATGATGCCCACGAAAATAATCAGGGAAATGCCGTTGCCGATGCCGCGTGCGGTGATCTGTTCACCCAGCCACATCAGGAACATCGTACCACCCACAAGGGTCACAAGGCATGACATGCGGAAGTAAAAGCCCGCTTCGGTCACCAAATCGCCGGATTCCAACGACACGGCAAGCCCGTAAGCCTGCACCGTGGCAAGCGCCACCGTACCATAGCGCGTGTATTGGTTAATCTTGCGTTGACCCTGTGCGCCTTCTTTCTTGAGTTGCTCAAGCGCGGGCACCATCGACGTCATCAACTGAACGATAATCGAGGCCGAAATATACGGCATGATCCCAAGGGCAAAGATACCCATGCGACCCAGCGCGCCACCGGTAAACATGGACACCATGCCGCCGATACCTTGGCCTGCACCTTCCATAAATTCGCGCAACGCAGCACCGTCGATGCCCGGCACTGGAATAAACGTACCCAAGCGGTAAACGATCAGCAAACCTAGCGTGAACAACACGCGATTGCGCAAATCGGTCGCTTTACCAAGGCTAGCCCAAGTGGTGTTGGCGGCCATATTTTCGACGGCAGATACCATAAGGTGGCTCTTTCTATATCAAAAACGCCGCCCTCACCGATTTTCCGGGGGGCGGCGTTTGGAAAACTCTTAAGACTATGTAGGCGGCTTGCGCGCGCCTCACAAGTCCGAAGGCTCAGTTACTCGGCCGCAACTTTGGCTGTCAGGGTCAACTTCCCGCCAGCTTTCTCGACTGCTTCGACTGCAGACTTGGATGCGCCGTGTACTTCGATCGTCAATTTGGACGTCACATCGCCTTTTGCAAGAACGCGGATACCGTCCAATTTGCGACGAACTGCCCCAGATGCGATCAATGCATCTTCGGTGATTGACGCTTTTGCGTCGATCTTGCCTGCGTCAACAAATTTCTGGATCAGGCCCAGATTGATGACGGCATATGCCTTGCGGTTTGGCTTGTTAAAGCCGCGCTTTGGCAGACGTTGGTACAAAGGCATTTGACCGCCTTCAAAACCTTTGATCGCAACACCCGAACGGGATTTTTGACCTTTGATACCACGGCCACCCATCTTACCGGTGCCGGAACCTGGACCACGGCCAACGCGTTTGCGTGGTTTGGTGGCACCTGGGTTGTCACGTAGTTCATTTAGCTTAAACATTTTGCTTCTCCTATCGCCGGATATGTCCCTCGAAGCAAATGGGACAACCACGGCATGTTTGGTTTTCGAGTCACCTGTTGTGTGACCACTTGGCGCGTATAGACGGGGTTGCTGGCTGGATCAAGGGGCCGCGCGCAACCGACCATCAGTGTTTTTACGTGCGCATGCGATGCTTAGGCGATCAATTGCATCAGCTTGGTCTTTTGCCGGGTCAAATCGGCAATGCTGTATGCATCTAATGTGGCCAAGAATGCCTCCTGCGCCTCTAGCAACGGGTTTCGCAAACCGCATGCCGGCAGGATTCGACATGATTTATTGTCGCCAAAACACTCTGCGACCGGCGTATCTTTTTTGATCTTACGCAAAACACCACCAACAAAGATGTCTTCGGGTTCCATCGCAAGGCTAAGTCCACCCGCGCGGCCCCGTTTTGAAATAACCCACCCCTGCTGAACCAACGTCGTTGCGATTTTGGCCACGTGGTTTTCGGAGATGTCAAAAATCTCGGAAATCTGCCTGACAGACACCATTTCAGGCCGTCTAACCGACAGAACCATGAGGACACGCAAGGCGTAGTCTGAAAACTTATCAAGCTGCATTTATATTTAGTATTTGAAGTTCGCATTATATGCAACTACATATTCCGTATCTGAAATACCGATTTGGAGAATCGCATGAAACTGTTGGCAGACATCCTCTTTTGGCCGGGCAACGCCGTGCTCCGGAAATTTGGTGTTGATCCGAATGGCGACGCAGGGCTTTTGCGCTGGATGCTCAATTCCATCATCTACCTGGTCATTTGCCTGATCATTCTATGGAATGTTGTTCTGTAATGTTGGCTACGAAAACCCACAGCATCACACCCAATGACATTACCGTGGTTGTCACAGAATTTTATCGCCGCGCGCGGGTTCATCCAGTTTTGGGTTCGGTTTTTCAAAAACACGTATCGGATTGGGTCAGCCACGAGGATAAGATCGGCCATTTTTGGCGTGGTGCCCTGCTGCGGGATCGCGGTTATTCGGGTAATCCAATGCAAAAACACATAGCCGCCGGAAACGTGCAACCAGAACATTTTCCGATATGGTTAGAAGTGTTCGATGCGGTGTTGAGGGACGTTTTGCCGAAAGACAAAGCCAACCACTGGTCAACTTTGGCGCACCGCATTGGGCAAAGCCTATCGTATGGGTTGGTTTATGCCGCGAGCAAAGCCGCAGATCTGCCACCAAAGTTCTAGCGCCCCAAAATCTTGGGCACCAAAATCCGGACCAAAACGTAAAAAACCCGATCATTTCTGACCGGGTTTTCAGCACAAACTCGTTAGCTGAGTTTAGCCTTTTTCTTCGATGATCTCTACCATGTGAGAAATCGAGCGCACCATGCCGCGTACGGAAGGTGTGTCTTCCAATTCGCGGGTTTTATGCATTTTGTTCAAGCCGAGGCCGATCAATGTTGCGCGCTGTTTTGCAGGGCGGCGGATCGGGGAACCGATTTGTTTGATGACGATTGTTTTAGACATGATGCCAATCCTTATGCGTCTGCTGATTCAGCAGGTGCTTCAGCCGCTGGCGCGTCGTCACGCTTTGGCAGAATGTCAGCTACTTTTTTGCCACGACGTTGGGCTACGGAACGAGGCGATGCCTCTTTGCGCAGGCCGTCGATTGTGGCGCGGATCATGTTGTACGGGTTTTGCGAACCGATGGATTTGGACACAACGTCCTTAACACCCAACATTTCGAAAACAGCACGCATCGGACCACCAGCAATAATGCCGGTACCTTCAGGTGCAGAGCGCATAACGACTTTACCGGCGCCGTGGCGACCTTCCATGTCATGGTGCAGCGTGCGACCTTCGCGCAATTGCACGCGGATCATTTGACGCTTGGCTTGCTCTGTGGCTTTGCGGATCGCCTCAGGAACTTCTTTAGCTTTACCTTTGCCGAAGCCGACGCGACCTTTTTGGTCACCTACAACTACGAGGGCGGCGAAACCAAAGCGCTTACCACCTTTTACGGTTTTCGATACGCGGTTAATCGCGACCAGGCGGTCGGAAAATTCCGGTGTTTCCTCACGATCACGGCGTGGGCCGCGACGGTTTTCACGTTCTGCCATTGAGAACATCCTTTTACATTGGTGGCTTGCGCCAAATAACTTCAATCCTAGTGAGCAAATGCCCCCGGATCATCGGGGCAGCGCGAACGCTGCCCTCAAGATTTTAGATCTTCAGACCGCCTTCGCGGGCCGCGTCTGCAACTGCTTTTACTTTGCCGTGGAACAGGAAACCGCCCCGATCAAAGTAAGCTTCTTCAACGCCAGCTTTCTTAGCACGCTCGGCAATTGCCGCGCCCACTTTGGCCGCTGCTTCGACGTTGTTTTTGCCAACAGAACCCAAACCTTTTTCCAATGTGGAAGCAGACGCGAGCGTCACGCCATTCACATCGTCGATCAGCTGGGCGCTGATGTTTTTGTTGGAGCGGTGAACGGACAGGCGCATGCGCCCGGCGTTTACGCGGCGAAGTTTGTTCCGAACGCGCATGCGGCGTTTGATGAACAGTGTACGTTTGCTGTTTGCCATCTGTGCGTTCCTTACTTCTTCTTGCCTTCTTTGCGGAAGACGAACTCACCCTTGTAACGAATACCTTTGCCTTTGTAGGGCTCTGGTTTACGCCAAGCGCGGATGTTCGCAGCGACTTGACCAACAAGTTGGTCGTCGATGCCTTCCACAATGATTACGGTCTGCTTAGGAGCTGTCACTGTGACACCTTCGGGCGCTGTATAATCCACATCGTGGGACAGGCCGAGGTTCAAGCGCAACGTGTTGCCATTCATGGCCGCACGATAACCAACACCTTGGATTTCAAGTTCTTTTTTGAAACCGTCGGTTACGCCAGTCACCAAGTTCGCGATCATTGTGCGGCTCATGCCCCACTGCTGAAGTGCGCGCTTGGATTTGCCGCGTGGTGTGACAGATACAGTGCCGTCTTCGACCGTTAGGTTCACATCATCCGTAGCTTTGAATGAACGTGTGCCTTTTGGGCCTTTGACTTCGATTGTTTGGCCAGACACGGAGGCGGATACGCCTGCGGGAAGACCAACTGGTTTTTTACCAATACGAGACATCGATTTCTCCTTAGAATACGGTGCAGAGCACTTCGCCGCCAACATTGGCTGCGCGCGCGCTTGCGTCCGACATCACACCTTGTGGGGTGGAGACAATCGACACACCCAAGCCCTGACGGACAACTGGGATGTCATTGACGCCCATGTAAACGCGCCGACCGGGTTTAGAAACCCGCTTCAGTTCGCGAATAACAGGTTCGCCTTCGTAATACTTCAGGCTGATTTCGATGGCCGGGTGGCCGTCTTTGCCTGTCGTTGCTTCATAGCCGCGAATGTAACCTTCATCTGCAAGCACGTCCAAGACCCAAGCACGCAGTTTTGAAGCTGGTGTTTCGACGATGGATTTACCGCGCAGTTGCGAGTTACGGATGCGGGTGAGCATATCTGCGATAGGATCGTTCATATCTAATGCCCTTCCTTACCAGCTCGACTTGACCATGCCAGGGATTTGACCGGCAGAGCCGAGGTCCCGAAGCGCGATCCGCGAAATTTTGAGTTTACGGTAGTAAGCGTGTGGACGACCTGTCAGCTGGCAACGGTTGTGCAAGCGGACTTTGGACGAGTTACGCGGCAATTTCGCCAGCTTCAGAGTAGCGCGAAAACGCTCTTCCATAGGCAGCTCTTGATTGCTTACGATTGCTTTCAAAGCGGCACGACGTTCTGCGTACTGCTTCACCAGCTTTTCACGCTTAACTTCGCGCGCGATCATGGATTTCTTAGCCATATCTAATTCCTTCCGCTTACGAGTTGAAAGGCATGTTGAAAGCTTTCAACAGTGCTTTTGCTTCGTCGTCGGTGTGAGCCGTCGTCGCGATGACGATGTCCATTCCCCAGTTTTCGTCGATTTTATCAAAATCGATTTCAGGGAACACGAGGTGCTCTTTCAAGCCCATGGCATAGTTGCCACGACCGTCAAAAGATTTTGCCGAGATGCCGCGGAAGTCACGGATACGAGGCATTGCAATCGTGATCAGGCGATCAAGAAATTCGTACATTTGATTGCTGCGCAGGGTAACTTTCGCACCCATTGGCATTTCTTCACGTACGCGAAAGCCCGCGATGGATTTCTTAGCAATGGTTGTCAGCGCTTTTTGGCCGGCAATCAAAGACAAGTCACCTTGAGCAGATTTGGCTTTTTTGGAATCACGTACCGCTGCGGCACCACATCCAATGTTCAACACGATTTTGTCCAAACGTGGGATCATCATGTCGTTCTTGTAGCCAAACTCTTCTTTCATCGAAGCACGGATTGTATCCATGTAGATCGACTTAAGGCGGGGTGTGTAGTTTGCTTCATCCAGCATTAGATCACGTCCCCTGTTGTCTTGGCAAAACGCACTTTTTTGTCGCCGTCCATTTTAAAGCCGACGCGTGTCGCTTTACCGTTCGCGTCGATCAGAGCGAGGTTGCTCAGTGCGATTGGCATGGCTTTTGGAATACGGCCACCTTGAGATTCTTGTGACTGACGTGTCGCGCGAATGGCGATGTTCAGACCATCAACAATGGCTTTGCCGGCTTTTGGATCAACAGAAAGGATCGTGCCCTCTTTGCCTTTGTCCTTACCGGTCAACAAAACGACTTTATCGTCTTTTTTCAACTTAGCAGCCATATCACAGCACCTCCGGCGCGAGCGAAATGATTTTCATAAAGTTCTTTGCGCGCAATTCACGAACAACTGGTCCAAAGATACGTGTACCTACTGGCTCATTGTTGTTGTTCAGAATGACAGCTGCATTTGTGTCGAAACGGATGGCTGTGCCATCATCGCGACGAACTTCTTTTGCCGTGCGAACGACGACGGCCTTACGGACGTCACCCTTCTTAACACGACCACGTGGAATGGCTTCCTTGACCGAGACGACAATAACGTCGCCGACGGATGCGTACTTACGCTTGGAACCACCCAGAACCTTGATGCACTGAACACGGCGTGCGCCGCTGTTGTCAGCCACTTCAAGGTTTGTTTGCATCTGGATCATATGGTTTCTCCCGACCTTTGGGGGGCGATGCGTGCCTAGTCCCCAGGGTTTCGATTATACTGTTCGGCGTCGCAGCTTATGCTGTGATCACTTCCCAGCGCTTTGTTTTCGAGCGTGGCGCGCATTCGATGATGCGTACGGAATCGCCAGTCTTGAAAGTATTGGCTTCATCGTGGGCCCGATACTTTTTGGACTTACGAATGGTCTTTTTCAGAACCGGGTGTGTAAAGCGACGCTCTACAGATACGGTTACTGTTTGTTCGTTGGCATCAGAGGTCACTGTGCCGGTCAAAATACGCTTAGGCATAAGTGCTCTCCTTATTCAGACGCCGCAGCAGCGGCTTTTTGGTTCAGAATGGTTTTGATGCGTGCCGCGTTGCGACGTGCAATGCGGATCTGTGCAGGGTTTTCAAGAGAGCCCGTTGCGGCTTGGAAGCGCAAGTTGAAACTTTCTTTCTTTGAATCAGACAGCTTTTCGCGCAGCTGGTCTGGTGTCATGTCGTTTAGTTCATTGGCGTTCATCGCCTGTTCCTTTCAACATCACCAGCTGGCCCCGGAAGGGTGACCATGATTCTGGTGGAGGTCATAGTAGATGGCTGCGTATAGGAGGGATTCCCACGCGTGGCAAGAGCCTTTTGTTTTATGGGGAAAGGGCTGATTTTGGCGGTGTTTGAGTGTCGGTATTGCGACAGTAAAACGTGGGTTTGAGGGACTGCTAGATATTGTGGCTGGCTGCGTCTTTTACATAGAGGTGCAGAGTTACTTTTGTTTCAATCTCCATAGCGCGTACCCTGTGAGAATGAGAAAGCCCGCCAAGATCGGCAGCAGAACTGCGTCTGTATAGACGTAGGCGAGTAGGCTTGAGAGACCAAGCGCGGTCAATATGAAAGGCAGGAATGGTGAGAAGCAGCAGAGGACTGCGAGGATCGTGCCGCCAAGGCCGAGGGCCAATAGTTTGCTTTTCATGTAGGTGCCTTTTCGGTTTGGGTAAGTATCGCAGGTTGGGACATTTTTCGCCAGCTGCCCCTACGCATCTCGACTTTTTGTGAAACGCTTCATTCAGGAACTGCGCCCGAACTGAGACGGTGAAGGCCGTCTAGGACACTATCGAGGATAGCTTCAGGCCGGAATGGGCGGAGCCCAGAGAGTGTAAAGCACCCTCGAATGCCACCTGCTCCAGCAATAAGATCCATACGATCTCCTTCGAGCTAACGCTTAAACACTTTGATGAAATTAGAAAGCGCGCGCGCCCAACCTTGTAAGCCAGCACTTTTAAATATTGCCGTGCACAAAACGAACGCAAGCAATACAGCCCCTAGTCCACGTCCCGAAGTGAACGGTAAATCTAATTCTGCATTCTGGATAAGGTTATATAGATCCATGACAGACTCCTCCTTTTAAAGAAAATCTATCAAAGCCCCGCTGCTCCGCTTGTAACAAACGAGTTACGCCATACAAAGGCGAAACTGCTGCAATATTCTGGATTCATGAATCGCGGACTAGCCCTACCATTAATTCGGGCAGTGCAGTTTTTTGATTTACCCCTTCACATTGCTACTCCAGTGAGTGGTTTGAACTCTCAGATAAACAAAAAGCCCCCACCGATTACTCGGCAGGGGCTTCTTTATTTCTACCGTGGCGGAACGCGCATTTTCAAGGAAATGCGCTGCCTCCGCCTCATTGCTCCCCCAAGAGGGAGCAATGTATTTACCAGTCTTCGCGAACCACAACACGGGTTTTGATCGGCAGCTTCATAGCTGCAAGGCGCAGGGCCTCACGGGCGATGACTTCGTCAACGCCGTCGATTTCAAACATCACGCGGCCAGGCTTAACTTTGGCGGCCCAACGGTCGACAGAGC
>JBLHSG010000004.1:0-146077 GCA_047626725.1 Ascidiaceihabitans sp.
TTGTCTGTCTCATCTTCCACTCCTCAGTGGTTACGATGAGCCAAGAACACTCTCTTATCAAATAACGCTATTTGGACCCATAGGCGCTGACGTCAGACATTGCAGGGTATGTGATGAAAATACAGACCTATACATCTGTTGCCTGTGTGACACGCAAAACTCGATATTGCTGCGCGGTGACAAGTAGAGACAGTTTCTCCAGAATTGACCCTTCTGAAGTAGCCGATCACAATCTGGATGAAATCGTATGAAAAAGCCGTATGATTGAGGTGTTGTGGACCGCCCAGCCAATAGGTTGCACCTTAAGAGAAAGAACCACCCCACACTCTAGCAAGATGTGTGACATAAATACACTCATGTGTCTCTTATCTGTTTCGTTGCCTAATCTACCCAACTTAGAGCAGGGATAAAGAGGCTCAAAATCCCCGACTAGTGCCTCCTGAAATGCTACCCGCGTGAAGCCGTAAATACGGGCTTTATTCTCGTACATACCGATAAAGGTAAAGCCATTAAGGTTGCACCTAAAGATAGACCATGCCCGAGTAAGCACTTGGGCCTGCCCTCTCAGACACACCATGGGTCACCGTACCCCCCCTCCCTCAAGGATATTCAAATGAACAATTCACAAACCGCTTTGGCGGGACCAATCGTTATGCACACTGATGGCTCTTGCCTCGGAAACCCTGGCCCAATGGGCTGGGCTTATCACATTCAATGGCCTGATGGCACAACAACGGAAAAGGCTGATGCGCTGGGCGCTCCTGATGGCACCAACAACCGAGCCGAACTGCTGTCTTGCATTGATGGCCTAAAAGCGACCCCTAATCGCGTCAATGTCCGCTTCACTCCAATATAGGCGAGACCCGATTTTTATGGGTTTAGGAAGGCGGCCCAAGTCAACATCACGATAGATCGTGGTACGACCACGACCGCCGAGTTTCGCTTGCAGATCACTAAAGGATAAATACTTCAATTTAAGGTGCTCCATAGATTAACATGGGGCACCATCTCATCTCAGAAAAAACAAAGCATACCTTTTGTAGAGGTCTGCATTCTGGGAACGGTTTGACCAGATTTTCATCAATGTCTTTGGCGATGGAACGTCTACTCTCCCCGACAAGGCTTCGTTTACGGAATGACAAGCCGACTGCCCCACAAAGGTTCCATCGTTTTCAGTAATCTTTGCTCCCGTCATCTCAATAAAGGAAAGGTGCAAGATTAAACACTTATCGCGGTTTAGATTCTTGAATTGGAATGGTCCCTTTTTTGGTTTAGGTCGTACTATTTCACCCCTTAACAACTGAACCAGCCAAGCCTTCAAAGACACATCAAGTTGCGATCCAAGTTCTATGCAGTATGCGGCAAAGACGCAGAGCGCGTCGTGGGCTTCAGAGTTCGTCTGCGCGAGCTCAATCATCGACGTAAGCTCATCTAAGAACGTCGGAATACCATGGCGGATACATTCAGCATCATCTCCCTCAAAGGCCCAAATCAACATTCTCGAGTGAAATTCGACAAGCGTGATTGGCTCAACGTCCAAATCTTCGCGGAAAGACGACGGTTCTTAAGTGGATCGGTCTTGTTATGATTTGGGCCCGGTCTCTTGCGAGCGATATTCTCAACACGGGATAGCAAATTTCGAACGTACTCAGGCTCGATACAAGCGCAAAACAGAAAATATCCGACAACACCAAAGATGCGCCGGAGACTGATGTCCTGATCGCCTTGCCCCATCAAAAGACGGGGCAAGGTATTGGTCGACTTATCGCTTCAGGCAGATGCCATTCACCAACAACTTACAACCACCGCCATCGGGGCTATCGGATTCGCCGCCGGTTTTGATGCTTGGGCAGCCGACACCGCGGATCGGGGCAAGACCAGTGTTGCGGCAGACGCAGGCGCGGGCTGTTGTTTTGCGCATGTTTGAATAGCGGCATGCACACCCTTCCCCGCGTTGAACCGTCGATCGCGAGTCGCAGCTGGTGGCCTTTTTAGGGGTGTAACATTGTCCTTTTGAGTTCTGCTTTTGACCCTGTGGGCAAGACACATCTGGCGTATAGCATTGCCCTTTGGAGTTGAGGCGCTGCCCCGAGCGGCATTCTTTGCTGGGGGTGTCGACGCGTGGAGTGTAACAAACGCCTTTGCTGTTTTTCACCTTTGGTGGCGCGCAACGCACAGGGCGTTCGACAGGCGGCAAATCAACCGTGATACAGACTTTTTCTGCATTTACGGCCGACGGCAAACCGACTGCTGCAAACAGTGCATCGTCAATTTCACCTGTCGGTGCTTGGCCCAAACGTTCCTGAAGTTGGCGAATACCTTGGCGGGTTTTACGCCCCGGTGCACCGTCTACAGGCCCCCCATCAATGCCCAAACGCTGCATGACTGTCTGAATCACCGAGGCGCGCAAAAAGTCGCTTTGGCTGATTCCAACGGCCACGCAATTGTCGAACTTTGCCCCCGTTGGACTGGATGGGATCACCGTGGTCATCACCAGCGATGTGGATTGACCCGGCTCAAGCGACGCGCTGCCGATCAGGCAAGACGACCCTAAACCGTCAGTGCGCATGCATTCCCAACCGGCACCACTGGTCGTCAACGATGTAGGTTTCGGCGCACCAAAACTGTCATCCAGCGCGATTGGCCCTTTGAACGGCGCGCCACCCGTGTTTGTGACAGTCAGTTCAAAATCGCAGGTGTAGGTTTGCGCGGCCTTGTTCACGACGCAGGCCCGTTGCAGTGATTTTGCAGGCGTCAGGAATGGCAGTTTTGGCGATGGGTCAGGAATAACCACAACGTCTTCGTCAACGTCGCCGTCACAATCGTTGTCGATGTTATCCGCCACATCCTGAGCACCGGGGAACACGGATGGGTCGGTATCATCGCAGTCTTCGCTTGCTGGGAAACCATCCATGTCTGCGTCGATTTCGACCACGTCTTCGTCGACCAAATTATCGCAGTCATTGTCGATGCCGTCAGCAACATCTGGTGCGCCTGGGAACACTTGATTGTTCAAGTCATCGCAATCTTCGCCAGCGGGGAAACCATCATCATCCTGGTCGACAACAGGCAAAGAAAACACGTGGCACCCAGCGTCGCCAACAGGTTGGCCAGCGATCGTCGGCACAGCGCAATTTTGCGCGCCAGCCTCATCGAAAACATTCGCAGGCGCATTCAAGAACACAACCACAGAGGACGTGTTTTGCAAGCTCGCCAGACCCGCGGCATCAATCGAACATGCTGCCGGATTGGTGGCCGAATGTGGACCAACAGCGCAAACCCAAGGTGCCGGTGCCCCGATTCCAATGACGGTCAGATTGGCATCAGCCATGCTGGGGATCGTCATTTCATCGGTCACAACCAGATCACCCGCAAACGGTGTGCCATCGCTAGTGACGTTGATAATGCACTGGTACTGCTGGATATTTCCAAAGCGTGGTGATGCTTGGCACTGTTTTGTCAGCTCGAGTACAGGTGCGACATCGTCAGGGGTTTCGTCACCAGACACACACGACAGATTGTTCGCCGTGTTGGTTTCCGAGACGACAACACCGTTGCGGCGTACTTCGATCCGCGCACAGTTTTCCCACTGGTTTTCAACATAGCGCCCGTTGATCAGCGGCGATGGCGTCGGCATTGTGCCCGTCGCGCCAACTGTGGCGATACATTCCCTGCCTTGGCCTGAATTCAGCGCCACGCACGTCCACTGACCTTGGGTCGATGTGGTCGCAAAGTTGACCAAACCAGACACCATATCATCGCGCAGAATAACCACGTCCCCGGGCAACAACGTGCCTGACACCAATGATGGATACAGCAAGAACGATTTGGTCTGTCTTTCGACCTGATAATCTCGTCCGGATTTTGCAACAGCCACATCCAGCGTGACTGGCGGATCAATAACAACGTCGTCTTGTTCCTCAACCACATTGATGCCTACGCACGATGTTTCGGCTGTGATCCCGTTTGCATCAACAGCATTCAGGCAATTCTGCATGTCGCCCATCGCCAATGCATTGCTGATGCCAAGGACCACGTCCGCCGACAAGCTGCCGCCATTTGCGTTCAGGTCTGTGCTGTTTAAAGAGCACTGCAAATCATGACCGACCAGATTGCACGGCCAGCCAGGAATATTGGAAATTGAATGGAAGATTGGCGCGGCACCGCCACCTGTTAGCGTATCCGTCACCACGATATTTGTGCCATCGGGATAGCCCTGCGCCGTGACTGTCAGCGTGCAGTCAAGATAGGATACCTCGCCTTGACTCACGCTTAGGGTCGTTGGATCACAGGCCTTTTCAACAGACAGTTCTGGCACACTCGCGGGCACACATTCGCCTGCATCATTCAGAACCTCGGTATCCGCGCAATCAAGGTCATAGGCGGGGTCAAAATCGACACACACTTGTCCAATGTCGACCGCTTGCGAGGCCCACTCCGGTTCCTCGTTTGCATCAAAAGAACCGACAGGCACAGATGATGGAACGGTCATTGCAATCACGCAATTTCGGTTGTGACCTTCACCGTCCATGATCGCGTCATAGGTTGCCTCGACGCTCAGCGTGTAAGTCCCGTTTGCCGGAACTGACACTGGCACAACGCACGTGACAGTATCGATCGGCAACGCACAGCTGGCAGGCAAAGCAGGCGTGACGTTTGTGATCATACCACCCGTTCCGCCCATGCCTTCGGCCAGTACGATGTTGCCGTCATAGGCGGCACCTTGGCTCGAAATCTGGATTTCAAAGTTACAGATTGCACCGGGCAAACAATCGCCATCCAACACCTTGGCGATGCTCAGGTTCGGCGCACCGATCTGGAATTGAGTACAGGATTTGTGGCCATCTACATCACTTGGGTCATCAAACGGACCCATGTTTGCATCGCTCAGCAACACGCAGTTTTCACCTGTTTGCGGCAGATCAGCAGCGACTGGTCCTGCGGTGTTCGATGCGATGTAATCAACCACATACGTGACCGAACCGTTGGCCGGAACATTGGCCGTGCCCGTGCACCCAACTGACGTCAAATCAGCAGGATCACACAAGGCAGGCGAAATCGCGGTGAATTGCCCACCAATCGGTGTCACAATATCATTCAACGTGATCGCGCCGTTATAATCCGCGCTGCCGACGTTGTTCACCGTGTATTCAAACTGGCACACTTCGCCCGGAATACAGATATCAAACAGCGCCGATTTCACGATCTCAAGCTGGGTATCACCAACGGAATGGCAATCTTCTGCCTTAACAACTGTGCCGTCCTCAAGGGTCAGCGATGCCGTCGCGCAGTTGCGGTAGGTCTCATCGGCATCCAGATACAAATCCAACGTCGTTGAATAACTATCCCAATAGCCAGCCGTTGGCGTGGCATCGATGCCGTTGTGCATTTCGCAACTGACAGGACCTGCGCCAAAGCCCCCACATGCCCACACATCGTTGGTCGCACCTGTCGGGTCTTGTGCGTTGATCGAAATCATGCCTGATCCTGCGACAATTCCATCGCTGATTACAATCGGGTTTGCGGGCGTTGGCGGCGGACCGGAATAGGTCACGTCCATGTGGCACACTGTGTTGCCTGCACCAAAACCTTGCGCCGTCGGCTCACAGCTTTTTGAAACGCTTAGTTGCGGTCCCTTGGGCGGGTCACACATCAGGCCGTCAGGCACGGTTACATTCACATCCCCCATGCAGCACAAATCAAGGCCATCTTGACTGCCGCCGCCCTGCTCTGTCGCCGCGATAGACATCAAAACCGTGTCGCCCGGATTTGCGCCAATCAATCGCATCCGCAACGGATTATTGGCGTTGCTGATCGCGCTGACACCCGCGCTAAGAATATCAACTTGGACCAGATTAGGGTCGAACGTTCCGGTCAAACTATTGGCAAGGACCACCTCGTAGCCGCCATAGGTTTCGTTGCACGTTACCTCGGCTTTGAACGGGGTGCATTGGAACGGTTTAGGGTCTGCGACGACGTCTTCTTTTTTGATAACGATCGGTGCGCAGCTTGGCTCAAGGTCATAGAAAACCGCATTGTCGATTTGCGCAGTTCCGGCAGGTTGTTCACCACCGGTCATACCTGTCGCTTGCGCACAGTTTTCGAAATTACCGGCGTCCGCACCAGACAAATCCAGCACCACATCGATTGTGGTTGTTGACCCTGCAACGATGTCGCCGCCGGCCATGTCACACGTCACCGCATCCAGATCTGATGCAGGCGGAACCGCACTACACACCCAAGGATCATCAGATGTCAGGGACGAAATCAAAGTCGTCTGTGACCCGTTTGGTCCGTTAAATGCCTCTTCGATTTGCAAGCCGTCAAAGGGTTCGTCGCCGTGGGTTACCGTGATGGTGCATGCGCTGCTTAGGCCGGTTTCTGCGGCTTCGGGCAGGGTGCATGTTTTGGTGACAATTGTCTGGGTTAACTCGACCGGAACACCCGTGGTAAAATCTGGATCATCGTGCAAATCGCACTGATCCAAAAACACCACAAACGCGTTGTCGATGTTCATGTCGTTGTCCATATCGACATAGAATTTATAGGCCGTGTTTGCGACCAAAGTTGTCTGATACGCTACCCGCGTCCACGGGTCAGTGCGCGGTACACCGTGGGGCAATGACGTCGTTTGACGCGCCTCTGCAACGCTATCATCCGATGCTTTCAAAAGCGTAATTCCAGCAACACCCAACGGGCCAGAAGGGCGGCGCGAAAAGTAGGCACCATATTCAACGCGACCACCACACAGCGGTGTAAATTCTTGATAAAAATCATTCGAGCCGTCAGCGATATCCAGATAATGCTGATCGATACCAACACCGGGATTCGTCGCGTCAAACTGCGGGCCATGCGGGCCATAATTGCGCCCGCCATCATCGACCTTGACCACATTCGCGCTGTCACCCGGACCCAAAACCCATGGGGTAATCGGATGCGGAATGTTGTTGCCAAACCCAACCGGAGGATTGTCTTCGAACCCACCATTTGTCAGCACAGGTGCCGCAAAGCCAACAGTCGCAGACACACATAAAACAGCGCAAACCCGCGCGGTATTTTTGATGAAATGAAGCATTAATTTGCCTCCTTTTCGCAGGCCACTTTGGGCTGGGTTATTGTCAGGTTTACGGTGCAACAATCATAGGGTTGGCCGGTCTCGCGTTGCCGTGCGTTAAAGCCACACAGGTTCAATTGCGCAGGCTGCCCTGCTGCTAAATTCGCAAGCTTCAGCGTCAGAATATCATCCACCGATATTTCCGCAGGCAAAGGCGATAACGCCCCTGTCGGGTCATCTAGTTTCAGCCGGTCAATCACACCCGTTTGGTCGGTGAACAACGTGATCATTTCATAGGTTCCAGTCTTGGTGTTGCAGACTGGTTTTACGAAACTATCGACGCAGGCTTTGGGTGGAGATGGCTCGCATCCACCAGGTCGCGTGCAAGATGCGGTATCCCAATCATCCGTGTAATCACCGTCGTTTTCGCCTTTGTTATCCGCATCATTTACCTCGTCTGCCGTTCCGACAGGACCAGCAAATCCACCGCCACCAACGCAGCCCAAAATCTCAACATCACCGATATGTCCGGCGCGCTGATCAGTCGGGTATTCACCGTCGTAATCCGCAAAATAACTAAGCCATGGCGGTGTGTTGTTTTGTGCGTCAATCCAAACAGGCTGGGCCTGAACACCGTCGACCAATTGCTCTCCGCCTAGTTCCAATTGGGCGCGCAATTCACGGTTCTGGCGCAGACTTTCACCCGTGCTCCAAAGCGTTCCACCACAGCTAAGATCATCCCAACGGCCATCGGAAGTATAGGCCGGGCCCACATCGACGCCGCCGGTTGTATTGTTTTGTTGATGGGCAAATCCAACCGCATAGCGTTGCGGTTCTGCGACCCACGCAGACGGCGTTTCCGGATTCGCAGGGTATTCGTAAACGTAACGCAAAACTGATGCACGGCGGGCTTTGGTAAATGCATCATGGGTGAAATCACCACGGCGATCACCACGTTGCGCAAGCACCAAAGCACCGGCACCATCAAACACCAAATCCGAGATTTCAAACCCCGGAAATGCGTCACTAACATCTAGTTCCCAGCGGGCATCATCCAGGAATGATCCATCGCGTTGATCCAATCCAACTGACCAAATTTGCGGACCATCTGCGACCGCGTAATACAGGCGTCCACCACGTGCGGCCAAACCCCAAACGCGGCGTTGCTGATCGGCAAATCCCCATGTGTTCGTGTCTTCGACATCGAAGTCAGCGCTGGTTTTATCCATGCGCCGCGCAGGGTCAAACACCACCGGCAATAGGTTTGCGTTTGTGCGTGCGGACTGACCGTGATCAAACTGTTCAAGGTCGCGCCCATCCATATCAAGGCGATGCACCATTCCGGTTTCAAGGTCAGATACAAACAGCTGGTCATGGCTGCGGTCAAACGCGATATTTCCCAACCCGGGACCAGCGTTCGGTGCGTCCATTTTTATGTTGGCAAACAGGCTAATTTGTCCTGTCGCCCCGTCGACTTTCCACACCGAACCGGGACCGGCCAAAGGCGCGTTGCCCCACTGTGCGGGCATCCAGTTTGCGCCCTTTTGACCGACCAGTAAACGGTCCAAAACCCGGTCATTGTTTTCGTCTTTTCCAACGACGTTCAAACCAAAGGCAGATGTCGCCGTGAGGTACAGATTCCGGTATGGATTTTCATCAATCGCAATGCCAAATACCTGCCCAACATCGCGGGCTAAAATCTCGTCATAGACGGGACGCGTAACTTCGGCCGCATTAAAACTATAGCCGATGCGATCAACCCCAAGCAGGTTTGCAGCGGCCCCATTCGGGTCAATAAAATCCAATGCAACCCGCGCAGCAGGGTCTGTTCGCCCATCCGCATATTCATAAGGTTCTTGAGCGCGCACGCCGGAAAATCCTGTTGTCACAACCGTTCCGTACGCAAACAATGGCACGTCAGGTCGTTGGCTTTTTCCCAAAACTTCGCGACCAGCGGCGTTACGAACGGTCACCGGTTTAGCAGGTAATGACCAGCCAGCGTTTGCATTTTCAGTCACCTTTGGAGAGGCATTATCGAGCAACAACCAGCCGTCTTGCGCATGACTATTTTGACTGGAAGCAGCCCAAGAAAACGCACCCAGCCACAACGTCAGTACTATTTTTGAACCCACTCGACAGCCGAATTTTCCATTCAAAATGGTTAGGGTTTTGCAATCATGTGTCATGGTCATAGGTCGATCCTCGAAAAATGCTTGGCGTCATCGTCGCATGGGAAGGCTGCTGAAAATATCACCCAGACGGGTGAAAAATCATGGCTTTTGGATGTTTTGACACATTAGTCGGTGGCTATTTTTGGCAATATCCAAGGTATGAATTTTGTGCCTTTAGCCTGCCTTCAATCGCAAACCCCAATGGGTTGTCCTGCGTTCCAGGGTCGTTGTGAATGCGCAGCATAAGGCTGCGATTGAAATCTTGAGCGCTAGATTTATTCGCGCGGCCCACCGGATTGTTAGCCCGAAAATTCACTGCGATATCTTGCCAATTTGTGCCGTCGAAATAGATTTCAGCGCGGTCATCAACTCGAATACGCGTGATGTCGTAGCTGGCTTGTTGTTGTCCGCACGAACAAAATTGCACCGAGAAATCATAACTTGTTTCGCCTTTGGCAACGCCCCGTCCTGCGTCTTGCCAAGCGGAAAACCATCGCATTGCGCCATCCCAATTTGGGGAACGGTTGTGGACAACATCAACAGCGCGTTGACCGCTTGGCATCCGCCACAGTTGCGGATCAGAAAGCGCGACACTTACCTGTGGGTACGTCGCGCAAATTTGGTCGTGTTGCGTTTTGCTTGCACCGCTTCCAGCACCAACATTTTAACCGCTTTCAAAGTTGTCGTTAGCACCTTCATCGGCGAGGTAACGGGCATTCACCCATCCTTCTTTGCGACCGCGAAAAGACACAAGACACCAGCGCGCCGCAGCATCGACAGCCCGTCTATCCGCAGCAGAAAGTCGTTGGTATTTCTGCACGCTAAGTGTCGGCACGCAGACGACGGTTTTTACATCCCGGGCATCATGCGCCAAACGTCCGGTTTTAGGATACGACACCCCTGGCCCCGCACGTGCGCTAAGCGTGTCGTTTGACGCCACACCGGTCACGTACCAACTGTTCTGGTTGTTCGTCTCAGCATAGACCATATGTGAGACTAATAGTCCTAAAACGATACAAAATGCACGCAGCATAACACTACTCCCTTTATGAAACGGTCCCATACACGGGGCGTCGAAACTATCACCAAAACTGGTGAAAATATCGGATTTAGGGGAGTAAAAGTTGCGGCGATACCGATTGCAAAGCAAGCCATCGTCCAGCAATTTTGTGCTCAAAAGGGGATAATTCTGCGATGATTGTACCCTGCACAACGTCTGCCAAATCCGCGTATGAAGCGACGCCTTTGGCAATTGCTGCGTGGTATTCAACACTGTTGATTTGGGCGAATCCAGCCTGCTGCAAAGACGTGCGGAACACATCAAATGATTGCCCCAAGGCACCATTGTCGATCGGCAATTCATCGAGTTGATTAACCACAACGGAATGCACAGCGGGGGCCAGATGAACCATCAAATCAGTCAGATTTTTATACGCTTCATTGGCTAGGAATATCCGCCGAAACGGTCCTGCGTCACCCAAGTTATCAAGATTTCCAGACAGCTCAACGAAATTCGAAAGCGCCGACGCCGCATGTAAATCATGCTTGCCTGAAATGCCCAATCCATGCACAGAATTTTGCGCAGCCATCGCGTGATCTGTGGCGAAAACCAAGTTGTCATCCAATGTCTGGAACAATCGCTGATGCGCGGCAAGCACGCCTTGAAACGCGTACCTATAGGTTTGACTGTCACCTTGGCTTAGTGTTTCGCCCGCGGCCACCCGATCAAAAAGATCACGTTGCGGGTGGTCTGATGCCGCAAGGTTATGGGGAACTTCGATTGATCCATAGACAAACAATGCCGCCGCGCGTTTGTCCAAATCCGCTTTGGAAAACGGCGTTGCGTCCTGCGCGGCAATCGTAATGACCAAAGCCAGCGCACCTAAAAAAACCACACCCAAAACACTGCGCAACGCCCATTTGAACATCACGGTTCTTTCGATCCTGGCAGGGACAAGTTAACGCTGACGCACCCTACTCCGGGCAATGCTGGCAGCCCTGTTTTACACCCACATCTGCTCGCCGATAATTTTCGCATCCCTTCATAGCGGCACGCGCATTCGGACCCACGTTGGACGGTGCTGTTTCGGTCACAAACCAATGCTTTGGACACCGGTGCTTTTGCCTTTGGTTCTTTGCGTTCGACACATGAACCGCCGCTCGCGACTGTCCCTTTTGGACAGGCACAAGACCGCGCGTTCAGGCGTACCATATTGCGCAGGCGACACTGGCACGTATCATCGCGTTGCACGGTCGATCGCGTATCACAAACCAACGGCGGTTTAGGAATGCGCGCGGTGGCACACATGCGATTGTTTTCCATGTTCGCATCGGCATAGTCGCCTACACCCAGCAGCGTCATCGCAGCTGGCGGCAACAGGTCGTCCTGAGTAATTCCGGCGGATGATTTCATTTTCGACAAGGCTGAGCGGGTGGCGGGGCCAATCAAACCGTCCACCGCACCAACGTTAAAACCTTGCGCATTCAACGCTGCCTGCAATGCCATTGCCCGCAACTTAGGCTCAGCCCCAACACCAATTTCCGCACACACTTCAAACGTACCTTCGGGTTGGGACGTGGGTATCTTGAAAACAATGTTAGTCTTGGGCGGGCTTTGCCAGTCGCACAACGTCGCGCCAGCCGTCGACGAACAGGTGACATTACTGTCTGTTTGAACGTCTCTAACGATGGCCGGCGTTGTAGTAAACGAGACTTGGGTATCAGGCTGCACATCCCCCGTCAGCGTCGCAACACCGGTACACGCACCATCACGACAGGTGTCTGACAACGTCAAAGTGATCCCGATATCAGGCAGTGTTTCCGCCGTAATTTGGGTTTGCGGAACATCGTCTACAGGCGCGCACAAATCCGCAATTTCGATGTGTTGATTGCTAAAACAGCACGCGCTTTCGCTGGCCACCCCATCGCCTTCTAACCCTACAATCGCCAAGCTGATTGGCCGGTTTCCAGTTGGCAATGTCACGCTTTGCCCTGACTTTAACAGGATCGCCTGATCGCCGGTAATGCCACCTAGATTCTGCGAGGTCAGCGCGAAGCTGCGGGAACCGTCGTTAGAAATCGAGGGCCGCAATGTGATCGCCTCCGCCACTCCGGCATTGCACATGGCCTCGATGCGTAACGGCGGACAGTTCTGCGTCGCGTCTGCAAACAACGGGCTACCCACACAGGTTGCAAGCAGGGCTAACCCCTTGACCATACAGCGTAGGTTTCCGATGATATCGGTTAATTCGTTAAAAGGGTTTCCCCAAATGCGCTTCATTTTATCCATCACGCTCAGTCTTGCCGCGATTTTCACAGCGGGTCAAACACGGGCGTGCGATAGCTACGGCGCACAAGGATTAGAGCAACAGTGGGACGCGTCGGCCAAGGCGTATTGGTACGAGGAAAGTCAGGGTTCCCGCTTGATGCTGGACAGTTGGTATCGTGCTTTGCAGCTTGGCGATACGGGCACATCTTTTGCCGATCGTGAAAACCTGGAACAATACGGATTTTCGTTTTGTGACAAAGACAGCGCTGACCCCATCGGTTTTGTACTAGATAGCGATGACGTACGCGCGCCCGCAATCGGGTTAAACTGCGCGGCTTGTCACACCGGATCGTTGTTCAAAGATGGTCAAGAATTCACCGTGCATGGCGGTCAAGCGATGATGGACCTTCAGGGTTTTACCCAAGGTTTATTCACATCCGCTGCGGCAACTTTTCGGGATGGGGCACCAACATTTGGCGATGCAGGGCAATCTGTTGGGCCAAAATGGGCAGCGTTTTCGGCTGCTGTAATTGGCCCCGATCCTAGCAAAGAATCCAGTGATGCGCTGTATCTTGAACTGGCAGAATGGCTTCAGTATCGTAGCAAAATTCAGGCCAGCATTGATGAAGGCGGCGCATGGGGCCATGGGCGCCAAGACGCTGTGCAAGTTATTTTGAACACCATGGCAACGCTATCGGGACCACGCGCAGACGATGTTTTGCCCGCTTCAACCGCACCGGTTTCGATTCCGCATGTCTGGAATGCGCCGCGATCCGAACGGGTGCAATGGAACGGATCAGCATCCAAATCACGCGACATCGGGCTGGTCGGAGAACTGAGCGCCGGGGCCTTGATCCGCAACATTTCAGAAGTGATCGGTGTGTTTGGCGACATCAAACTGCCTGATGACGCGGACCTTGCCGACATTGATTTCCCCGGCGTCGAAACATCTGTTCGTTTGGGCAACATCGTTCGAATGGAACGGGCGTTAAACGTCCTGACTGCACCGCAATGGCCAGACGCATTTGGCCCCGTTGATCGCACCAGCAACGACTACATCGCGGGGGCGGCATTGTACGGTGCGCACTGTGCGGCATGTCACAGCGTTCTGGACCGATCCAAACCCCAAGAACCTATTTTGGACGCGACAGACACCCCCGTTACATCCGGTCCGTTTGTGCGGGTTATTCCTGCATTTGCGATGGCTGGCACAACGGGAATTACCGTGGATACCGACCCGATGATGGCGTGTAATGCGTTGACCCATTCCTCGTGGACCGGCAAATTCGAAGCCTACACAAACACATTTGACGCCGTCAAAACTTACACCACACAGGGCCTTTCCAACGTAACCCTAAATCGGTTCGAACCTGGTACAGAAACCCTTCGCCTGATCGAAGACATCTCGCTTCGGATCGTTTATGAAAAACGGCGCGAGTTGGCCAAACTTCAACTGGACGATTTGGCAAGCACGTCAGCTATGCTGTTTTCTGCGTTGATGTCCGGCACTGTTCCAACCGAAGGCGGCAACTGGATTATTGGCCAAAACGCGGCCGAGGCCGACAGCCCGCGCCCCTCAACACATCACCTGACAACAATTGAAGACGTGCGATCCGCCTGTGCAGAAATCGTCGCAGAGCAGGTAAAACGCAACCCCACAGACACCGCGCTGCCCGCCTACAAAGCAGGTCCTTTGGCTGGTATTTTCGCCTCGCCGCCATACTTTCATAACGGGTCGGTCCCAACGCTGTATGACATCTTGTCACCAGACACGCGCCCAGACAGTTTTGTGGTCGGTGCTGTAATTTACGATACAGAAAAAATGGGGCTAGGCACCGCGTTAGACACTGGAGCGACGTCAATTTTCATGGCGCGTAATCCGGATGGCACGTTCATTCCCGGCAATTCAAACATCGGCCACGTGTTCCCTGCTCAAGGGTTAAACGAGGTCGAGAAAGTGCAGATTTTGACCTACTTAAAGGGTCTATAAAACAAGATCTGGGTACAGCGCGGAAGAGGATAAACTGACCGCAACGCGCACCAGCTCCGTGCGGTTTCGACTGCCTGATTTACGCAGCAATGCCTTAAGTTGCGAATTCACTGTCTCGACTGTGCGCCCGCGTTCCTCTGCGATTTCAACGTTTGTGCGCCCTCGCACGACCAGTTCGAGAACTGATTTTTCAGACTTTGAAAGCGGGAAATACTTGGCAATCGCATCAGCATTTATCGTGTGACTTTGGCCGCTGTCCAACGCCGTTACAACATAGGTTTCGCCGCCTAACTTGTCCGTTTCTGTGTGCTGCGTCGTTGGTGAAATTTCCAAAAACACACCAAATCCTGCGTCTTTAGACGGTAGAAAAACCGCCTCCTTGCGCGGGCGTGTACCACGTTTCCCGTGGGCCTCTAGGCCGGTCAACATTTCGCGCATTTCGTTTGGTAGTTTTTCAACACTCAGCCCGGTTGCACCGCGAGACAGCAGATTAAATTGCTCTGCGATCCGCATGAATTCTGGGTTCGCTGATAGCAGTTCCTTACCTTTAGAAACGATCGCCACACCAAACGGCAACCGACCAAGGACGGCAGTTTTCGCCTCGATTTCTTGTTTTTGACTGTGCAAAACACGTCCGATCGACAACGCCTTGGCGACGTGTGGCAAGATCGTTTCGACCCAAAGCAATTTATCCTGACCAATAGGCCCACTTGCCTTGGTAAATTGCAGCGCAAAGCGGTCCATCGATGTCGTTTCTTTTGAAAGCAAAGCACCAGCGCGATAGTGAATTCCCATCTCCATCATCGCCTGCACATTGGACTGCGTCTCTAGCCCCTCGCGGGTCTGCGCCAGCGCATCACACCGGATCAAATTCACCTCGTCCCCATCCGAAGACAGACGGGCAAATTTGGCCTGATCTACAACTTCGAAATCATTGTGTTTACCCGCGTAGTGCCGCGCGACATTCGGATCATACACCGACGAACATGTGTATAGCCCGACGCGTTCGCCATGGATCGTGTGGCAGCTGTCAAAAATCATCCCACCAAACGCATTCGCTCGCTCTGCGATGTCTTGCAACGTGTCCGCCCATTGCTCTGGCTTGGACGCGCAGTCGTAGATCCTTGCAATCAATTCGCTGTCTTGCATTTTGGCGACACCATCTCTCGCGATTGTTGAACGAACCTCTAGTCACTTTGACTCTCATTCGAAACACTGCATGCTCGTGTAATGAGATTACACTTTATGCCACGTTGTTATGCAATATCAAGTATTTCGCCTTTGCTGGCGGTCGGCTTTTGGGTCGCGTTTAGCACGTTTACCAACGCACAAACGGCTTTGGAAAAACAACTGCTGTCCGAGAACGCGGCATTGCACGCAAACGTTGCACAACTGCGCGTTGAACTGGCCGCGAAAAACACCTGTAGTGCCGCGTCGCCCATCACTGATCCGCTTGCGCCGACCCTTTTGCGAAAGCTGTCTGTTGTGTCGAATGCTTTGACTGTTGCGCGATATAATAGCGGCCAGCGCGACGTTATTTTGCCCGACAGTTTGCTTCAAGCCGAGGTTCCGGCCCAGTATATTTTGGTCCTGAATGACGACGACGCAACACTCGATGATCCGGCGTCTGTTGCGGCTGCTTATGGCTTGCCAGTATCGGCAATTCGGTACGTTTATTCACGTGTCCTGACCGGTTTTGCAGCCAATATGTCAGAGGCGGATCGAACCCGTCTAGAGGCTGATCCACGCGTATCCAGAATCGTGCGTGACGGGTATATTTTTGCGACGCAATCAGGTGCATCTAGCAGTGATCCGGTGGGTCAAACCGTAGTAGCGACCGCTACAACGCCGTTGGTTGACCCGGTCGATGTTTACGTTTTTGACAGTGGCATTCGCGCCGCACACATCGCGCTGCAGGGTCGTGTTGGGTCCGGTTTCACCAGCTTTCGCAACGGCATCGGGACCGAAGATTGCAACGGTCATGGCACCCATATCGCAGCGACCATCGGCGGGCGTGTTTATGGCCAAACCGATCAGGCGCGGCTGATTTCGGTCAAGGTGTTGGACAACGCAAATTACGGCGATGTTTCGACCCTAATTGCCGGTGTCGAATGGGTGCTTGAGCAACCAAGCCAGCATCGTTTGGTGAACATGAGCCTGACACGAAAAGAGCTGGCCCCACCGGCGGAATCACTGCTTGATCTTGCTGTCATGGCGCTGATCGACGACGGTGTGCCGGTTATCGTCGCGGCAGGAAATTCCCGTTCAAATGCGCGCCATTATTCGCCAGCGCGCGTGCCCGATGCCATCACGGTTGGTGCCTTGGATGGTGAAAAAATCGCGGCGACGTCCAACAGCGGCACAGTGATCGATCTGTACACCCAAGGCGAAAATATACTGTCCGCCGCAATCGGTGATACGTGTGGGCAAGTCACGATGTCAGGCACATCGATGGCCGCGGCCCGCGTGGCTGGACGTGCATCCAGACTGATGGCGGACGGTGTCGCACCGAACGATATTGATGCCGCGTTAAAAGCGTCTGCCCAGCGCGTTGAAACCGGAAATTTCACCGGTGAAACGGCGCGCCTTGTTCTTGATACGGGTGGCGCAGGCGAACAGGTAAATCCGCTATGCCCACACATTGCCGCACCGCTGGTTCCACCCACAAAATGATCTGTTTATCGGATGGCTTTTATAACTTCGGTCACACGCTCAGCGTTTGATTTGGCCATCGTTCCATCGGCATTCCAGAATGAGTTTTCAAAACCGACCCGGACTTTACCACCTTTATTAAAGGCGTGCGTCAAACATTCTGTTTCACGTTGCCCAAACGCGCAAACTGCCCAATCCGCATCAGGGCACGTTTCTGTCACCCATTCTAGAAACGGGTCCAAATCCTCGGGCGCGCTTTGTTGATCTGCGCTGTATCGCCCCAATACAAACAACAGTTGAAGCGCGTTAACGCCAAAATTCCCGGCATCCAACAAGCGCGACATCATGTTCAAATCTGGCGCACCGTACAGGATATGTTGCACCGCGATATCCGATTGGACGCAGTCAGCGTAGAATGCTGTGGCGGTCTGCGTGTCCCCATCAGCCAACATTTCACCCAAGGAAATTGACACAGATTGCGGTTTTGTTTGCACAACAATCGCACGCTGTTGGACGGCGGTATACTGACCGACGGCTTCTGTCGTGATCTGAACCAGCATATCGGGAACGGCGGATTTGAGCGCGCCCAGCGCCGCTAGATATTGATCAGCATCCAGAATGTGACGGCCATCTGCATCGCGCAAATGCAAATGCAAACCATCCGCACCTGCGGCCTGACATTCAACAGCGGTTGCCACGATTTCATCCAACGTCAGGGGTAACGCCGGGTGATCGACCTTTGATTTACGCGCACCATTTGGCGCAACCATCACCCTAGAAAGCGGCGTCACAAGACCCGCGCGATCGCGATTTCGAGCTTGGTCACGATCTCGTCGATATGTGTGTCTTGCAGGATAAACGGCGGGGCCAACAGGATGTGATCACCGGATTTTCCATCGACTGTGCCACCCATCGGATAGCAGGCTAGCCCCGCCTCGAATGCTTCTTTCTTGATCGATTTGTGGATGGCGCGTGACGGATCAAAGGGGCGTTTGGTGTCGCGATCCTCGACAATCTCGATCCCGCGAAACAGGCCGCGCCCACGAATATCGCCAATGTTTGGGTGCTGACCAAAGGCCTGTTGCAACGCGTCTTGCAGTTTGTCGCCCATAATTGCCGACTGCTCAACCAGCCCGCCATCTGTCAGCTTTGTCAAAACAGCCAAGGCCGCCGCGCAGGCCGTTGGGTGACCGACATAGGTGTGACCGTGCTGGAAAAAACCGCTGCCGTTTTCGATTGCGTCGTAGATTTTACCAGAGCACAGCATCGCGCCGATAGGTTGATAACCAGCGCCTAAACCTTTGGCGACGGCAACAATATCAGGGCTAATGTTGTCGTGTTCGCTGGCGAATAATTTGCCTGTGCGCCCCATGCCGCACATGACCTCGTCCAGAATCAAAAGCACGCCGTATTGGTCGCAAATTTCACGGATACGTTTGAAATATCCTTGCACGGCTGGCACCGCACCCGCCGTTGCGCCCACGACCGGCTCCGCGACAAAGGCGAACACAGTGTCCGCGCCAAGACGCAAAATTTCGGCTTCTAATTCATTGGCCACGCGCAGTCCGTAGGCGTCTGTGGTTTCTTCGATCCGTTTGCCGCGATATTCAAAACAGGGCGAAATATGCGTTGTTTCAACCATCAAAGGCGCAAACGGCGCACGACGCCATTCATTGCCGCCCGTCGCCAAAGCACCCAATGTATTGCCATGATAGCTTTGCTTGCGTGCAATTACATGACGGCGCTGTGGTTGATCAATTTCGACAAAATATTGACGCGCCAGCTTGAGTGCCGCTTCCATTGCTTCGGACCCACCAGACACCAAATAGACGCGATCAATGCCGTCCGGGGCGTGGGAAATCAGCTTATCTGACAACTGTTCTGCGGGGTCCGACGTGAAAAAACTGGTGTGCGCATAGGCGATGTTATCCAGCTGGGATTTGATCGCATTGATCACATCCGCATCCCCATGACCAAGGCACGACACCGCCGCCCCACCTGATCCGTCAAAGTACTGTTTTCCTGCCTGATCGTACAAATATACACCTTCGCCGCGCGCAACTGTCGGAAGCGCAGACTTCGTATGCCTTGGGAAAACATGTGACACGGTGACGGTCCTTTTGATGGGTGGATTTTTGCGAATGAAACATATGAATCTATCGTTGACAAGATGTGAAACAACTGAAACATACACTCTAAGCGTGATTTCGGGGGGAAATCAAAACTTGCAACTGTCGTTCGAACAGCAACTGTCTGGCAAATACGCCTCGCTCAGCACCAAGCTGAAAGAGGCGGCGGATTTTGTTGTGTCCAACCCCATTGATGTTGCGACGCGCAGTCTGCGCACGGTGTCCAAGGATGCGAAACTTTCGCCTGCGACGTTCTCCAGAATGTCCACGGCCCTTGGCTATGACAGCTACGAAGACTTGCGCGACGTGCTGCGATTGGCAATGGAACATCGGGGCAACACGTTTTCGCACCGCGTCGAAGCGCTTCAGCAGCGCCATGATGATGGCGATCAGGGGTTCCTGAACCAACACGTTCTAGACTGTTCCAACAACGTTCAAAAACTGGGCGCGGCGATTGACGAGCCGACGCTAGAGACCTGCGTTGAACGCTTGCACAAAGCACGGCGGGTGCTGGTTATTGGCGCGTTGGGATCGACTGGCATCGCCGAATATTTAACGTACATGGCCAGTTTCATCACCGACAAATGGTCAATGGCCAGTCGGATGGGGGCGTCGCTGGCCAGTGGTTTGGTCGGAATGTCGGACCGCGATGTGTTGATCGTGATGACAAAACCACCGTTTGCCAGCAACGCGATCAATGCCGCCCGCGAGGCGTATGACGCAGGTGCGTTTGTAATTGTGATCACCGACACGCACACGTGTCCCGCGTTGGTCTATGCATCGGCGCATTTTATTACGCCGACCCAAAGCCAGCATTTCTTTTCATCATATGCCTCGACTCTCGTATTATGCGAGATCATGATCGGCATGGTTGCAGGTCGCGCAGGGCCGCCCGCCCGCGCACGCATAACCGAAGTCGAATTAAGAAACCGTCGCCTCAGCGAAATTTGGGACGACTAACAACACCAAGAACATCAACTTAGGGAGACTACTGATGTCCAAACAACTGAAACTGTCATTTGCGGCTTTTGCTGTCGGAGCCATGATGGCACCAGCGGCGTTCGCAGAAGAATTTATCACCATCGGCACCGGTGGCGTGACTGGCGTTTATTACCCAACTGGCGGCGCGATCTGCCGTTTGGTTAACAAAGGCCGCAAGGAACATGGCATTCGCTGTTCCGTCGAATCTACAGGCGGTTCCGTCTACAACATCAACACCATCCGCGAGGGCGAGCTGGAATTTGGTGTGGCCCAATCCGATTGGCAGTACCACGCATACAACGGCACATCCAAATTCGAAGACGCAGGTGCGTTCGAAGGTTTGCGCGCCGTATTCTCAGTACACCCTGAGCCGTTCACAGTTGTGGCCCGTGCAGATGCCGGCATCACAAACTTTGACGACCTCAAAGGCAAACGCGTCAACATCGGCAACCCGGGGTCCGGCCAACGTGGCACAATGGAAGTTCTGCTGGAAGCAAAAGGCTGGACAACAGGCGACTTCGCCTTGGCAACAGAGCTGAAAGCCGCAGAGCAATCCGCAGCCCTATGCGACAACCAAATCGATGCGATGGTCTATACAGTTGGCCACCCGTCCGGTTCGATCCAAGAAGCAACAACAGCCTGTGATTCCGTACTGGTTACAGTAAACGGCGCTGCGGTTGACGGCTTGATCAACGACAACGCGTTCTACCGTACAGCCAACATTCCAGGCGGCATGTACCGTGGCAACGACGCTGACACAGCGACATTCGGTGTTGGCGCAACGTTCGTTACATCATCCGATGTATCTGACGAAGCGGTCTACATTGTTGTGAAATCCGTGATGGAAAACATCGAAGATTTCCGCAAGCTGCACCCTGCATTCGCCAACCTTGATCCAAAGGAAATGGCAACTGCTGGTTTGTCTGCTCCGTTGCACGCTGGCGCAATGAAGTACTACAAAGAAGCAGGCCTGATCGACTAAACTATAAAAAGTCGACTAGGCTACGAAAATCGGAGGGGCACATTCTGCCCCTCCACCACAATTTCTACGACGATATCCAGCACGACCCAGAATTATAAATGCAGTCAAAACTGCACCTCAGGGGGACATAAGACATGGTTGAAAAATCATCCGAAAACCGCGCACTTAGCGAAGCAGAGCTACAGGATCTTGTAGCATCTTCTGACGCAGGCGCGCGTGATCCAGCCGGCGCAGTGGGTACTTTGCTTGCTGTTGTTGCGGTTGTTTGGTCGCTATTTCAGGTGGTGCTTGCATCACCACTTGCCAACTACGTGTTCCCCGGCGATGTGATTAACAATTCGCGGCAAATCCACTTGGCCTTTGCTGTGTTCCTCGCGTTTATGGCTTACCCGGCGTTCAAATCCAGCCCCCGCGCGTACATTCCAATCGCGGATTGGTTGCTTGGTTTGGTCGGTGCATTTATCGCGATGTACGGATTTTTCTTTTATCAAAAGATTGTCGATGCCGGTGGCCTAGCCGACAACATGGACAAATGGTTTGCGCTTGCTGGCCTGCTGATCCTGTTCGAAGGCGCACGCCGCGCCCTGGGCCCAGCCATGGCGATCATCGCGACGATCTTCCTTGGCTACGTGTTCTTTGGATCGTCCGAATTGATCCCCGATGTCATCCGCTGGAAAGGCGCATCGCTGAAAAAAGCAATGAGCCACATGTGGATCACATCCGAAGGCGTGTTTGGCATTGCCCTTGGGGTATCCGCGAAATTCGTGTTCCTGTTCGTGCTGTTCGGGGCGTTGCTGGATAAAGCAGGCGCAGGCAATTATTTCATCAAAATGGCGTTTGGCGCACTGGGTCACCTTAAGGGTGGACCGGCCAAAGCTGCTGTTGTTGGTTCCGCGGCGACAGGCCTGATTTCAGGATCATCCATCGCCAACGTTGTGACCACCGGTACATTTACGATCCCATTGATGAAACGCGTTGGGTTTAGTTCTGAAAAGGCCGGCGCGGTCGAAGTTGCATCGTCAGTCAACGGTCAAATCATGCCACCTGTTATGGGCGCTGCGGCGTTTTTGATGGTCGAATATGTCGGTATTTCCTACGTCGAAGTCATCACACACGCCTTCCTTCCAGCCACGATTTCATACATCGCGTTGGTCTACATCGTTCACCTCGAAGCGGTGAAAAACAACATGCCTGTCTTGGGCAACCGCGTTGTGTCGATGGGCAAAACCATTGGCGGCATGATGGCGTTCTTTGTCGGGTTCGCAGCGCTTTGCTACGGCGTGCAGTATCCGGTTGGTTGGGTTGTTGCAGCCGCAGGCAGCGCATCTGGTATCGTGATGTCAGTCTTGATTTTCGCAGGCTACGCGGGTCTGTTGTACCTTGCCTCTAGCGTGCCAGATCTGGAACCTGACGATCCGAACGCAGAAGAAGTCGAACTGCCAGTTGTTGGCGAAATCTACAAATCCGGTTTGTATTTCCTGATGCCAATCGTCGTGTTGGTCTATTTCCTCATGATCGAACAAAAATCACCTGGTTTGTCCGCGTTCTGGGCCACCATGTTGCTGTTCGTGATCCTGCTAACACAACGTCCGCTCAAGGCGATCTTTCGCGGTCAGAACGACATGGTAAATTCCTTTAAACAAGGTGTTGGCGATTTGACCCAAGGTCTGATCGACGGCGCGCGCAACATGATCGGCATTGGCCTTGCGACTGCGACGGCTGGTGTGATCGTTGGCACAGTGACGTTGACCGGTGTTGGTCAGGTCATGGCCGATCTGGTCGAATTCCTGTCAGGCGGTAACTTGATCCTGATGCTGGTTTTGGTCGGGCTGTTGTCCTTGATCCTTGGCATGGGCCTGCCGACCACCGCGAACTACATCGTTGTGTCGTCTTTGATGGCTGGCGTCGTTGTCGAACTTGGCGCGCAATCGGGTCTGATTGTGCCTTTGATCGCAGTCCACTTGTTCGTGTTTTACTTTGGGATCATGGCGGATGTGACACCGCCTGTTGGCCTCGCGAGCTTTGCCGCCGCAGCCGTATCCGGTGGCGATGCGATCAAGACCGGCTTCGTCGCGTTCTTCTATTCCTTGCGCACCGTCGCGCTGCCATTTGTGTTCATCTTCAACACCGATTTGCTGCTCATAAATGTGACTTGGGTTCAGGGCATACTGGTGTTCATAACCGCTTCGATAGCGATCCTCGTGTTCACCGCAGGCACGATGGGCTGGTTCCTCACAAAAAGCCGCATTTACGAAAGCATCGCCTTGGTGATGGTGGCCTTTGTACTGTTCCGCCCCGATTTCGTAATGGACCGCATCCAACCGCCGTTCACACAAGTCGAACCAGCCAATTTCACCCAGGCATTGGGCAATGCGTCAGAAGGGGATGACATCCGCTTGGTTGTCTCTGGACCAGATTTTGACACTGGCGAAAACAAAGAAACCACGCTGGTCTTGTCCGTTGGCGCAGGCACCGCTGAGGAACGTTTGGCAGCGTCTGGCTTGATCTTGATCGAAGAAGACGGCGTCGTGAAAATGGACGAACCATCCTTCAGCTCACCTTTTGCAGGCAGCCTTGGCAGCTTTGATTTTTACCTAGACGAACCGGTGAAAATCGCTTCAGTCAAAGCACCAGCAGATCAAATGGCAAAAGAGCTCGTCTTTATTCCGGCGCTGATCTTCTTGCTGTTCATCGCCTTTTTGCAACGCGCCCGCATGTCACGGACAGGAGTTCCAGCATGACCAATTCAGTTCTATGTGCAGTCGACGTCAGCGCCGGTGACGACGATATCAAAGTGATCCGCAAGGCCGCGCAATTGGCGGGGCTAGACGGCGCGCAGCTTGATGTGATCGGGGTTGTTCCAGACTTTGGAATGAGCCAGGTCGGCGCGTTTTTTGACAGCGATCACCACGACAAAATGGTGGCCGAGGCCAAAGAACATCTAAACGCACTGGTCATCAAAGCGCTGGACGCCGCCCAAAACGACAAGGTTCGCCACGTGATCGCCACAGGTCGCGCATATGAAGAAGTCCTGAACCTTGCCAAGCAAACAGAAGCGTCCCTGATCGTCGTCGGGGCGCATAAAGCAGACATTTCCGACTACCTGCTTGGCCCCAACGCAGCGCGCATCGTACGCCACGCAACATGTTCAGTCCACGTGGTGCGCTAACGCGCGGTGTGATCCGCGGTGGCCATAATTCCGCGCAGTTCAGCCAGCCCGCGCATCCGCCCAATCAGCGGATAGCCGGGCGTGCTGTGCCCGCCCAAATCGCTCAGTAATTCCTGACCATGATCCGGACGCATCGGGATCTGCCAATCGCTGCGACCCGCATCCTGACGACGACGCTGTTCAGCCATTAACGCCAGAACAGTGCCAACCATATCGGTGTCACCTTCTAGGTGTGCAGCCTCGTAAAAATTCGGGCGCTTCGGGTCATTGCTTTTGATCCGAGTAGTGTTGCGCAAATGCGCAAAGTGAATCCGTGACCCATGCGCACGCACAAATTCGGGCCCATCAAAATCGGGCGCAACGCCCAACGATCCCGTGCACAAAGTCGCCCCGTTGGCCGGAACATCGACCGCATTCAAAACTGCTGCATAATCTTGGGTGCTGGACATAACGCGCGGCAATCCAAGCAATGAAAACGGCGGATCATCCGGATGACAACACAGCCGCATTCCAAGGTCTTGAGCCACAGGGGCCACTTCGCCCAAAAAGTCGATCAAATGCGCCCTTAAACGGTCAGGCGTAATGTTGTCATACGTACCCAACAACGCGCGCACGTCTTCGACGCTCCACCTGTCATTTGATCCTGGTAAACCGGCGGTAATATTTTGCTGAAGTGTCGTTTTTTCGGCATCAGACATCGCGTCGAACCGGCGGCGCGCGTCTTGTAAAACCTCAGTCGGAAAGTCATCACTCGCACCGTGTCGGTTCAAAATGTGCAGATCAAACACCGCAAAATCAACTAGATCAAACAGCATTGCCGCACCGCCATGAGGTTGCGGCGCATGCAGTGTTGTGCGCGTCCAATCAAGGATCGGCATGAAATTGTAGCACACAGTTTTGATCCCGCGCCCAGCCAACGCGCGCAGGCTAGAAATGTAGGATTGAATGTGCGCTGACGCCTCCGGGCCTTGCGTTTTTATCGCCTCTGAAACTGGCAGACTTTCAACTACATCCCACTGGTATCCCGCCTGTGCCAAAACCGCCTGACGCTGCGCTATTTCACCATCATCCCAAACTTGACCAGGCGCAAAATCATGCAGTGCGGTGACGATGCCCTGCACCCCGACTTGATGTAAATCTGACAACCTGATCGGATCATCTGGGCCAAACCAACGCCAACATTGTTTCATGGCAGAAATCCTTTGATCAGTCGTGTGCCGCGAAAGGTCGTTGGATCAATCCGGTGCATATTAGGCTCGTTTTCCATGCTTGATTGTGAGGGTTCACCACCCCAAGATGCAAGTCGCAAAACGCGCGAAAGGAGCACCCAATATGTTTAGATTAACAGGGCCAGCCCAAGACCTGTACGATGGCATCGCAGATCTGCCAATTGTATCGCCACACGGTCATTGTGATCCGACGTGGTTTGCGACGGATGCGCCTTTTGCGAACCCAGCCGAGCTACTGGTTATTCCTGATCACTACGTGTTTCGCATGCTTTATTCGCAGGGGGTTTCCTTGGCCGAACTGGGCGTCGGCGCCGCCGGAAAGTCAGCAAATCCACGCGATGTATTTCGTCTGTTTGCAGCGCACTGGCATCTGTTTTTAGGAACCCCATCACGGCTTTGGATTGCCTATGTGCTTCATCAAACGCTGGGCATCAAAACGCCACTATCACCAGAGACAGTGGATCAAATATACGATCAGATTGCGGATAGATTGGCGCAAGACGATCACCGCCCACGGGCCCTGTTTGATCGTTTCGGGATCGAGGTTTTGGCAACAACCGATGGTGCGCTCGATACCCTTGAACACCATCAAACAATTGCCAACAGTGGGTGGAACGGGCGGGTCATTCCGACGTTTAGACCTGATGGTGTTTTAGATCCGAATGACGCGAAATTTGCCGATAACCTTAAGCATCTAGGGCAAGTGACAGGCACAGATATCGGGCAATTTGATGGGTATCTTGCAGCGCTTCGTAAGCGCAGGGCGTTCTTTGTCGCAATGGGGGCCACAGCCACGGATCACGCAATCGAAGTCGTCCACACAACATGGATCGCGGACCCCGAAGAATTGTATCAACGTGTTCGTACAGGCCGCGCAAGCCAGTCAGATGCGGCAACATTTTATGGGCACATGTTAATCGAAATGGCGCAAATGTCAGTTGATGACGGGGTAGTCATGCAAATCCATGGCGGATCACGGCGCAATACAAATGCAGATGTTTTACGTCAGTTTGGGCGCGACAAAGGTGCCGATATTCCAATTGCTTGCGACTGGGTGCGCGGGCTGGATGCACTGCTTGATCGGGTGGGGAATTCGCCTGATTTAACGCTGGTCCTGTTCACATTGGATGAAGCAACTTATGCGCGCGAACTTGCCCCGATGGCCGGTCATTGGCCCGCAGTACGCATTGGGCCGCCGTGGTGGTTTCACGACAGTCCGGCGGGAATTGCACGGTATTTTGACCAGGTTGTGGAAACGGCAGGCTACCAAAATCTGGCAGGATTTAACGATGATACTCGGGCATTTATGTCGATCCCTGCACGACACGATCTATGGCGGCGCGGCGTTGCTGACCATTTGGCACGACAGGTGGAACGCGGTTACTTCGGTACAGAAGACGCGCGAAATTTAGGGCGTTTGTTAGCGACTGACCTTGCCCGCGATGCGTATAGGTTGGCGATTTGATGGGTCGAATTTTACACTTTGGGCTTGGTAATTTTGCCCGCGCACATCTGTTGGATTACACCGCTGACGCAGGCGGATGGGACGTGGTTGGTGTAAGCCTGCGCAATCCTGAAACGCGTGATGGGCTAGCCAAACAAGGCTTTGACTACACGTTGGATATTCAAGGGATTGGCCGAAAGAAGATCACCGTTTTGCGCGATATTTTGGTAGCACCAGAATCGCCGCAAGCAGTTCTTGATGCGATCTGCGACGCGGATATAATCTCAGCGACCGTTACCGAAAAAGGCTATCATTTAGATAGCAAAGGTGAGCTAGATTTAGACGACCCAACCATCGCGCAAGAGCTAGCGACAATGGCCCCCGCGACATTGATTGGCTACTTGGCTATCGGTTTATCACAGCGTACGACCTCGGCCACAATCATGTCCTGCGATAATCGTATTGCTAATGGCGCGACCCTCAAAAGGGCTGTTGTCCGATTTGCAAAGGCTGCGGATTTGACGCTGAATTGGTCGTTGTTTACCTTTCCCAATGCGATGGTCGACCGGATAACACCAGCGACAACCGACGCCCTGCGCACCGCGTTGAATGACGCAATGGCCGTCCCGACAGAGCCGTTTCGCGAGTGGGTTATCGAGGACAATTTTACAGGTAAACGGCCCGATTGGCCCGACGTGCAATTCGTGGACGACGTCGACCCCCACGAATTGCGTAAACTGCGGATGTTGAACGGCGCACATTCGATGTTGGCGTATTGTGGCCTCGCACAGGGGCATGAATTTGTCCATCTGGCGATTGGTGATCCGACGCTACTTGCCCTTGCGAAATCGCTGATGAATGAGGCAAAGTTGACCCTGCCTATTGGTGCAAACGATCAGACTGGTAACTATGCAAACGCGTTGATTATTCGGTTTCAAAACCCGGAAATCCAACATTCTCTTCGTCAAATCGCGACCGATGGCAGCCAAAAGGTACCCTACCGTTTTGTCGCCGCGATCAGGGACCTTTTGCGAATGGACAAGACACCTGACGCACTGTTGCGGGGCCTAAATGCGTGGATCGATTTTTGCATTGCTGAGACCGGCGCAGGTCGTGCGTTGGATGACCCGAAATCAGATGAAATTGCGCACGCTGTTCAATCAGAAAACCCAACCCTCGAGATTTTAAAACTTATCGATGCCAAAGATTTGTTCCCGCTTATACTGGCATAATTGCGCCGCGATATTGCACGACTGCAGCGGCACAATTGTGGCCTGCCATCAATGCATCCGCCTGCGATGATCCCGACAATAATGCGCCAAGATACCCGCCGTTAAAGCTATCGCCGGCTGCGGTTGTGTCGATCACATTTTGTGCGGCGTGATAGGTTTGCGCAACGGATTCACCCAATGACAACGGGCCCAATTCGGACCGTTTCAGCGCACCTGCACCTTGACGGTTTTCAAAGCGCGCAGTCACCTGATCGGCAGTTTCGTCATACAATTCCATCTCGTCATCGATTGACGGCAAGGCAATATCAGCGCGCGCCCACATAGCCGTTGTGACCAAACGCGCGGTATTGGCGTCCTCCCATAAACGCGGTCGATAGTTGCTGTCGTAGATCAACTGGATATCTGAATCCTTCAGCCAATCAATCAAAGCCAAGCGCACGGCTTGCGGTAAAATCGCCATTGAAATGCCCGACAGATAGATCGCATCGTATTGCGAGAGGATGTCGAAATCACACGTTCCACTGTCTTGAAACATGCCACGCGCAGCAGATGCACTGCGCCAATATGCGAACGACCGCTCGCCGGTTTCACTGGTCGTGATCGCATACAATCCGGGCGATGCACCGGGAACGATTGTGATCGAATGTGTCCCGACGCCTTGGCCAGAAATAAAGGCCTTAATCTGGTCAGAAAACGGATCATCCCCCAGATTGGTCAGGTAGTCGACCTGCAGATTGGGTGCCGTGCGATGTAGATAAATCGCGGTGTTCAACGTATCCCCCGCCACACCAACTTGGGCGGTTGTACCAGCCATCGCCAGCTCGATCATTGCCTCTCCGATACACGCGATGCGCATTAGGTTTGTTCCCTTTTCCAGATGATCAGACCCGAACCGATAATGACCAACGCGCCCAGTAGCGTCCATTGATCCGGCACGTCCCCAAACACCAAATAGCCCCAAATAGAGACGTAAATCATGAATGAATATGTGTATGGCATCAGCGTATTCGCAGTGCCAAAACGGTGCGCGTTGGTCAACAATTGATGTCCCGCCCAGCCAAAAACACCAAGGCCGATAAGTACTAACCAACCGATGATTGTATCAGGTGATTGCCACGTCCAAAGCGCGAAAGGCAGCAGGACAATCGTGCCCACCAACCCCATGTAAAACTGTTGCGTATCGACGGCCACAATGCCCGCAAGACGGCGTGTCATGATAGAATACAACGCCAAAGCAGTTGACTGATAGATCACCAAAACCATAGCAAAATGAAACGTTTCACCAAAGGGACGGACCACAATCAGCACGCCAATAAACCCAAGGATTATCGCAAGCCACCGCCATGGACCGACAGGTTCCTTCAGCACATAGATCGACAAAAAGCAGACGATAATCGGGCTAGAGAACATGATCGCCGACACGACTGTGAGCGGCAAAAATTGAAGGATGTAAAAGTTCGATAATGTCGCTGACACAAGCAAAAGCGCACGGCTAATCACCTGCCATTTATGATCAGTTTGAAACCGGTCACGGCTGATACCATCCTTGGCAATGACCCCAATCGAGATCACAAAATGCCCGGCGTACCGCATGAACGCCAATTGAAACGCAGGCAGACCCGCCACGGCAAGCCATTTGGCCCCCGTGTCGACCAGCGAAAACAAGAACCACGCACCCAGCATCAACACGATGCCAATGCGCGGTTTGTCTTCTATTCCTTGGGCAAGAACTGCCATGAATTATTTGGTGAACCGCTTGGCATAAAAATCGACCATTTGGCTGACCATCTCATCGGCCTGACCATCATCACGGGCCTGTTCCAATGCGCTAAGCGTCCCTTGCGACATGATGCTGTCAACGCCCGCGTCTTTGGCCATTTGCGCATAGTACCCCACATCTTTAGCCGCGTTTTTAATCGCGAATTGCAGCATGGTCGGATCCTTATCAACACCGTACGCTTTGACAAAATCCATCATTCCAGACCGCAGCGGACCGGCGGCCATAACGTCGTACATCTGGCCGCGATCAATGCCTGCAACGTCTGCCATCGCGAACGCTTCGGACATCGCATTTGCGACGGTCATACCAAAGAAATTGTTGATTAACTTGATCGTATGGCCCGCACCAAGGTCACCCAAATGGAACACGTTTTCACCAAGATCCTTAAGCACAGGTTCAACAGCGTCAAACGCGGTTCTGTCCCCCGCCGTCATGATGTTCAACAAACCGTCTTTAGCGTGCGCGGGCGTGCGACCCAACGGGGCGTCCAGATAGTGGCCACCAGCTGCAGCGACTTCGCCCCCTAAAACACGTGTTGATCCGGGCAAAGACGTACCAAAATCCACGACCGTTGCGCCGGGTTTCAGACCGCTAATCACGCCGTCTGGTCCACGCATGCGCCCTTCGACGCTGGCCGAAGTATCCATGCAAAGCATCACGATATCGCTGGCGGCAGCCACGTCACGAGCAGTCGAAACTTCGCTCGCACCACGTGCAACTGCGGCGTCAACGTTGGGGCGCGAACGGTTCGCCATCACGGTCAAACTGTACCCTTGATCCTGAAGACGTCCGACCATTGCAGCGCCCATTAGTCCAAGGCCGATAAATCCGATTGTTGGTTTGGTCATGTGTTTTTCCTATTTAAATCCTGAGTGATACGGCACTTCTAGGCCGTCAATTGTTCTTCGATATTTTGCGCTATTGCCAAGGTTCGGATTGCGTCGGCCACGTCAGTCAAGGGCGGCGCGCCGTCCATGACGTCGATGAAATGATCCAACTGCGCCGTCAAAGGCGTGACTGCATTCTTGGCCGGAACCAAAGGCTGAACCTGCGCGGCGTCCTGCCAATTGGTGCCTGCCCACAGCGTCATAGACGGAAAACTGATCGCGCCTTTGGTCCCCATAATCCACACCATATCTTGGCCCGTGGTTCCGATATTCGGATTTTCGCCTGTGCCTGCCTCAAATCCCCAAGGGGTCGGCGCGGTATCGGCAAAACTGATCGTGCCCGTCGCCCCGTTTTCAAATGCCAAAGCAATTGCACCACTTTCGATCCGGTCCTTGCCGCGCAATCCCTTTCCGCGCAGGGCAGTGGTTGTCGCGATTTCACCGACAACAAAACGCAGAAAATCAATGTCATGAACAAGGTTAATCATCACTGGACTGCCCCCCGTTTTGCGCCAGTTCCCTTCGAAATAGGTGTCCGGTTTGCGCATTGCCCAGATCAGATTGGTCGCAACAACAGTGCCAATTGCACCATCCGAAATCAGCTGTTTTAGCTGCTGAACCGAGGCATGATAACGCCGATGGTGCGCCACCAGCGATCCGATATTTGCCGCCTTAATTTCCGTTTCCAATTGTCGCGCCGCGCCTAAATCATCGGCAACCGGCTTTTCAATCAACAGATGCCAACCACGTTTTGCAGCCTGAATACCGTGTGCGCTGTGCAGGTGTGTGGGCGTCGCAATAATCGCACCGTCAACGTGGACATCGACGTTTTCCATGTCAGAAAAACGCGGCACATCCATGGCCAACGTCATGTCAGGATCGGCCAATCCGACCAATTCGCAATTTGCATGAGCCTGCACAGCTTCGAGATGCCGGATACCAATTAATCCGCCGCCAACGACCAAAATCCGTTTCACATTACGGCTCCGATTTGCCATGGGACAAATTCGTAATCACCCAAACCTTGGGCTTCGGATTTGCTGACTTCGCCCGAGGCGACGCGCAAAAACATTTCGTATATTTCGCGACCTTTTTCCTCGACGCTGACGCCCTGGATCAGGATTGTGCCTGCGTCCACGTCCATGTCTTCGGACATGCGTTTTGCCATCTCGGAATTTGTTGCGACTTTGATTGTTGGTGCAGGTTTTGATCCAAACGCCGACCCACGCCCAGTCGTAAAGCATACCAAATTACAGCCTGAGGCAATTTGGCCAGTCACCGACGCAGGGTCATATCCAGGGCTGTCCATAAACGTAAATCCACGCGCGGTGACCGGTTCCGCGTATTTGTAAACACCCATCAAAGGCGAGGTTCCGCCCTTTGCCGCGGCACCCAGCGATTTTTCCAGAATGGTTGTCAGCCCACCCTTTTTGTTGCCGGGCGACGGGTTGTTATCCATCGATCCGTTATTGCGCGCGGTGTAATCCTGCCACCAGTCGATCAGGCCAATCAATTTGTCGCCAGTCGCCTGATCGATCGCGCGACGTGTCAGCAAATGTTCTGCGCCGTAAATCTCTGGTGTTTCGGCCAAAACACCGGTGCCGCCTTGTGCAACCAGCAGATCACACGCGTACCCCAACGCAGGGTTTGCCGTGACGCCGGACCAGGCATCCGATCCGCCACATTGCAGCGCCACCATCAGTTCCGACGCTGGACATTCTGTTCGGACAACCGTGTTCGCCAAGGGCAACATTGCCGCAACTTTTTTGATGCCAAGTTCAACCGTGCGCCGCAGTCCCGCAACATTTTGAATGTTCATCGTTTGAAACAAGGGGCTCTGTTTCAGTCCATACGCCTCGAGCAGCCAGTCGATCTGGTTCATCTCGCACCCTAGGCCAACCATCAAAACGCCTGCATGATTTGGGTGTTTCGCATAGCCCCACATGACGCGCTGCAAAGCCTCGAACCCGTCGCCATTGTCGGCCATGCCGCACCCTGTGCCATGCACAAACGCAGCGACACCATCCACGTTTGGAAAGTCAGCTAAAATATCGTTGGTAAAGTGATCTGCGATCATGCGCGCGGCGGTCGCAGAACAATTCACCGAGGTCACAATAGCGATGTAATTGCGTGTACCAACACGCCCGCTTTCACGTCGATACCCCATGAATGTATCACCCGTCGTGGGCGTAACTGGACGCAAATCAGTCGAAAATTCATAAGCCATTTCAGTGTTTCGGAATTCGACATTATGCGTGTGAACATGATCGCCAGCCGCAATGTCATCAGACGCGTACCCGATCAGTTGCGCGTATTTGCGCACGGGCGATCCATTGGCAATATCGACGACAGCAACCTTGTGTCCCGATGGGATCAAAGCGCGTGTCGTTGCGTTTTCAATTCCCACACCAACGTCCAACGCACGCGTCGCAGTCACCACATTGTCGGCGTGATCAAGGCGCACAAAATCCATGCTTTTGACTTGGGTATTGGGGTCGGATGTCAGCACCACATCATACCTTTCACAGCAACACTTCGACGATGGATGGCCAGATCAACAACACCGACAACGCCATAATTTGGATGCCGATGAAGGGCAGGAATCCCTTAAAGATATCTGTCAGGCTGATGTGTGCGGGTGCGACCGATTTCAGATAGAACGCCGCGGGCCCAAACGGCGGCGAAAGGAAGCTGACCTGCATGTTCATACAGAACACGACACCGAACCAGATCCCGACATTTTTCGGCTCTAGCTGTCCAATAAATCCGATTTCATCAATAGGCAGACGGCGCACAATCGGCAGGAAAACGGGAATGATCAGCAGCACAATCCCGACCCAATCCATAAACGCACCCATGAACAACAGGATCAGCATCATCGCGAGGATAATGCCCATCGTTGGCAGCTCTGCTCCGATGATCAGATTGGCGATGTAATTCGGCCCACCAGCAACGGTGTACGCCCCTGCCAAAGTCGCAGCACCAATCGTGACCCAGATAATTGTACCCGTGGATTTCATCGTGCGCAGCAACGCATCCCAAAGCAATTCGCGCATCGCTTCGATCCGTAGTATCGAGGCAAAAATCGCGATGGCGATGATCATGAACCGCATTTCGCTTTTTAGGGTGGAATTTGGAATGACGATCATTGGCAAGACAATCGCAATGACCAAAACCACGCTTGCAATCATGACAATCCGCGCGGCGCGACTACGTGCCAAGGCCACCCATTCTTCAGTGGTGTAGTGAAGCAAGACCGCAATCAGGAACACGGCCAACGCGCCCATTCCCGCCGCTTCGGTGATGCCGGTAATACCACCATAGATCGACCCTAACACGACGCCAATAACGATAATTGGGGGAACCAGCCCTTTGCCTAATTTCCAACCACGTGCCGACCGTTCCTTGCCGAATACAAACAGGGCGACCCCCAGTGCGACAGCCGCGAGGCCTGCCAATTTAAAGAAAGCATTTAGGGAGGCTAGCGAATATGGCTCCCCTTCATTTGCGGCGTTTTGGCCCGAAAATTCGATGAAACCTGCGCGCGCGCACAAGACAACGGCAGCGGCAATCACCAGCACGTTAAGAAAGGCAAAAAACAGACCCGCCTTTTCGCGACCTACTGGGTCACCAGGAACGGGATCAGGTAATGGCGCATCCTGAGGCCGGATTTGCGTGCGAATAATGATGTAAATAATGATGAAACTGGCCAGCATGAACCCCGGCACAAACGACGCTGTAAACAATGCCTTGATCGATGTTTCAGTGATCAGCCCATAGATGATCAAAACAATCGACGGCGGGATCATGGTGCCCAAACTGCCGGACGCGCAAATCGTGCCAATGGCGAGGTTCTGATTGTAGCCAAGCCGTAGCATTTGCGGCAGAGCAATTAGGCCAAGCAAGACGACTTCGCCCCCGATAATCCCAGACATCGCCGCCATGATCACAGCCATAATCGACGTCACAATCGCGATACCGCCGCGCGTTCTATTCAGCCACATCGACAATGAATCGTACATGGTTTTCGCGACGCCAGACCGTTCGAGCAATGACGCCATAAAGATAAACAACGGGATGGATATGAGGACATAATCCGTCAAAAGCCCATATATTTTGTTCTGCATCAGGTTCAGCGCACCCGTCCCCGGCCGCCCCGTCAGCATCCCGTCACCAAACGACATCGGATTGGTTAACAACGCCGGTTCGAATTTCATCACCAACACCGCGACAGCCAAAACAGCCGATGCAAAACCAAGCGGCATGCCGATCGCCAACAGCGCGATCAGCCCCAGCATCACGATCAATGAGATTGTGCCGATATCCATTATTTAGACTCCACATCTTGGCCAAGGGATCGTTTGATCGCTTCGATTTCGTCTTCGTCCACTTCAGGGGTGCGCAAGTCAGCCGGATCAAGGTTCCAGTCATTGATCAGGTTGATCACGGCCTGAACCGCAACCAGCGTGATCACGATCAAAACCATCGGCTGCAATGTGGCTGGGATCGGCGGATTAAAGGCCGAGCCGTACAGCTCCCATTTGTAAAGTTTGTTGTAGAAAACGTATTTGTAACTGCCGAACACCGTGGCGGACGCAAACAGAATGATCAGCAAGGTCGAAATCACATCAAACAGACGCTGAACATTACGCGGAACCGCGTCGTATAGCAGCACAATACGGATATGACTGCGCTGCTGCATTGCGTACAAACCCGCCAGCAAGAACACAAAACTGGCCAACCAAAGCGTGGTTTCATTCGCCCAAAGTGTTGGGCGTTCGACCACATATCGCACGAACACTTCGTACAACATGACGCAGGTTAGGGTCACAATCATCATCATGGTCACACGACCAAGGAACATCGCAATTTTATCGATGGCCCTGAAATTTTCGCTTTCCAATGACGCACGGCTCACGGTGCGGATGCCCAAAATCAACGTGACCGGAATCATCACCAAAGCAAGGAGGTCAACGATATCGATGTGTTTGCCAAAAATCGCAGGCAACGCGATGATATCAGACCGCACAAAGATCGCCTCGACCTGTCCGTACAACGATTCACTGGCGGGTGGAATCCAGTCCAGAATGAAGGCTGGCAATTGCCAAACAACCCACGACGCACACACGAAAAAGGTCATCGGTATGACCCATTCCCACAGTGATCCAGATTTAGGCGGCATGGTGTCCCCTTCCTTTGGGTTTAGGCGTCCCAGGTGTAGTGTTTGATGAATGCGCGGTCCGGTTCGACCCCGATGCCGGGGCCCGTCGGTATCGCCACACGGCCAGTGTTCGCCTTGACTTGACCTTGAATATCGAGCGGCGTTTCCAGCAATTCATCGCGAAATTTATTGTCTGTCGTGTCGAATTCCAACATTGGTTCCCAAGGGTGCAAACCACCGGGCATCGGTGGCATCGCGGCCAACAATTGCAGGTTTGTCGCGACGGCAATCGCGCTGCCCCAGACGTGGTTGATGACCGGTGTGAAATGGGAATGACACAAGGCCAAAACGCGCAAGTATTCACTGATCCCGCCCAGCGCGCAGACCTCGGGTTGGGCGATGTCCAAACCACGGTTTTCTAAAATCGCGCGCCATCCCCAGCGGTTAAATTCTGCTTCGCCACCCGAGATGTTGACGTTTAGACCAGCGCGCAGTTCGCGGTAGCCATCAAGGTCTTCTGGCGCGATCGGTTCTTCGAACCAGTAGGCGTCAAGTTCGTCTAGCGCGCGCCCAACATAGAACGCATCCGGTGTTGTGTAGGCGTGATTGGCGTCGACCATAAATTTGAAATCATCACCGATGCCGCGGCGTACCGCTTCGCATAATTTCACATCGGTTTTTGGGCCAAATCCGACCTTCATTTTGGTCGCGACAAACCCAGCTGCTTTGATTGCTGCTGCTTCATCCGCAAATCGCGCAGCCAACGCATCGACCGGTTCATCGCGCAGCATCATGCCATACCCGTAACATGGCACCGACGTGCGGTGCGCCCCGCCAATCAATTTATGAATCGGCTGGCCCGTGACCTTGCCCGCAATATCCCACAGCGCGATATCAACACCGGACAAGGATTGCAGCGGCATCCCCTTTTGTCCGTGGTCGCGCATCAGGTTGTAAACTTTGTGCCAAATCACATCGCGGTCCATTGGGTCCAGTCCCAAGACCATCGGTTGGATCACCTTTTCAACGATGCCCTTGTTGGCCAGTGCGATGTTTCCCGGACCAAAACATTCGCCCCAACCGGTGATGCCTTCGTCTGTTTCGACCTCAACCAAATGGGCGGTGCGTTGTGCATAATATTGCTGCGAATACCCCAGCTGTTCGGGCATGTCGTACTGCAATACATGGCTGGTGATACGGGTGATTTTCATGCGTTTTTCAGATGTAAGAGGGTCAAACGGCAGGACTTTTCGCAAAGCCCTGCCGTTATTTTTAGTCGTCCAGTGTTGGACTTACTTCATTGCACCCATGTCTTTTAGGAAGGCGATGTGGCTTTCCAAAAGTGCTTCGGCTTCGGGTGTTGTCGCGAATTCTGTCCAGCCTTTTTGAACCGCATCACGGTAGACTTGCAGATCCTCAGGTGACCATTCGTACAGGTTCACACCTTTTGCGCGCAGGTCCTTGGCGGTCTGTGCATTCTGAACTTCGTTCTTGGTGGCGTTGTGCAACGCGAGGCTGTCCATGCCGACTTCCATGATCTTTTTGTGGTGCGCTGGCATTGCGTCCCACACGTCTTTGCGGCAGGCAAGGTGGTCCGCCGGCATCGAGTGGAAGCCAGGAAAGTTCGTGTGCTCTGCGATGTCATACAGACCCAAACCAACGTTGTTTGTCAGGTTTGCCGCATCCGCACCATCAATGATACCCGTTTCAAGAGCGGTAAAGATTTCGTTGAAATCCATAACGATCGGGGACGCGCCAAGGTTCGCGAACACCTTTGTCGCGAGGCCAGGAGGAGAGCGGAATTTCCAGTCTTTGAAATCTTCGACCGACCGGATCGGCTTGGTCGAGGCTAGCGATTCCGGGCCCGGGATCCACCAACCGATGAATTCCATGTCGTACCCGTTGTACAAACCGTTCAAGGCCGCACGACCATCGCCATGCAACAACCACGCCATTTGCTGATACGGATTTTGATAACCACCCATCAGATCGCCTGCAAATTGGAACGCCGGGTTTTTACCCGTTTGGTACGCACCGCCGGTCATGTCGCAATCAAGAATACCTGTGGCTGCGGCGTCAAATGTTTCGACTGATTTGACAACAGAAGACGAATAAAACATCTCGATCTGGATTTCGCCATTGGACATCGTTTGAACGTCATCAATGAATTTCGCGGCCATTTGACCAGACAAGGTTTCAGGCGAAAAGTGCGTTTGAATTCGCAGTTTTGTTGTCGCATGGCCATCTGCCATCGCAGTAGTTGCGGCCATTGCCGCGGCGACGGCAACTGTTGCCGCTGTTTTCATTAATTTCATTTTGTCCTCCCAGACGTAAAGCATTGCAAAGATATTCGAGGTAACTTGCCCCTTCGTGTTGCGCTGCCCCAACGTTAGGTTGCGAATTCGAGTCTCACAAGAAAAATAATAAATTTACAGTAATTTCGTGATTTTGTTATAATATCGAAATTTATGTGCTAAGATGTTTTAGCTAACTTGTACTTTGGATAACGATCAATCATGACCCAAGAAAAAGACATCTACCAAACGCTGCGCCATAATTTGATATCAAACGGGTTCGAACACGGGGCAAAGTTGCGCGCCGAATACCTGCGCGAAGACATGGGATGTTCGGCCAGCACGGTGCGCGAAGCATTGTTTCGGCTGTCCACTGTTGGTCTTGTCACGTTTCAGGATCAACGCGGTTTTCGCGTTCCAGAACGGTCGCCTGCCCTATTGATCGAACTGACCCACATGCGCGTTTTGCTAGAGGGCGAAGGCACGGTTTTGTCCATTCGCAAAGGCGGCGTCGCATGGGAAGCACGCCTGACAGCCGCCCACCACCAGCTAAGTCACATCGAAAAACGCATTCACGCCACCGATGATCCCACGCCTTTGGTCGGGCTGTGGTTCACGTCCGAACAGGAATTTCATCAGACGCTGATTTCCGCCTGTAATTCAGAAACGTTAAAAGAAATGCATAGTTTGGTTTACGCCCGCTTTCGCCAACAGCTGATGGTCGCGGATCGTAATTTCGATTTCATTTCCGAGAACATCGAACACCATTTTGAGATCATGACAGCCGCCTTGGCAGGGGACGAAGACCTGACGCGTCAAAAAATCCACGACCATTTGGCGCGGCACCTGACAGGTACAACCTTGATGATCTAGGGCAATCAGCGGCCGGAAAACCCGATGCGTTCCGGCCGCGATTGTTTACAGGTGATCTTTGATGAACTCGACGATTTTCGCGACTTCTTCGTCTTCTAATGCAGTCACGGCGCTGAACGGCGTTCCGTCAAAATACCGCGCTTCTTTGCGGTTCCCTTCGGGGCTGCCATGATCGGCATCAATCGACTGGCGCCACTTTTCAGCATGTGCGGCCCATTCTTTTTGACAAACCAATTCCGGCTGATTGTACCAAACGTTCCATGACAGCGTGTTGCCATTTTTCAGCATGTTTCCAGACGCGATGTTAAACACGTCGATCACCAACTGGTTGAACTTGTCCACGATCGCGTCGCCCGTCGGTTTGACCGGTCCGATTTCAACAGCAATCTGACCAACCGACCATGCGCCATCTTTTTCATGCTTTGCAAATTCAGGGATCGGAAACGTCGTTGTCGGCCCTTTGAGGAATGGAAAGACCGGCTGATCCGGCTGACCGGGTCGAAATGTGGTGACTTCGATCGCTTGGTCTTTGCTCGATGGAAACAGGTGGCTTGAGTGTTTGAAGATCTCCCAAAACACCTTGTACATCGTCGATTGTTTGGCGCTTGGGCTGAACCAGACTTTGCCCGTGACGGACATGTCAGCGGCCATCGTTTTGTCGGTTTCATTTTCCCAACCGCGTTGCCCTGTCACTGTTACTTCGACATTCAAGCACCCAATAGAGGGCGAGCAAACGCCTTGTTGTGGGCAGATGATGGAATAAATCCGGCCTTCATCTGTGTAGCCAACCCGCGAAATATCGGGGGCAAACATCTGATAGGCACGTTTAGGATCTGCCGCGCCTGGTTCCGTTTCCCAGCTAAATTCTGGCCATAGGATCGCTTGCTGGCGGGTAAGCAGGTCGATGTTATCCATGTTTCCCAGCATGTCCAACGATGACAAATCAGGCACAGGGTAGGCGAATTCTGGGTTTGATTCTGCGAAACCACCAACCCAACCGGGCGGAATAGGTGTGTTTGTATCAGGCATAATTCATGTCCTTAAAATTGGTTTAGGTGTTAAAAATCGATTGTCGTTATTGGGCAAATCCGAAAATACGGACCTATAGATAAAGCTTGCCCTTTTAAGTAGAAACGGTCCAGTCCTAATTCCGGTTCAGATCATCCTGCATGTAGACTTCGATGATTTCATCAAAGCTTTGCTCGGCGACAAACCCCAAAGCAATCGCACGCTTTGGATCAAAATTGCGCGGCCATCCTTGTACGATTTTGGTGATCGTTTCGTCCGGTTGTGGTTTGATTAGGTCCACTGCATTTTGTCCCGCCGCACGCCGCAGCGCCTCGATTTGTTCGGCAACTGTGCAACTGAACCCCGGCAAATTTAACGCGCGCCGCCCTTCTAGAACCTCAGTGTCCAGCGTCGCCGCGTGTGTCAAAAAACGCGCCGCCGCGCGTGGGCTGGCATGCCAATGACGCACTGTATCAGCCACAGGCAAGATCGCCTCGACCCCGTTTAGCGGTTCACGAATGATCCCCGAAAAGAACGAGGACGCGGCCGCATTTGCCTTGCCGGGGCGCACGCAAATTGTCGGCAATCGCAACGACAATCCATCAATGAATCCCTTGCGGCAAAAATCACTGACCATCAATTCGCACGCTGCCTTTTGCGCGCCATAGCTGGTTTGCGGAGCAGACAGGAATTCATCATCGATCTTGTCAGGATACGGTCCACCAAACACCGCGATGGACGACGTGAACACAACGCGCGGGCGATATGTCTGATCCGAAGCGACATGTTCACCTTGCAGCGCAGTTAACAAATGCCACATCGACATCATGTTAACGTCCCAACCCAGATCGAATTCTGCCTCGGCTTGCCCTGACACAATCGCCGCTAAATGAAAGATAACATCGGGACGCATGCTGGCCAGATTTCGCGCCGTTTCAGGGTCAGCAACATTACCTGTCACACATTTTGCAGGCACCCCGTTTGGGGGAAACGCGACATCAAACAACGTCAAATCAGCACCTGGGAAAATATCATTTTCAGAAATGCGGCGCGCCAGTTTCTGGCCAATCATGCCGCCGCCACCAAGGATCAGAATTTTGGTCATGTTGTCATTCCATTGCGTTTTTTGAGTTCTAGATACAAACCAGAATGATCACGATCACCGCCGTCCATTTCTGTGATGAAATGATCAAATCGATCACGCACCGCTTGGGTTGATGGAAGCGAAAGGCCCAGCGCTGCTGCCTCTGCCAGCGTGTTATCAAGGTCCTTCAACTGGAACTTTGACAACCCGCCAGGATCAAAATTTCCTGTCGTCATGCGTTCACCGTGTTGCTGCAAAATGACGCTGTCGGCAAAACCACCCTTTAGGGCCGCGCGCACGGCCGCGGGATCAGCGCCGCCTTTTTCCACCAACAACATCGCCTCAGCGACGGCACCGATGGTCACGGCAACAATTGTTTGATTGGCCAGTTTCGACAGCTGCCCAGTGCCAGAAGGACCCACATGCACAGGCCGGCCCATCGCCTCGAAGACGTGCGTTGCTTGGGCGAATGTTTCTGCGTTTCCACCTGCCATAATCGCAAGGCTCGCCGCCTCTGCCCCTTTTGTGCCGCCCGAAACCGGCGCGTCCAAATGCGCCACGCCAAGCGTCGCCAGATCACTGGATTGCGCGCGCGCATGTTCGGGGGCAGCACTCGACATATCCAACCAGATCATACCAGTCTGTAGCGCGTCGCGAACCGACTGATCCGCGATCAATTCGCCTGTGGCGAACCCGTCCGACAACATGGTGATAATCACATCTGCCCCGACAATCGCTGCCGCTGGATTATCCGCCCACGTCGCACCGTTTGCCACCAACGGATCAGCGCGCGCTTTGGTCCGGTTCCACACGGTCAACTGATGCCCTGCCGTCATCAGGTTGCGCGCCATCGGCACACCCATCAGGCCGGTTCCTATCAATGTGATCTTGCGTGCGTCTGCCATGTCCGTACCCATCCTGAGAAGTTGATCAAAGCCTGTAGTCAAAGCTGGTTGTCTGACATACGCTAACGTAAACCTGCGAAGGAGCCAGCCCTTTGCTGCGTCTTTTTGCGGAAACCACATCCTTTTTATCCGTCAGACGGGACACTTATCTAGCTATGAAAATTGGAAATTAACGTGACTGGAAATAGACTTAGCGGAAAGCGTGCATTGGTAACAGCAGCCGGTCAAGGGATCGGGCGGGCTAGTGCGTTGGCCATGGCAGATCAAGGCGCAAAGGTCTTTGCGACCGACATTAACGCGGATGCACTATCTACGATTCGGGGGCTGAATCACGAAAATATAGAAATTTTCGAACTTGATGCGTTAGATAATGATAGCATTTGCGACGGTGTTTCACGGGCAAATCCTGATATCTTGTTCAACTGCGCGGGCTTTGTGCATCACGGCACAATTCTGGATGCAACCGACGATGAAATCGACTTTGCTTTGAACCTAAATGTGCGGTCGATGGTGCGCACGATCAAAGCCGCTTTGCCCGGAATGTTGGACCGTGGCTGCGGGTCAATTATAAACATGTCGTCCGCTGCGGGATCAATCATTGGCGCCCCAAATCGCTTTGCTTATGGCATGACCAAAGCGGCCGTTGTTGGCCTGACAAAATCCGTCGCCGTCGACTACATCAAACAGGGCGTTCGCTGCAATTGCATCTGCCCCGGCACAGTTGAATCCCCCAGCTGGCACGACCGGGTCACGGCCTTGGGCGAACAGCTGGGCGACTACGACGCTGCCATGGCGCAGTTCGTCGCCCGCCAACCCATGGGCCGCGTTGCAACAGCCAAAGAAATCGCAGCGCTGGTGGTCTACCTTGCCAGTGACGAATCCGCCTTTACCACAGGGCATCCCCACATCATCGACGGAGGCTGGAGCGGCCAATGACCAGTAAAATTGCCATCACCCCAAAAGCGCGTATCGGGGTAGAAGACCTGCGTTCGCGCAAATGGTTCATGAACAAAGACAACCGCGAAATGACCGCGCTGTACCTAGAACGCTACCTGAATTACGGGCTAACACGCGAAGAATTGCAGTCCGGCAAACCGATCATTGGCATCGCCCAAACCGGTTCCGATCTGTCGCCGTGTAATCGTCACCACATCGAACTGACAAAGCGCGTGCGCGACGGCATTATTGCAGCTGGCGGCACCTGTATCGAAGTGCCTGTGCATCCGATCCAAGAGACTGGCAAACGCCCTACCGCAATGCTGGATCGCAACCTTGCCTACCTGTCGTTGGTCGAAACGCTGTTCGGGTATCCGCTGGACGGCGTCGTGTTGAACATCGGCTGTGACAAGACAACGCCGGCGCTATTGATGGCGGCCGCAACGGTCAACATTCCTGCGATTGCACTGTCCGTCGGCCCCATGCTGAATGGCTGGTGGAAGGGCGAACGCGCAGGGTCAGGCACCGTGATCTGGAAGGCGCGCGAACTGCTGGCTGCTGGCGAAATCGACGATGACGAATTTATGGATATCGCCGCCGCGTCGGCCCCGTCTGTCGGTTATTGCAACACGATGGGCACAGCGACGACGATGAATTCGCTGGCCGAGGCATTGGGCATGCAATTGCCCGGCTCCGCCGCCATTCCCGCCCCCTACCGCGAACGTGGTCAGATCAGTTACGAGACTGGCAAACGCATCGTCGACATGGTGTGGGAGGACCTGCGCCCCACCGACATTATGACACGTGAAGCATTCGAAAACGCTATCGTCATTAACTCTGCTATCGGGGGGTCCACAAATGCGCCGATCCATCTGAATGGCATCGCGCGCCACCTTGGTGTGCCACTGGACAATGATGATTGGCAAACCGTCGGACACCACATTCCGCTGTTGGTCAACATGCAGCCAGCGGGCAAATATCTGGGCGAAGATTACCAACAAGCTGGCGGAGTTCCTGCCGTTGTTGGCGAATTGATTGCCGCTGATTTGTTACCTTATCCAGACGCAATTACGGCAAACGGACAAAGCATGGGCGACAACTGTGCGCATCTGCGCACACTGAATGACGACGTGATCAAAACAGCCGCGACCCCGATGAAAGCCCACGCAGGGTTTATCAATCTGTCAGGCAATTTGTTCGAAAGCGCGATCATGAAAACGTCGGTAATTTCCGACGCATTCCGCGCCACCTATCTATCCAACCCCGATGACCCCGAGGCATTCGAGGGCCGCGCCGTTGTCTTTGACGGACCAGAAGATTTCCACCACCGCATAGATGACCCGTCCGAAAACATCGACCAGAATTGCGTACTGTTCATGCGTGGTGCCGGACCCAAAGGATACCCCGGAGGTGCAGAGGTCGTGAACATGCGCCCGCCCTCTTATTTGATCAAAAAAGGGGTCGAAGCATTGCCTTGTATCGGTGACGGGCGCCAGTCTGGTACGTCCGGTTCGCCCTCGATTTTGAATGCCTCGCCTGAGGCGGCGGATGGTGGTGGCCTTGCGCTACTTCAAACAGGTGACAAGGTGCGGATTGATCTGGGAAAACGGTCTGCCGACATGCTTGTCCCCTTGGATGAACTGGCAGAACGCGCCCGCACATTGGCCGCAAACGGTGGCTATGACGCCCCCGCAAACCAAACCCCTTGGCAGGAATTGTTCCGCGAAAAAGTTGGTCGATTTGACAAGGGCATGACCCTGCACGGATCCACCGAATACCAAGACATCGCACGCAAACACATGCCCCGCGACAACCACTAAGCAGACAAAGGAATACGGATATGAAACTTGTACGTTATGGCGCGATTGGTGCTGAAAAACCCGGAATGTTGGATAGCGCGGGCCTACTGCGTGATTTGTCTGCGCACGTTCCGGATATCAACGGCGATATGCTGGGTGATGCGTCGATCGAAAAACTGCGTAAAATTGACGTTGAAAGCCTCCCGATTGTGGATGGTGAACAACGGATCGGTGCCTGTGTCGGGAACATCGGCAAGTTCCTGTGCATCGGGCTGAACTATTCTGATCACGCTGCCGAAACGGGCGCTGATATTCCTAAACATCCAATCCTGTTCTTCAAAGCGAACTCTGCCATTGTGGGTGCCTACGACGATGTTGTCATGCCGCGCGGATCAGAAAAAACCGATTGGGAAATCGAGCTGGGCGTCATCATCGGCACCAAGGCGAAATACGTCACCAAGGAGAACGCGCTGGACCACGTGGCGGGCTATTGCATCGTCAACGACGTGTCCGAACGGCACTATCAGGCAAACCTGACGGGCCAATGGACCAAGGGCAAATCTTGCGACACATTTGGCCCAACTGGCCCTTGGCTGGTAACACGGGACGAGGTCGCGGACCCCCAAAACCTTGCCATGTCATTGGATGTAAATGGCAAACGGATGCAGACCGGTTCAACCGCGACAATGATCTTTACCGTAGCTGAAATTATCGAACATCTGTCGTCGCTCATGACGCTGCACCCCGGCGATGTCATTACCACCGGCACACCTCCGGGCGTTGGTTTGGGGATCAAGCCAAATCCAGTGTTCCTGAAAAAGGGTGACGTTATGGATTTGAAAATTGACGGCCTTGGCTACCAACAACAAAAGGTCGATCAAGATGCCTGATCTTTTGCAAATTGGCGGCGTCACCGATGTCATGAAAACGCGGCTTGAGGCGGCGTTTACAATCCACCAACTTGGCGATTTTCCGGCTGATAAAATCACGCATGTCATCACCAACGGGCATGACGGCGTGAACCCTGATTTGATGGCATCGCTGCCCAACCTGAAAGTCATCAGCGGCTACGGCGTTGGCTACGATGCGATTGACACAACCGAGGCCGTGCGCCGCGGTATTGTCGTGACCCACACGCCCAATGTGTTGAATCAAGAGGTCGCAACAACCGCCGTTCTACTGATGCTATCGTGCTACCGCGAGGTGCTGCGCGACGATGCGTATGTCCGGTCTGGCGCATGGGAGGCAAAGGGCGGCGCGCCGTTGACCCGTTCTGCTGACAACCAGACCATCGGCATCTTGGGGCTGGGTCGCATCGGGCAGGCGATTGCCGACAAGCTGGCACCATGGAATCCGAAAATCCTTTATCATTCGCGCAGCAAAAAAGACGTCGGATACACCTACTACGACAACTTGCTTGCGATGGCGCACGACAGTGATGTTATCATTTGCATTACGCCAGGCGGGCCATCTACAAACAAGATCGTCAACGCAGAGGTGATCGAAGCCTTGGGACCAAACGGCACATTAATCAACGTGTCGCGCGGGTCGGTTATTGATGAAACTGCTTTGATCAACGCCTTGGAAACCGGCGCTCTTGGCTGGGCAGGACTGGACGTATTTGAGGGCGAACCCCATGTCCCAGAACGCCTGCGCGCCCTGCCAAATGTGACCCTATTGCCTCACGTTGGCAGTGCAACCCATGAAACCCGCGCGGCGATGGGCAACCTGACTGTCGACAACTTGTTGCAGCACCTAACGGACGGAACCGTAGTGTCCGCAGTGCCCGAATGCGCCGGCATGTAAGATGAATATTGCGTCGGTCAAATCGCGCTTGTTCAACGTCCCACTGGACGAAGTGTTGGTGGATGCAAAGCATGGCGATCACAGCCATTTCCACCTGATCACCGCAACTGTGACGCTTGAAGATGGCAGTACAGGCACAGGCTATACATATACTGGCGGGCGCGGTGGTGAATCGATTGCGGTGATGATTGACCGTGATCTTGCGCCTTGGTTAATCGGCCAAGATGCCAGCACGGTCGAGGCCTTAAACGACGGCATGCAATGGCACATGCACTATATCGGGCGCGGTGGCGTGCTGAGTTTTGCACTCTCTGCCGTCGATATTGCCTTGTGGGATTTGCGCTGTAAGGCGGTGGGAAAACCGTTGTGGAAAATGGCGGGTGGCGCAGGTAAAACATGTAACGCGTATGGCGGCGGTATTGATCTGGCGTACCCTTTGCCCAAGCTTTTGACCCACGTGCAAAACTATCTGGATGCAGGTTTGAACGCTGTCAAAATCAAGATTGGCCAACCAACCGAAGCCGAAGATATTGAACGTATTCGCGCGGTTCGAACACAGATTGGACCAGACACAAAGTTCATGATTGATGCCAATTATTCGATGACGGTTCCGCAGGCTATTTCGCTGGCGAACGCGGTCAAAGCCCAAGACATAATGTGGTTCGAGGAACCGATTATTCCCGATCATTATTGGGGTTACGCAGAGATAACCAAAGCCACAGGTATGGCCACCGCGATGGGTGAAAACCTCCATACTATTCATGAATTTGAAATGGCGATGAATCACGCGAACCTTGGATTTGTTCAACCGGATGCATCGAATTGTGGGGGCATCACAGGGTGGCTTCAGGTCGCTGATTTGTCGCGCGGTTCAGGTGTTCCGGTATGCAGTCACGGGATGCAGGAATTGCACGTGTCTTTGGTATCATCACAGGCCCATGGCGGCTGGCTCGAAGTTCATAGTTTTCCGATTGATCGCTACACAAAACGACCATTGGTGATCAAAGATCAGCAAGCCGTCGCCCCCGACAATCCCGGAATCGGTGTTGAATTTGATTGGTCCAAAATCGCAAATTTCGAAGTGGTTTTGTAACATGCCTTACCGCTTATGATCGAATTTATCGCAGCTGTATTTTTACTGATTATCACCCCTGGTCCCGGCGTTTTAACGACAGCAGGTATTGGGGCTGCCTATGGTTATCGCCCCGGACTTGCGTTTATCGGCGGGCTGTATGTTGGCGGATTTATCGTGATGGTCTTGGTGTTGTCCGGCATTTCTGCGGCTGGCCTTGCGATCCCGTGGTTGCGTACTGTTTTGGTGTTAGCGTCTGTCGGATATCTACTGTTTTTAGCCTGGCGGATCGCGACTGCGGGCGCGCGCATCGGGTTCATTGATCCAACAAAACCGTTGGGGTTTTGGAACGGTCTGGCCCTGCAACCGATCAATCCAAAGGCCTATGTCGTGACCACAACCTTGTTTTCAGGGTTTGCGATGTTTCCCGATGCTTTTGGATTCGAAGTCGCGATCAAGATCGTAATTTATACTGCGATTTGGACACCCTTGCACGTGTTGTGGTTGTTTGCGGGCGTGCGTTTGCAGCAGCTGAATTTGGGCGCGTCCACACAACGAGCCATCAATATTGCGATGGCTTGCGCAATGGTTTTGGTCGTAGGCCTCGCGTTATATTCCAGCCTTTAAATCGCCAAATACGCAATTGCACAGAACACCACGCCAACACCTGCCCACTGCGCCAATGTCATTTTTTCTCGTAAGAACAACGACGCTAGAATGACCGTGATCATCCCAAAACTAGATGCCGCGACAGCGGAATATTCAGGGTTAATTTGTGTCCCAGCATACACAACCGCGCCCAGCGCCATACAATCCAACGCCCCCATCAGCGCCAGCAATGCAATCTGCGACCGCGCAGGTAAAACGACAGAACGCGTCACCGGTGCATAGCCAAAAATGCACAAAACCGCCGTGACCCGTGACACCGCATTCACGGTAAATTCAGTTCCCGGCGTGGTCGCGTGATGCGCAAGGGCAAACGACAAGGCAAAGCCAACGCACCCCATCAACGACCACAAAACCGCAGCCTTGCGTTGCGAGGTATCGTCTGACGAATCCGATGAACCGGCCACAAAACCAACGCCTGCAATCACCAGCAAAACTGCGATCCATTGGAACAGATCAACCGACGCGCCATTTAGCGCCGCCCAGCCAACCGACAAGATCGGATAGGCCCCAATGATCGGCGCGACCAAACGCACAGGCCCAATCGCAAAGGCTTGGTACAGCGCGAAACCAGCCGCGGCAAAAGCAACACCAGCAAAGACCGCGCGCACGATATCATCACGCACCATCGCATCATCAGAAAATACGATCGCGACCGGTACCGCGATGAAACTGCCCAGCACCAAAACCGTCAACAGTGCAGCCACAATTCCCGTGCGCTGGCTGACATACCGCACGCATACATCGTGGATGCCCCACGCGAGTGCGGCGATTAACCCTAGTCCTAGCGAGATCATGTAATTTCGTTCCAATCGTTTGATAAATTCATAGCCGGATCTGGCGCTAAAATGTGATCTGCACCTTCATTGCCTGACTACGATCACTTGCCATATCAAAGGCATCGACCACTTCATTCAGATTAAAACTGTGCGTGATTAATGGATCAACATTGATCAATCCACTTTGCATAAACTGCACCGCTGTCGCGAATTCTTCGTGAAATCGGAACGACCCACGCAGCGTGATTTCTTTGGCCGTAATCGCCTGCATCGGGACGGTCATGTCGCCGCCCATCCCCAGCTGGACAACTGTTCCGCGCGGGCGAAGGACACTGACACCCGCCGCCAAAGCAGCAGCAGCGCCCGAACATTCAAGGTGCACATCAATGCGACCTTTATCGCGTGAATAGGGCGATAGCGCGTCTGGGTCCGCCTTTGTGTTTAGTGCAACATCAGCCCCGCAATCCTGCGCCACCGACAGTGTGTAATCGGACAAATCTGTAGCGATAATATGCGCCGCGCCAGCCCGTCGTGCAGCCATAATCGCGAGCACCCCAATCGGGCCACAACCGGTCACCAGAACCGTTTTACCGACCAAATCGCCCGCTTGACGCACCCCGTGAACACACACCGCCAATGGTTCAGCCATTGCTGCCTGCCCAGGCGTCAAACCATCAGCCGCAACGCATTGATTGGCCATCACCACCAACGATTTTCGGAACGCCCCTTGGATATGCGGGAACGGCATAGCACTGCCGTAAAAGCGCATATTCAAGCAATGATTTTGATGCCCTCGCAGGCAATATTCGCAATTCTGACAGGGCCGCGACGGAGACACAGCAACAAGCTGCCCGACCTTTAGATCGTCAACATCATCGCCCAATGCCGCAACGACACCAGACACTTCGTGCCCCAAAACCATCGGCTCACGCAGGCGCACAGTTCCAAAACCCCCGTGGTTATAATAATGCAGATCAGACCCGCAAATCCCACCTGCTTTCATGTCTAACAGCACCTCACCAGTGGCGGGTTTTGGCGTGTCGAAATGTTCAACCCGAAGATCGCGGGCACCGTGAATGACAACAGCTCGAGAGGACATCGTTTAACTTTCCACGCTATACTTTTGCAGCGAAGGTTGGGATAGTTGGTCGCAAGCATCAAGGAAAATAACCATGACACTGCAAATGTTTGACCTTACTGGTACGCGCGCGCTGATCACCGGATCCAGCCAAGGGATCGGATACGCATTGGCCAAAGGGCTGGCAGGTGCCGGTGCCGAGATCGTTTTGAACGGGCGCGACACAGTCAAATTACAGGCCGCTGCCAAGACGCTGACAGACGCGGGCGCAACAGTTTACCAACTGGCTTTTGATGCAACGGACCATTACGCGGTGCGCGCGGCGGTTGACGGGTTCGAAACCGACATCGGGCCAATTGATATTCTGATCAACAACGCGGGCATGCAGCACCGCACCGAATTGCAAAATTTCCCACCCGAAGAATTCGAGCGGTTGTTACAAACCAACGTCGCGTCTGTGTTTCATGTGGGCCAAGCCGTTGCGCGCCACATGATTGACCGCAAGCGCGGCAAAATCATCAATATTGCATCAGTTCAAACCCTGCTCGCGCGGCCTGGAATTGCGCCCTACACGGCGACCAAAGGGGCGGTGGGCAACTTGACAAAAGGTATGGCGACGGACTGGGCTAAACATGGTTTGCAATGCAACGCCATCGCGCCCGGTTATTTCGATACACCGCTAAATGCTGCCTTGGTGGCAGATCCTGAATTTACCTCGTGGCTTGAAAAACGCACACCGGCTGGGCGCTGGGGCGACGTCGATGAACTGGTCGGGGCTGCGGTATTTTTAGCCTCTAAGGCGTCGAGCTTCGTGAACGGGCACACGCTATATGTTGATGGTGGGATCACCGCGTCGCTGTAATACGTTACGTATTTTTTCAGATCGTTAAATTTTCGTAACATTTAAATTGCGTCGAATCACGACCTGCCGTATGTTCTATCCTTAAGGGAGACTTCGACATGCATGCATTCATCTGTGACGCACAACGCACGCCAATTGGTCGCTACGGCGGCGGCTTATCTTCTGTTCGGGCAGATGATTTGGCGGCTGCACCAATCGCAGCATTGATGGCACGTAACCCCGATGTGGACTGGTCGCGCTTAGATGACGTGATCATGGGCTGCGCCAACCAAGCCGGCGAAGACAACCGTAACGTCGCACGCATGGCATCATTGCTTGCGGGCCTACCAGTCGACGTGCCGGGCATCACCGTAAACCGGTTGTGCGCCTCTGGACTAGATGCGGTTGGCATGGCCGCACGCGGGATCAAAGCTGGCGATCTGGACATGGTCATCGCAGGCGGCGTCGAAAGCATGAGCCGCGCGCCGTTTGTTATGGGCAAGGCCACATCGGCATTTGGCCGTGATCCAAAAATGTATGACACAACTATCGGCTGGCGGTTTGTGAACCGCAAAATGCACGATCAATACGGCACAGATTCAATGCCGCAAACCGCGGACAATGTCGCGGCTGATTACGATGTGAACCGCGCGGATCAGGACGCATTTGCGGCGCGGTCCCAATCGCGTTGGGCAGCCGCAAACGAAGCCGGCGCGTTTGCCCAAGAAATTACGCCTGTGTCGATCCCGCAGCGCAAGGGTGATCCGATAGTCGTCGATACCGACGAACATCCACGCCCAAGCACCAACGCCGAAGGGCTGGCAAAACTGCGCGGCATCAATGGCGCAGACATGACCGTAACGGCAGGCAACGCATCAGGCGTAAACGACGGGGCCGCGGCCTTATTGCTGGCATCCGAAGACGCCGCAACAAAGAACAATCTAAAACCAATGGCCCGTGTCGTGGCCATGAATGCAGCAGGTGTTGCGCCGCGCGTGATGGGCATCGGCCCGATCCCTGCGTGCGAAAAAGTACTGCACCGCGCCGGCCTGACCATTGATCAGATGGACGTGATCGAACTGAACGAAGCCTTCGCCTCCCAAGGGCTCGCGACACTGCGCAGCCTTGGTGTGGCAGACGATGATCCGCGCGTGAACGCCCAAGGTGGGGCCATCGCCATTGGTCATCCGCTTGGCATGTCCGGCGCGCGATTGGTTATGACCGCTGCCTATCAACTGCAACGTACCGGTGGCCGCTATGCCCTATGCACAATGTGTGTGGGCGTCGGCCAAGGTGTTGCGCTTATCCTTGAAAGGGTCTGAACGATGTATGCACAAATGGTTAAATCCACCGGCCAAGGCGTCAAGACATTGGATGAAATGGACCCGCAGGAACGCGCCTTTCAAGAGCGCATCAATGCAGGCGACAAGATCGAGCCAAAAGACTGGATGCCCGCCGGATATCGCAAGACGCTGATCCGCCAAATCGGGCAACATGCGCATTCTGAAATCGTTGGGCAACTGCCCGAGGGCAACTGGATCACGCGCGCGCCCACATTGGAACGCAAGGCGATCCTATTGGCCAAAGTTCAAGACGAAGCCGGGCATGGTTTGTACCTGTATTGCGCCGCTGAAACGCTGGGTGTGACACGGGATGAGCTGACGGAAATGCTGCTGGATGGACGGATGAAATATTCGTCGATCTTTAATTATCCGACCCTAACATGGGCAGATATGGGTGCTGTTGGCTGGCTGGTTGATGGTGCCGCGATCATGAATCAAGTGCCGCTGCAACGTACATCTTACGGTCCATACGCCCGCGCGATGGTTCGCATTTGCAAAGAAGAATCGTTCCACCAGCGTCAGGGTTTCGACATCATGATGAAGATGGTGAACGGCACTGCGGCGCAAAAAAAGATGGCCCAGGACGCACTGAACCGGTTTTGGGGACCATCGCTGATGATGTTCGGACCATCCGATGGGGACTCTGTCCATTCTGCGCAATCAATGGCGTGGAAAATCAAGATGAACGGCAACGATGAACTGCGCCAATTGTTCGTCGACCAGACGGCACCACAGGCCGAATATCTGGGGCTCACGATCCCTGACGAGACGCTAAAATGGAATGACGAAAAGGGCGGCTACGATTTTGCACAGCCTGACTGGGACGAATTCTTTGACGTCCTAAAAGGCAACGGCCCTGAAACGGCAAACCGCATGGAAGCCCGCAATAAAGCGTGGGACGACGGCGCGTGGGTCCGTGACGGAATGATGGCGCACGCCGAGAAAAAGCGCGCAGCAAAACTGGCAGCGGAGTAACCCGAATGACCAAAAAACAATGGCCCCTGTGGGAAATTTTCATTCGCGGCGCACATGGTTTATCACATCGCCACGTCGGATCACTTCATGCCCCTGACGCTGAAATGGCGATCAAAAACGCGCGCGATGTGTACACCCGTCGCAAAGAAGGCGTGAGCATTTGGGCAGTCGAAGCATCCGCAATTGCCGCGTCCTCGCCCGAGGATAAGGGGCATTTGTATGATCCAGCGGATGACAAAGTGTACCGCCACCCAACGTTTTTCGAAATCCCTGATGACATAGGTGCGATGTGAGCGACCTGTTCGAATTTGCCTGTCGTATGGGCGACAACGCACTGGTTCTGGGTCACCGCGTATCTGAATGGTGTGGCATTGCGCCGGTGCTCGAAGAAGACATCGCATTGGCGAATATTTCCCTCGATTTGATCGGGCAAACGCAGCTTTGGCTTGGCCTTGCCGCAGAAATCGAAGGCGGTGATCGCGACGCAGATGCCCTCGCCTTTCATCGTGATGTTTGGGATTTTCGAAACCTGCTGTTGGTCGAACAACCCAACCGTGATTTTGGTCATACAATGATGCGACAGTTTCTGTTTGACGCATGGCATTTCGAAATGCTGACCGCGCTGAAATCATCGGACCACGAACAAATCAGTGCCATCGCGGAAAAGTCGTTAAAGGAAGTCACCTACCATCTAGAACGTTCCTGCGACACTGTGATCGCCCTTGGGGATGGCACCGAAGAAAGCCACAACCGCATGCAGGCTGCGTTGGATCGTTTGTGGCCCTACGTTGGCGAAATGTTCCTGACGGACGACCATGATCACGTCGACACAAGCGCGTTGCGACCCGCGTTTGACGCTCGTGTTTTGGATGTTCTGACCGAGGCAACATTGCAAAAACCTGATAGCGATTTCACGCATAAAGGCGGCAAAACAGGCGCGCGCCACACCGAGGCATTGGGGCATATGTTGGCCACAATGCAGTCCTTGCCTCGCGCGTATCCGGATGCGAAATGGTAGTTGATAGGCCATCAATCGCACAGGTTTGGGAATGGCTGGAAGATGTGCCTGACCCTGAAATTCCGGTGATTTCGCTTGTTGATCTGGGTATCATTCGGGATGTCCAATGGCAGGGTGAGACGTTGGAAATTTCCGTAACGCCAACCTATTCGGGCTGTCCTGCGACCAGTATCATTAACCTTGATATTGAAACGGCTATGGTAGGACACGGGGTTGAAAACCTATCTCTAAAACGCCAATTATCGCCTGCTTGGACAACCGATTGGCTGTCTGAAAAAGGGCGCGCAAAGCTGGAAGCATACGGCATTGCCCCGCCGCAAACCGCAGGTGGCCCGCAACATTGCCCACGCTGTCAGTCACAAAACGTCAATCGCATTAGCCAATTCGGATCGACCCCATGCAAAGCCCAATGGCGCTGCACAGACTGCCTCGAGCCCTTTGATTATTTCAAGTGTATCTGAACCCATGACCCAATTTCGTCCCCTGACCGTCACCGACATTCACCACACGATCCGCGATGCGGTTGTGTTGACGTTAGAACCCGAAAACGCCGATGATTTCGTATTTGTTCAAGGCCAGTACCTAACCTTTAAACGCGACTTTGATGGCACCGAACTGCGGCGGAATTATTCAATCTGCGCAGGGCTGGATGATGGCAAATTACAAGTCGGGATCAAGCTGGTCGATGGCGGTGCGTTTTCGACGTTTGCCAATACCGAACTTTGTGTCGGGGACACCCTGCACGCCATGCCGCCCATCGGTAAATTTCACACTGAAATCGAGCCTAATAAGTCCAAATCGTACCTCGGGTTTGCAGGTGGTTCTGGCGTCACGCCCGTTTTATCGATCTTGCGTACGGTGCTGACGCGTGAGCCAAACAGCACATTTACGTTGATTTATGCCAACCGCGCGGTCGGAACGATCATGTTCCGAGAAGAACTTGAGGGCCTGAAAAACACGTACATGGGTCGTTTGACCATCATTCACGTGCTTGAAACGGGTCAAGATATCGACCTGTTTAGTGGGCGTGTCGACCAGGAAAAATGCGCGGCATTGTTTAAATCCTGGATCGATATCGCCAGCGTAGACACTGCTTTTATCTGCGGACCTGAACCGATGATGTTGGCAATCGTAGACGCGTTGAAAACCCATGGCATGCCCAAAGACCAGATCAAATTCGAACTGTTTGGCGCCGGACAACAGGGGCGTTTGGCCAAACAAGCAATCACTGCGCGCGCCCAAAATACCACCGGCACAAAAGCATCGGTAAAAATCGAAGGGGCAACCCACAGCTTTGTTATTCCCAAAGACCAATCCGTGTTGGAAGCCGCCCTCGCCAACAACCTTGATGCCCCGTTCGCGTGCAAAGCTGGCGTTTGTTCGACTTGTATCGCCAAGGTCAGCGAAGGCGAATACGAGATGCTTTCGAACCATGCGCTTGAAGATTACGAGGTCGAAGCCGGGTATGTTTTGACCTGCCAATGTTACGCGCTGTCTGACACGCTAGTTGTCGATTACGACCAACATTAAGGATTCGATTTTATGCTGCACGTCTCTTCGTATGCCGCTGGCCGGTGGGTCGCCCCCGGATCAGGCGCGCGGTCCATCAGCAGCGCAATCACCGGCGACGTCATCGCGGACGCAGGTAACGACGCTTTAGACGTCCAAAGCATGATAGAATACGGCCGTGATATTGGCGGCCCAACGTTGCGTGCAATGACATTTCATGATCGCGCGCGGATGCTTAAGGCGTTGGCGATGCACCTGCGTGATCATCGCGATATGTTGTATGATTTGTCATTTAACACTGGTGGAACCCAAGCTGACCATCTGATCGATGTCGACGGTGGAATTGGCACGATGCTTGTCTATGCCTCAAAAGGGCGGCGCGAATTGCCAGACAATCAAATCTACGTCGACGGTGATTTAGAACAATTGGGGCGCACCGGCGCATTTGTGGGGCGTCATATTTGCACGCCGCTGCAAGGCGTGGCTGTGCACATCAACGCATTCAATTTTCCGGTTTGGGGTATGCTGGAAAAACTGGCGCCGACTTTGCTTGGCGGTATGCCAGCGATCATAAAACCGGCCACCGCGACCTGTTACGTAACCGAAGCCTGTGTGCGGATTATGCTAGACTCTGGCCTGCTGCCAAAAGGTGCTTTGCAACTGGTATCGGGCGGCATTGGTGACATGCTGGACCATCTGGATTGCATGGATGTCGTGACATTCACAGGGTCCGCACAAACCGCCCTAAAGCTGCGTGGTAATGAAAACCTGTTGCGTAATTCTGTGCGTTTTACCGCAGAACAAGACAGCTTGAACGCCTCTGTCCTTGGCACTGATGCGCAACCAGGAACGCCAGAATTTGATCTGTTCATAAAAGAAATCCAACATGAAATGACGACAAAAGCGGGTCAGAAATGCACTGCTGTGCGCCGTATTCTAGTACCGGAAAACACGGCAGACGCGACCATTTCTGCACTGCGTGAAAAGCTGGCTCAGGTCACACTTGGCGATCCGCGCAACAAAAGCACGCAAATGGGTGCACTGGTTTCGAATGCGCAGAAAAACGATGTTTTAGAAAAAGCGGCGTTGATTGGCACAGAAGCAACACGCGTCTTTGGCGACCCTGAAAACCACGCCATGACAGACAGCAAAGGCGCGTTTTTACCGCCGATGCTGTACCATTGCACTGACCCCGACAACGCCCAGCACGTGCACGACACCGAGGCATTTGGGCCCGTTTCAACCATCATGCCATATCGTGATCTGGCCCACGCCTGCGCGTTGTTGAACAAGGGCAAAGGATCATTGGTCGCATCCGTCATTACAAACGACGGCGATGTCGCACGCGAAGTCGCGATGCAATCCGCCGCGTTTCATGGGCGATTATATTTCAACAACCGCAAAAGCATGGCCGAGGCGACAGGGCACGGCGCACCATTGCCCCACATGGTCCACGGTGGCCCCGGGCGTGCTGGCGGCGGTGAGGAACTAGGCGGCGTGCGCGCGGTCATGCACTATATGCAGCGCACCGCGATCCAAGGCAGCCCCGATATTCTAAGCGCTGTCACCAGCCAATGGACACCGGGCAGCAGCACGGATTCCAAAAAACCACACCCGTTTACGCGCACCTATCACGAGGTAAAAATCGGTGACACGTTGCACACTTATGCGCGCGAAATTACGTTGGAAGACATCGAAAAATTCGCTCATTTTACTGGCGATCGTTTCTATGGGCACATGGACGAAGAGGCGGCAAAGGCCAATCCGTTTTTTCCCGGTCGTGTCGCGCATGGCTACCTGATCCTTAGCTTTGCCGCAGGCTTGTTTGTGCAGCCAGATCCGGGCCCCGTTTTGGCCAACACCGGCTTGGATAATTTGCGGTTTATGAAACCTGTGCAGCCCGGCGACAGCATCAAAGTACAGCTGACAGTCAAAGCCAAAACACCACGCAATGATGACTACGGCGAAGTCCGCTGGCACGTCGATGTCCATAACCAAAACGATGAGAAAGTAGCGCAATACGAACTGCTGACCATGAACGCATTTTAGATGGATCGTAGTGCCCTCACGATTGCGCAAAACGAATTGACCTCATTGGGACCACAGCGTGTTTGGTCCTTGTTAGTCACTGTTTTTGGCGATCTTGCGCAGTCTGAAAATGATACAATCGACGGGCCTGTTCTGTCCATCTTGATGACCGATATGGCCATCAAACCAGAGGCAGTGCGCGTGGCGTTGCACCGCCTTCGCAACGACAATTGGATCACGTCAGCCAAGCACGGACGGACCAGCCGTCACAGCCTAACGGAACATGGGCGCCAGATATCAGCGGCCGCAAATCCGCGCATCTATGGCCCGCCACAAGACACCGCAAAAAACTGGCAATTGGTCATGCTGGAAAGCACGTCGTCACAGTCGCGCACGGCAATGGAAAAACTGGGTTTTGCGCCGCTTATGCCCCGGGTTTATGTGGGGGCGAGTGATGCGAAACCGCCAAAAAATGCGCTCGCGTTACCAGCGGTCAAAACGCCTGCGTGGTTAAGCGCGCAATTCGAACCCAAAGATCTGGTTCAGGATTATGCGGCCCTGCATAGCGCGTTAACCAAATTGGAACACGCCCTAGCCAAAGATCACGATCTAAACGCGCGGGAAATCGCGGTGCTGCGTTCTGCCATTGTGCACAGTTGGCGCAGGTTGGTTTTGCGCCACCCCAATCTGCCACGACAACTGTATTCCGACGACTGGCGCGGGCACGATTGCCGCGTTTTGGTGATGGAATTGCTAAACCGGTTGCCACGTCCGGCGCTAAGCGAGATTGCACTTAGTTAAACTGCTGACTTTAACGCCGTGCTTTTCCACAGGACAAAGCCGCGCTATAGCGGTGACATGACAAATCATCTTCATATGTCGGACTTGCCTGACGGGCTGGATCTGGGACCCGAAGTCGCCATCGATTGCGAAACGATGGGCTTGCACCCACTTCGCGATCGGCTGTGTGTTGTGCAGCTTTCAAATGGTGACGGGAATGCCCATATCGTGCAGATCAAACAGGGCCAGACCGAGGCCCCGAACCTGTGCAAAATCCTGACCAACCCTGATGTGCTCAAGCTGTTTCACTACGGTCGCTTTGATATTGCCGCGATGCAAAACGCATTTGGGGCTGTGACCGCGCCGGTTTATTGCACCAAAATTGCCAGTCGCCTGATCCGCACGTACACGGACCGCCATGGGCTTAAAAATCTGCTCCACGAAATGCTGAACGTCGATGTTTCAAAACAGCAGCAATCCAGCGATTGGGGTGCCGACAAGCTGACCAAAGCGCAAATCGACTATGCCGCGTCAGACGTGTTGTACCTGCACCGATTGCGCCATGCGCTTAATAAACGACTGGTGCGCGAAGGCCGGATGGAAGTTGCACAGGCCTGTTTTGATTTTCTGCCAATGCGCGCCAATTTAGATTTAATCGGCTGGCCCGAAACGGATATTTTTGCACACTCATGACTTCTCAAACTCCATACCGTGATACCGCCCGCCGCGTGATCGAAGCTGAAGCAGACGCGCTGCTTGTTATGGCCGCAAATCTGGATGACAGGTTTGCAGATGCCGTGATCAAGTTGCTTGAAACCAAAGGCCGCGTGATCGTGACAGGTATCGGAAAATCTGGCCACATTGCGCGCAAGATTGCCGCGACTTTGGCCAGCACCGGCACGCCCGCGCAGTTCGTCCACCCCGCCGAAGCAAGCCACGGCGATTTGGGCATGATCACCAGCGCCGACGTTGTGATCGGTATTTCAAATTCTGGCGAAGCCCCGGAATTGGCAAATCTGGTCGCGTACACACGCCGCTTTAACATCCCGTTGATCGCGATCACAAAGGCGGAAAACAGCAGTTTAGGGTCACAATCTGACATCGTTCTGTTGCTTCCTAATTTGGGTGAGGCATGTGGCACCGGCGTTGTTCCGACAATTTCGACAACCCTGACATTGGCAATGGGCGACGCCCTTGCCGTGGCCTTAATGGAACACCGTGCCTTTACGCCCGAACATTTTCGCGACTTTCATCCCGGCGGAAAACTGGGTGCACAGCTAAGTTTGGTGAATGATTTGATGCATTCCGGCGATGCATTACCAGTGGTAAATTTGACCACCCCGATGACCGATGCGTTGATCGAAATCAGCCAAAAAGGGTTTGGTGTGGTTGGTGTCGTGGACGAAAACGGCGTGCTGGTCGGTATCGTCACCGACGGTGATTTGCGCCGCCATATGGACGGGCTGTTGTCCCTGTCCGCCCAAGACGTGATGACCAAGGCACCGACAACAATCACCCCTCAGTCGTTGGCAGAAAAAGCCGTGCACATCATGAATGAACACAAGATCACTTGCTTGTTTGTGGTTCCAAAAGACTCCGGTGCGCCGACGGGTCTATTGCATATTCACGACTGCCTGCGCGTCGGGCTGGGCTAGAAAATGGACCGCTATTCGCGAATGGTGGCGTGGCTAAAGGTGCTTTTACCTTTGATGGCTTTGGCCCTGCTTTCTACACTGTTTTTATTGTCGCGAAGCATCGATCCCATGGCTTCAATTCCGTTTGCGGATTCTGAAATTCAAGAAAGATTGCGCGACCAACAAGTCACCGGACCTTTCTTTTCGGGATCAACTGCACAGGGTGACCAAATATCGTTTTCGGCCGGGAAAATGGGAACATCTGGCAGCGACGGATCAACAACCGCAGATGATATTTCTGCACAAATCGATTTGTCGTCAGGATCGCGCATCGTGTTTTTCGCTGACACCGGGGTCATAGACATCACCAACGATCAGTCCACGCTGTCCGGAAATGTATTGATAACCACGTCTTCTGGGTACAAAATCAATGCAGAACTGTTGATCGCCGCCATGACGGATTTAAGCGTCGAATCGCCTAACGAAATCATAGCGGTTGGCCCAATCGGTACGATAACAGCTGGCTCAATGCTCTTGAACGCGCCTGAAAACGGCGGAAATGCTCAATTGGTTTTCACTGACGGCGTTAAGCTGGTATACGAACCTGAAATTATAGAAGAATGATGACTTTGACCTGCTTTCGCCCCCTTGTTTTTTGTTTGGCCCTGTTAGGCGCTGCCCCTGTCTTTGCTCAAGGGACCAACGTCACCTTTGGCACGATCACCCAAGACACGACGGCGCCAGTCGAAGTCACCGCTGACAATCTTTCTGTTGATCAATCCACCGGAACGGCCATTTTCATCGGAAATGTGCTGATCGGACAGGGCGAATTGCGCATATCTGCGGCAAAGGTTTTGGTGGTTTACCGCCAAGAATCCGAAGGCATTGCACGGCTAGAAGCATCCGGCGGCGTTACGTTGTTGTTCGGTCAAGACGCTGCCGAAGCACAGCGCGCTGATTATAATATCGATTCGGGTACAATCGAAATGTCCGGTGATGTGCTGTTGACGCAAGGTCGCAGCGCGCTGACTTCGGAAAAAATGACAGTGAATCTTAGTGATGGCACTGCACGTATGTCTGGTCGCGTGAAAACAATCCTTAATACTGGCAAAGAATAATGGCCAAACCTGACCTGAAAATTGCTGGTGGTGAATCCGGTTTGCGCATCGAACATTTGCGTAAATCCTACCGCAAAAAGGTCGTGATCCGCGATTTTTCGATGCATTTAAACAGGGGCGAAGTCGTCGCGTTGTTGGGCCCCAACGGGTCTGGCAAAACCACGACGTTCTATTCTGTTGCAGGTCTGGTCACACCTGAAGGCGGCAAAGTTACGGTTGATGGAACCGAAGTTACCACCCTGCCGATGTATCGCCGCGCCCAGTTGGGCATCGGATACCTGCCCCAAGAGATGAGTATTTTTCGGGGCTTGAGCGTTCAAGACAACATCAGCGCGATCCTCGATATTACTGTTAAACATCGCCACAAACGCCGCGAACGACTCGAGGAATTGCTCTCTGAATTCTCAATCGAACACCTGCGACGTGCATCAGCACTGGCGCTTTCTGGTGGTGAACGTCGGCGTGTTGAAATTGCGCGGTGTTTGGCCGCTGATCCAAAGTATCTGCTGTTGGATGAACCTTTTGCGGGGGTAGATCCGATTTCCGTTGGGGATATCCGCCACCTTGTTGCGGACCTGAAAAAGCGTGGCATTGGTGTTCTGATTACGGACCATAACGTACGGGAAACATTGGAAATTGTGGACAGAGCGTACATCCTGCACGATGGCAAAGTCCTGATGTCCGGTTCCCCCGAAGAGGTGGTTCAGAACGAAAATGTGCGCCGCGTTTATTTGGGCGAAAATTTCCGCATCTCTTAACCTGATCATTCAAATGGCACGCAAATTCATGCCAACAAGCACCACTTTTGGTTGACATTGACCTGTCATTTCGGGCTCAATGGACCCATGGCAAAACTGTTGTCACTGTTTGAATATGACTTGGCCCTGATCACGGGGCCCGTTCCTAAACAACCTACAGAAATGCCTTTCCTGCGAAACTAGACCCACCCGAATGGTGCCCTTTGGGGTGTCATACGGATTATGTTTTGCCCAATATATGGAGAAATAATGCGGTATCAAATCAGCGGTAAACAAATTGACATTGGCACGGCTTTGCAAACGCATGTGAAGACCCAATTAGACGGAATCGTCCAGAAATATGCCGGGCGGCCAACTGATGCGAATGTGGTTTTTTCTAAATCAGCACACGAGTACAACTGCGAAGTGACGGTACACTTGTCTACTGGGTTAACGGCCTCTGCTAAAGCTAAAGAAACCGAAATTTACGCCGCGTTTGATTCCTGTAGCGCCAAGATGGAAAAGCAACTGCGTCGCTACAAGCGCCGATTGAAGGACCATCACAAAGATCGATCGCAACCAGTTGAACTTTTTGGCGCTTCCTCTTATATCCTCGCTGGAGAAACAGCCAGTTCTGACGAGGTCGAACCGGAAACACTGCAACCGATTATCGTGGCAGAGATGGAAACGAATATCCCATCCTTGTCTGTGGGCGAAGCGGTGATGCAGATGGAATTGGCGGGCGCACCGGTCTTGGTGTTCCGCAACGAAGGTAAAGATGGGGTAAACGTCGTGTACCGCCGCGAAGACGGCAACATCGGCTGGATTGACCCTTAAATCCCCGGCGCAGAACGCGCCCGAAACGAAGTGCGAGCAGAATGAATTTTGCCAAACTGATACATCCGGATGCGGTTAAGGTTGTGACCTCTGCATCCAGCAAAAAGCGTTTGTTGCATAGCATCAGCGAATTGGCGCACAGCGCCTATGGACTGGATATGGCTATGGTTAGCGACGCGCTGATTGCGCGCGAAGCGTTGGGGCCAACAGGTGTTGGCCACGGCGTCGCGCTACCGCATGCGCGTGTTGAAGGTCTGGAAAGCGTCGTCGGTGCTTTTGTGTTGTTAGACAAGCCAATTGATTTTTCATCTGTTGACCGTCAGCCAGTGGACATCGCGTTTGCGTTGTTTGCACCCGAACAAGCTGGCGTAGAACACCTCAAGGCGTTGGCGCTGGTGTCTCGTACCCTGCGTGAGCCATCTATTTGCGCAAAATTGCGTGCGAATCCAGATCCGACAAAATTGTTCGCAATTTTATCTGAAACTCAGTCTGCTCAAGCGGCCTAACGCCAGATTTCGAAACCAAACATCATGTAGTCACGCTGGTACACATCCTGTGCCAGCGTTTCTATTTCCGCATCGTAAATATCGGACAGCTCAAACGGCAATTCTTCACCTGTTGACCCTAACGCGACATCACCTTCATGCTTTGTCGTGGCTAAAAGTTGCGCAAATTCAGTTTCAAAATCGTCCTCTCGGATAACACGATCAGGTAGCGCGAACTCGCCAAAACCTTGCAAGGCTTGCGTTTGCGAACACCAAGCAGCATCCACACGAATTGCCGTTTGCCCGGTTAGATTTCCCTTCAGAAATACCAAGAATTCAGCGAATGCGGTTCGATGCGCAGACCGGTCATAGCTGCTGTCTGGCATATCTTCTGGAATTGGCAGCGCATATCGACGGCGCAGCGTTTGGCGCAATGCCGCATAGCTGTCTGGTCCTGTCCCAAGGATATGTTTGCAAAAAGCGCTGTGCGCACGCACGACTGGATGGCGCAAAACGGTAAAGCTTCGGTGACCGGGGTGCTTGCGCTTCCATTGACGTAAGTCTTTTTGCGACAATTTGGTTTGAAGCGCGTCTTGATTAACGCCATCCACGGATGCCATCCAGTTCAAAACCTGACTTTCTGGCCCACCCTTAATCGGCAAATACAAAAGCCCAGATTCTGCGGCCGCAACATATGTCGGAATCGCAGGACCACGCCGCGGTTCAAAATTCGGCGTTCGGGTCAGATTAAACAGATCAAGGCCGGACAACGCGGTTTCCATCTGGTTGAAATTCCGGACCTTCTTGGAAATCGGGCTCGGGTTTTGTTTTTTCAGGCTTTTGTCCAAAGCATCAAGCTGCGTATCAACTCCCAAATAGCGCGCCAAACCATTCATAATTTCAACGCTTTGCAAATCTTCGTAGGACAGATAAAATGCAGTCTGCCCGCTGGTTTGCAGACGGTTCAACAATTTCACCTGAAAATTCTGTAGCGCTTCAAGATGCGCATTAAATTCGTCACTGTCAAAATCCGCCTGGCCATCTTTACGAGACTTCGAATCCGTCAGTTTCCATTGGCCTGTTTCTTGCGCGATTTTCCACGACACATAGCTGTCTAGTGGATTACGTGTCAGGATAATTTTTGCGCATTTTTTATCGTTCAAACATTCATCTAAAATCCGCGGGTCGTGGTCGTGAAAATAGCGAAAACCACCTATTCCATGGGGCTGATCCTTAATTTCTGTTAGCAAACGCTTTGGATCAGCATCACGGACATCTTGACTGATCCCCAAAATTTCTTTGGTTTTTGGATAGCCCAAGAAATGCGGGTTAAACGCCTCGCCGTGACAACTGATGCCTTCAAAGGCGTTCAGGTTTGTCTCCAAGAAATTCGAACCAGTCCGCATCTCTGCAAAGACAACAAAGTATTCAAAAGTTCGAGCCATATTTTACTGTACCAAATAGGGTTTGCGCGGCGGCTTGTTTATGGTTTCTGACCCGCGATCGACAGGGAAATCACCCATCAAATGCGGATGCATGCCTTGGTTCTTTAAGTTTTGGAGGAATTGACCAAATCCAGCCAAGTCTTCCATTTTAGGGACTTCGGACAAGCGCCGCGATTGGGTCGGTCCAATTTCGTCCAAAATTCCCTGCAATGGCTCCATCGGAGCCTCGATAAATTCTGCCATGCTCCATATCCGTACCCGCGCTTTTGTGAACGGAGAACGCAGGACTTTTAGGTGATCGTTTTCGATCTTTTGCAGACTTGCAGCCATCTTGCGAATATCGACAAAATTCATGTTCGATTTGAACAGCGGTACAGCCCAAGCCCCACTAATTACTGAGATTTGCGCATTGTGATCCTTGGAAATCCGCCAATTGATCTTTTGATTATCAGCAGGGCCAAACTGAAAACACTGCCGTTCGCCACGCGTGTTCCAAATCAGGTTTGTCAAAAACGCGCCCGGATTATAGTCGCGTGACACCGCACTGTCGCTCATCGCCCCATGGATGGTTTCATGACCATCAGCGAAATGCGCACGATCAGGCGCAAACAAATGCCCATGCACCCGCGCACCCGTCGCTTTGGTAAGCCAGGATTCGAAATTGGCAAACAGCTCTGAAAATCCATGAAACACGCAATAAGGTGCAGCCGTGACGCCATTTTCCCAATCTTCGTTCGGAAAACGGCTTTGCATATATAGCCCCGGGCGGCCGCGCGTGCGTCGCTCAACGGCTTTTGCAAAAATGCGATCGATCTTACCGGGGTTCGGTTCCGTTCGCTTCATTGCGCCGGCAACGTCTGTCAAAAACGCCTCGTACAATCGGTCCGCATGTGGCCAAATTTTTCGCGCGACAAAGCAATCAGAACGACGCAACAATTGCATGTGGTCGTCATAAAAGATGTGCGGTTTTCCTTGGAAATCAAACTTGCTTAGCGTCAATGACCGGCTTTCCACGTTAGTAGAATATTGCCGCGACAGAGTCTGAAAATAGCTCTCGTCTGGAATCCAGACTTGTTTGAAATACGAGTCGTAATCTGGTCGGTCCGGATCCTGCAAAATCGCGGACAACGTTTGACGCGTCAGGCACCACCATTGGCTGCCCATATGCGGGATCACACCGTTTGGAATTTTGCGTTTTAGATGAAATGTACGTTGAAATTGTACGTAGCGATCAAACCAAAATCTGTTCCGCTTCCACGAAAATGGAAAACGCAGCGTAAACCGTTCTTGATCCAAACCACCGACAGTCCACGGTACATCTGCTGTTGTCGCGCTTTCGATAAAGTCGGTGCGCGGGCGCTCTTCGAGGTATTCAACCAATTCTTCGACGGGACGCAGCGGCAGGCATGAACCAGACGCAAGGTACACGTGCCGCACAAATGGAAACTGGTTTAACATCATTTCCGATGCGGCCTGCGTTGCGGCAACAATGCCCCACGTGCCCCATTCACAGCGATAACGGGACGAAAATTCAACATTTGGAACGTCAGACAGCGCCGCGACAAAGGCATTGAACGTTTTAGACGGCACCAATTTATCGCAATGGATGACAACAGGACAACCACCAGCCGCCCAGTGGCGTGCCGCCTGTTCAGCCCGATCAAGGGCTGTGTGCACCAACATGACAATTCCGACGCTCATGCCCAGTTTCCTTTGGACATTAGGCCTAGAATCTCAAGCTGCCGCCAGTTGATGTATTTTTCCGACCACTTACACCACAGTTCAGGATCGTCCTTAAGGCTTTCTGCGTATGCCTTATATTCGACCGAGGCCGAATAGTGCTGGCCACGCGACAGTTCCTCTTGGGCTTTGGCGGTAAAGGTGTCGATAAATTTTGCGTGCAGCAGAACACCGCTGGCTTTTTCGCCGCCCCATTCATCGTAAACTAGGTTCAAACCGCGCGGCAAAAGCATGTGAGTCGAACTGACGTAGGTATATTTGCGGTCCCATTTCACCAGCGGGATTTTGTTCAACGCCGGCGCTTTTTCCGGCGCATCAGCAAAGAACACGCGGGCACGCGGCCCACCTTGGATCCACAAGTTTCCAAACCGTTTGTTACGCGACAAATTATAATTACCACTGTCAAACCAACTGGCAATTTCGACAGGGTTCTGACCAGATTTATATGGCTGCTCGTCCAGCCGCCCTTTGGGGTACATGTCCAGCAACATCGCGCTGAATGATTTGATGTTTGACGCATCCAACCAGTCGGTCAACGCCCGCAACGGGCGCGTATCGCAGAACGGATAAACCAGGAATTCATCTGGATCGACCGTCAGCGCCCAATGCCCGTGCGCATATTTCAACTGCAACCAATTCAGCCAATCCACGCCAAATCGGGACCGTTTGTAGCTGGCACTTGTACGCCAAATCGACACATCCGGCTGTTCCGCCAAATATTCAGCAGACCCATCAGTGCTATCATTGTCCACGATTAGGAAATGATTGACCCCTTGATCGCGGTAATATTCCAAAAAATACGGCAGGCGGATTTTTTCATTCCGCAATGTCGAGAACAGCAATATGTCCTCTTCGCGAATCTGGGCGGTGCGGTCTGCAACACGTCCCAATTCACGACGCTTTCGCACCGCACGTATGCGCCATCGCTTACGTTGAAGCCTCAGTCTATATGACCGCCAAGCGCCCAAATCGTTTCCTTACCTTGTTGGTCTTAACCATCCTTAGGCCCGAACTATCAGAACATCCTTAACGCGATCTTGAAATGATCACCCCAATTCGAAGGAATATATGTCCCTGCCCCGTGTGCCTTTGGATCGGCTTGTGCCAACTCTTTGATCGTATTTATCCACAGATACCTGTCTGAAACGTCTGCGTAAACGGGAATATCGCCTAAGGTTTCCCGCAACACGGCCAATGGGTTGCTTATGATCGGCACACCCAGACACGCAGCCTCGATGGGAGGCAGGCCAAAACCCTCGGCAAAGGACGGAAATAGAAGCCCGTTTGATCCAGCCAACAAGGCCGCCATATCGCCATCGGTTAACCCTGTTTGCTCTGTAATCTGGCTGTTCGCTGGCAGCGCATCAAGGCGGGCAAACACATCAGAATTGTTCCAACCGCGCCCACCACAGATATGTAGATGCGGGGCGGCGGCACCCATTTCTTCCCACAGATCCAGTAAAAACGCGTGGTTTTTACGCGGTTCAATCGTGCCAATAGCAACAAAATACGGACTATTTGGGCAGGTAAATTCAGGATTGGGCACAGGCAAGTCTGTTGCCAAATGCGCAACAATGCCCAAAGGCACACCACCCCATTCGCGCATATGCGTTTCGCTACGCGCCTGAGTGTCGGCGGAATTGTAGATGACGATATCTGCAAACGCTCGCGTGCGACGCAGTTTATTCCGAAACAATTCGACAGAACCGGCGCGTTGATATTGCGGGAAATCCAATGGAATAACATCGTGGATCATCACCGCGACAGTGCCGCCTAGCGCAGATTTTGCCGCCTGTAACACGCGTGCGGTCAAATTGCTGTGACCGACGTTAAGATAGGACGCGCCCTTTGGCACATGATCGGCCAACATTGCCGCCAGCTTGTGCGGTAAACAGCGCGCCAGTGATAGCTTGCGCACGTCGGTTTGGGCACCGCGCTCGGCCAAACTTAGCTTGCGCTGAAGACGTGATAACAGGTCAGGTTTTGAAAACGGAATTGCGCCACTTAATCGCTGTTCCATCGCGATCAGCCCGGTTTGATCCAGCAGCACATAACCAAACGGCGTACGCGCCAAGGCAAGCACAGGACATCCATCGTCAAGCAACGCGCGAACGTAGGCGATTTCCACACGGTCTACACCAGTCAGCACCCGACCCGCGCGGCGGACCAAGCGGGTGATATCAATAACCCGAGCAGGTGGCTTATTCAGAATAGTGTCCAGTTTGGTGCCATCTCCATGCGTCTGCAATCATGGTTTGCAACGTAGATCGCGCAGGGTTCCAGCCCAGTTCAGAAACAGCGCGACTTGATCCTGATACCAGTTTTGTACAGTCACCAGCCCGCCGCGCACCTTCGTTAAATGGCACCTCGCGGTTGGTCACATTGCGCGAATGATCAATAACTTCGCGAACAGAAAACCCTGATCCGGTGCCAAGGTTGAACACGCGGCTGCCCTTGTCATCTTGCAGCCATTTCAGCCCCAAAACATGCGCATCAACGAGGTCACATACATGCACATAGTCGCGAATACAGGTGCCATCCGGCGTGTCGTAATCGGTGCCAAAGATCGTGAGCGCGTCGCGTTTTCCATCAATCGCGTCCAGCATAAGTGGGATCAAATGCGTTTCAGGTTGATGGAATTCGCCGACTTCACCATCGGGGTCAGCACCGGCGACATTAAAGTAGCGGAAAATCACATGACGCAAACCATTTGAGACCTCAAAATCGCGCAAGATGTCTTCGATCGCGCGCTTGGATGCACCATAGGCATTGATTGGATATTGCGATGAATTTTCATCCAAAACCACATTGTCTTGATCGCCGTAAGTCGCGCATGTGCTTGAGAATACGAAGTTTTTGCACCCCGCGTCTACGGCCGCTTCGATCAGGTTCAAAGATCCCGATACGTTATTGCGCCAGTATTTTCCTGGCTCGGACATGCTTTCGCCGACCTGAGAAAGCGCTGCAAAATGCATGACAGCAACAGGCTGATATTCTGCAAAAACTTCGTCCAATCTGGCACGATCCAATAGATCACCTTGGGCAAAGGGGCCGAATTTCACCGCCTCTTTCCATCCCGTTACCAGATTATCAAACGTGACAGGTACAAAGCCGGCGGCTTGCAACGCTTTGCACGCATGTGAACCGATATATCCTGCGCCACCTGTGACTAAGACATGTTGGCTCATGACGCGGCATTTTTCTGTGCAACAACATCGGTAATGTACGACATCAGATCATCGCGCAATTCAGCACGGGCCAGACCAAACGCCACTGTCGCCTGCAAAAAGCCCGCCTTGGAACCACAATCGAAACGCTGCCCTTGGAAACGGAAACCATAGACCGGATTGTCTTGTTCAATTTCGGCGGCGATACCGTCTGTCAGCTGGATTTCACCGCCAGCGCCGGACTTCAGCTTGTTCAAGTTGCCCATCACTGTGGGGGACAAAATATATCGACCAATCACCGCCAGATTAGATGGCGCTTCGGCCGCAGGTGGCTTTTCAACCATACCTTTGACGCGCACCATTTCGCCCATATCCTCGGACACATCCAAAACACCATAAGACGACGTTTTCTCGGGCGCGACTTCCATCGCTGCGACCATGTTGCCGCCGGTTTCCTCGTAGGCTTCGACCATCTGTTGCAAACACGGTTTTTCAGCCGCGATAACATCATCAGGCAAAATCACGGCAAAAGGTTCGTTGTGAATCAAACGGCGCGCACACCAAACCGCGTGGCCCAGGCCCAGCGCGCGATGTTGGCGCATGTAGGCAATCGCGCCACTGTCCATGTTGGTATCTTTGAGGATTTCCAACAGGTCATCTTTGCCCTTCTTGCGCAGCTCTTGTTCCAGCACAGGGGCGTGATCAAAATAGTCCTCAAGCGCACCTTTTCCGCGCGAGGTCACAAAAATGAACTCTTTGATACCTGCGGCGCGGGCCTCGTCGATGGCGTATTGGATCAACGGGCGATCCACCAAAGTCATGATTTCTTTTGGTACTGATTTGGTGGCCGGCAAAAAGCGCGTCCCCAAACCCGCCACTGGGAAAATGGCTTTTGTGACTTTTTTCCGCATACCTGATCCTCGTTATAGTCCGCACATTGCTACGCAGGCGCGTTTTTTACATTTTCGCACATGAACGTAAACAAAGCACATCCAAACACGTCATTTGTGCCAAACTACGCCTAGTTGTTGCGCCATGGCGTCATTTTCCGTCAAATTTCCCACGCATGGCACCAATACGGCTAATTTCTCGCCGTTTGCGCCTCGTGTTTGAACTTAACCTGAACGCTCGTTCTGAACGATCCGCCCTTCCAAACACGCCACCGCGCTGTTCCCAATACCCATCCATGTGAAACTGAACATGATGGTATAAAGCCGTTGGTGACAGGATCAGCAAGGTGACTATTTGCTGATTTTTCACCCTAGTTTTTGCAGCCTCGCGCGCCGCTTTTCGCCCGCGAATCCCCACCATTTCAACACGAGCCTTACGTGGCTTGAACACGAACGGTTTAAAGGCATCCGACGCATGTGACGATAGTTCGTTTTTGCCCAGCGTCCGAACGCGCCCTGTGTCGTATCCATCACGCAATCGACGCATTAAATAGCGCACTTGGCGTGGTTCCAACCCACCAGAAATCATGTGGCCCAGCGCACGATGTCGTTCTGATTTCAATTGCCGTTCCCAGTGTGCGGCATGCTGGGGTTTGGCGATGAATTTTCTATGAAACACAGCCCAACTGGCTCCGATTTCAAACAGATCCGTCGGCACCCGATCATCGCGGCGCCGAACGCTGGCCGCAAAGCCGTGATGAACCTGCGCAAGGGGTGCAATCGCGGTCAAATGCCCAGCGCCAGCAAGGCGCATATTCAGGTCGGTTTCATCCAGATAAAACGCGTAGGCCGGATCGAAACCACCAAGTGACACAAGCACATCGCGACGCACGGCCATATTGGTGCCCTCAGTCTTGATCGCAGTACCGGTTTGCGGAGTCAGAATCGTGGCATGCGTTTCATCTACGCGCAGGTTCGTAGCGTGACCTTGCGCATCCAAAATACGTGCTTTCCATTGAAAGCTGATCCCGTTTCGACCACGCACAAACCCGCCAACTGCGCCTACTTTTGGCTGTTCAAACGGTTGCGTCAGATAGGTCAGCCATGTTGGTTCCGGCACCGCATCGTCGTCAATAAACGCAATAATTTCACCCGCTGCCACATTTATCCCAACGTTGCGGGCCGCGGAAATATTGGGTTCATCAAACGTCACGGTTTTAATCAAATCGGCGAATTCAGATACCGCTTTGATGCCGTCAGGATCAGCGACAACAACGACTTCAAAGTTCGAATATTGTAGCTGGGACAAGCCCAGAATGCAGCGTTTCAAAGCCATCGGTCGATCGCGGCTAACAACCACAACACTGACCGGGACCTTGACCGACGCTTGGGTCATTCCAGACCCATCTCTGTCATCATTGCCTCGATCTTGGGAACGTCTTCGGGGTTGTTGAGTTCCCAAAACTGGCGGCCTTTTGCTTGTACTTCGACGCATCGAACGGCACGGCCGTTTTCCATAAACCGCAGTTGCTCAAGCCCCTCTAGCTGCTCAAGCGGACCAACGGGCCAAGACGGGTAAGACGCCAGCGCATCAGGGCGATATGCGTATACCCCGACATGGTGAAAAACGGGCGTTTCCCCTGTGTTAGAGTATGTTTTCGACGTAAATGGCACGACTTCTTTCGAGAAATACATCGCCCGCAAATTCACATCAAAAACAGCCGTTGTACCGCCAACACGCCCGGCTTTTCGATCATCCAAAAGTCCGTTTAGCGTTGCGCCATCACAGCGCAAAACTGGTGTCGCGATGTCTTGATCCGGTGCGGCGCGCAGGCCAGATACCAAGTCTTCGACAAACCAATGTGGCGTCAGTGGTGCGTCGCCTTGCAGGTTCACGACGATCTCGAAGCCGCCACCAAGATTGGCATGTGCCTCCGCGCAACGTTCTGTCCCATTTGCACAGTTAACCGAGGTCATAACAACCTCGGCTCCGAATGCTTCGGCAGCCTCGCGAATGCGATCATCATCCGTTGCCACCACAACCCGGTCAACGCCTTGCACCTCGCACGCCGCGCGCCACGATCGTTCGATCAAGGACCGCGATTGCCCGGACGCACCCGTCAACATCGCCAAAGGTTTCGCCGGATAGCGCGTCGATGCATAGCGCGCGGGGATGACAATCAGGACTGACATTTATGCTGGCTTCAATTCGACCGACGGGGCGTAAGCAATGAAAAACGGGTTTGCAAAATCTTCTTTGCCGTACTTCAGCGGGGTCTGATCATCAAAGCGAACCACGTCGCCGCCAGCACCCAACAAAACCGCGTGTCCTGCCGCTGTATCCCATTCCATCGTGCGACCAAGGCGCGGATAAACATCGGCTTCTCCGGTTGCGATCAGGCAGAACTTCAGAGAAGAACCCGCGCTTTTCATGTCTTTGACGTTATATTTGGCGATGTAATCATCCGTCGCCTGATCACGGTGCGATTTTGAGGCCACAACCATCAGCGCGCTATTGTCCGCAACAGACACGTTGATCGGAGCAACTGCGCCAACTTTGTCCTTATCCAGATCACCGGTTTCTTCGACAGATTGACCGTCAGCTTGGGTGAAAAACATGCGGTTCTTAGCGGGCGCATACACAACACCGCGCGTCGGTTTGCCAGCTTCGACCAGCGCGATATTGACGGTGAAATCGCCACGGCGGTGAATGAATTCTTTGGTGCCATCAAGCGGGTCAACGATCAGGAACGTGTCACCTTTTACGGTGTGCGTGTCAGACTGTTCTTCTGTCACCAACATCATGTCAGGGAACGCAGCGCGCAAACCATCAGAAATGATCGCATCTGCGGCTTCATCTGCGGCTGTTACCGGGCTGTCATCCGACTTTAATTTGACGTCGAAATCGTCTGCATCGTAGATTTCCATGATCTTGTCGCCAGCCTGCAATGCCAGCTTGCGGATCACCGGTACCAATTCTTCGTAGTTCACTATTACTCTCCTCACGTGCGCGTTTGTTGAAATGCGCTTTGTTGTCACTTATGCTGCGCTGGTAACGGAACGGCAAGAATTCCGTGTGATTTTAAACGCGCGCATGTCGCGCATGGTGTAAGGCAGCACAGATGTTTCAACCTGTTCGCAAACCACAGGGTAGTATGGCCTCGGCGCTGTCTATTCTTGAGCTGATCTACCACTCTATTGTGCGATCTGTCCGCAAGTCCCACAACAATGCGTTCCTCGCGATTGCGATGAACATGTTGCAGGTCGTGATTTTTGTAATGGCGTTTTACGTCATGTTCTCGATTCTCGGGCTGCGCGGTGCGGCGATCCGGGGCGATTTCCTGATCTACATTATGTCAGGTATCTTTTTGTACATGACCCACACCAAATCATTGGGTGCTGTTGTGGGGTCCGAAGGGCCGGCAAGCCCGATGATGCAGCACGCGCCGATGAACACAATCATTTCAATCGCGTCGGCCGCCATTGGGGCGCTATATATTCAGGTGCTGTCGCTGTTCATGATCCTGTTCATCTATCACGTTGCCTTTGTTCCGGTTGAAATTGACCGACCGATCGAGGCATTCGGCATGTTGCTGATTGCATGGTTCACTGGCGTTGCACTTGGTCTTGTGCTGCTCGCGATCAAGCCGTGGTTCCCGACTGCCGTCAGCGTGTTCACTACTCTATATCAACGCGCAAACATGATCGCGTCCGGCAAGATGTTTGTCGCCAACACCCTGCCCGGCTTTATGCTTGCGATGTTCGATTGGAACCCGCTGTTTCACTGTATTGATCAGGCGCGCGGCTTTGCGTTTATCAACTACAATCCGCGTTACAGCACGTGGGAATATGCGTTTTATGTCGGCCTGATCCTGATCATGCTTGGCCTTATGGGCGAATTTTACACCCGCCGTCACGCATCACTTAGCTGGGGCGCGCGTCGATGAAGTATCTGTTCGCCGTTGTCTGCATTATCTGGGGCAGCTTTGCGGCGGCCTCTGACTTGCCCAAACTGTATGCCGTGACCGGTGTTAAATCTAACGACGTGCTGAACATCCGCGCAGAGCCACGCGCTAAGGCCGAATTGCTCGGCACCCTAGCGTTCAACGCATCCAATATCGAAGTTGTCGCGATAAGCGATGATGGAAAATGGGGGCAGATCAACGTTGATGAACGCGCAGGATGGACCGCAATCCGCTATTTGACACCGTCACCTGACACAGCCCCATTTTTCGCCAGTTGCTTTGGGACCGAACCGTTTTGGGGTTTAATTTTGGATGAAGCGGGTGTCGCCAGCGAATGGTCATCACCCGAAAGCAGCGCACCGGTGCGTGACCTAAGCGAGAAAATAAATTTCTCCAACTCCCAAACCGCGGGCACATTTGGCTATGTCGGGAATGCAGGCGGCGATCGTATCTTTTTGGCCAAGATCACGCCAAAAATCTGTTCCGACGGCATGTCTGATAATCTTTACGGTTTGGCCATCGATTTGACGATTACAGGCAGCAACAGCCAAAGCCTTCAGGGCTGCTGCACGTTTCAACGCTAATCTACGACCCGCATCGTCAGATTGATTCGACCGCCTTTGGGCAACAAGGTTGATGACCCGAACCTGATCTTATCCACACCGTGATGGGTCAAACGGGCATCGCCACCCATCACCACCACATCACCTGAATTTAACCAGATTGATTCGGTCTTGCCGCCCCGTGGTTCATTGCCAATGCGAAACAGCCCGTCATCACCCAAAGACACCGATACAACAGGCCAACGAAAATCAGCCTCGTCCTTGTCTTGATGCAGCCCCATCCGCGCACCTTCACCGTAAAAATTTATCAAACAGCAATCCGGTGCACGATCAACGCCCGACACCATCTGCCATATGTCCAAAATTTGCTGTGGAATTGCAGGCCACGCAACGCCATTTGGGTGATGCGTTTCGTAACGATAACCTGATCGGTCCGAAAACCAGCCATATTTCCCCGCAGACGTCATCTGAACGGTCATCGGTTTGCCATACGGCGTCATTGGCGAGAACACCGGAGCAGACGCGGCAACCCCCCGAACCGCCTCAAGCACACCCAACTGTGCCTCAGACGTTAAGAAACCCTTACGAATTTCGAAACCACGTAGGGTCAAAACCGACATATCCACCTCTTTCCCAAAGATTCCTACAATTCGCGCACCTACACCGCTTGCAGGGTGCATATCCGGTCCTTATATACGCTCCGAACCGCGTAGAACCTTTGTTTTTGCGCATCAATCCATCGGGGCGCAGATGCCGTAACGGGTCTGCATCTCGTCACATCGCCTTATGTTATGAAAAGGGATCGAAAATATGGCCAAAGTCATCGGTATTGACCTCGGAACAACCAACTCTTGTATTGCTATTATGGACGGCAGCCAGCCTCGCGTTATCGAAAACGCCGAGGGCGCGCGCACAACGCCATCCATCGTGGCATTCACCGACAATGAACGTCTTGTAGGCCAGCCTGCAAAACGCCAAGCGGTGACAAACCCGGAAAACACTATCTTTGGTGTCAAACGTCTTGTCGGCCGTCGTAACGACGACAAAGATTTGGCCAAAGACAAAAAGAACCTGCCATTCAACGTGATTGATGGCGGCAACGGCGACGCATGGGTCGAAGCCAAAGGCGAAAAATATTCACCTTCCCAAATCTCTGCCTTCATTCTGGGCAAGATGAAAGAAACGGCTGAATCGTACCTTGGCGAAGAAGTGACCCAAGCGGTTATCACCGTGCCTGCGTATTTCAACGATGCACAACGCCAAGCCACAAAAGACGCCGGCAAAATCGCTGGCCTCGAAGTGCTGCGTATCATCAACGAACCAACTGCTGCGGCCTTGGCCTACGGTTTGGACAAAAAAGAAACACAAACCATCGCGGTCTATGACCTTGGTGGTGGTACATTCGACGTCACGATCCTGGAAATTGACGACGGTCTGTTCGAAGTTAAATCCACCAACGGCGATACGTTCCTTGGCGGCGAAGACTTTGACATGCGCATCGTCAATTATCTTGCCGACCAGTTCAAAAAAGAACACTCCGTCGATCTGACACAAGATAAAATGGCCCTACAGCGTCTGAAAGAAGCCGCCGAAAAAGCCAAAATCGAACTGTCGTCCGCGAACCAAACAGAGATCAACCAACCGTTCATCTCGATGGGTTCAACAGGTCAGCCATTGCACATGGTCATGAAACTGACGCGTGCGAAATTGGAAAGCCTCGTTGGCGATCTGATCAAAGCATCGATGAAACCATGCGCGGCCGCGTTGAAAGACGCCGGTTTGACAGCCAAAGACATCGACGAAGTCGTGTTGGTTGGTGGTATGACGCGTATGCCAAAAGTCATCGAAGAAGTGACCAAGTTCTTTGGCAAAGAGCCACATAAAGGTGTGAACCCGGACGAAGTTGTGGCCCTAGGCGCCGCGATCCAAGCCGGCGTTTTGCAAGGCGACGTCAAAGACGTTGTACTGCTCGACGTAACACCATTGTCGCTTGGCATCGAAACTTTGGGCGGCGTGTTCACACGTTTGATCGATCGCAACACAACGATCCCGACCAAAAAATCGCAAATCTTTTCGACTGCCGAAGACAACCAGAACGCTGTGACGATCCGCGTGTTCCAGGGCGAACGCGAAATGGCCGCAGACAACAAAATTCTGGGCGCCTTCAATCTGGAAAGCATCCCGCCAGCACCACGCGGTATGCCTCAAATCGAAGTGACCTTTGACATCGATGCCAACGGTATCGTGGCAGTTGGCGCGCTTGATAAAGGCACGATGAAAGAGCAAAAGATCACGATCCAAGCGTCTGGCGGCCTGTCAGACACGGACATCGAACAAATGGTCAAAGATGCTGAAGACAACGCCGAGTCGGATAAAGAACGCAAAGAGCTGATCGAAGCGAAAAACCAGGCAGAAAGCCTCATTCATTCCACCGAAAAAGCGATGGAAGAGCACAAGGACAAGGTCGATCCGACAACGATCGAAGCAATTGAATTGTCCATTGCTGCGCTGAACGATGAGCTGGAAACCGAGAACGCGGACAAGATCAAGTCTGGCATTCAGAACGTGACCGAAGCGGCCATGAAACTGGGTGAAGCGATCTATAAGGCCTCGGCCGACGAAAGCGAAGGCGCGTCAGAACCATCAGGTGCGGATGAAGGCATGGATGACGACATCCTTGATGCCGAATTCGAAGATCTGGACGACGAAAAGCGCAAGTAAGCGTCTACAGAAACCGCTCAAGGGGCCGGTCCGTTTAGCCGGATCGGCCTTTGACGTTTCAACAAGGAATCCGATCTATGGCAAAACGTGACTATTACGATGTGCTTGGCATCTCAAAAGGTGCCTCTGCCGACGAGATCAAAAAAGGCTACCGCACCAAAGCCAAAGAACTGCACCCCGATCGCAATTCAGACAATCCGAAGGCCGAAGAGCAATTCAAAGAAGCCAACGAAGCACACGAAATCCTAAAAGACGCTGAGAAAAAAGCAGCTTATGATCGCTATGGTCATGCCGCGTTCGAAGGCGGAATGGGCGGCGGCGGCGGACGTGGCCAACAGGGTGGCGGCTTTGGCGGCGGCGGCCAGGGCGATTTTGGCAGCGCTTTTTCCGACATTTTCGACGACCTGTTTGGTGATTTTGCAGGCGGTCAACGTGGTGGCGGACGTGCAGCGCGCGGATCAGACCTGCGCTATAACTTGCGCGTCTCACTAGAGGACGCGTTTAGCGGTCTGCAAAAACAAATCAACGTGCCAACATCTGTGGCCTGCGACCCCTGCAAAGGGTCCGGCGCCGAAGGTGGGGCCGAACCATCGACCTGCCCAACCTGCTCCGGCATGGGAAAAGTACGCGCGCAACAAGGGTTCTTTACCGTTGAACGCACGTGCCCAACCTGTTCCGGCCTAGGCCAAATCATCAACAACCCCTGCAAATCTTGTGGTGGTGCCGGTCGCGTAGAAAAAGAACGCGCTTTGTCCGTCAACATCCCCGCAGGTGTCGAAACTGGCACACGTATCCGGCTGGCTGGCGAAGGCGAAGCAGGCATGCGCGGTGGGCCCGCGGGTGATTTGTACATCTTTATCGAGGTGTCCGATCATGAATTGTTCGAACGCGATGGCGTTAACTTGTTCTGCCGTGTTCCCGTTTCAATGAGCACTGCGGCCCTTGGTGGCAGCATCGAAGTACCAACAATTGACGGCGGTCGTGGGCGCGTTCAAATCCCGTCAGGCAGCCAATCAGGCCGCCAAATGCGCCTACGCAGCAAAGGCATGCCTGCCCTACGCGGCGGCGCATCGGGCGACATGTTCATCGAACTGGCCGTCGAAACGCCCGTAAACTTGACGAGCAGACAAAAAGAACTGCTCAAGGAATTTGACGAGCTATCCTCGGAAAACAATCCTGAAAGCAGCAGCTTTTTCTCTTCGGTCAAATCCTTTTGGGATTCGATGAAAGGCTAGCCACCTTTAACCTTTTGATAACTGCGATTTGCGAGGCTGTGTTTATGACACAGCCTCCAAACATACCCCACGCATTTGCCGAAATGGGTAGCCTGTTCGATATGGACGAGGCGCAAACCGTGCCTTTGCCCGGCGGTAAATTACCATCCTATATCGCAGACCACCGCGCACGATTGCGCGCCCGTTTCACCGCTGGTGGGGCGACCGCATTACCCGATTATGAACTGCTAGAATTGGTCTTGTTCCGGGCAATACCCAGACGCGACGTCAAACCGCTCGCCCATATGTTGATGGGCACGTTCGGTGACTTTAACCGCGTTATCACAGCCCCAATTGAACGGTTAAAAGAGATAAAAGGCGTCGGCGATGCTGTTGTAACAGAGTTGAAGATCGTAGAGGCAGCGGCCCACCGAATGGCCCGCGCCAAAGTGATGCACAGGCATATTTTAACCAGCTGGGACGCTTTGATTGACTACTGCCACACAACCATGGCCCATCGCGAAACAGAGCAGTTTCGCGTGCTGTACTTAGATCGCAAGAACACGCTGATCGCTGACGAAGAACAGGCCAAAGGCACTGTGGATCATGTGCCAGTTTACCCTCGTGAAGTTGCCAAGCGCGCCTTGGAATTGAACGCTAGCGCCATTATTTTGGTGCACAATCATCCATCCGGTGACCCAACGCCGTCACAACAGGATATTGATATGACGAACCAAATTCTTGCCGCCTGTCAGGCGCTGAACCTGACCCTTCATGATCATCTGATTATCGGTAAATCACGCGATCTTAGTTTTCGAGCAGACGGGTACCTTTAGCGTACCCAAACCTCGACGCGGCGATTGGCTTGGCGACCCCATTCACTGTCGTCACAGGCCATTGGCAATGCCTCTCCGAACGCATCGACACCCAGCGCCAAGCGATCCAAATTTGCAGTTTCAGCGGCTAAAATGACGGCGCGCTGCACCGCTTCGGCGCGGCGCAAAGCGATGTCGCGATTTGCCTTGGCCGCACCTTCACCGTCACTAAACCCAACAAACAACATTTGGCGCGCATCATATTTGCCGATCTCTAGCGCGCGCGCCAATTGCTGAACATTAGATCGCGATTGCGCATCCAGCCGGATTGAACCCGCCTCAAAGCGGAAAGACGTCGTCAAGCGCGCCATACCCGTCAACGTACGGGTCATTCGCTGCAGCTCTTCCAACGTGATTTCAGGTCCTGCCGTGGTGATCGCATTGGCGAAACGATTTCCCTGTTCAGCGATCTGAACTTCTTCTGGTGCTTGATCGACAAAGCCTGCGCGCCGGATCAAAATTTGCGCCGATGGCCCACGCGTATACGCCAGAAAATCCCGACCAACTTTGGGCAAACGTCGCGCCGGAAGATAAAGGAACATCGGTGCGGTCAGCGGGTAATCTTCGGTTTTGATCGTGCGTCGCGCCGCCGACAACGAGAAACCGCAACTGCCCTTTAATGTCAGAACGTGGGCGTTTCCGGTTTCTGCGTAGCTGGCGATGCCAATGGCAAATGGGTGCTTGGATACGGTCAAGGCAAGGTCTGCGCCACGCGCATGGCGAAACACCCGATCAGACATCGCCATGTTTGCGGGTTTCAAAACCTGATCATCAACGGCCTGCGCGAGCCCCGTATCTGCGCTTAGCATGTGCAAATCAATCGGCGCGTCAGGTCCGCCCAAATCAACCCAATTTGTAATGCGACCTGCGAACACTTCGGCAAGGTTCACAGGTGAAATGGAGCGGACCGGATTGGACGCAGCCACAATCGGCACCACCGCATCCAGTGCCAAAACACGACTGCGATTGGCTTTGGTCATGTCGCCCATGCCCGCCTCGCGCGCGCGTTGCCGTTCACCCGACCGGATTTCTCGCAAAGCCATCACGATGTCCGCCTCGTTTGCCAATAAATCAGCAAACCCTTCGTCTGTGTTGGTGACACGAAAGTTAAATTTTGCCGCCAGTTTATCCGTTTTTTCGTTGAACAGACTGTAAACAAAACGCGTTGGTCCTGTGGTTTTACGTTCTGTTCGAAATCCGTGGCGCAGCGCGAAACCTTCGATTAGCGCAGGCATCAAAACGGACCCCATCGTCGCGGAACCCGAAACCGCCAGCTCTGCTACAAAATCCTGAAGGTTGGGGCACGCAGGCCCATCACAAATCACACCTGACCCGTCGACGGTTAGTTCACCATAGACAGTTGTCAGCCGATAAAATTCGCCATCAAACCCCAAAAGGGTGCCGCTAAGTTCAACCTGACCATCAGGCGACGTTAGCGTCACGTCTTGGGCTTGGGCAAATCCCGACAGCGTAAAAAGAAAAAGAGCGACGTAGGCCGCCGCTCGTTTCAAGGTCATGACCGATCCTATCGCAGCTTTAGTTGCTGGCGACTTTCAGGTCTTGGACAAGATTATTCAACACCAGAAAGCTACCTTTTGCGTCACATTCCGGTACGGCAAGGGTCAAATCTTGGGTTTTGACCTTTCCGCTTTGTAATTCTAGCGATTGTGCTTCGATTTCGAGGCCACAATTCATCAAGGTCACTTCTGCTTCGACGCTCAAATCGATGGTCCCGTCTTGGGCACCCATTCCGGTTGGAAAGGTGTAAATCTCTGCCATAAACGGCGACAATACAGATGCACTGCCCAACCGAACCAAGAAACCTTTGGCAGAATCAACTGCAGATACGTCGCGCATTTCGCCTGCCCAGACGTGACCATCTTGACCGTAATTTGCGCCAAATTCGCGAGCGTGCATTTCAAATCCTGCGTCGCCCTTCCATTGGATCGCAGTGCGGTCGTATTGGCCAAGGTCCGGAACCTGAACTTGTGCAACTGCGCCTTCGCCATTCGGGAACGCAAAGATCACAACTGCGTCTTCGGCCATGGCGGGTACGGAGACCTTTAGACTACCATCACGCGCAGTCGATTGCGTGAACATCATACCGTTGTGATGCACCGTGACGTTTTCATTTGGCATGCAAGGCGCGGTCAAACTGACGTCGATCATCGCCCCTTTGGACGCGATCGCCATCGCGGAAATGTCGCATGATGCAGCCGGAACTGACGTATCCAATTCCGGTGCCGCCAATCCATTAACCGGCGCAGAGGCAAGCTGAACACCCGCCTCAGGGGTCACAATCACATCCATAGGCGTGGTTTGCGCGGACGTCAGCGTAATGTCCTGCACCTCTAGAAACGCGCCTGCAGAATTGGCCGCGACAATCGACGACGCGATTTCGGTTGGTGTATTTTCTTGTGCAACATCACTGTAACGCTGCTTGGCGGTATCACCGCTTTGCATAATAAAACCAATGCCGACAGCACACGTAAGTGTACCAGCCGCAGTTAACACTTCTCTGGTCTTTAACATCATCCTGTTCCTTCTGGCGGAATAGCTCAGAAGGTTTTTGGCAGGGAAAAGGGGCCGAGTTGTGACCGCTTGAGGGACTCATTGCGGCAAGACTTTGACAACCTTGCCGCAATGAATGTGTTAGGCGACGCGCCCGTGGCAGTGTTTGAATTTTTCGCCAGACCCGCAAGGACACGGATTGTTGCGGCCAGGATTACCCCACGTGGAGGAATCATTTTCGACAAATCCGGCTGCCAATGCTTCGGCTGTTGGGGCCGGTGTCGCTGGTGCTGCTTCTACTTCGCGTGCGGCTTGTTCAATCGCCATTTGCTCGGCCATGGTTTGCTGTTCTTCTGCGGTCATTGGGCGGATTTGACCCAATTTCTTTGTCACATCTTCGCGCAGGGAATCGAGCATGGTTTCAAACAAGTGGAACGATTCATTTTTGTATTCGTTCAATGGATCACGCTGTGCGTAACCACGGAAACCAACCACAGATCGCAAGTGTTCAAGCGTCAAAAGATGCTCGCGCCATTTGCCGTCGATCGATTGCAGCAACAACTGCTTTTCGATGATCCGCATGTTTTCGGCACCAAAGGATTCGGTTTTGGCCGCCATCATTTCATCCGTCGCCGCCATCAGACGTTCGCGAACTTGCTCGTCATCGACGCCTTCTTCTTCGCACCATTCCATAACCGGCGCGTCGATGCCCAGCTGTTCAATCACCGCGGCATACAGCCCTTCGGTGTTCCATTGATCAGCATAAGATCCGGCAGGCATGTAGGTGTCGACAAGCTCGTCAATCACCTCGGACCGCATGTCGTTCGTGACGTCAGACAGGTCTTCGGATTCCATGATTTCGCGACGCTGGCCAAAGATAACTTTGCGCTGGTCGTTCATCACGTCATCGAATTTTAGCAGCTGTTTGCGGATGTCAAAGTTACGGCCTTCGACCTTGGCTTGCGCCCGTTCCAGCGATTTGTTGACCCATGGGTGAACGATCGCTTCGCCTTCTTCGAGGCCAAGGGTCGTCAGGACTTTTTCCAAACGCTCGGAGCCAAAAATGCGCATCAGATCGTCTTCGAGGCTAAGGTAGAACGACGTGCGACCCGGATCACCCTGACGGCCAGCACGGCCACGCAACTGGTTATCGATGCGACGGCTTTCGTGACGTTCAGAGGCCAGAACAAACAGGCCACCGGCACCCTTAACGTTTTTCTTTTCTTCCGATGTTTCGGCTTCGATACGCGTGCGGATTTCTTCGGGGTCCGCCTCAGGATCGGCAGTGATCGCTTGCAGCACTTTCATTTCGGCGTTGCCGCCCAGCTGAATATCCGTGCCACGACCGGCCATGTTTGTCGCGATAGTGACCGCGCCCAGTTTGCCAGCATCTGCGATAATCTGTGCTTCTTGTTCGTGCTGACGCGCATTCAAAACGTTGTGCGTGATGCCTGCGTCAGTCAGCATTTGGCTGAACATCTCAGATTTTTCGATAGACGTGGTGCCGACCAAAACAGGCTGATTTTTTTTGTGGGCCTCTTTGATTTCGCCAATCATCGCTTCGTATTTTTCACGACCTGTGCGGAACACTTGATCGTCTTCATCCACGCGCGAGATATCGCGGTTTGTCGGGACTTCGATCACGCCCAGCCCATAGATTTCGCTAAATTCTGATGCTTCGGTCGATGCTGTACCGGTCATACCCGCCAGTTTCGAATACAGGCGGAAATAGTTCTGGTAGGTCACAGAGGCTAGCGTCGTGTTTTCCGGCATGATTTTCACGCCTTCTTTGGCTTCGATCGCTTGGTGCAAACCGTCACCCAAACGACGACCAGACATCATGCGTCCAGTGAATTCATCGATCAACATAACTTCGCCGTCACGCACGATGTAATCTTTGTCTTTGGTAAACAGTTTGTGAGCACGCAAACCTTGGTTAACGTGGTGAACGATAGACGTGGATTCAGGATCGTACAGGTTCTGCTCTGCTTCAAGCAGACCGCGGATACGCAACTGTTCTTCGAGGAACTCGTTGCCTTCATCCGTGAACGTCACGTTGCGGGTTTTCTCGTCTAATTCGAAATGTTCATCTTCAACAAACGGGATCAAAGCATCGATCGCCGTGTACATTTCTGAACGATCTTCGGCAGGGCCAGAGATAACCAAAGGTGTGCGCGCTTCATCGATCAGGATCGAGTCGACTTCGTCCACGATGGCAAAGTTGTGTTTCTTTTGGAAAATCTGGGACAGCTCGGCCTTCATGTTGTCGCGCAGATAATCAAAGCCCAATTCGTTGTTTGTCGCGTAGGTAATGTCGCAGGCATAGGCGGCGCGTTTTTCGTCTTCGGGCATATTGGCGACAACAAAACCGGTTGTCAGACCCAGCGCGCTAAAGACATTGGCCATCCATTGCGCATCACGTTGCACAAGGTATTCGTTAACCGTCACGACGTGAACGCCGTCACCTGTCAGGGCATTCAGGTAGGCAGGAAAGGTCGCGACAAGTGTCTTGCCTTCGCCTGTTTTCATCTCGGCGACGTTGCCGTTGTGCAGGAAAATCCCGCCCATCAACTGAACATCAAAGGCACGCAAACCCAAAGCACGGCGGGCAGCCTCGCGGCAGTTCGCAAACGCTTCGGGCAGCAGGCTGTCTAGGCTTTCGCCCCCGATCGCGCGTTTACGCAATTCTTCGGTCTTTTCGATCAGACCTTCATCGCTCAATTTCTCGAACTCGGGCTCTAGCGCATTGATCTGTTCGACCTGCGGGCGCACGGCTTTGACCTTGCGATCATTAGGTGTGCCAAAAATCTTTTTGGCGAGTGTTTTCATACCGAGCATGCGATCTCCAGACGATGGTTAGTTGTGTTTGCCAGCAAGTGGCCTGTCCGCTCTTGCCCGACCCGCACGCAGCCAATAGATAGTACGTCAATGACGTTCCAAGCGGCGCCCATAGGGCGATGTAAGGGTCGCGTCAAACAGTGTCAATGTTACGCCATGCCGTGACCTTATCGATAGGATCAAACGATGCAAAAACCTCTCAGCTTTGTGGCCGCTCTTGGGCTTGCCGTAACTCTTGCCATGCCCGCCAAAGCGCAGGATGCCAGCACCGTAGTTGCAAAAGTCAACGATACCGAAATCACCATCGGTCACATGATCGTGGCGCGCGCATCCTTGCCCGAACAGTACCAGCAGTTGCCAGATGAAGTTTTGTTCACCGGTATTCTGGACCAGTTGATTCAACAAACCGCTCTGGCCGATAGCTTTGATGGCGAATTGCCTTTGCGCGTCAAAGTATCGATCGAAAACGAAACCCGTTCGTTGATCGCCGGTGAACGGCTTGATTCAGCACTTGGGTCCGCAATCACACCTGAAATTGTGCAAAAAACTTTTGATGAACGGTATGGCGATCAAGAACCTGAAACAGAATTCAACGCCTCGCACATCCTTGTCGAAACCGAAGAAGAAGCTGTCGAACTGATTGCAGCACTTGAATCCGGCGATGATTTTGCCGCCCTCGCACGCGAAAAATCCACAGGCCCGTCTGGTCCCGGTGGCGGATCGCTAGGTTGGTTTGGTAAAGGCGCGATGGTTCCCGCATTTGAAACTGCAGTTTTGGATCTTGAAGTTGGTGCAGTATCCGCCCCGGTCAAAACTCAATTCGGCTGGCACGTCGTAAAATTGAACGAAACGCGAAAAGCAGGATTGCCAACATTGGACAGTGTGCGCGACGAATTGGTCAGCGAAATCCAGGCAACTGTCGCAACATCCACAGTCGAAGCCGTGATGGCCAAGGCCACTGTCGACAAACGGAACGTTGAGGCAATTGACCCAGCGATCCTGAAAAACCTCGCATTGATCGAGTAATCAGCAATGGGAAGCACGCCAAAACGGTCACCGCTTGCACCAACGAGCTTTCCTGACTTGCCGCCCGTCGCAGGCGTCACGTTTGCCACAGTCGAAGCCGGCGTGCGCTATTCCGGGCGCACGGACGTCATGCTGGCCAAAATGGTCGCAGGCACAACGATCGCCGGCGTCTTTACCAAATCAACGACGCGCGCCGCACCGGTGCTGGATTGCCAAGCCAAGCTAGGCGGCGATCCTTCGGGGCCTGCCGCGATCTTGGTAAATTCAGGCAATGCAAATGCGTTCACGGGGCGCAGCGGGCACGCGTCGGTTGATGCGATTACTTTGGCCGTTTCATCGATTTGTGACGTGCCGCAAGACCGCGTGTTTACATCATCGACTGGTGTTATTGGCGAACCATTGCCGCACGACCGCGTTACCGCCCAGCTTGAGACACTGAACTCCACACAATCGCCGGATAACGTCGCGAAAGCGGCCAGCGCGATCATGACCACCGACACCTATGCCAAAGGTGCGCACCAACGCATCGTGATCGACGGCAGGGCGGTGAATATCGTTGGTATCGCCAAAGGCTCAGGCATGATCGCGCCTGATATGGCAACGATGTTGGTCTATATTTTTACCGATGCTGTGGTTGATCAAGACGCCTTGCAAACGCTGGTGTCGGACCTGTCTGACAAGACGTTCAATTGCATCACTGTCGACAGTGACACATCGACCTCGGACACATTATTGATGGCTGCAACAGGCGCATCTGGCGTGAACGCGGCGGGTGATGCTGGCTTTGCCAACGGGCTGCATTCTGTCATGTTGAACCTCGCCCACCAAGTTGTTCGTGACGGCGAAGGTGCTACAAAATTTGTTGAGATTTCAGTCACCGGCGCGGTGGATAATGCGACTGCTCGCACCCACGCTTTGGCGATTGCCAACTCTCCGCTCGTCAAAACCGCAATCGCTGGCGAGGATCCGAATTGGGGTCGGATCGTTATGGCGATTGGTAAATCGGGTGCCCCAGCGGACCGTGATCTGATTTCAATCCGGTTCGGGGATGTTGTCGTGGCTGAAAACGGTTGGGTCAGCCCCAATTATGTCGAGGCAAAAGCCGCCGCATTGATGAAGCACGATGAGATCGAAATCGGTATTGATTTAGGCATGGGAACTGGGTCAGCTACGGTTTGGACCTGTGATTTAACCCATGGATACATCGAAATTAACGCGGACTATCGATCGTGAAAGTTGTTCTGGTTTCAGCCGTCGCCCTTATAGACGTCGACGGCCGCGTGCTGTTGGCACAACGCCCCGAAGGCAAATCAATGGCCGGTCTATGGGAATTCCCCGGCGGCAAAGTTGAGGCGGGCGAGACACCCGAAGTTGCCTTGGTGCGCGAGCTGGAAGAAGAGCTTGGCATTAACACATGGCAGTCCTGCCTCGCGCCGTTAACATTTGCCAGCCACAGCTACGATGATTTTCATTTGCTGATGCCGCTGTTTGCCTGTCGCAAATGGGAGGGCACACCAATCGGTCGTGAAAACCAAATGCTGAAATGGGTCCGTCCAAATGCCTTGCGTGATTATCCGATGCCTGCCGCAGACATTCCGTTAATTCCGATTTTGCGCGATTGGCTATAGGTCAGCGAACGCTGCTTTTCCGACCAGTTAACCTTTGAGATGCGTAATGATCCTGTGAATTCTGAACAGGAGATAAGGCAATGTTGCGCACCATCACCCTAGGCAGCTGCATTTCGGTGCAAGGCGTATTTCACAGTTTTCGACCAGGCGGCCTGATGGCTGTACGCGACGGAAACACGATTTATGTCGGCAAACCAGTCTGATCCGGAACGAAAAAGGGGAAGGCGTCATGCCCTCCCCTTCTCTTATTCATGTTATTGCGAAATTACGCCAAAGTACGCGTGATTTCCTCGCGTTCAAAGATTTCGATCACATCGTCTGGACGAATATCTTCGTACTTTTCAAACGCCATGCCGCACTCGTGACCGGATTTAACATCCGCCACTTCGTCCTTGAAGCGTTTCAGCGTCTTCAGCGTGCCTTCGTGGATAACCACGTTGTCACGCAGCAAACGTACGCCTGCAGAACGACGTGCCACACCTTCGGTAACCATACAGCCCGCAACTTTGCCGACGCCAGTAACCTTGAACACTTCTTTGATTGTCGCATAACCAATAAAGTTTTCGCGGATTTCGTTGCTGAGCAAGCCGGACGCCGCCGCTTTTACATCGTCAACCATGTCGTAGATGACGGAATAATAGCGAATTTCGACACCTTTTTGGTTCGCGATGTTACGCGCTGATGCGTTTGCACGAACGTTAAAGCCGATGACCGGTGCACCTGATGCTTCGGCCAAACCAACGTCTGTTTCGGTGATCGCGCCAACGCCGGAATGCAGGACACGTACCCGGACTTCGTCGTTGCCGATTTTTTCCATCGCTTGAACGATTGCTTCGGCAGATCCTTGAACGTCAGCTTTGACCAAGATTGGCAATTCGCTGACGTCGGCGTCTGCTTTGGCGTTCGCCATCAGCTGTTCCAATGTCGTTGCCGCACCGGCTGCTGCGCGTTTGTCTTTTGCAGCTTTCTGGCGATATTCAGCAATTTCACGCGCTTGCGCTTCGGTTTCGGTAACGTTCAAAACGTCGCCCGCGCCAGGAGTACCGTTCAGGCCAAGGACCTCAACAGGAACAGATGGTCCGGCTTCTTTGATACGTTCGCCTTGATCGTTGATCAGGGCACGTACTTTACCATATTTTTCGCCAACAACAAAAATGTCACCAACACGCAGTGTACCGGTTTGGATCAGAACAGTGGCAACTGGGCCACGACCCACGTCCAGCTTGGCCTCGATCACGGCACCTTGGGCGGCGCGATCAGGGTTGGCTTTCAGTTCCAGCAGTTCGGACTGCAACGCGATGGCTTCCAACAGTTCGTCCAAACCTTCGCCTGTGTGCGCAGACACTTCGACGTCCTGCACATCACCGGACATTTTTTCCACAACAACTTCGTGCTGTAGCAAATCTGTACGTACTTTGGTTGGGTTGGCTTCGTGCTTGTCGATCTTGTTGATCGCCACAATCATCGGCACGTTCGCGGCTTTTGCGTGTGCAATCGCTTCGATCGTTTGTGGCATCACAGCGTCATCCGCCGCGACAACCAGAATGACGATATCCGTAACCTGAGCACCGCGCGAACGCATGGATGTAAACGCAGCGTGGCCCGGAGTATCAAGGAACGACAGCACTTGGCCGTTGTCCGTTGTCACCTGATAGGCACCAATGTGCTGCGTGATACCGCCAGCTTCGCCCGCCACAACTTTGGCTTTGCGAATGGCATCCAGCAACGACGTTTTACCGTGGTCAACGTGGCCCATGATCGTAACGACCGGTGGGCGCGGCTTCAGGTCTTCGTCTTTATCTTCAAAGACGTTGATCACGTCTTCGACGTCCGCATCAGAAACGCGGTTCACCTTGTGACCAAATTCTTCGATGATCAGTTCGGCTGTATCGGCGTCGATGGTTTCGTTTTGCGTTACCATCATGTCCATTTTCATGAGGGCTTTGACAACGTCACCCACACGTTCGGTCATACGTGCTGCCAGCTCGGAAACCACGATGGCTTCTGGCAGGTTCACTGTACGCAATACTTTTTCGCGCTCGACTGTACCGCCCATCGCTTTTTGACGTGCACGTTCTTGCTTGCGCTTCATCTGCGCCATTGAACGCTGGCGACCTGCGCCGCCTGCCAATGCCTGGTTCAGCGTCAGCTTGCCGGAACGGCGCGCGTCTTCTTCGCGCCCACGGTTTGGACGGGCTTGTTGGTCACGCTCGTTTTTACGCGGAGTCGCAGCTGGCAACGGGCCACCACGGTTCGGCGTTGGACGCGCTTGTGCCGGTTCAGCAGGAGCAGCTGCAGCTTGCGCCGCAGCTTCAGCCGCTTTAACCGCCGCCGCTTCTTCTTCGGCTTTCGCCTTCAGGCTCTCTGCGCGTTCTTTTTCTTCGCGTTCTTTTGCGTCGATTTCAGCACGACGGCGCTCGCGGTCTTCGGCGCGGGCTTTTTCGTCGGCGGCCCGTGCGGCTGCTTCTTCGACTTCACGTGCCTTGGCGGCTTGAACGGCCTTTAGGCGGCGTTCCATTTCTGCGTCGGTGATGCCAGCAGGGCGTCTGGACGGATCGCCCACACCTAAAGGCGCGACTGCGCCCGCTTTGTTGGCCGCACCCGGTTTAGGGACCACAACGCGTTTGCGCTTGGTCTCGACGACGACGTTTTTGGTACGCCCGTGGCTGAAACTTTGTTTCACATTGCCAGGACGCGCGCCTCCGCGCAGACCCAATGTTTTTTTACCGTCAGTATCGCTCATCTAGCTCGTCTATCCTTCCGAATGGCCAATGCCATCCTCTTTTGCGCGCACGCCACGCAACCTCTGGGCTTCCTCTACAACACGTTTCGTGAGTCCACCAGAGGCGAGCGCCCCATGTACTACAGTTTCGCGTCCAAAAGCCAAGCCCAATTCATCTGCTGTCAGCCAGCCAATATAGCTACCGTAGTGTGGCGTGCTAAGTTTTGATTTGCCGCGCCCGGACCCGTCAGAGGCCTGAAACAGCACTTGCGCTTCTTCTGATTGAAGCCAAGCTTTCGTCTTTTCGTATCCGGCAACAGCCGATCCTGCTTTGCGTGACATCGCGATCAGATTGACCACTTGGCGCGCCAGTTGCTTTTCGACTTCGGCCAGTAGATCGTCAGGTATCTTGACCTGTTGCTTGGCACCACGCGCGAACAATTTCTTGCTCACTGCGGTTTCTAGCGCGTCACGATCCGCTGCCACGTAAATCCCACGCCCAGGTAACTTTCCTGAGACATCGGGATAAATCATATCTTCGGGCCCCACCACAAAACGGATCAAGCCATACTTAGGCTGGACCTCGCCTGTGACAATGCACTTGCGATCAGGACCGTCTTCCCGGTCTTTGGAGGCGCCACCGCGACTCATCGGATTCCCCCGAGGCCTACGATCAGGCCTCGGCTTCCTCTTCTGTTTCAGCGTCGTCGTCTTCTACGTCCGCTTCTAGTTCCGTTGGATCAACCCAACCCAGCATAACGCGGGCGGTCATAATCATTGTTTGTGCGTCTTCCAGCGAAATCTCGAAAGGTTCCAAGCAACCGTCGTCTTTGATGCGTTCGCCATTTTCTGTGGTCCAACCGCCAGCCAGCTCCCAATCCGCGCAAGTCGCGAAATCTTCGAGCGTCTTAACGTCGTCTTTGGCCAATGCCTCAAGCATTTGGGGTGTCAGACCTTCGAATTCAACCAGGCTGTCTTCGACGCCCAGCGCACGTGCCGCATCAAGTGCCGCTTTGTTCGCTGCTTCTAGCACATCGCGGGCACGGGCCTGCAATTCGCCAGCTGTACCTTCGTCGACACCATCGATGACCAGCAGTTCGCCAACTTCGACGTATGCGACTTCTTCGAGGTTCGTGAACCCTTCGGACACCAGCAACTGGGCAAAGAATTCGTCCAGGTCCAAGTTGTCCATGAACAGCTTGGTGCGGGTTTCGAATTCGGCCTGACGACGCGCGGATTCGTCAGCTTCGGTCATGATGTCGATATCAAGACCCGTCAGCTGAGACGCCAAGCGCACGTTTTGACCACGACGACCAATTGCCAACGACAACTGTTCTTCTGGAACAACAACTTCGATTTTTCCGGCTTCTTCGTCCAAAACAACTTTGGACACTTCGGCTGGCTGCAACGCGTTCACGAGGAACGTTGGCTGATCGTCATTCCAAGGAATGATGTCGATCTTTTCGCCCTGCAATTCGTTGACCACAGCCTGAACGCGCGATCCACGCATACCAACACAGGCACCGACGGGATCGATCGAATTGTCATACGAAATCACAGCGATTTTAGCGCGCGAACCCGGGTCACGGGCGACGGCCTTAATCTCAATGATACCATCGTAAATTTCCGGCACTTCCATCTTGAACAGCTCGGCCATGAATTCTGGTGCTGTGCGTGACAAAAAGATTTGCGGACCGCGTTGTTCGCGACGCACGTCTTTGATGTAAACGCGGATACGGTCGTTCGGGCGATATGATTCGCGGCCGATTTTCTCGTTGCGACGCAAGATTGCTTCGCCTGCGCCCACATCGACGATGACGTTGCCGTATTCTTCGCGTTTGACCAAACCGTTGATGATTGTGCCTGCGCGATCTTTGAATTCTTCGTACTGACGGTCACGCTCGGCTTCGCGGATCTTTTGCAAGATCACTTGTTTGGCGGACTGTGCAGCGATGCGGCCCATTTCGACTGGCGGTACTTCTTCGCTGAATTGCTGACCAATTTCCGGGTCGGCCATGTATTGCTTGGCTTGCTCTACTGTGAATTCAGCTTGGTAGTTTTCCAGCTCGTCTTCGGCAACCACGGTGCGCACGCGGGTGAATGTCGCGCGGCCAGTTTTGCGGTCAATCGCGACGCGAATGTCCATTTCCGCGCCGTAGCGGGACTTGGCAGCACGCGCGAGCGACTCTTCCATCGCTTCGATCACCAAACCGGGTTCGATCATCTTTTCGCGAGCAACAGCCTCAGCCGTTTGCAGCAGCTCAAGCTGGTTTGCAGAAGTAATAGCCATTATTTTTCTCCTTCGCCGGACTCTTCAGTCGGCATCTCTTCGGTCTCTATCTCGTCAAACGCGTCTTCGTTTAACGTGCCAGCAGCCTTGCGCTGACGTAACATTTCTTTGATCAACTCGTCGGTCAGGACCAGCTTGGCATCAGACAACCAATCGAATTTCAGGCCAATTGTGCCCTCTTCGACGTTTATCAAAACTTCGTCGCCTTCGGTGCCAGCAAGTTCACCTTTGAACCGGCGGCGGCCATCGACCAATTCGGTCGTTTCGATCTTGGCCTCGTACCCTTCGAAGTTTTCGAAATCTTTCATCCGGGTCAGCGGACGATCAATGCCCGGACTGGACACCTCAAGCGCGTATTCCTCGGTGATCGGGTCTTCGACGTCCAGGACGGCACCGATTTCATTTGAAATCTTGGCGCAATCATCAACTTCAATCCCGCCTTCAGGCTTGTCCGCCATCACTTGCAGGATCGCGTTTTTGCCGGTCATCAACCGCACGCGCACCAATTCATAGCCCATGTCTTCGATCACCGGAGTGATGATTTGAGCCAGTCGTTGGTCAATTGCTGCTTTTGCGATCAGGTCGTTGTTCATGATATCCATCTGCCAATACGGCACAAAAAAACGGGCGCGCGGCCCGTTGTAAAGGTCGGTGGGCATTGGGTTTGGACCCCATCACCGCGCTGTTAAAAGCCATATACGCAAACCAAGCTGAGTCTGCAAGGCCTATCGGTTACGCCATCCACCAGCGCTGGGTCATGCGCAAATCATCCAACGGCCAAACAGCGCCGACAGATGCCGGAACCCCGATCGTTTTACGCGCGATTTGCTGCGGAGCATAATCAGATGGCAGCACCTGAAAATCGACGGGATCGGAATAATCATCAAGGACAATAATGTCAGCCACATCAACCAGCGTATCGCGCAATGCCTCGGCGCGCACCGCATCTGACGGGATTGAAACCAGTTCAACCGTATCGAACCAACCTGCGTCGCCATCCTTGCGATGGGTTGGCATCCGCGTGCCGATAAAATGGCGCCCTGCCTGGAATTTCTGAACGCGGTACAAGCCCGTCCCGATCCCTGCATCCTGACGCGATTGTTCCAGCGGAAGAACGGCAAACCGTGGATCAGCCAAAACATAGGGCAAGCTAGGATTTGCAGCAGCCAAGGTCACGTGCAGCGATTGTGCGCCCAGCGCATCTGCCGTGACCACTTTCAGATCCGTGTGATCCAATAGCATCGCGGCCACATCATCCATCCGCAGCGCGTGACCGTCATGAAACACCACGTCTTTGTGCGTTTCAAACACCCAGCTTAGGCCACCATCCTGCGTCGCCCAACCTGTCGCGATATCACCACGCAATGTTCCGTCAGCTGCGATTTCAGTCAAAGTTTCGTACACAGCGCCGCGTGCGGCCTGCATGAAAATACCATGCGGTTGCGCCCACGAATCCGCGCGATTTGCACCAGACAATGCAGCAACCAATCGCCCACCCCGTTTTGGCGCGGCATATGCCGGAACACCCGTGGCCGCGAACAGCGCAGCGGCAGCACCCGACGTAAATAATAGGCGGCGATCAAGACGGGTCATGTCACCGCAATCCGATCCATTGTCCGCACCAATTCGGCGCTGATGCCCGGTTCGGACAGCGCGTGCCCGGCAATGCGGACCATTTTCAGATCACAGTTCGGCCAAACCTGCGCGATGGAATAGGCGGATTCAGGTGGGCAAATCATGTCGTAACGCCCCTGCACAATTGTACCGGGAATGTGCGCAATTCGATCCATGTTGGCAAGGATCTGACCATCAAATTCAAGGAAACCCGCGTTAGTGAAATAGTGGTTTTCCAAACGCGCAAAGGCACGCGCATATTCGCCCGGGGCCTCGCCGCTGTTGCCATTCGAATGGATCGAGGCAAGCGCATTTTCCCACGCCGACCACGCCTTGGCGTAGCGGGTTTCAAGCTGCATATCGCCAGAAAATAACCGACGATGATAGGCACCGATCATATCATCGCGTTCGTCCTCAGGCACCAATGCTACAAATCGCGCCCATGTTTCAGGCCAGAATTTCCCTGCGCCACCACCATAGAACCAGTCCAGTTCCACTTGGGTCATCAGGAACACGCCGCGCAGCACCAAATGTGTCGTCCGTTCGGGATGCGTTTGGCCGTAAATCAACGACAACGTCGCGCCCCAACTGCCGCCAAACACGATCCACGCATCAATTTCCAGCGCATGACGAATCGCTTCGATATCAGCAACCAAATGCCACGTGGTATTATCGGACACGGTCGCATGGGGGCGCGAGCGGCCACAGCCACGTTGGTCAAACAGAATAACGCGGTACACGGACGGGTCAAAATAACGGCGCATCGATGGGCTACATCCACCGCCCGGCCCGCCATGCAACACAACTACGGGTATCCCTTTGGGATTGCCGCATTGCTCGACATAAATGCGATGGCCTTGGCCAACATCCATCATCCGCTGATCGAAAGGGTCAATCGGTGGGTACAGATATTGCACTGCGCGCTTTTGATCCGTGTGTTTGTCCATTACCGCCCTATATAAGCATGAAGCAGCACAACACCATACGGAGATCACAATGCAAACGCATCAAACCACAGTTGATCCGGCAGAAATCGCCAAATTCGAAGCCATGGCAGCCGAATGGTGGGATCCCAACGGGAAATTCAAACCGCTGCATATGCTAAACCCCTGCCGTTTGGATTATATCACATCGCAAATCGCAGGTGAATATGACCGCGACATGAAACAGCCAATGCCGTTTGCGGGGCTCCGCATCTTGGATATTGGTTGCGGCGGCGGATTGTTGTCTGAACCGATGGCGCGTCTTGGGGCCACTGTTGTTGGCGTGGACGCAGCCGAACGTAACATTCCAGTTGCTCAAGCACATGCCGCGCAATCTGAATTAGATATCGATTACCGGTTCACCACAGCCGAAGCGATGGCTGCCGCAGGTGAACAATTTGATGTCGTCATGAATATGGAAGTCGTCGAACACGTCGCCGACCCGCTGGCCTATATGACAGCCTGCCAATTGTTGCTGAAACCCGGTGGCTTGCATGTCTGTTCCACAATCAACCGCAATCCAAAATCGTTTATGTTTGCGATTGTGGGCGCTGAACACGTGATGCGCTGGTTGCCCAAGGGCACGCACGAATGGAACAAATTCATCACGCCGGACGAGCTGTTCGAACTGCACAAACAGTCAGGGATGGAACCGGTGGATCGCCAAGGATTTGTGTTCAATCCAATCACTTGGGGTTGGAAACTGTCTGATCGCGATCTGAGCGTGAATTATGTTACCGCCAGCATCAAGCCCAGCGCCTAAAGCTGTTTACGCAACTCGCGCAGGATCGGCAGGGTCGCTTTGACGCGATCCTCGCCCAACTGTTCGATCACCTGATTGATCATCGGGGCAATCGCACTTAGCGCCTGTTCACGCGCGGCTTTACCCGACGGGCTGATCGCAACCATCTTGCGACGCGCATCATCCCAATCGGGGCGCACGTGGATGTAACCCGCCCACTCCAGCTTGCTTAGCGTGTTGGTCATTGCGCCGCGTGTTACGTTAAATGTCTCGGCCAATTGCGCCGGCGTGCGTTCGCCATTGTGCCAATCCAGATTGTTCAGAACCGAAAAATGCGAAATTTCCATGCCTTTGGGCAACACACGACTTAGCCGGTTGCGAACCGTTTGGTCCGCCGCCAAAATCTCGCCGAACAGCGAAATTGCTAGGGCATTTTTGTCGCTACTCATTTTGCGCGCCGCTGTTTACGGGGCCTCAAAGGATTGCGCATTGTGCAAAGCCGGAACTTTGCGTCGCGCATCGGCCACGTTTTCCATATCCATTTCAAACGCATAAACGCCAGCATCTGCGCCTGCGTCAAGGATAACCTCACCCCAAGGGGCCACAACCAGCGAATGGCCATAGGTGCTGCGCGGCTTTGCGCCACTGGATGCGTGCAGGCCGGTTTGGGCTGGCGCGATCACGTAACACCCCGTTTCGATGGCACGCGCACGCAACAATGAATGCCAATGCGCCGCGCCAGTAACGGGTGAAAACGCGGCTGGATATGTCAGAATTTGCGCGCCCGCCTGGGCCAACGCATTGGACAACAGCGGGAACCGCATATCGTAGCAAATAGCCATACCGATCGCCGCAAACGGGGTTTCAGCCACAACAGCTTTGGTTCCAGCGCGGTAACCTGAGGATTCCTGAAATGTCTCGGTTTCGGAAATCTGAACATCGAACATGTGGATTTTATCGTAGTGCGCAATGATTTCGCCCTGCGGATCAATCAAGAACGACCTGTTGGCAAACCGCCCATCTGCGTCATCGGTTTTTAACGCCAACGATCCGATCAACAGCCAGATCCCGTGCTTTTTGGCCGCGATGCACAAAGCGGCCAAGGTTTGATCCTGACCTTGATGCTGCAAAACGCTTTGTTGATAGGATCGGCTGGTCGACACGCAATTCGTGACCTCAGGGGTCAAAACGAACTGCGCGCCGGTCGCGACTGCATCGTCCAAATAGGCCAGCGTCTGAATCAAATTCTGCGCCGGATCATCCGAGACGTTTAACTGCAGCAACGCTGCTTTCATTGCAAAGCTAACATTTTGTCCAACATGCCAGCGCGTTCCAACGCGTGCAGTTCATCGCAGCCACCAATGTGTTCACCACCGATAAAAATTTGCGGCACACTGCGGCCACCTTGGGCGCGCTGGATCATTTCTGCTTTTTTCTCTGGCTGCGCCAAAACATCGGTTTCTTCGAATTCGATGTTTTTTTGGGTCAGCAATCGTTTGGCAGCGTGGCAGTATCCGCACAGCGGCGAGGTGTAAATTTCGACCTTATTCATGGGTCATATCCTTCGTGAGAAATCGTTAATCGGAACCTAAGTGTCTTTGGCCACTCGCGCCAGTGTAACGACGCAAACGTGACTTGCACCTGCTAAGTGACAGGCTTCGGTCGCCGCGGCCAAAGTCGCGCCTGATGTCATAACATCATCTACCAGCAAAACAGGCCGCCCTGCCATCTTATGTTTACGCCTTGGGTGGGGGCGAATTGCGTCCTTTAGCGCAGTAAAACGGGCATCGCGGCCCAAACCATCCAATGAAACAGTGCGTTGCGGCCGGATCAGCAAATCAGGGCAACATTCCAGATCAACCTGTTTGGCCAAGGCCTGCGCCAGCAAAGTTGATTGATTATAGCGTCGTTTCAACAATCGCGTCCAATGCAACGGCACCGGCGCGATCAACATATGAGGCTGCAAAATGTCCCTGACCGCGGCCGCCATCCACAACGCAGCAGGACGCACAACATCGTGACGATCCCCATGTTTCAGGCCCAACACCAACTTGCGCCCGTTGTCTTTGTACAAAACCGCAGACCGCCCATGCGCCCAGGGCCGCGCAACCGTCATACATTCATCGCAATGCGCCATCGCGCCGGGATCATCGCCAAGCAATGGCACCCCACACGCATCACAAATCGTTGATCCGATAAATTGCGTATCGCGCCAGCACGGTCCGCACAGGCCAAAATCGCTGTCTACCGTGGCAGAACAGGTCAGGCAGCGCGGCGGGTACACAAGGCGAAGTGCGGTTTGTAATGTGCTCACTGCCATTCTATCTGTCCCCCTATGTCCACGCATCAAACCCTTACTGATTCGATTGCCCTTGCCGCGCATCGCGCCCGCGCCAATTCGGACGACCTGTTTTTACACGTCGCCGCATTCGATGAACTGCAAGATCGCCTACAAAGTGTTAACAGAACCTTTACAGCGCCAGCTGTCGTCAATGGGCACCCCGAATTTTGGGGTCGCCAGATGCCAAATGCACGCTGCGTTCCTGACACTGAAACCCTCGCCATTGACCAAAACGCGCATGATCTGGTGATCCACGCGATGTCGCTGCACTGGGCGAATGATCCGGTCGGGCAAATCATTCAATGCAAGCGTGCCCTGCGCGCCGACGGCCTATTTCTGGCGGTTTGTTTTGGCGGTGAAACCTTGCATGAACTGCGCGCCTGTTTGGGTCAGGCGGAAATTGAAATTATGGGCGGCCTGTCACCTCGCATCGCCCCCATGGCGGAACTGCGCGATATGGGTGGTTTGCTGCAACGCGCGGGCCTTGCCTTACCGGTGGCTGATGTGACCAATTTTAACGTCACCTTTCGCGATATCTGGCATTTGATGCATGATTTGCGAGGAATGGGTGAGACAAATGCGCTCAGGTCCCGATTGCAGAAACCCACGTCGCGCAAGGTATTCGAGCGGGCAAATGCACTGTATTGTGAAACATTTCCAGCCGCTGGTGGCGGGATCACAGCGACGTTTGACCTATTGTTTCTAGCTGGTTGGGCGCCGGATGATAGTCAACCTAAACCACTTCGCCCCGGGTCTGCTGCACAACGGCTGGCGGATGCCTTGGATACGCAGGAAAACCCGCTAACTGACTGACCTCAGATTGACCTGCGGACAAAAGCGTTTATCTGCACTACAAAGACGCCGCATTGGCACACTGAATTGGAACGATACTCATGTTGGACGCCACCCAAAACGCCGCCTGCCCTGCGCACGCAGAGCCGGACCACCCCAAGGTCAAAGCACCCAAGGTCGGAATTTTGCTAAGCAACCTCGGGACTCCGGACAATTACGATTATTGGTCGATGCGCCGCTATCTGAACGAATTCCTGTCTGACCGTCGTGTCATCGACTACAGCCCATGGCTTTGGCAGCCATTGTTGCAGCTGGTTATCCTGACAAAACGCCCGTTTTCGTCTGGTGCCGCGTATCAATCAATCTGGAACGAAGTCGACGGCGAAAGCCCGTTGATGACGATCACCAAAGCACAGACAGCAAAAATCAAAATCGCGATGCAAGAACGCTACGGCGACGACGTGATCGTCGATTTCTGCATGCGGTATGGCAACCCATCGACCAAATCAAAAGTACGCGCGCTGACCGAAGCAGGCTGTCAGAAAATCTTGTTCTTTCCGCTGTATCCGCACTACGCGGGGGCCACATCAGCGACAGCAAATGACGAATTTTTTCGCTCGCTGATGGCTGAAAAATGGCAACCAATTGCGCGCACGATCAAGCCCTATTTCGATGATCCTGCCTATATCGATTCCCTCGCGCAATCGATCGAACGGGCCTATGCCGATCTGGAAACGCGCCCCGATATTCTGGTGTGTTCCTACCACGGCGTGCCAATCCGCTACCTGATGGAGGGCGACCCCTATCATTGCCAATGCCAGAAAACGACGCGCCTGCTAAAGGAACGTCTGGGCTGGGAAGACACCGAAATCAAAACCACCTTCCAGTCCAAATTCGGACCCGAAGAATGGCTACAGCCCTACACCGTCGAAGAAGTCGCGCGTTTGGCTGAAGCTGGCAAAAAGAACATCGCAGTCTGCGCCCCGGCATTTTCAGCCGACTGCATCGAGACGCTTGAGGAAATCAACGAAGAGATTTTTGAAAGCTTTGAGCACGCTGGTGGCGAGAAATTCACCTATATTCCATGCCTTAACGATGATGATTCGCACATTGCAGCGCTAAGCGGCATCATCGAACGCAACTTGGCTGGCTGGTTGGACTAAGCCCTTCGGGCCGACACATCGCGATATCTAAAATTTGGATTAGACATGAAAAAAGGCGGCGCTTAACAGCACCGCCTTTTTAAATTTTTCTAAGCGTTAGCTTAGTTAGAAACAGCTGCTGCAACGATTGCAAGCAGGATCAACGGCAAAAGAATGCCCGAAGAAGAAGAACCTGTTTCTTCGATGATCACTGGTGCTTCGATGATTGGATCCGCTGGCGCGCCGGCGAATGCTGTGGAAGCGGCGGCTGTCAAAGCGGCTGCGAGTACTAGTTTTTTCATATTTTTTCTCCAGAAATGGCACATACAGCAATGGCGCTGATGCACACCCAAGACTTACCTCGTGTACCTGTTCTAACCAGCAATTCGCTTAGATTGCAAACCTAGTTTCGCAGAACAAAGACGCAAAATGCCCACTTGTCGTCAAATTAGCAACACTTGCGTGCCTACTTTGGCCATACCGAACAGCTCGGCGATGTGCTCGTTGTACAGACCGATGCAACCGTTGGACGATTTGCGCCCAATCTTGCGTGTGTCGTGCGTGCCGTGAATACGGTAATACGTCCAGCTCAGGTAAAGTGCATGCGTTCCCAATGGATTCTCTGGGCCTGGTCCAATGAACTTTGGCCATTCTGGATTACGCTTTAGCATCGATGGTGTCGGACGCCAGCTGGGTCCATCGACCTTTTGAGTCACACTTGTGCGGCCACGGCGCGTCAAATCCTCGGTCAGCGGGATGCTGGAGGGGTACAATTTGTAGATAGATTGATCTTCGTTCCAATAGTGAACCGCGCGGCTGTCGAGATCGACAAGAATTGCGCCGTTGTTCAGATTGGTGAAATAGGGGCGCCAATCCAGCGTGCGAAAGCTGGAAATATTGCGGCGCACAGACAACGCAGGGTCGCGTTCAGCCTGACCCGCTAGGGTTTGCGCGAATGCCGGGGTGCCTAGAACCGCGGCGGAACCGGCCAAAAAGGCGCGGCGTGTGGTTGTTTCGAACTTTTTATTGGACATCGTAACGTCTCCGTCTCTTGGAAATACTGCCTTGGGGCGTACATTATTGCGAGAAAGTCGCAGTCGCAAATCAAACAACCGTCATTACGCGGCCTCACGCCGATGTGCGTTTGAAATGCAACGCAACTGTCGTTAAGGCCGTACATAACAGTTTTTTCGAGTGGAGCACACAAATGGTCAAAATAATCGCAATATTGATGGCCGGTCTTTTCGCGCTTTCTGCATGTACACCAGCTGAACCGCCAATCGGTTCAAATGGCAAAGCCGTGGGTAAAGTGTATCGCATCGGAAAACGCGACACCGGAAAATTGCAATTCCGCATGCTGGATTCGGTAAATGCATTGCGCAGCGCCCAAGGTGTTGCACCGGTCGCATTGAACCCTGCCCTAAACGCAGCGGCCGCGACACATTCCCGCGATATGTCAGCCCAAAATCGCCCATGGCACTTTGGGTCTGACGGATCATCGCCAATCGATCGTGTTCAGCGCGTTGGCTACACCGGCCAATTGGTTGGCGAGAACATCTCGGAATCCTACGAAACCGAATTGGAAACGCTTGCGGCCTGGATCGAACAGCCGGACACGCGCCGCACGATCATGTCATCAGATGCCCAAGATTTGGGATTTGCCTGGTTTCAAGAATCAAACGGCAAAATCTGGTGGACGATGATCATGGGCAACCCGTCTAATTCACCACTGATCCCTGCCGCAAACCCATCAGCAAGCCGTCTGGTTCCCGCCAGGATTTCTGATGAAGAAGCAACAACAGCTGTCGACGAAACAGGAACGCCAATTGTTGGGACCACTGGTTAACAGCGGTTTCAGTTACGGGTTGATCTGGATCGGCGTGCCGTTTTCGACCATTGCATAAACGCGCTCCATCTCTTTGTTCGAGATGGAGATACAGCCCCACGTCCAGTCGCCTTTGTTCTTTTTCAGCGGGTTTTCTTGCCCGTGAATAAAGATGTCGCCGCCCGGTGGTTTGCCCAGCGCCTTGGCCTCGGCACGGTCCTGCGCGTTTGGATACGAAATACCCAGCGACAGATGAAAACGGCTGTTGGGATTGCGGCGATCGATAAAATAGGTGCCCTCTGGGGTCTTGCCGTCACCTTCGAAAAACTTGTCGCCGATGGGCGCAAACCCAAGGACAAAATCGTATTCCTTGAGTATCGTTTTCCCATGCAGCAGATACATTTTGCGCGCGCCTTTGTTGACGATAACATAGGTGACTTTGGGGCCGTTATAGGCCTTGAACCGGCTTTTGCCGCCACAAGCCGCCAGTAATGCGGCCATTGCACTGGTTAAAACAAAGGTTCTGCGCTTCATACAATCTGCTCTGATCTCGTTTCTAGTTCGTTGCGTGTTACCATCTTGGAGTGTGAAACGCATAGGGAAAACCCGACAAGGTCACTCACCTGTGAGAACACCCGCCTAGATCGTCGCTCAAATTCACGGACGATGGAACGCCGCGGCCAGTTCAATATGCGATGACCAACGGAACTGATCGACAGGCTGAACCCAATCCAAAACATACCCCGCTTTGGTCAGTTGAAACGCGTCACGCGCAAATGTCACAGGGTTGCACGACACATATGCGATCTTGGGAACCGTCGCATTTGCCAGTTCGTTGATTTGGTCGGCAGCACCCGCACGCGGCGGATCCAGCACAACGGCGTCATAGCGGTTCAATTCATCCGGCAACAACGGGCGACGGAACAGATCACGCGCCTCAGAGGTTACTGGTTTTAGCCCCTTAGACATGCGCCAACCATGATCCAGCGCAGCAACCATCGCTTTGTCACCTTCAACTGCGTGGACCTCGGATTTTGCCGCCAACGGAAACGAGAACGTGCCGCTGCCCGCAAACAAATCTGCAACGCGTTTTGCATCACCCACAGCTTCAATTATAAGCGCGCCCAATGTTGTGGCCCCATGCGCTGTGGCTTGCAAAAACGCACCCGGTGGCACAACAACCTGAGCATTGCCAAAATCGTGACGCGGCGGTGTGCGCATCGCAATCGTTTCGCCGTCCCATGCCAAACGCACCATTCCCGTGCGGTCACACAAAGACGCAAGTTCAATACGCAGCTGGCCGTCAATTGGTTTGCCACCATTCACTGACACATCCAAACCATCGGATGACAGCGTCAGCGTCACAGCCAACACGCCTTTGCGCGACGATCCGATCAACGCCAAATCATGAGCCGCAGAGAAACCCGCCTTGATCCGTGGATCAATCAATTGGCAATCCGGAACCTCGATCACTGTGCCAGATGCACGACCGTGAAATCCAACCATCGCACCTTTTTTCGTACGCCGCGCCGCAACTGTCGCACGTTGGCGTGACTGGGTAGGCGATGTCAGCGTTGGGCGAATTTCAGGCGCTAGATCATGCGCGGCCAAAGCACGGCGAACCACGTCACCCTTAAAGGTCGCTACGAAATCTTCGCTCGCGTGTTGCAACTGGCAACCACCACACGATTTGAAATGTCGGCAAACCGGCGCGACCCGATCATCCGACGGCGTGATGATTTTCACGTCTGTCAGCGCATCACCCTTTAGCGTGCCTGTGACCGTTTCACCGGGCAGCGTCATCGGTACAAAGATCGGACCGTGCGCAATTCCGTCGCCCTGATGGCCAACGCGTAAGATTGTATATTCTGTCATTCTGCCGCCTGTGTGGTGATAAATCCGCCGGATTGGCGATCCCAATAGCGGGCGTATAACCCATCTTTGGCCAAAAGAGCATCATGTGATCCAACTTCGACGATACGGCCCTGATCCATCACAATAATACGGTCCATTTCAGTCAGCGTCGACAAGCGGTGCGCGATGGCCAAAACGGTTTTGCCCTCCATCACACGCGACAATGCATCCTGAATCGACGCCTCGACTTCGGAATCAAGCGCGCTGGTCGCTTCGTCCAAAACAAGGATTGGCGCGTCTTTGATAATCGCGCGGGCCAAGGCAATTCGTTGACGTTGACCACCAGACAGTTTCACACCGCGTTCGCCCAAATGCGCGTCGTATCCGGTGCGCCCTTTGTGATCTTGCAGGTCTTTGATGAACCCGTGCGATTCCGCTTTTTCGGCGGCGGCGATCACCTCTGCTTCGGTCGCATCAGGTTTGCCGTACCGAATGTTATCCATCGCAGACCGGTTGAACATCGCAGTTTCCTGCGTGACCATCCCGATGCTGCGACGCAGGCTTTCTTGGGTCACGTCACGCGTGTTGACGCCATCGATTTCGATAGCGCCTTCTTCGGGATCATACAGACGCAACAGCAGCGAAACGAGCGTCGATTTCCCCGCACCAGACGCGCCGACAATGCCTAGTTTTTCACCCGCGCCAATCGTCAAATCGATCTCGGAAATACCGCCCTTGTCGCGCCCATAAGCAAAGCCAAGGTTCTTTAGCGTGATCACGCCTTGCGGCACTTTTAGATCAGTCGCGTCCTTTGCGTCTTCGACTCGTGTGCGCGGGGTCAAGGTGCGCATGCCATCCTCGATTTCGCCAATGTTGGAATAGATCGCCATCAGCGTAAAGCTGACCCAACCGGTCATCTGCGCGATCCGAATAGCCACGGCACCCGCGGCAACAATATCGCCCGACGTTGCCTGACCTGCTTGCCACAACAGGATCGTTCCACCCAACAACAAGACAGGCAAAAGACCGGCAAGCGACATCAGCGCAAACCGGAACGTCGCCGACAGATATCCAAATTTCAACGAACTTTCGCGAAACGCTTGCATGGCGCCAAGGGCTGCGCGGTCTTCGTGATCGGCGTGCGCGAACAGTTTGACCGTTTTGATATTGGTGATCGTATCGACAACCTGACCCGACACCATCGCACGTTTTCCCGCCCGCTCAGCAGACCGGACACGCACGCGCGGCAAGTACCAATTGATCAGCGCAAAATACAGCACCAGCCAGACAAAGAACCCGATCGCCACACGCCAATCAATCGCGACCAGCAGCAGAACCGACCCAGCAAGAGAGGCGAGCGCAAAGGCGACAACGTTGATAACTTCGGACGCAACATCGGTCACAGCGCGTGCGCATTGCATCTGCTTTTGCGCGATACGACCCGCGAAATCATCGTCAAAGAACGTGACGGTTTGACCAAGCGTCCAACGATGCAAACGCGACAACACAAGCGGATTCACATTGGGCTGCACGATGATCGAATTGGTCGCCGCAGACAGCCCAAACAGAACGGGACGCGCGATCAGGAAAAACGCCAAGGCGGCCACAATCAGCCCGACATTTTCAACCGAAAAGAAACCATTGGGGCCCAGCGTCACGGTCGCATCGATCACACGGCCAAGGATCAGGGCGGTGCCTGCCTCCATCGCGCCGGCGAGCGCTGAAAACCCTGCCGCCAACCAGAGCGCGGGCCAACTGCCAGACAGGCACCAGCGCATAAATGCGCCAAGCGCTTGCGGCGGTGGCCCGTTTGCTGGGCGAAAGCTGTCGATCCAATTTCCGATGTTCATGACGCGTCTTCTTCTGTTTTCAGGAACCCACCAGATTGGCGCGCCCAGAAGTCTGAATATAGCCCACCACTGGCCAAAAGCCCGTCGTGTGTTCCGTCCTCGACGATTTTACCTTTGTCCAAAACAAGGATGCGGTCCATCTTGGCAATCGTTGATAAACGGTGGGCAATTGCGATCACGGTTTTGCCCTCCATCATGCCGTATAGGGTATCCTGAATCGCCGCCTCGACTTCGGAATCCAACGCGCTTGTTGCCTCGTCCAACAGCAAGATCGGCGCATTTTTCAGGATCACACGCGCAAGCGTTACGCGCTGGCGTTGACCGCCAGACAGTTTCACACCGCGTTCGCCGACCTGCGCATCGTAGCCTGTGCGTCCTTCGGGGTCCTGCAAATCAAGGATGAAATCATGCGCCTCTGCTTGCTTTGCAGCGGCGATCATTTGATCCTCGGTCGCATCGGGACGACCATACAGCAGGTTGTCGCGCACAGAACGATGCAGCAGTGAACTGTCCTGTTGCACCATCCCGATGTTCAAACGCAGGCTGTCTTGGGTCACGCCTGTAACGCTTTGCCCATCGATCAAAATTTGACCGGATTCAGGGTCGTAAAAGCGCAGCAGCAATTTGACCAAGGTGGATTTGCCCGCGCCGGAACGACCAATCAGGCCAATTTTCTGACCTGGTTCAATCATCAAATCAACATTGTCCAAGCCACCTGACGACCGACCATAGTGATGGGTCAGGCCATTCAATTCGATCCGCCCGTCTTGCATTTCAAGGCGTTTGGCACCCGGCGCATCCACCAGCGTAATCGGCTGTGCAATGGTTTCCATACCTTCGGACACGACGCCAAGTTCGCGGAAAAAGCTGGTCAAAGCCCACATGATCCAAGCGGTCATAGAATTCAGCCGCAGGGTCAGCGCGGTCGCTGCAGCAACAACGCCAACAGACGTTTCGCCCTGCATCCACAACGCAATGCCCCAGCCAACAACGCCAACAATCAGCAAGCCGTTTAGCGCGACCAGCATCACATCCATGATCGTGAAAATCCGCATTTCGCGCTGGAACGTCTGGCGCGTATTTTCAATGGCGTCCTTGGCGTACGACAATTCCTGATCGTGATGGGCGAACATTTTGACGGAATGAATGTTTGAATATGCGTCCACAACACGGCCTGTTACGGTCGACCGCGCATCCGACGCCGCCTTGGAGGCAGGGCCAACGCGCACGACAGTCCAGCGGATCAAAACACCGTACAGCACGAACCAAACCAGCAGCGGCACCAGCAAACGCACGTCTGATGTCGACAGCAAAATCGCAGCACCAATCAAGTATGCCAGCGAAAACGAAATCGCATCAAACACCTGAAAGACGACCTCGCCCGCAGCAGGTGGCGTTTGCATAATCCGGTTTGCGATCCGTCCAGCAAAGTCGTTTTCAAACCAACCAACAGACTGACGCAATACGTGTTTGTGCGCGCGCCAGCGGATCAATGTGCCGAAGTTCGGTAGGATCGCGTTGTTCAAAAGCGCCACATCCAACACCTGCAACAACGGCCGCAGGATCAGAATAAACAGGGCGACAATTATGAATTCATAGCCAAATTCAGCCCAGACTTGATCGGGTTCACCCCCCATCAAATCAACGACGCGGCCCATGTAATAAATGAGGCCGATTTCGATAGCAGCAACGACGATAGACATCAGCGCTGCAAACCAAAACACCGTTTTGAACGGTTTGGAATATTCGCGCAAAAACGGCCAAATCTTGGTCGGCGGGTTATCATTTTCGGGGTAGTCGACGTACGGGTCGACAAGGTTTTCAAAGAATTTGAACATCACGGAAGAGCCTGAAATTGTAAGGTAGACATGCGGATTGCGTCGAATAATTCGAGCCACCCAATTAGGTTGGACCGATTAGTCTCGGTTGAGCCAAATCCCGCGATACATGTCGTAGACCTCCAATGTGTCAGCAGTTGATAGCGCAAACTTCTTGCAAAGTCACCCCAAAAGCTGGGCCTTGGTTTTGACAAACCCCGACGCGATCCAATCTTGCTTTAGCGTCTTTAGCTGTTTGCCTAGTTCCGGACCTTGAAACGCTGGCTGTAAATCTGCGGCAGTGATCGGAAAAACGCTGTTCGCGCCCTGTTCGATTTCCGCAAAAACATCCGGATTTGGCGTGTGACCCGCAAAGGCTGCGCGCAATGCAATGATGCTAAATGCCGTTGTTGAACCATGCCGATACCCAAGTTCACCAGCAGTCTGAAGGCTACCAATACCGTCACGTAAAATGTTCAGCTCACGCGCCTGAATTTTAGACAGTCGCAAGGTTTCCGCCACATCCATTCCACCCAATGCTGCCAAGCGCCGGATCGGGTCAGGCGGCAAATCTAGCAATCCTTCGACATGTACCAACGGACCCACCCACGTGTCATCGCTGCCTGCCAATACGGTTTGAAGCACGCCAGTCTGGCGCATCACGGCAAGCGAAGTGGACGGATTTGGAGCAGCGAGAAGTTTGATCAACTCAGATCCGACCCTTTCGGGCGACAACGACGCAAGCCCATCTAAATTAGATGCAATCGCATTCAACGCCTCAGGATCAAAACCCAACTCGGCATCACCATACCACGCAGAGAACCGGAAAAACCGCAGGCTGCGCAGATAATCCTCGCGAATGCGTAGTGACGCGTCTTCGATAAAACGAATGCGACGCGCACGGGCATCAGGCAGCCCATTCAACGGATCAACGACACGTCCTGTTGCATCGGCGTACAGTGCATTCATGGTGAAATCGCGGCGCCGCGCATCATCCATAATGTCATCAGAAAACGCGACAATAGCGCGCCTGCCATCGGTTTCAACATCGCGCCGGAATGTCGTGATTTCAAACGGCGTGCCATTCATCACAACGGTCACGGTGCCATGATCAATGCCTGTTGGAATTGCCTTTAGGCCAGCCGCCTTGGCCAAATCCATAACCTGCTGCGGCAACGCGTTTGTCGACAGGTCAATATCACTGGCCAGTTCGCCCAAGATCGCATTGCGCACACAGCCGCCTACGAAAAAAATCTGGTGACCTGCCTGCGCAATCACGGCACATAATGCTTGTGCATCTGCGTCCTGCAACCATTGCGTTTCCGCCGGTAGAATTAGGTCATTCGATCGGTCCATGCGCGCAACATACGCGCAGTTGCGCCCCAGATGTAATAGGGGCCGTAGGGCACTGTGAAATAATGGCGATGCTGTCCACGCCAACGCCGCGATTGAACACTAAAGTTATCGGGGTTCAAAACATGGGACAAAGGCACGCGAAACACTTCTTCGACTTCGCCCGGTTCAGGTTTGGCGTCAAATTCCTCGCGCACAAATGCAATGACGGGTGTGACGTTAAATCCGGTGACCGTTTCGTGGATTGGCAGCGTGCCTAGCACTTCGACAATCTGCGAAGGCAGGCCGATTTCTTCGTCTGCTTCTCGCAATGCGGCGGAGATAACGTCGGCATCGTTGTCGTCTTGTTTGCCCCCAGGAAAGGCGATCTGACCGGGGTGATGTTTTAACGCCGATGACCGTTTGGTCAGGATCAATTCCGGTACACCATTGCGCATAATGATCGGGGCAAGAACACCGGCAGGGCGCAGTTTACGCCCCGCCGGCAATGTTACATTCGGGTTCAAATCAAAATCAGATGACGGTTTGCCAGCAGCGCCCAGCGCGTGGCGAATGTCAGCGATTAGGTCACTCACTCGGGGCTTCTTCTGACTCGAATCCGATGCTGGCCGGATCAAGGTCGTAATGCGCGCTACAGAATTGGCAATCCGCAGTCACACGCCCTTCGGGTGTTGTCATGGTTGAAATGTCGCGCGCCGAATAGATCGACAGGCTTTGTCGCACGCGGTCTTCGGAACACGAGCAGCCAAATTTAATCGGTTGAGCATCGTAAACGCGGACTTGTTCCTCGTGAAACAGGCGCAACAACAGATCGCTTGGGGGCACTTGGGGGCCGATCAATTCCATGTCTTCGACCGTATCCAAAAGAATGTTCACGCGGTTCCAGTTTTCGCCTTCATCCTCATTCAAAAGGTCGGCAGCTTGCAACGTGTCACCGGTGCCTTCGACCTGAGCCGCGAACGGCGACGCTTTTGGCATGTGTTGGATCATAACACCGCCCGCACGCCAATGTTCCGGTACGCCCGGTTCCATCGATTTGCCGTATGACAGCGCAAAACGGGTCGGCAACTGTTCGGATTGGGCAAAGTACGCCTCTGCACATTTCGACAGCGAACCGCCCTCAAGAGGTGTGATCCCCTGATACGGTTTCATGCCCTGACCTTGGTCAATCATGATCGCGAAATACCCATCGCCAATTTGTTCGAACGGCGCGCCATCTGTCAGACGATCGGCATCATACGTCGCATAGGCGCGAATGCGCGCAGGTTCGCCTTCCTTTTCGGGACCGTAGTAATCAGTCGCGATCATGCGAACCGCGCCTTTGGACTGAACCTGCAAGGACAGCTTCCAGCGCAATTTGACCGTTTGACCGATCAATGCCGTCAACAAAGCCATTTCGGCAACCAGTGCTTCGACGACAGGCGGATAATTATGCTGCTTTAGAATACCATCCAAAACACCATCAAGGCGCGCAACGCGTCCGCGAATGTCTGCTGCATCCAGTTGAAAGGGCAGGACGGTATCGTCCCATGCGATTTTATTTGCTAGTGTCATGGGGGTTTCCTTACGCGCCACGGATTGGCATATCGCGTCTATATAGGTGCCACAAGGCAAACAAAAAGAGGGCCGCGAATGATACGACGTGTTGGACCACCCCCACAAGCTGGACGACGTTATACAATGCGGCCGGGTGCGTATGCGATTTTACCGTTGCAACGGCGCGTTTTGCTAACGGGTCAAAACGCTGATGTTCTAGACATTCAACTGCCCGGTGGTGGCATTGATCCGGGTGAATCACCAATCCAAGCGCTACATCGTGAGGTCCGCGAAGAAATCGGTTGGTGCATTTCCAGCCCCCGCCGACTGGGCGCGTTTCGTCGGTTTGTGTTTATGCCAGAATACGATTTGTGGGCAGAAAAACTTTGCCATGTATACGTCGCACGGCCGGTTTATCAGTTTGCAGAACCTATCGAACCTGATCACGTTACCTTGGTTCTTGACCCATCTGAGGCCGCCATGGCGCTGGGAAATGATGGCGATCGTCTGTTCGTTGAGCGCTATTTCGGGCTACTTTAACCGCTGAATTCAAACAACACGCCAGACACGTCATCGGGAAAATCGTCGGTTTTTGCGAAATTTGACAAGTTCCACATTAGCGCTTCGAAAAATGCAGGGCCCTTGATGTCGCGCAGGTCTGTCATCATCTCGGCCAGCCCTTCTTCTTCTAACATGTCGCCGTCCGGGTTAGGGCATTCGGTGACTCCGTCTGACAGCAATGCGATCCGGTCACCGGGATTTAGTTGAATTTCAAAGCTTTCGAACGTGATCCCGTACATCAAACCGACAGGAAAACCACCTGTACCTGTTTGCTCGATCGTACCATCACTGCGCTGAACGGCCGGATGAGGATGGCCCGCCTGCCCCAAAATTACCTTGCCAGTTTTCAAATTCACGTCTGCCAAAAGCAGTGTAAAATAATGTTCTGTTTCCATCTCGTCCAGAACAAGGTCGTTGAGCGTTTCGATCACTTGATCCGGCGGCAAAGATCGATAACTGCCATCCGCCAACCGTTCCAAAGCGACGTTTTGATCAGGGGCTGAAGCGGATAAATAACCGGCCAACCGCGCGGTCATAAGGGCAGAACTGATGCCATGTCCTGACACGTCAATCGCGAACAAACCTAGGTGACCTTCACCTGCTGGATAAAACCCGACAAGGTCGCCACCAACATGCCCACTGGAACGAAGTAAAAGCGACAATTCGCCTGTATCAAAGGACTTTGTCCTCTCGCGGATTAACGATTGTTGTAATTTTTTGGCTTCAATCAAATCGCTGTCGAGCGAGTCATAAACACGCTGTAGTTCCAGCAACGTTTCGGAAATCACCTTGTTTTTGTCAGTTAATTCGCGCTGCATATCCAATATGCGTTCACCTGCAGAAATACGCGCCCTAAGTTCATGCGCATTGACCGGTTTGCTTAGAAAATCATCGGCGCCTGCCTGCAATCCCTGCGCCACTTCACCTTTTTCGCTCTTGGACGTTAGAAGAATAAAGTACCCGTAATGGTCCCCCGGCAAATTACGAAACGCATCGCAAAATTCCAAACCGTTCATCTGTGGCATCATCCAATCGCTCAGCACGATGTCCGGCGGATCTGATTTGCACATTTCCAGCGCAACGAGACCGCTATCAGCCTCCAGAACATCGTAACCCCAGCGCGTAACCGAACTCGACAGAATTTTACGCTGCAACCGACTGTCATCCACAATTAGAACGCGTCGCTTTGGCAACACGTTTTCCGGCTGGCCGCCGTGTTCAGGTAATTTCAAAAGCGAAGACATAAGGGACAAAGTTCCGGCACTGTTTAGACCGCTCAGTCTTTAGTCTCTCGAACTTAACGAGCCGTGAAAGCGACAATCAGACATACTAAAAGTTTAACAAGTTATATTTCGTTAAGCTAAATGACCGAACATCACCTGACACAGAATCGGAGGAAAAAATGATTGATTGGGGTCAGGTAAAATCACTTCGAGATGAGGTGGGGCCAGAAGACTTCGAAGAGGTCGTCGAGCTATTTTTAGAAGAGGTCGAAGAAGTTATCGAACGTCTGAAATGTAATTCTGACACCGCAACACTTGAGGAAGACATGCACTTTCTTAAGGGCAGCGCGATGAACCTCGGGTTCGAGAAGTTCTCGAAACTATGCCAAGCAGGCGAAAACCTATCCGCAAAAGGCCAAGCAGATGAGCTAGACGTTGGATCCGTTTTGGACTGCTACGCGTCTTCAAAAATTGTCTTTTTGACAGATTTACCAACCGCGCTGCTACGGGTGAATTAGATTACAAACTGGGTTAGCGTTTCGTTGTTTGTGATGTCTGTGTAAGCAAATCCGACAGATTCGATTTGTTCAAACATGGTTTCGAAATTTGCAGGGTTCGTCGTCTCAATCCCGATCAAAACAGATCCGAAATTTCGTGCCGATTTTTTCATGTACTCAAAGCGGGTAATGTTGTCTTCCGGACCCAAGCTTCCCAAGAAATCTTTTAACGCGCCAGGCCGTTGTGGCAGGCGTAAAATGAAGTATTTCTTTAGCCCAGAATATCGCTGCGCGCGCTCTTTCACTTCGGGCAAACGTTCAAAATCAAAATTCCCACCAGATGCAACGCAGACAACCGTCTTGCCTTTGATCACATCTTGCATCTCGCGCAGCGCCTCGATTGCTAAGGCACCGGCAGGTTCCAAAACGATCCCTTCGACGTTCAGCATTTCTAGAATCGTCGTGCAAATTCTGTCTTCTGATAGGTTTATGACATTAGCGGGATCAACACCTTTCAACCGTTCAAACGTTCGCATGCCGATCTTGGCAACCGCAGCGCCGTCGACAAAATTATCGATTGGCGACACATCAATCGGCGCACCCGCATCCAAAGCCAACGCAAGGCTTTGCGCGCCTTTTGGCTCAACAAATGTATAGTCGCATTGCGGCCCAAAATAGCTGTATGTACCGGCGGACAAACCACCCCCACCAACTGGCAAAATTATGTGATCGGGCGCACGACCCAATTGCGTTTCGATTTCGACGGCAACGCTAGCTTGCCCTTCGATCACATCATCATCATCAAACGGCGACAGAAAATGCGCGCCTTTTTCCGCACTATAGCTTTGGGCAGCGCGCAAAGTTTCGTCAAAGTAGTCACCAATCAGCCGGATTTCGACGTGATCACCACCAAATATTCGGGTCTTTTGAATTTTTTGATCCGGGGTTGTCACAGGCATAAACACGACCCCGCGCACCCCAAAATGCCGGCACATAAACGCCACACCTTGCGCGTGATTTCCGGCACTCGCGCAGACAAACGTATCTTGATCCGCGATCACCTTGCGCATGGCATTGAATGCACCGCGCAATTTATAGGATCGCACCGGGCTTAGGTCTTCGCGCTTTAGCCAAATATCGGCGCCATAGCGTTCCGACAGCAAATCATTTCGCAGCAATGGCGTGGCGGAAAAAACAGTTCGCATCGCCTGTTCAGCCGCGCGCGCTGCTGTTTGGAGTGTATCGCGATCCATTTTCAAATCCTAAACCACCTAGATAAAACAGACCTATGCGCCCCTGCTGTGACGGTCAACGCCTCGCCCGTCTTGAACCTGCCCGTAAAAAGCAGTATCGCCCACGGCGAACCCCACAAAGGAAAGCACACAATGTTCGCGCCCAAGAAAGTCGTACTTGCCTACTCAGGCGGCCTTGATACATCGATCATCCTGAAATGGCTGCAAACGGAATACGGCTGCGAAGTTGTGACCTTTACCGCCGATTTGGGCCAAGGCGAAGAACTGGAACCAGCGCGCGCCAAAGCCGAATTGATGGGTGCATCTTCGATCTATATCGAAGACGTCCGCGAAGAATTCGTGCGCGATTTTGTGTTCCCAATGTTCCGCGCCAACGCGTTGTACGAAGGTCTGTATCTGCTGGGCACATCTATCGCGCGTCCATTGATTTCAAAACGCCTCGTCGAAATTGCCGAGGCCGAAGGTGCTGACGCAATCGCCCACGGCGCGACAGGCAAAGGCAACGATCAGGTTCGTTTTGAACTGGCCGCTTATGCGCTAAATCCAGACATCAAAGTTATCGCGCCTTGGCGTGAATGGGATTTGTCCAGCCGCACCAAACTGATCGATTTCGCGGAAAAAAACCAAATCCCGATCGCAACTGACAAGCGTGGCGAGGCCCCGTTTAGTGTTGATGCAAATCTGTTGCACACGTCTTCCGAGGGCAAAGTTCTTGAAGATCCGGCAGTTGAAGCGCCCGAATATGTGTACCAACGCACCGTCAGCCCAGAGGATGCGCCAAACACGCCCGAACATATCGAGATCGGGTTTGAAAAAGGCGATGCCGTTTCAATTAATGGCGAAGCAATGTCGCCAGCGACTGTTTTGACAAAACTGAACGAACTGGGTGGCAAGCACGGCATCGGCCGTCTTGATCTGGTCGAAGGGCGTTTTGTTGGCATGAAGTCTCGTGGCATTTACGAAACGCCGGGCGGCACGATTTTGCTAGAAGCACACCGTGGCATTGAATCGATCACGCTGGATCGCGGCGCAGCACATCTAAAAGACGAGCTGATGCCAAAATATGCCGAGCTTATTTACAACGGCTTCTGGTTCTCTCCTGAACGCGAAATGTTGCAGGCCATGATCGACAAAAGCCAAGAGCATGTGACCGGAACTGTGCGCCTAAAACTGTACAAAGGTCTGGCGCGCACTGTTGGTCGTTGGTCTGATCATTCGCTGTATTCCGAAGCACATGTGACGTTCGAAGATGACGCCGGCGCATACGATCAAAAAGACGCCGCTGGCTTTATCCAGCTAAATGCGTTGCGTTTGAAACTGCTAGCAGCGCGTGATCGTCGCCTTAAGTAAGTCGTAATTTTAGCGCCGCAAGCCTGTCATAATACGGCTGGGCTTGCGCCGCGACAGTTGCATATTCAGGCTCTAATATGGGTAATTCAGGCTCTGCATCTGCAAAACCTGTCGATGAATGCACAGCCCCGTACCAGTGACTGGCCCAAATTCCATCTGCCGCATGGCCCCCTGTTGGCCAGTTCAACATCGATGTATCCCAGGGCACATCAATCGCGTTGCATAGCAATTCCATCATACGCGTCGGGTCATTTCGAATGTCAGCGGAATCGATAACCACGGGAGTTTGACCCAAAGCAACGGCGTGATCGAACAGCTCAACCTGCTGGGAAAACCCTAGATCTTCTAAACGTGGACCTTCGCGTTTTTTGGCATAGCTCGCGACAACGCGGGCTGGATGCCGGATCAAGAAAACATTAATGACATCCGCCATCCATTCACGCGGAACGCCGTCAATCATGTGCTGTGTCATGTGTTTTTGGTACTGAACACAGCCATCAACCGGGCCCATTATTTGCGAAACCACGTGGCTAGGATCATTGAGTTGATCACCCAAAATTTCATCCCTCATCGGGTGCTGGATACCCGTCATTGCCAGATATGCGGCGTAAAATGGCTCGTCCAAGACAGCACAATCCGCGCGCGCACCAAAGCTATACATCATTGCAGTCGACAAGTTTCGTGGGCCAGACCACATGGCGATACGTTTGGTGGTTTCCATGACTTCTCCTGTATTTTCGGTAAGTTATTGCCGATTTTCGAAACTTCCAAGGTGTAACCTGTCTCACTGCTGCGTGATCTCGCGCGCCTGTGACTTGAACAAACGTGCAATCTGCCCGACAAATTATGAAAAGGAGACTAAAATGACTCTATTTCGCACAGCAAAACCAGTGGCCTTAGCATTCCTGATCGCACTGGGATGGTTCGCGCAATCGACAACCTCGCAAGCCGCAGGAACCGAAACGCTCACAGTCGCCGGAGGCTGCTTTTGGTGCGTTGAATCCGATTTCGAAAGCGTCAAAGGCGTTAAAGGCGCGGTGTCAGGATATGCTGGCGGAAAAGTCGCAAATCCAACGTACAAGCAGGTCGTATCCGGCGGAACTGGACACTACGAAGCCGTGCAAATCACCTTTGATCCAGGCATTGTTTCGCGTGACGAATTGCTCTCAAAATTTTTCCGCTCGGTTGATCCAACAGATGCAGGTGGCCAATTTTGCGATCGCGGCGCCAGCTATAGCACCGCGATTTTTGCCAGCGGATCAGCCCAAAAAGCAGCCGCAGAACAAGCAAAGTCAGAGGCACAATCAGCCCTTGGCAAGAAGGTTGTAACGCCAATTCTTGGCGCAACTAAATTCTACACAGCAGAGGCGTATCACCAAGATTACTACAAAGGGTCGAAAATCGTGTTGACCCGGTTTGGCCCAAAAACACAGGCCAAAGCGTACAAAGCATACCGCGATGCCTGTGGTCGTGATCAACGTGTAAAACAGCTTTGGGGAAATGCAGCCGCGTTTCTAGGCTAAGCCAAGCGCGCGTCCTGGATCTCTTTTAGGTCCGGAATGACGTCGGATGTGCCGTGGCGTGTGACCATAAGTGCTGCGGCTTGCGTTGCCAAATTGATCGCTTGCGCCATTGGCATGCCGCGATCAAGGCCTGCAATCACGTAACCAGTGAACGTATCACCGGCGCCTGTTGTATCGACCGGATCAACCTTTATCGCGTCAAAATCAGTCTCTAACTTGGCAGAATTTTGATACCATCGACAACCCTTTGCACCCAAAGTGACAATGACATCAGTCACGTCTAGCATATTTGGCGCAAGACCTGTTGCCTGTTCCAACTGCGCCGCCTCTACTTCATTCAAGAACAACAAATCCACAAATGACAGCACAGCTTGAACAGCATCACTGTCAAACGGTGCCGCCGCATAGACAACCCGCAGGCCCAGATCATGCGCCATCTGAGCAGCGTCAGCTTGCCCCGACGTCTCGTTCTGCATCACTAGAATATCGCCCGTGCTGGCCTCTGATAATGCGCGACCAATCTGGGATTTTTCAATTTGCGCATTTGCACCGGGCCACAAAACAATCGCATTTTCTGCCGCGTCATCAACGTTAATAATTGCATGACCCGTCGCGGTATCAAGCTCGACAATATGCGTTGTGTCGACGCCATATTCCAACATCCGCTGCACCGCCCAGCGCCCGTCAGTTCCGACCGCACCAATGTGCCGCACGCGCGCCGCGCCACGGGCCGCCGCCACTGACATATTCGCGCCTTTGCCGCCTAAACCTTGACTGAAATCAACGGCAGCCAATGTTTCACCGGGTGCCGGTAAGTGTGGCAATCGGTAAACCATATCGATGTTGATTGAGCCAAGGTTGTAGATCGTCATTAGCCCACCTGACACGCTGCCAAAACGGCCATATTCAGAATGTCATTCGCAGTCGAGCTGGTCGAACACACTTGGATTGATCCATCGACACCAGACAGGATCGGACCAATCACCGTTGCCCCACCCATTTCCTGCATCAATTTCACAGAAATACTGGCCGAGTGACGTGCTGGAACAACCAGAATATTCGCAGGTCCGGTCAAACGTGAAAACGGATACTGGCCTTGGGCTTTTTCATTCAGGGCAACGTCGACTGTCATCTCGCCTTCGTATTCGAAATCAACGCCACGCTGGTCAAGAACCTTAGGCGCAAGATGCATTTTTTCCGCCCGCTCGGACACTGGGTACCCGAATGTCGAAAAGCTAACAAACGCCACGCGCGGCTCTAGCCCCATATCGCGCGCAACAACGGCGGCGCGTTCAGCAATGTTGGCAAGATCATGTTCGTCCGGCCATTCGTGCACCAGCGTATCGGCCATAAATACGATCCGACCTTTGTGAAGCAACGCAGTAATCCCCGCCGCGCCATTCGCAGTATCCGCATCAAACACGTGATTGATGCGTTCCAAAACATGCGCAGATTTGCGGGTCACGCCAGTTACCAAACCATCGCCATGACCATGCGCCAACATCAATGCGGAAAACACGTGACGGTCACGCGCGGCAAGGCGATGAATGTCAGCACGATCAAAACCTTTGCGTTGCAGGCGATCGTATAGGAACGACTTATAAGTCTCTAAATGGGTAGTATTGGCCGCATTCACAACTTCAAGCTCTCGCACAGCGTCGCCAAGGCCGGCTTCTTCCAGCTTTTCTTTAACGTCTGCTTGGCGCCCGACAACAAGCGCTTTGCCCAGACCGGACCGCTGATACATCACAGCCGCGCGCAGAACACGAGGATCATCACCTTCGGCAAAAATCATTCGCGCTTGGGCTGAACGTGCGCGTGTATTTAGGCCATGCAAAATGCTCGCTGTTGGGTCCATTCGCGATTTCAGCGACATCTCGTACGCTTCCATATCGATGATCGGACGGCGGGCGGCACCAGTGTCCATACCTGCGCGCGCGACAGCTGGCGGGATACGGTGAATCAGGCGCGGGTCAAACGGCGTTGGGATAATGTAATCGCGACCAAACGTCAGATTCTTACCATACGCCAAGGCCACCTCATCAGGCACATCTTCGCGCGCTAGGTTTGCCAACGCGTGGGCACAAGCGATCTTCATTTCGTCGTTGATCGCACGCGCGTTGATGTCTAGCGCGCCGCGAAACAGGTAGGGGAAGCCCAAAACGTTGTTCACTTGGTTCGGATAATCGCTTCGCCCAGTGGCGACGATTGCGTCCATGCGGACTTCGTGCGCTTCTTCGGGTGTGATTTCGGGATCGGGGTTCGCCATCGCAAAGATAACCGGATTATCAGCCATGCTGGCAACCATCGCCGGGGTCACGGCACCTTTGGCCGACACGCCAAGAAACACGTCGCAGCCTTTCATCGCATCGTCCAATGTGCGCGCTTCGGTTTTTACGGCATGCGCAGATTTCCATTGGTTCATACCTTCGCTACGGCCCTGATAAATCACGCCTTTGGTGTCGCACATAATGCAATTGTCGTAACGCGCGCCCATAGATTTAAGCAGTTCAAGACAGGCAATGCCCGCAGCACCGGCGCCATTCAGCACGATTTTAACGTCTTCGATCTTTTTATTCGACAGATGTAGCGCATTGATCAAACCGGCCGCACAAATAACCGCGGTACCGTGTTGGTCATCGTGAAAGACCGGAATGTCCATTTCCTCTTTCAAACGCTGCTCGATGATAAAGCACTCAGGCGCCTTGATATCCTCGAGGTTAATGCCGCCAAATGTCGGGCCCATCAGGCGCACAGCCTTGCAAAATTCATCAGGATCTTCGGTGTCGAGTTCGATGTCGATACTGTTTACGTCAGCAAAGCGTTTGAACAAAACGGCCTTGCCCTCCATGACTGGTTTCGATCCTAATGCGCCCAAATTGCCCAAACCAAGTACCGCGGTACCGTTCGAAATGACCGCGACCAAGTTGCCTTTGTTGGTGTAATCATACGCCAGTTCCGGGTTCTCGGCGATCGCGAGACACGGGACAGCAACACCAGGCGAATACGCCAGCGACAAATCGCGTTGCGTGTTCATTGGCACAGTCGCCGTTATCTCGAATTTACCGGGCGTCGGCTCGAGGTGAAAGGCGAGCGCGTCTTCATCGGTAACTTTGGTATTGGACATGGCGATATTTTCCCTTTGTGCGTCCAAGCCTCTTAGCTCTTTGTTCACCTTGTCTCAACCGTCATGCGGTTTGTGGGTTTAAGTGCCGCGCCCCACTTTGTAAGGTTTTATGGAATTTACCGGGGGATATTCCATGACCGTCACGCCCATGATGGCGCAATATCTCGAAATCAAAGCCGCGCATCCCGATGCGTTGCTGTTTTACCGTATGGGTGATTTCTACGAGATGTTCTTTGATGACGCAGTGAATGCTGCTGAGGCCTTGGATATCGCACTGACAAAACGCGGTAAACACGATGGTGCGGATATCCCGATGTGTGGTGTTCCCGTTCATGCGGCCGAAGGGTATTTGCTAACTCTGATCCGCAAAGGGTTTCGTGTTGGTGTTTGCGAGCAATTGGAAACCCCTGCAGAAGCGAAAAAGCGTGGTGGTAAAACGATCGTAAAACGGGACGTCGTGCGTTTGGTCACCCCCGGCACATTGACAGAAGACAGCTTGCTAGAAGCGCGGCGTCACAATTACCTAGCCGCCTTTGCCGAAGTTCGTGATCAGGCAGCGCTGGCTTGGGTCGACATATCGACTGGTGCGTTTCATGTGATGAAGGCGAACAGAACCAGATTAGGTCCGGAATTGGCTAGGCTGGCTCCGTCCGAGTTGGTCGTTTCCGAGGCGCAGGAGCACGAATTAGGCCAATTAGTCTCTGATTTTTCGATTCCAGTGACCGGTTTGTCACGCGCATCTTTTGATAGCACATCTGGCGAAAAGCGGATTTGCGACTTGTTTGGTGTCAGCACGCTAGACGCCTATGGCACCTTTGATCGGGGTGAGGTCGCGGCCATGGGTGCGATCATTGAATACCTCCACCTAACGCAAAAGGGCAAACTGCCGCTGATGCAACCACCGCGGCAGGAAACGCATTTGCGGTCCGTGCAAATCGATGCTGCCACACGTCGTAATTTGGAACTAAGCCAAGCACTGTCTGGCGGGCGTGCCGGATCGCTGCTGTCTGTCATTGATCAGACTGTAACGTCGGGTGGCGCGCGATTGTTAGAACGCCGTTTGGCGGGTCCATCACGCGTATTAGAGACGATTCATGATCGTTTAGACGCAGTTTCGCATGCCTGCGAAAACAATCGAATGACCGAGGAGCTGCGCGGCCAATTGCGCAAAGTTCCAGATCTTGATCGCGCCCTGTCCCGGCTCTCCTTGGATCGAGGAGGTCCGCGTGATTTGACGGCCATTCGCAATGGATTGGCAGAGGCAGCACTCATCGCGCAAAACGGGATGGGCGATGCACCGTCATTGCTAAGCTCGGCCTTGAACGATTTGACGGGTCACGATGACCTTATTGATCTGCTCGATCAAGCGTTGGTTGCCGAGCCACCACTTTTGGCCAGAGACGGTGGATTTATTGCGCCGCAGTACGAAACAGAATTGGACGAGGCGCGTCAGTTGCGGGACGAAGGACGTAGCGTTATCGCCAAAATGCAGCAAGAATTCGTCTCTATTACAGGAATTTCGACCCTAAAGATCAAACACAACAACGTCCTTGGCTATTTCATTGAAACAACAGCGACACACGCCGACAAGATGTTGTCGACGCCGCTAAATGAGACATTCATTCACCGCCAGACGACTGCAAATCAGGTGCGCTTTACCACTGTTGAATTGTCGGAAATGGAAACCAAAATCCTGAACGCAGGCAATCACGCGCTGGAGATTGAAAAACGGCTCTATGAGAGCCTAAAGCGTGCAATTTTGGGTCAAGCGCCGTTGATCAACCAAACGTCACGCGCGTTGGCGGAAATCGATTTGGCGACCTCGCTTGCGCATCTGGCCCGCGCCCAAGACTGGTGCAAACCCAAAGTCGATGACAGTCGCGCGTTTGATATCGTTGGCGGACGCCATCCTGTCGTCGAAAAGGCGCTGCGCGACCAATCGGGGCAACCATTCATCGCAAATGACTGTAACCTTAGCGCAGATGAAACTGCGAACATCTGGTTGCTGACCGGTCCCAACATGGCGGGTAAATCGACGTTTCTACGCCAGAACGCACTGATCGCTCTGCTTGCTCAGATGGGCAGCTACGTTCCTGCCACGTCCGCGCACATCGGCATGATTAGCCAGCTGTTCAGTCGCGTAGGTGCATCAGACGATTTGGCCCGCGGTAGATCAACATTCATGGTCGAGATGGTGGAAACTGCCGCGATCCTTAATCAAGCTGACGAACATGCGCTAGTAATACTGGATGAAATCGGACGCGGCACGGCGACGTACGATGGCTTGTCGATCGCTTGGGCGACGCTTGAACACCTGCACGATGTCAACAAATCGCGCGCGTTGTTTGCGACGCACTATCACGAAATGACCGCGTTGTCGGCCAAGCTAGAAGGCGTTGATAACGCGACTGTCGCCGTCAAGGAATGGGACAACGAGATCGTATTCCTGCATGAAGTCCACAAAGGTGCTGCGGATCGGTCTTATGGCGTGCAGGTCGCGCAATTGGCTGGTTTGCCCGAAGCTGTGATTGCGCGGGCGCGAGTGGTTTTGGAAGCCTTGGAAAAAGGTGAGCGCGAAGGCGGCGTGGCGCAAAAGACATTGATCGATGATCTGCCGCTGTTTTCTGCCACGCCTGCCCCGCTGCCTGTCAAAATTCAGGAATCGCCGGCGATGGATTTGCTGGATGGCATCCTTCCGGACGAATTGACCCCACGCCAAGCGCTAGACCTGATGTACAAACTAAAAGAGGCGGCCAAAATCTGACCGCCTCCGTTAGAAAAACTGTAACAGTTTTTAGCTTTTTGGCATCGATGACACGCCAACCTGCGCAGGGCGCAACAGACGATCATGCAACATGAAACCTTCTGCCGCGACTTGAATAATATCGCCTGCTTGGGTGTCAGGAACCGGGGCCTCGAACATCGCTTGGTGCATTTGCGGGTCGAATTTCTCACCAACCACTGGCGCGATAACGACGATACCGTGCTTGCCAAAAACGCTAACCAATTCGCGCATCGTCAGCTCGATACCCTCTAACAAGGGGCCAGCAACGGCGCGCTGTTCATCGGTGATGGTTTCGAGCGCACGTTTCATGTTGTCGTAAACCGGCAGCATATCGCGCGCCAATTTTGATCCGCCATAATTTTCGGCCTCACGACGATCCTTATCCGACCGCTTACGTGCATTTTCAGCATCGGCAAGCGCGCGCATAAAGCGGTCTTTTAGCTCATCGCGTTCGGCGCGGACTGTATCCAGTTCCAGCGCTTCGTCGTCGATTTCCATCATGTCATCGGCGTATTCTTCTGCCTCTGCATTTGCGAGGTCATCCAGAAAGTCATTGTTCTCTTGGTCAGCCATTCTTCACCTCTAACTCCGGTTCGACAACATTTTGCCAACCAGTTGCGCCGTGTAATCAACGATCGGCACGATACGTCCATAATTCAGCCGCGTCGGACCAATGACGCCAACTGCGCCAATGATCTTGCGATCAGCGTTCATATAAGGGGAAACGACCAAAGAGGAACCCGAAAGTGAAAAAAGTTTGTTCTCAGAACCAATAAAAATGCGCACACCGTCGCCACCCTCGGTCAATTCAAGGAATTCCGAGATATCACGTTTGCGTTCGAGGTCGTCAAACAGGGTTCTGATGCGGTCCAAATCGGCATCTTCTGTCGCTGATTCCAACAAATTTGAACGGCCACGCACGATCAAACGCTCAGAATGTTCGCCCTCGTCGGCCCAAACGGCCAACCCGTCTTCGACCAAGGCGCGCGCGAGCACATCAATTTCCTGACGGCGCCGCGAAATTTCAGATTGGATAACGCCACGTACATCAGACAGCGTGCGTCCCTCGATCAAGGAATTCAGAAAATTGGCCGCTTCGCGCATCGAACTGGGGGTTTGCCCCGGCGGCGGCGTGAACAATCGGTTTTCGACGTGACCATCTGCAAACACCAAAACCACCAAGGCACGATCAGCCGCCAAAGATACAAATTCGATGTGCTTTATCGGGGCTTCGTGTTTTGGCGTCAAAACCAAGGACGCGCCATGCGTCACCCCGGACAATGCGGATCCAACCCGATCCAACAATCCACCCACATCGCTTTCGTTTCGGCCAAGCGTCGCGTCAATCTTTTCACGGTCCGTGTCGTCAGGCACGCCGACTTCCATCAAACCATCTACGAACATCCGCAAACCCGCCTGCGTCGGAATACGCCCCGCGCTGACATGGGGACTGTCCAAAAGGCCCATGTATTCTAGATCCTGCATCACGTTCCGGATCGTAGCCGCGCTGACCTTTTCGCTGAAATCACGGGTCAACGTGCGCGACCCAACCGGATCACCGTTTTCCAAATACCCCTCGACCACGCGGCGAAACACCTCGCGCGAGCGGTCATTCATCTGTTCCAAGGTGCTGGGTATCTCTGACATCATCGAGTTCCTAAGGTTATACGCACTAGATGGCCTCGCCAAACAAAGGTCAATCAGGGTTGCATCAATACAGGGTTGGGCGGTATCTCACGTTTGAACCGAAAAAGGATATCTCATGCGACCTTCAGGACGTGCTCTAGACCAAATGCGCGAAGTTTCGATTGAAACTGGATTTACCAAACACGCCGAAGGGTCCGCCCTGATCAAAATGGGCGACACGCATGTCCTGTGTACTGCATCGATTGAACCGCGCGTACCATCGTTTATCAAAGGCTCTGGCCTAGGTTGGGTGACCGCGGAATACGGCATGCTGCCACGCGCCACGAACACCCGCATGCGTCGCGAGGCGGCATCGGGCAAGCAAGGCGGCCGCACAGTTGAAATTCAACGTCTGATCGGGCGTTCTTTGCGCGCTGGCGTTGATCGCGTCGCCTTGGGTGAACGCCAGATCACGATCGATTGCGACGTGCTGCAGGCAGATGGTGGCACGCGGTGTGCATCAATTACCGGTGGCTGGATCGCGCTGCGTTTGGCTGTGAACAAACTGATGAAAGCCGGCGATGTGATCAGTGATCCGTTGGTTGATCCCGTTGCCGCGATCAGCTGTGGGATCTACGCAGGTCAGCCCGTGCTTGATCTGGATTATCCTGAGGATTCAGAAGCTGGCGTTGACGGCAATTTCATTATGACCGGATCAAAGAAACTGATCGAAGTCCAGATGAGCGCCGAAGGTTCAGTATTTTCCCGCGACCAAATGAACCAGTTGATGGACCTGGCCGAAAAAGGCGTAGGCGAATTGGTTGAGGCCGCAAAAGCAGCAACAACATGAGCCGCAAGTTCACCGAAAACAGCATTTTGATTGCGACGCACAACGCAGGAAAACTCAAAGAAATGGGCGAACTTTTTGCCCCTTTTAACGTGTCCGTTGTTGGCGCCGCTGAAATGAAACTGGACGAACCTGAAGAAACTGAAACCACTTTTGTAGGCAACGCACGCATCAAGGCGCATGCCGCGGTAAAGGCGACTGGCCTTCCTGCCCTGTCTGATGATTCAGGTATTATTGTTGATGGTTTGGATGGCGCACCGGGTGTCTACACCGCTGATTGGGCTGAAACGCCAAATGGTCGGGACTTCATCATGGCGATGACCAAAACCCATAACCTGTTAGAAGAACGCGCCGCGCCGCATCCACGGACTGCGCGGTTCTGTTCAACGTTGGTTCTGGCCTGGCCTGATGGACACGACGAAGTATTCGAAGGCAAAGTCGAAGGCGCGTTGGTTTGGCCAATGCGCGGACAACAGGGGCATGGTTACGATCCTATGTTTGTCCCATCTGGGTTTGATCTGACGTTCGCGGAAATGACACATGATGCCAAAAACGAAATTAGCCATCGCGCTGATGCGTTCAAAAAACTGATTGCAGGTTGTTTTGGCTGAAGATTGGCAACAGGGCGGCTTTGGCCTGTATATTCACTGGCCGTTTTGTGCTGCTAAATGCCCCTACTGCGACTTTAACAGCCATGTGTCCCGTCAGATTGACCACGATGAATGGCGCAAAGCATATTTGTTAGAACTCGCCCGCGCTGCATCAGAAACCGAAGGGCGGGTGTTACATTCTGTGTTCTTTGGCGGCGGCACACCTAGCTTGATGGATCCCGATGTTGTTGGCGATATTATCGCTGCGATCAAAACCCACTGGCCGACAGCCAACGATATGGAAATCACTCTGGAGGCCAACCCGGGGTCAGTCGAGGCCGGGCGGTTTGCTGCATTTCGCGATGCCGGCATCAACAGAATATCCATGGGCGTCCAAGCGTTAAACGACGAAGATTTGCGGCGTCTAGGTCGAATTCATACCGCAGCCGAAGCCCGCGCCGCGTTTGACATTGCACGCAGCACTTTTGATCGCGTCAGTTTTGATTTGATCTACGGGCGACAAAAACAAACATTATCCGATTGGGAAGTTGAGCTAAAACAGGCTCTAAATATGGCAATAGACCATCTTTCTTTGTACCAGTTGACCATTGAACAAGGCACGGCATTTGGGGACAGATACAACGCCGGAAAGCTTGGCGGCCTCCCAACTGACGATCTGGGTGCCGACATGTACGAAACAACACAGGACATTTGTGGCGCTGCCGGAATGCCGGCGTACGAGGTGTCCAATCATGCGCGCGACGGTGCCCAGTCACGGCACAATCTGATCTACTGGCGTTATGGTGATTATGTCGGAATTGGCCCAGGTGCACACGGACGGTTGACCAAAAATGGCCAACGAACCGCGACAGAAGCATTCAGCAACCCGAAAAAGTGGCTCGAGCAAGCAATGACCGGTACGGCAGAAAGGCCGCGCGAACACTTAAGTGTGGAAGATCAAGCTAGCGAGTTACTCCTCATGGGCCTGCGCCTAAAAGAAGGTATTTCAATTAGCCGATATGAAGCACTCGCGAACAAGCCGATCAATCAGGACGCGCTAGAAGAACTGTCTGAACTGGACTTGATTTTAGCGTCTGGCGATAGGTTAATCGTTAAAGATCAAGGATTTATGGTCTTGAACGGTGTTTTACGTAAGCTGCTCGAAGCCTAAACACCGCCCAGTTTGCGGCACAGTTCGTCCAAGTCATCTAACGTGTTATAAGCAATCACCATTTGCCCAGCTTCCGCGCCAGTCTTGTGGTTTAAAACAACTTTCATACCCAAACCAGCTGATAGATCACCTTCAAGCGCTTTGGTATCTGCGTCTTTGTCTGATTTAGTCGACTTTTTCTTACCCTCACCAAAGATGTTGGTGTCAGAACTGCTATCCTGTTCCTTTTTCACCAACGCCTCAGTCGCGCGAACGCTTAATCCGTCTCGAACAACCTGCTTGGCCAGCTCGGATGGATTGCTTGCAGTAATCAAAGCCCGGGCGTGCCCTGCGCTCAAGTCACCTTGGCGCACAAGTTCAACAACATCAGTTGGCAAATTCAACAAGCGAAGCAAGTTCGCGATATGACTGCGGCTTTTGCCGAGCGCTTCAGCCATTTTTTCCTGAGTGTGTCCGAATTTATCCATCAATTGACGGTAACCAGCGGCTTCTTCGATCGGGTTTAAATCAGCACGCTGGATGTTTTCGATAATCGCAACTTCGAGCACTTCTGTGTCCGAAAACTGGCGGACAACAACAGGAAGTTTGTGCAAATTCGCGATCTGCGCAGCACGCCAGCGTCGTTCACCAGCGACGATTTCAAACGCATTTGGTCCGGTTTCGCGAACAATAAGGGGCTGAATAACGCCTTTTTCTTTGATCGAGGCCGCCAAATCATCCAAATTCGCCTGATCAAACAATTTTCGAGGCTGGTCAGGATTTGGCGTGATCTGTTCGATGGGCACGAATCGTTCGGCTGCAACCACACCAGTTTGCACAACGGTTTCAGTCTCTGCAACATCAGCCATCAAAGCAGACAATCCGCGACCTAAGCCCCGTTTTCTATCTTTTTTCACTGCCATTGTTTGCCTCGCTTTCAAGATCACTCAAGTGTTTCTGTTTAGAACTTCTTTGGCTAGCGCACGATACGCCTCCGCCCCTTTGGACGCAGAATCATAGGTGAGAACAGGCATCGCATAAGAAGGAGCCTCACTTACCCGAACGTTACGCGGAATCATTGTTTTGAACACCAGTTCGCCCAAATTGTCGCGCGCGTCCTGCTCGACTTGTTGCGAAAGGTTGTTGCGTTGGTCGTACATTGTCAAAACAACGCCTTCGATCCGTAAATCTTTGTTTCCGCTTTGGCGAACTTCACGGATCGTCATCATTAGCTGCGACAGCCCTTCGAGAGCAAAAAATTCGCTTTGGAGCGGAACCAGCACCGAATGTGACGCAATCATAGCGTTCACCGTTAACAAATTCAGCGAAGGCGGACAGTCGATTAGAACATAATCAAATTCAAACGCATCCATTTGGGTCTGCCGCAACGCATCATGTAAGAGAAAGCTACGCTTTTCATTCGAAATCAGATCGATGTCAGCGGAGCTTAGATCAACCGTTGCCGGAACAATTGACAGGTTCTCGAGATCGGTAGACCGAATTACGTCTTTTAGATCAATATCTTCCAACAAAAGCTCATAAGTCGTGTATTCTCGATCATCAAGCTCGATACCGACGCCGGTAGACGCGTTCCCTTGCGGATCAAGGTCGACAATCAAAACTTTTCGGCCAAGTTCAGCCAACGCGGCAGCCAAATTGATAGTGGTCGTTGTCTTGCCCACACCACCCTTTTGGTTGGCAACTGCGATAATTTTGGGGCCTTTGGGGCGCGTAGGGTCAGACACGGGCAATATCCTTGATCTTTAAGATGACAGCGCCAGGGTTTGTCTGACTTTTATGGTCTTCATATTCAAAAGACCAGTTTTCCTGCGCTGACTCCAGTTCTTTTTGCCAAGTTTCGCCTTTAAGAAAGATCGCCGTGCCGTTCTGGGCGCAATGTTGATCCGCGAAAGACAACAATCCGTTAAGGTCAGTCAGGGCACGCGCACTCACGACGTCTGCATTCAAAGGTACCATTTCTTCGATCCGCTCGGTGGTGACCTTTGCTTTTAGACCCAACTCCCGGACAGCCGTGCGTAAAAATGCACACTTGCGCCGATCACTTTCAACCATATGAACCACCGACTCCTGTGCGTGCTGTTTCGCCATAATGCTAAGGACGATCGCAGGCAGTCCGCCGCCACTTCCTAAGTCAGCCCACAATCCATTAACACCCTGAATGTCAAAAACTTGCGCAGAATCCCAAATATGGCGATCCCAAATATCATCCATACTAGTTTTCGAGATCAAATTGATACTTGGGTTCCATTTTTTGACCAACCCTACGAAGGCCTCCAATAGATCCATTGTTTCACGTGAAACATCTGCTTTGAGCCACGATGGCGATATCATGCTGATTTCTTTTCTGATTGACGAAGTATTGCAAGTATCAGAGCCAAGGCAGCTGGTGTCATACCATCTATTCGACCCGCCTGCGCCAAAGTCGACGGTTTGACCACATTAAGTTTTGCTGTCAGTTCATTCGAAAGGCCATCCAGACCAGTGTAGTCAAATGAAGCCGGGATTTTATGGGCTTCATCTTTGGCCAATCGATCAATTTCCCGCTGTTGACGCACAATGTAGTTTGCATATAGCGCTTCACGAGACAGCTGCTCTCTGGTTTCGGTGTCTAAGTCGGCCAAATCAGCCTGCAAAGCCACAACATCGTCAAAAACCACATTTGGAAACGCCAATACCTGATAAGGGGTGCGACGCGTTCCGTCTTGATTAATATCAATTCCAGCCAGCTTTATGGTTTTAGGCGTGTATGTTTCACGTGAAACAGCAGCATGACCAGATGCTAGCCGATCCATTTTGTTCGCAAAAACACGTTTTCTAACATCAGAAACACCACCAAGATCAATCGCTACAGGAGTAAGCCGTTGATCCGCGTTATCCGCACGTAAAGATAATCTAAATTCAGCGCGTGACGTAAACATGCGGTAAGGCTCGGTCACACCACGTGTCGTCAGGTCATCAATCATAACACCGATGTAGCTCTGGCTACGACTAAACTCAATAGCTGGTCGCTCAAGAGCGGCTAAACCCGCATTCAATCCGGCGACCATTCCTTGCGCAGCAGCCTCCTCGTAACCAGTGGTACCATTGATTTGGCCGGCTAGGTAAAGTCCAGGTACCGAAGGTAACGCAAGATGGCTGTCTAAAACCCGTGGGTCAACGAAATCATATTCGATCGCATAGCCGGGTTGGAGGATTTCAACGCCCTCAAGGCCAGATATTGACCGCACATAATCATGCTGAACAGACTCTGGCAAAGATGTCGAAATTCCGTTTGGATACACGGTGTGATCATCTAGACCTTCTGGCTCTAGAAAAACGAGGTGAGATGTCTTGTCTTCGAACCTAACAACTTTGTCTTCGATGGACGGGCAATAGCGCGGACCGATCCCATCAATATGCCCGCCATACATGGCTGAGCGAGACAAGTTTTCACGAATAATATCGTGGGTTTTTTCATTGGTGTAAGTCATACCGCAAGACACCTGCCGAACAGCTATGCCTTTGGACATAAAAGAAAAAAGCGTTGGATCATCATCGCCCTGTTGCTGTTCCAGAAGATCCCATTTGATCGTACGACCATCTAAGCGCGGCGGCGTTCCGGTTTTCAATCGCCCCAACGGCAATCCAAAAGAATCAATACGATCAGCGAGCTTTACCGACGCTTTATCACCCATTCTTCCGCCCGAACGCGCTTCATCACCGATGTGAATTACGCCACGCAGGAAAGTGCCCGTAGTCAGAACCACATTCCTTGCACGAACTTCAGAACCGTCATCGAGCACGACACCAATGACGCGATCTCCCTCCATCATAAAATCAACGGCCTCACCCACAATAATATCGAGGTTCTCTCGAGCCTCAGTGAGTTTTAGCATCGTTTCTTGATAAATTTTGCGATCTGCCTGTGCGCGTGGACCCTGAACTGCTGGACCTTTTCGACGGTTCAGCAATCTAAACTGAATGCCGGCAGCGTCAGCAACACGACCCATTACGCCGTCTAGAGCATCAATTTCGCGAACCAAGTGCCCTTTACCGAGGCCGCCAATTGCAGGATTACACGACATAACGCCAATTCCGTTACGCGACATTGTAATCAATGCCGTTTGGGCACCAATTCGGGCCGCAGCATGTGCAGCTTCTGTACCGGCGTGACCGCCACCGATGACTAGAACGTCAAAATGTTTCACGTGAAACACTCCATTATTTACCTAAACAAAAGCTGGAGAAAATTTCATCCAGCAGATTTTCAACATCAATTCTACCAACCAAAGCCTCAAGCGAATAGATCGCAGATCGCAATTCTTCGGCTGCTATGTCGTAATGCGCGGAGCCACGATCAACAAGAGGCAGAACCACATCCAATGCCGACAGCGTCGATTGTATCGCAATTCTATGACGTTCATGCGTCGCCAATCCAGCCTGAGAAGATCGTTCAGCAAGCGCAGAATGCACCCTATCCAGCAACTCTGCAACGCCCTGGCCCGTCAAACCAGAAACGCCAGTTCCTGTCTGATCGGCTTTTGGTGAAACGACAATGTCGTCATCTATAGGTGCAAGGGGCATATCACCAATGTCATCGACCAAGAAAATTCGCAGATCGGCTTCAGCTGCGCGGGACACAGCACGCGAAATCCCTAATTCTTCGATTTTATCCTGCCCGACGCGTAGGCCAGCTGTGTCCAGCATCGTCACAGGTAGTCCATTTAGGTCCATGCGTACTTCGATCACGTCACGCGTTGTTCCCGCAATATCAGAAGTTATTGCCGCATCACGGCCCGCAAAAGCATTTAGTAGGGTCGACTTTCCTGCGTTTGGGCGCCCGACAATAGCGACCTCAAATCCTAATCGAATACGCTCAGCCACGCGACTACCCGAAACTTCGCCCTGTAATTCTGATTTCACGCGGTTCAACAACGCCAATACTTCGGGCGATACATCAACTGGGACGTCTTCATCCACAAAATCGATGGTCGCTTCCATCAACGCGGCCGCACGGATCAATGAACTGCGCCAACCCTCAACCAACTTACCAAGATCACCAGAAACAGTACGCAACGCTTGTTTGCGCTGTGCTTCGGTCTCTGATTCGATCAAATCGGCGAGGCCTTCGACCTGTGCCAGATCCATTTTACCATTTTCAAGCGCGCGCCGCGTAAATTCACCTGGTTCAGCAAGTCGCATCCGCAAGTCATCACCAAGAGTTCTAAGAACAGATTTGATCACCGCAATACTGCCGTGCAAATGCAATTCAACCACATCTTCGCCGGTGAAACTGTGTGGCGCGTCAAACCGCAACACCAATGCTTGGTCCAGCAGTTCGCCGTTGGAATCACGCAATTCCCGCAAACCAGCAACGCGATTTGGCGGCATAGATATGATTAGATCAGCAGCCACGGCACGCGCATCTGGACCAGACAGACGAACAACGGACACACCCGCACGACCTTGAGCACTGGCGAGGGCAAAAATCGTTTCCATAGCATTAACCCATTGTTATTGAACAATAAGTTACGTGTTCATTGAATCAAAGAAGTCGGAGTTTGTCTTTGTCTGTTTCAACTTGGAAATCAGGAATTCGATTGCATCTGTTGTTCCCATCGGGTTCAGAATGCGACGCAGAACAAAGGTTTTCTGTAGATCGATTTTGTCGACCAACAGTTCTTCTTTCCGGGTACCAGACTTGAGAATATCCATGGCTGGGAACACGCGTTTGTCTGCAATCTTGCGATCCAAAACGATCTCGGAGTTACCAGTGCCTTTGAATTCCTCAAAGATGACTTCGTCCATGCGGCTGCCTGTATCGATCAAGGCTGTCGCGATGATTGTCAGAGAACCACCCTCTTCGATGTTACGGGCGGCACCAAAGAAGCGTTTTGGGCGCTGTAGGGCATTAGCGTCGACACCACCGGTCAGTACCTTGCCTGACGACGGCACAACGGTGTTAAACGCGCGCCCAAGACGTGTGATGGAATCCAGCAGGATCACCACGTCGCGTTTGTGTTCAACCAGACGTTTGGCTTTTTCGATAACCATTTCAGACACAGCAACGTGACGCGTCGCTGGTTCATCAAAGGTTGATGATACGACTTCGCCCTTAACAGAACGTTGCATGTCAGTAACTTCTTCGGGCCGTTCATCAATGAGCAGCACGATCAGATAACATTCAGGGTGGTTCTGTTCGATGCTGTTGGCGATATTTTGCAGCAGCACGGTTTTACCAGTGCGCGGCGGCGCGACGATCAAAGAACGCTGGCCTTTGCCGATCGGGGCAACCAAATCGATAATCCGCGCAGAGCGATCCTTGGTTGTTGGATCAGCAGTTTCCATATTCAAACGCTCGTCTGGATACAGCGGCGTCAGGTTTTCAAAGGCGATTTTGTGTTTGGCTTTTATCGGGTCTTCGAAGTTGATTTTTGTCGTCAACGTCAAAGCAAAATAACGCTCATTGTCATCTGGCGCTTTGATTACGCCTTCGATGGTGTCGCCTGTGCGCAGCGAATGATGGCGGATCAGGTCTGGTGACACGTAAATATCGTCAGGGCCCGGTAGATAGTTTGCTTCGGGCGAGCGCAGAAATCCGAAACCGTCTTGAAGTACTTCGAGCACGCCATCACCAGAGATTTCCCAACCTTCATCTGCGCGTTCACGCAGGATTTGGAACATCATCTCGCCTTTGCGCATCGTGGATGCGTTTTCGATCTCAAGCTCTTCAGCCATAGAGAGCAGTGCTTTAGGGCTTTGTTTCTTAAGATCAGCAAGGTTCAGCTTTTCAACCGGGCCATCTGTTTGGGCCGCATCGGTCGGAACTGCATCTGTGATTACGTCATCTGTCATGGGAATACCTATCGCCAGCCAACATGTGTGTCATGCGCTGGTGTTTTTCTTTGAAATGTTCGCTTTACACGATCCCCGAACGGGGCGTTGCGGACCAGATATGGGCAAAACCGCCCTGAGTCAATATTTTCAGAACTTCACAACAACCGAGAACACGATAACGAACATCAGCAGCGTCGGAACTTCGTTCATGATCCGGTAGCGGCGCCCTTCAAGAACGCCCTCACCTGCGACAAATCGTTTGCGTTGACCGCCCAGCCACATGTGAAAAACGGTCATGGCAATAACGCTGATCGTTTTTAGCCATGGCCAAACAGCAGTCCAATCCACGATCCCAGGCGTCGCCACCAACAAAATACCAAAGATCCAAGTCGAGATCATCGCAGGGTTCATGATCACATTCAGCAGCTTCATCTCCATCATGCAAAACAGATCATGGGTCTCACCACCCACTTTCACGCTTTCTGAATGGTGCACGAACAACCGTGGCAGATAGAAAATACCTGCCATCCAAGAGATGACTGAAATGATATGAATGGACTTGATCCAAGGATAGGCAATCGCGAGTAGGTCTGTCATCTCAGTCTCCCTGCTCTGCCTTACTTAATAATAAATATATAAAGAGAAAAGGATGATGATTAAGTAGGGAGGCCGATTTCTGTGGATTAATGGCTTGTTCCACGGCTTATCCACTCAGGGATAAAGTTTAGCAGGGATGATGTGGATGAATCATGATTGAAATTTAAATATTTAAAATCAAATACTTGCGTTGAAAAATGGTAGAATCAGACACCAACAACCCTGTGCATATCTTTGTGACAACCTGATTGTCCCCAGTCTCAACGTTATCCTTACCCCAAGGGGATGAAACTGACACATCTCTGGCTAAGGAGGTCGAGTTATCCCTCTTGCCATAATGCTCCCCATTATTCAGAACAGTTCCTTAACAAACTCCTAATTTTGTCACGGGTTTATCCACATGGTTATGCCACTCATCTTGGCCTCAGGGTCCGACATTCGCGCACAATTGTTGCGCAACGCTGGTGTGCCGTTCGAGGTGCATAAGGCGCGCGTCGATGAACAGACGATCAAAGAATCGCTTTTGGCTGAGGGCGCCAACCCCCGTGATATTGCCGATGCATTGGCTGAATCCAAAGCGCGCAAAGTGGCGTTAAAGCACCCGGATGCGATGGTGATCGGCTGTGATCAGGTGCTTGATTTCAAAGGGCAGCTGCTGTCGAAACCGGATAGCCCTGAACATGCGATCAGTCAGATTAAATCGATGCGCGGTGAACGCCATACTTTGCTGTCCGCCGCCGTAATCTATCACGAAGGCAAACCAATCTGGCGTCATGTCGGTCAGGTGCGCCTCCGTATGCGGCCTGCCTCTGACACTTATGTAGACGGTTATGTGGCCCGCAATTGGGACAGCATCCAGCACAGTGTCGGGGCATATAAACTAGAAGAAGAAGGCGTGCGGCTGTTTCACAGCATCGAGGGGGATTACTTTAACGTCCTTGGTATGCCACTTTTGGAATTGTTGGCGTTTTTAACCCTTAGAGGTGTGATTGAGACATGAATAAAATCCCATTGGCCGGCGTCATCGGATCACCGATCGCACATTCAAAGTCACCGCAATTGCACAAACACTGGCTTAAAACCTATGGCTTGCAAGGTTTCTACATTCCGATGGATGTTGAGGCCGCAGATTTACGGCAGGTTTTGACCACGTTGCCAAAGATGGGGTTTGTCGGTGTAAACGTCACGATCCCCCACAAAGAAGCCGTTCTTGAGATCGCCGATTTGATCACAGATCGCGCGACGCTGATTGGTGCAGCGAACACACTGATCTTTCGCAAAGATGGTAAAATTCATGCTGATAATACAGATGGTTACGGATTTCTTGAGAATTTAAAAGCAGGTGCGCCCAGCTGGAATCCAAAAGCAGGTCCTGCCGCAGTTCTAGGTGCAGGTGGTGCGTCGCGCGCTGTTGTTGCGTCTCTGTTAGATGCAGGCGTTCAAGAAATTCTGCTGACCAACCGCACGCGGGTTCGCGCGGAAAAACTGGCGTCTGATTTTGGCAACCGCGTTCAAGTTGTTGATTGGGTGCAGGCGGGCAACATCCTCGAAGAAGCAGCGTTGACCGTGAACACCACATCGCTGGGCATGATCGGAAAACAAGATCTGCGCGTGCCACTTGATGGTCTGCGCAAAGGATCGATTGTCACAGATCTGGTCTATACGCCGCTGCAAACGCAACTGATCAAAACGGCAAAAGATCGCGGCTGTATTACGGTTGATGGCCTCGGCATGTTGTTGCATCAAGCCGTCCCTGCCTTTGAACGCTGGTTTGGCAAACGCCCCGAAGTCGACAGTGACACACGTGCCGCGGCGTTGCGCTGATGTTTAAACTTGGGCTCACCGGCTCAATCGGGATGGGTAAATCGACCACGGCGCAAATGTTTGCGGATGCAGGGTGTGCCGTTTGGGATGCGGACGCGGCCGTTCACCGGATTTATGATCGCGGTGGGCTTGCGGTTGAACCGATGCGTGCGCTGGTGCCGGATGCGATTGTCGAAAATACCGTCTCGCGTCCTAAATTGCGGGATGCGATTTCGGCGGATCAAAACGTTCTGAAACAGATCGAATTGATCGTGCACCCACTTCTGGCTCAGGATCGTGCGGATTTCATCGCAAATGCGACCTCAGACATTCTGGTCTTTGATATTCCACTGCTGTTTGAAACTGGCGGTGACGCAAAAATGGATGCTGTCGCTTGCGTTTGGATTGCTGAAAAAGATCAAGAAACCCGCGTGATGTCCCGTGGCACCATGACCCAAGATCAATTCGAGGCAATCCGCGCCAAACAAATGCCGGCTGATGAAAAACGCGATCGTGCAGATTACGTGATCATCACCGACACCCTTGAACACGCCCGCGCGCAGGTTCATTCTGTGCTGAAATCCATCCGCCAAAGGACCTGACATGCGTGAGATTGTTCTAGATACCGAAACCACAGGTTTTGACCCGTTTTCAGGTGATCGCATCGTTGAAATTGGTGCGATTGAATTGATGGGCCACATGTCCACCGGCAATACCTTTCACGAATACATCAACCCCGAACGCGGTATGCCCGACGAGGCATTTCAAGTGCACGGACTGGGCGACGATTTCCTGCGTGATAAGCCAAAGTTCGCAAAAATTGGTCAAAAGTTTCTGGATTTCATCCAAGATTCCAAGCTGATCATTCACAACGCGTCATTCGACATGAAGTTCTTGAATGCTGAGCTGAAATGGATGGGCCTGCCACAAATTCCGATGGAACAAGCGCTTGATACACTGTTGATCGCGCGCAAGAAATTCCCGGGTTCGCCTGCATCACTAGACGCGTTGTGCCGTCGTTTCGGGATCACGACAGAACGCGATTTGCACGGCGCTTTGTTGGACAGTGAAATTCTGGCCGAAGTGTATTTGGAATTGATCGGCGGGCGTCAGCCTGACTTTGGGCTGAACACCTCTGCGCAATCTAATGATGGTCCGTCTGGCGATGTGTGGACACCAAAACCGCGCCCCACACCGTTACCATCCCGGATAAACGAGGCGGAAACCGCCGCGCACAAAGCGTATATAGCCAAAGAGTTAGGCGATGCCCCTCTTTGGCTAAAGTCTTAAGCAGTTCCGGCGGATTCGTTTTCGGCCTGACGACGTGCGATTTCATTGCGGTACAAGGCGATGAAATCGATGTTTTCCAAGTTTAGCGGCGGAAAGCCACCATCGCGGGTCACGTCAGAAACGACGCGGCGCAGGAATGGGAAAATCATGCGTGGGCATTCGATCAACAAAAACGGGTGCATCTGGTCTTCTGGCACACCTTCGATGTGGAAAATGCCGACATAGTCGATTTCCATAACGAACAGCGTCGCATCGCCTTCTTTGGCTTTGGACGTGATGTTCAATTTGATGGATGATTCAAACTGGTTGTTGTCGCCACCGCGCTTTTTGGCGTCCAAGTTTACTTGAACTTGCACGTCTGGTTGTGCGTCACTTGGCGCGCCTTTTTGCGCCATGATGTTTTCAAACGACATATCGCGGATGAATTGACCCAAGATGCGCATTTGCGGCTGGGCTTGTGGTGCTTCGTTCTCGGCCATTTTCTTACTCCTGCGGAAATATCGGCGTTTTTACCGCTCTAGCAGTTTGGTGGGTGGGCCTCAATGCTTTGTCCAACCAGACGGAAGGGTTGGTCCATCATGTGGTTCTTGGACCTCTTCGAATTCACCATCGATCACATTCGGGTCATTTGACGGACGCGCGCGGCCCCCCATGTTTCCGCCCATTGAAAACGACTGAATGTTGATCCGTTTGCGCATGTAATTAAACGCAGCAGTGCGAAACTGCGGCACCATCAGCGCAAAACCAACCGCATCGGTGAAAAACCCCGGCGTCAGCAACAGTGCACCGGCGAACAAGATCATCGCCCCATGGGCCAACGGCTCTGTCGGATCGTTCAAATCCGAAAACGAAGATTGCAGGTTCGCCATCGCGCTGCGCCCCTGCGAGCGTACCAAATATGTGCCCAAAAATGCGGTTAAGATCACCACCAACAGCGTCGGCCACAGCCCAATGGCCCCACCGACTTGGATAAACAGGGTAATTTCAATCAGCGGTACACCGATAAAAGCTATCAAAAGCCACATGTGCGACATTCCTTTCACGTTCCCTACAGTGGACTTGTAGGGGGTCACACCCTACATAAGGGCAACAACGTCCTGTTTCCATGTTTTACCCATATCGAGGCTTTAATGAACAACCCCATGATCCAGCTTTTGGTTTTGGCCGGTATCGCAGTGTTCCTGATCTTGCGCCTGAAAAGCGTATTGGGCACCCGCGAAGGTTTTGAACAACCCGAAGCACCAAGCCAACCTGTCGAACGCCGCGGTCGACCCGATCTAGAGGTCATCGAAGGTGGCCCAGATCTGGATATTCTGGATCACGTCGATGCAGACAGCGATGCCGCCGATGCCTTGGCCGGTATGAAACGTCTTGAGCCATCATTTGGTGTTGGTGATTTTATAGGCGGTGCACGAGGTGCCTATGAAATGATCGTAATGGGCTTCGAAAACGGAGATCTGGCCGAAATTCAACCCTTCCTGTCCGAAGAAATCTACGAAAGCTTTGTTGACGGCGTTGCCGCACGCGAAGATCAGGGACTGACCATCGAGGCGAAATTCTTTGGTGTGCGTGAGTTGAAACTGGCGAACGCGACGCTGGATAAAACCACAAACGAAGCTGAAATTACGATCCGGTTCGTTGCAGAACTGACGTCTGCCGTGCGCGATAAAGGTGGCGATATTATCGAAGGGTCGCTGACCGATATCAAGAAACAAAAAGACACATGGTCCTTCGCACGGATCATGGGTTCGGATGATCCAAATTGGCTGCTTGTTTCTACAGACGCCTAAAAGGCGCGGTTATTTGGGCGTTCGCTGCGGGGTTTTTGACAATGACAGACCCCGCGCACGCCGATGTAACCTACAAGGTTTTGTCCTTTGACCAGCTAGATGGCTGGGCTCAGGACGACCACGCCGCAGCGCTTGCGGTATTTCAAGACACGTGCCGCGACATGAAGGACCCCGATTGGGGCAGCCTGTGCGCCTACGCGACCCAAGCCAAAGATGCGCGCGCGTTCTTTGAATTGTTGTTTCGCCCGGTCTTGATCGAAGACGGTCAAAACGCGTTGTTCACCGGATATTTCGAACCGGAATTGGATGGATCTAGGGTCCGGACAAGCCGCTATCGTTTTCCTGTTTACGCGATGCCACCAGAAGCCCGCAAAATCCGACCATGGTTGACGCGCCGCGACATTCTGAGCGGTGGCGCCATGGCCGGGCGCGGTCTTGAGATCGCGTGGGTCGACGATTCAGTTGAACTGTTCTTTTTGCAGATCCAAGGATCAGGTCGTATTCGCCTGCCAGATGGCCAGTTTCTGCGGGTCGGATATTCGGGGTCTAACGGGCATAACTATCGATCAATCGGTGCGGAATTGGTCCGCCGAAATGTGTACAGTCCGCATCAAGTCAGCGCGCAAGTGATCAAAAACTGGGTGCGTCGCAATCCGGCTGATGGACGCGAACTTCTGTTTCACAATCCATCTTACGTGTTCTTTCGCAGTGTCGATCAGGTGCCTGCGCACAAAGGGCCGTTGGGTGCCATGAACCGTTCGATTACGACGATGCGCAGCGTCGCTGTTGACCCGTCTTATGTGCGGCTTGGATCGCCAGTTTGGATCGAAAAAGACGGGAAAAAACCGCTTCGCCGCCTGATGATCGCTCAAGATACCGGATCGGCCATCAAAGGTGCGCAGCGTGCTGACGTGTTTTTTGGAACCGGTGACAAGGCAGGCCGCGCCGCAGGTCGTCTTCGTGATCCGGGTCGGATGATGGTTTTGATGCCGATCCAACGTGCTTACGCCCTGTTACCCGAAGGTGCGTTGTGAGCCGCAAGTTACGACCAGAAGAAATCGAATTATGGAAACAAGTTGCCGCGAAAACTGAGCGGCTTGAAATGGGCACCCGTCCCGCGTCTTTGGATGTTGAACCTCAATTTGTGCCCGCCCCAAAACGGCGCAAATTAATCGACACGCTGATGAAAAAGCCGACGGGCAAGCCTTCAAAACCCAGCGCCCGTGCGACCCTAATTCCCGCAATCGCAGATCAGGTTCGCGCCGCACCCGTTCAGATGGACCGCAAATCTTTTGATCAAATGAAACGGGGCAAACTGAAACCCGAAGGCCGCATTGATCTGCACGGCATGACATTGGATCGTGCGCACCCTGCCCTGACGCGGTTTATTTTATCTGCTCAAGGCAATGGAAAACGACTGGTTTTGGTAATCACGGGCAAAGGGAAATTGCGCGATGATGACGGCCCCATTCCAGTGCGATTTGGCGTGCTGCGTCATCAGGTGCCACAATGGATGTCGATGCCGCCGCTGTCTTCGGCGATTTTGCAGGTAACACAAGCGCATCTGAAACACGGTGGTGGCGGGGCGTATTACGTGTATCTGCGCAAGCCGCGTTAAAGGTCATCTGTGTATTTACGCACACCGATCCAGATCAAAACTGATGTCAGAATAAAGAACGCAGCGATGCCGATAAACTGTGATTCCAGCCCCACCCCTTGATCAATAAGCAGCCCTGTTAATCCCGGACCAATCGCAGATCCCAGAACCATAAACGCCGCGGCCAATGCCTTGATCGAACCGATGTATCTGGTGCCATAAAATTCCGCCCAGAACGCGGCAGGCAACGTCGAATTTGCACCCGCAGTCAGGCCCAACATGACGAACCCAATCACCGTCAATGCGATGGATTGCGAAAACGCGAAACACAAAAATGCAGCAACCATTGGCAGCTGGAAAAACGGGATCAGACGCGGTGTGCCAACCTTGTCCAGCGCCCAGCCAGACGCGATCATCGCGGCAATGGAAACGGTCGTATAGATAGGAAACATCGATACCAAAGTCAGATGATCCCAGCCTTTAAGTTCGGCAAAATACACCTGATGGAAAAAGAATGCGGTGTTGAATGCAGATGGCCCCAAAATGGCAGGAACCATGAACCAAAATAGCGGATGACGCAGCGCCTCCATTCGTCCCCAATGATGTTTGTTCATTCCAAGGGATGTGTTTTCCTGCGCCATGGACTGCGGTGTGCGCTCGCGTTTTAACAGCGCGATCAGGATGGGAATACCGGCAAAGGAAATGCACGCGGCGACAACCCACAACCAGCGCCAGTCCATCATGGTTAGAAGTGTGACAAAGACGATCGGCAACACGGCTTCGCCTACTGAAAACCCCAATGTGGCAATCGACAACGCCTTGCCCCGCGCGGCGACAAACCAACGAGACATCGCAACAACTGCGATGTGGCTGGTCATGCCCTGCCCCGTTAATCGCAGGCAAAAGATGACAATTGGCAAAGCCCAAACAAACGGGTTTGTGGCCATGAACAAGCAAGACAACCCTAGCAAAGCAAGAATGATTGACCCGATGTTTCGCACCCGAAAGACATCGGTTAACCCGCCTGCCCAGATCATGACAGCGGCGGATGCAGTTGTTCCAATCGCGTAAATTCCGCCCCATTCCCCGTGACTTAAAGCAAAGGTACCTTGGATTTCCGCCGCAAAAATTGAGATAAAAAACGTCTGCCCGAACGATGACAACAGCGTCAGCAAACCACCCGCAGCAAGCCACGGCGCATTTGTCGCCAGAAACTGCGGGACGCGCATTTAACGTTCACCAGCCGAAGCAATAATTATCTGTGCAGCGTTTCGCAAAACACGTTTTCGACCAGGTAAAAGTCCCGCGGAACCCGCCTCGCCCTTTAAGAAATCGCGATCAAGTTCACCGGCAGATTTCAGCAAAGCGATCAGTGCAGGGGAACTGCCTGCGGTAAAATGGTTGCTGCCACTGGCCGTTGTAAATTCGGTCACATCGACAAAATCGATAGGAAGATGTTGAAATTTACTGGTGTCACTGACCGAACCAAGGCGCTCGTCCTCCCAACGTAAACGCGCGGAAATCAACAGCGCCTTGTCGGCTGGGGATTTGAAAACAACAAACGGTTCCGGCAGTTTTTTGAATGACGTTGTCTGCGCCAAAAACAAATCCACGTTGATGTCAGGTGAAATTAAAACAACACCAGAAATGTTGCGCGATGACCAGCCGGGCTCTTTGATTTCCAGTTGCCGCAGGGTTTCCATCGCGACATTGCCGCCCATAGAATGCGCGACCAAAACGATGCTTTCAGTGCCGCTGGCTTTGATGTTTTCCAACAAATCTTGCAATCCGTCACGCGCAAACAAAGCACTGTCGGCGTCGTATTCATAGCCAAGAACATTGCCCCGACTTGGCCACGCATAGGATACCATCGTGCTGGGCAATTCCAAATCATGTGCCAACTGTGCGATCCGAAATGCTGAATCCGAAAAGCTATAATTATAGCCGTGAACAAACACCGTAACTTCGTTCAAGACATCAGATTTACGGCGCAATGCAGCTTGAAAGTCGGTCGGTTTCGCAAAAGATTTCTGTGACCCAATCACAAAATCTTTGACCGGATTTGGTTTTTCGAAACCATCAGAAATGGTGCCCAGATCGCGTTTTGGCGGGATAGAGACTTCAAGCTCTAGCAACTGCAAAACGTTAGATCGATGGATACCAAACGTGCCGTTTGGATCGCGTTTGCGCGTGGTGCCGACAAAGACGGTTTTATTGGTGCCGATGGTCAGCGCGGCAGGTACAATCGGGGCATGAGTGCGATCAGAACACCCTGCCAACACGACGAACGCTGCTAAAATAAACCGACGCATCTTGGACCTTTTGATACAATTCTGGCCCAAGACTTATCGTAGCGTGTCGGATGTGACCAGCTAAAGAACGTAGCGGCTTAGGTCTGTAGACCTTGTCAGCTCGCCCAAGTTTGCTTCGACAAAATCTGCGTTTACGACAACTTTGTCGCCCGCGCGATCAGGTGCGCCAAACGAAAGTTCCTCAAAGACGCGTTCCATCACGGTGTACAGACGTCGCGCGCCGATGTTTTCGATGCTTTGGTTTACGTCTGCCGCGATTTTTGCCAATGCTTTGATCCCGTCGTTTTCGAACGTTACGGTCACGTCTTCTGTGCCCATGAGGGCGGTGTACTGGCGGGTTAACGCGTTGTCAGTTTCCGTCAAAATACGCACGAAATCTTCTTCGGTTAAGGCGCGCAGTTCAACACGGATTGGCAGACGCCCCTGCAATTCAGGCAATAGATCAGACGGTTTTGCGATGTGAAATGCGCCAGACGCGATGAACAGAATATGATCGGTTTTGACCGCGCCGTGCTTTGTGCTGACTGTGGTTCCTTCGATCAAAGGTAGCAAATCGCGCTGCACGCCTTCACGACTGACATCGCCGCCGCGTGCATCAGAACGGGCGCAAACTTTGTCGATTTCGTCTAGAAAAACGATACCGTTTTGTTCGACTGCTTCTAACGCGGCGCGGGTCACTGTTTCATCGTCGAGAAGCTTGTCTGCCTCTTCTCCAATCAGCAATTCGTAGCTTTCTGATACCTTCAATTTGCGACGCGTTGTGCGGGCACCCATGGCTTTGCCGAAAATATCGCCAAGGTTCATCATGCCCATGTTACCACCCGGTTGACCGGGGATATCCATCGCTGGGAACGGGCTGGATGTATCTGCGACCTCAAGTTCGATTTCCGTGTCGTCCAGTTCACCTGAGTTCAGTTTTTTGCGGAACATATCACGTGTGCCTGCGCGGGCTTCGGAACCTGCGATTGCATCGATAACGCGTTCTTCTGCTGCGTGACGGGCATTTGCTTTGACGTCTTCGCGCATTTGTTCGCGGGTCATGGCAATGGCACTGTCCATCAGGTCGCGAATGATTTGTTCGACATCACGCCCAACATACCCGACCTCGGTGAACTTTGTCGCCTCTACCTTTAGGAACGGCGCCTTGGCGAGCTTGGCCAGTCGGCGGCTGATTTCGGTTTTTCCAACACCGGTGGGTCCGATCATCAGGATGTTTTTCGGGTACACTTCGTCCCTTAAATCATCGCCCAATTGCTGACGGCGCCACCGGTTGCGCATGGCCACGGCCACGGCGCGCTTGGCGTCGTTTTGACCAATGATAAAGCGGTCCAATTCAGATACGATTTCGCGAGGTGTCAGATCGGTCATGCTTTGATGCTTTCCACTGTCAGGTTTCCGTTTGTGTACACGCAGATGTCCGAGGCAATGGCCATCGCATCGCGCGCTACGGCTTCGGCATCGCGGTCACTGTCCATCATTCCGCGTGCAGCGGCGAGGGCAAAATTACCGCCAGATCCGATGGCCGCGACGTTGTGTTCAGGTTCCAAAACGTCCCCTGCCCCTGTGATGATCAGCAGTTCGTTTCCGTCGGTGACGATCAGCATGGCTTCTAGTTTTTGCAGGTATTTGTCTGTGCGCCAGTCTTTGGCCAATTCGACAGATGCGCGGGCCAATTGACCTGGTGTTGCCTCTAGCTTTGCCTCTAGGCGTTCCAGTAACGTGAATGCATCTGCCGTTGATCCGGCAAATCCACACACCACGTCAAACCCACCCGGAGACAAGCGGCGTACTTTGCGCGCGGTACCTTTGATGACGGTTTGACCCAAGGATACTTGCCCATCGCCTGCAATCACGACCTCGCCGTCTTTTTTGACGCCGATGATAGTGGTGCCGTGCCAGCCGGGAAATTCTGTCTGCGCCATGTCTTTGTCTCCTGCTCTATCGCTTGGTATTCTGTATGGCGGCGTCGGTTGGGCGACACAAGTGTGGCAGGCTTGTCGCGGGGCGGAGAACCGCATAGCGTCCCGAAATGAACAAGCCAAAGACAGTGCGATTTTTCCTCGAAGGCGGGCTTTGTGAGAGTGCGCGCGCCGGGCAGCACAATTTCATCAACAAGGTCGCCGACCTGCTGCGTGACCATG